>DAIRTK010000001.1:0-178255 GCA_036803945.1 Synergistaceae bacterium
ACATATTTTTTCGGATCTACAGGATTAAAAACAGTAGAAATCATTGTTTCAGGATATCCAAGCTTGATCATATGCCTTTTTACTGATTCAGAGCAAGTTATCAGATGATCTGCGTTTTTATGGTAGTGTCCCTTAGGATATTTATCAACAGTCTGTATTACGGGGACCCCGGTTTTTCTTGCCCAGAATCCTCCGATCCTTGCCGCCGAAGACAATCTTGTATGAATAATATCAGGGGAAAAATCAGAAATTATCCCGCCTAATTTTAAGCCCGTCTGCGGAAGCCATGAAATTGGAATGTTAAATGTCTCAAAAGGCAGACCCGCTTCATGTAATCTGTCAGTCAATGTGCCGCCTGATTTACAGACCACACGGTTAGTGATCCCCTTTGACTCCAGTTCTCTTATCAATTGTATCCACGATTCGGCCCATGCAAGGCGATTCTCATCAACATAGTGAAGTATCTTCGTTTTGATCACCCCACTTGACATTTATGTATTTTAAGCTGCATTATGGACTTTCTTAGCCGCAGTTGATTATTCATATATTCAGCACATTATCTCTTCAATTATTTCACAGAGTGTGTGTTCTATAAGAATGTGCATCTCCTGTATCCTGGGCGTTGAGTCTGAGGGAACATCAAGCAGGAGGTCCGTCGTCCCGGCCATCCTGCCCCCATGAAGTCCGGTCAGGCCTATCGTGACAAGTCCGATCTCCCTCGCTTTTATTAATGCATTAATGATATTGATACTGTTTCCGCTTGTCGATATTGCCATAAGAACGTCGCCTTTTTTACCATGTGCTTCTACCTGTCTTGCGAAAACATGATCATAAGAGTAGTCGTTAGCAATTGCTGTTATCGCCGAAGAATTACAGTTGAGTGCAACTGCGTCTAGAGCCCTGCGATCTTTCAGATAACGCCCCGAAAGTTCTGCGGCCATATGCTGGGCGTCTGCGGCCGACCCTCCGTTGCCGCAAAGGATCAGTTTACGTTCTGACCTGAGTGCTCCTGCAATAAGCTCCGCGGCCCTGTACACCTTTGCATCCAGCAGCCCGAGCTTGTCGGTCAGGGCTTTGTGGGCTGCAATATTTTTTATAAATATCTCGTTGTTCATCATTCATCTACCCTCACGTTTTTAACAGCAGCTCTGCCGCTTTGTCCAGATCATCCGCAACATAAGAAGCACAGGCTCCTTCTTCAAGAGCCGATCTTCCATATCCGGTAAGCACAAGCACTGACTTCACACCTATGTTATCCGCAAGCTCTACATCGCTTTTTTTATCTCCAATGACACAATGGATCCCGTCGAAATCAATTTCTAGGTCTGAACATGCACGATATACCATTCCGGGCTTTGGTTTCCTGCAGCAGCATTCCTCTTCCGGCTTATGCGGACAGTAATAATATCTTGTGATCTCAATGCCCTCATCGGATAGGATGGATGATATCCTTTCATTGACCAAAAACAGGTCGGACTCTTTATAATAGCCTCGTCCTATGCCCGATTGATTTGTAAGAACTATGAATTTAAATCCTCCGGATGCAAGTTTTTTCAGTCCGTCTACGACCCCCGGTAAAAGTTCGACATCCTGAGGGTCATGAAGATAGTTCTTATCTTTAATTAAAGTACCGTCACGGTCAAGTATTATATATTTAAATATTTTATTCATCGCTCCAGCCTATCTTGTTTATTATGCCGGTAGTCGAAAATCCCTTTTCAAGCGGCACTATCCTTACTGACTTTGCAAATTCCAGCCCAACTATCTCTTCTTTTCGGTAATCGCCGCCTTTGACCAGGACATCGGGGCCGATCATTTTGATCAGTTCCATCGGTGTATCCTGGTCAAAAATAACTATAAGATCTACTGCCTCAAGCGCTTCCAATACTTTGGCTCTCGAATCCTCGGAGTTGACCGGACGCTTGTCCCCCTTGATCCTTTTAACGGACGAATCAGAGTTAAGTCCGACTATAAGAAAGTCCCCAAATCCTTTTGCTTTTGTGATCAGTTTTATGTGGCCCGCATGAATAATATCAAAGCACCCGTTTGTAAAAACTATTCTTTTGCCTTTTTCTCTCAATTTTCTGCAAATTTCATCTGCCAATTTAAAATCCGCTGTTTTATGTTGATTTTTTTTATCTTTCTCTTGAGGCCGGCAATTACGAGCCAGGCCTGTATATTCCATCAGATCAGCCTTTTTTATTGCGTATGTTCCCAGTTTGCCCACTACAATTTGAGAAGCAATATTTGCTATCCTGACACATTCCGGAATGCCTGCCCCGCCCGTATAAAATGCTGCCACGGCAGAGATCATCGTGTCTCCGGCCCCTGAAACGTCATAAACCTCTACAGCAGATGATCTTTCATGTTTGACCATGCCGGCGCTGACTAAAGACGATCCCTTTTCAGAACGTGTTACAAGCACATTTTCAATTTTGTACTTTGAGATGACCGACCTCGCATTTTTTTCTATTTCATCATCTTCATTAGCCAAATTTGTCCCGACAGCGGCACTTAATTCCCTAATGTTTGGTGTTATCAGAAAAGACCCGGAGTAACACTCCCAATTATTTTTTTTGGGATCAATAAAAACAGGTATACCCTCTTTTCTTGAGATTTGGATCAATCTACTGCATAGCTCATCCGAGCAAAATCCTTTGGCGTAATCTGATATCAAAAGACAACCGATCTTATCTTTCCTTATTATCATTCTAAAATTCTTTATGATACTTTGAATCTCTTTTTCAGACGGACTCATAATACTATCATTGTCCAGCCTTAATATCTGTTGCCTTTTATCACCTATTATCCTCGTTTTAAGAGTAGTATTTCCTTTACTATAAAAAAAGGAGGTATCCACTCCCAAAGATCTGAAGATAGCCCTTAGTTTTTCTCCATACGTGTCTTCTCCCAATCTGCCCAAGGCATAGACACGAGTTCCCAGTCCGACAAGATTGGCTATTACGTTTCCCGCTCCGCCCGGCATGAATTTTTCATTCTGGAATTTAACCACCGGGACCGGAGCTTCAGGAGAGATCCTTTCAACAGACCCGTTAACATAGTGGTCCAGCATGTAATCTCCCACAAGCAGGACACTGCAGTTTTTAGATCCCTTTCTGCAAAAGTCGGCGATATGCTTTTGCACACTTAATGACATATCATCAATCAAAGGTTTTGACAGATCCAATTAAAATCACCCCGCTCTTCAAACGATACGATAAAGAAAGCATCATAAGATCACCCAGGTACTGCACAGAGAGATACATCAATAATCAGCAGCCTTTAACTTCACTGACTTACCAATGCTTGCCAGGCGATCATAAACCAGTGCCGGAGAAATAGTCTCCATGCAGGGTCTTACACACTCATAATCGTGACAGCCTTTGTCAGGACAATCACAGTAGAAGACATTCTTCAGGCCTTCGACATATGATACGTTTTTGATAGATGACGGTCCAAACATCGCTATCGTATCTTTTCCCAAAGCTCTGGCAATATGAAGAGCTCCTGTGTCTCCTGATACAGTAAGGCTGCTGTTGTCTATCACTTGTACCAGTTCAGGGATCGAAAGTTTTCCGGCCAAATTCTTCAGACTGCTGTCTCTTACCGATTCGGCTATAAGAACGGCATTTTTTTCTTCTTCCGGTCCATTGCCGGTAAGATATATTTGATGTCCTGAAGTTACTGCCATTATGCAAAACTCAATCCAGTTCCTGACAGGCCATCTTTTTTTTTCGTAGCTGGCTCCGATAGCAGCTGTCAGAACGGGCCTGTCATCAGGATCAAAAAGCATGCTTCTGATCCTGGCTGTCGTTTCCGGAGCACAAAGATACCTCTCACAATCTGAGATCTTCTCTGCCTTATCGTAAAGCCCCTCAAAGGAGTGGAATTTATGTGCAAGAGGAAGCCTGTATCTGCCTGCATATCTTTCAGGTATTTTTGAAAAGAAAGAAAAGAAGCTGCTCCTGTCGGTATTATGCATATCGATCAGGATATCGAATCCCCTTGACCGGACCTCCCTGATCGTCCTTATAAATCCTTTGTTTCCTTCGTTTTGCCTGTCCCAGGTCATCACTTCGTCCACCCATGGCTGAGACTTTACCAACTCTTTATACATTGAGTCAACGAGCCAGGTGAGATGCCAGCCGGGATGCATTTGTTTAATTTTCATGGCATAAAAATTAGATAAAATCACATCACCTAGCGATGAAAATCTCAAAAAAAGCACCTTGCTGGTCTTATTATCCATTTATCATTCCCCGGTCTATAAATATTTATCAGATAAAAACTTCAGCTTCTGATCAATTCCGCGTATATCTCTTCATCTGAATCCACCATTTTTTTCAAAGTAGGGATATTTGAAAGGGGGATCCTGGCCTTAACTTTTCCCGATGATATGAAATCTGTTATCGCGCTGCACCAACCTTCAATATCTCCGGGTGGAACAAGTCCCTCTTCTGATCCTGCCATTTCAGAAACAGAGGGAATATTTGAAGCTATTACCGGTATCCCTATTTGAACAGCCCTGGCAAGAGTCAGCGGCATTCCTTCCGTATAGGATGGAAATAAAAGACATGACGAGTCAGCCATGTAATCATCAACTCTGTCCGAATATCCCCTGAAAAAAACCCTGTCCGAAATTTCACGTTCGATCGCAATTGATTCCAGTTCCTTCATTTGCGGACCTTCTCCAAGAACATCAAGGGTCCACGGCAGATCTGCGGGAAGGGCCCTTAACAGATCGTGCAGTCCCTTAACCGGAGATAACCTGCCTACAAAAAGGAACTTAGTTATCTTCCAGCCATTGTCCGACCAATAATTCGAAGGGGCAGCAAGCCCGTTTAGGATGACCACGGTATTATCATAGAAACAGCTTTTCATTCCCTCTTTTACGGCAGCACTAACACATATTACCTTTTCTGCCTTACGGTATGGGTAATAGATCATTCGATTTTTATTTCCAAAATCAACATGTGCGGTAACAATGTATGGTTTTCCAGATAACCTTGAGGACCAGAGAGCTATCCATGCGGGGACTCTTGAGTGTGCGTGGATAAGTTCCCATCCTTCATCCTTTACCCGGGAGGATATTTTTTTCGAGCAGCTAAATGCAGTGAAGGGGTCTTTTTTGTGTACGGGAAGCTGCCAGTGAAGCACCTTGTCATATAGCTGCCCCTGCATCTGTCCTCCGTTTGATATAACCAAAACATCATGACCTCTCTCTGCGAGTTCGTTGGAGAGATCGATGACATGGCGTTCTACACCGCCTATATTCAATTCGGGAAGTATCTCAATAATTTTCATTCATCCACCTATCAACTTTCTTTCAGTTTTTAAGGTGATGTCACCGGAGCAGGTTTATGACCGGGAGGCGGAAGATAGGGCAATAGGATCTTTATCAGTTCCTGGTTTCCGGTCTGCCTTGCAAGATTAAAAAGCTCCAGAAGCTGCTTTGCCTGAGGTCTGATCGTAAAGGACCTGTAGAGCTGATTTATAGCTTTTGACCAATCCTCGGGTGTTTTCGTAACTTTCGCAACGGCAAGGAGATGGTAAGCGTACTGTTCTTCAGCTTCGTCTCTTGTCATTGGTATTGATTTTGCCTTATGGATATAATATGCCTGTAATCTGGCATTCTCAGTTTTGGTCGCGTAACGCATATATTTGTTGCCGGCAAGACCATATCCAAGAAAAACCAGTCCGCAGAGAGACATTACAAAAATAAATGCCCCTATTATCCTGTAAATGCCGGTATGCCTTACCTCCGACCAACTATAGCTGAAAGGAAGGATTTCCCTGTTTGCAATTGCAAAGGCAAGGGAAAGCCACAATACATTTTCGATCCTGTGAAAAGGGCGGCTGAAAATTGCATCGAACAATATGAGAAAAAGCATTGCACATGCCCATGAAGCTTCTGAAGAAAGTATTTTTTTCTGAGTCAGGGCTTTTATAAACATCCATATCCACCAGACTGCGGCAGAGATCATAAGTAATGCTCCAAAGATCCCGAATTCGGCAAACCACTGCAGATACTCATTATGTGCCCAGTACGTAAACTGCCATTTTATTCCGGGGTCTTTTTCTATGGCAATTTTCTGTCCTTTAAGATAGTGCCACTTGTACTGACCGATGCCCAGCCCTTTCAAAGGCTGCTCCGTAGCCACCGCCCAGCTTGTCTTCCATATATCCCTTCTTTTTCCGAAAGAAGATGTATCCATGACCATTTCCATTGTCTTGTCCAGAAGATCATAAGCACGACCGAATCCCAGCCTGGTCATCCCGATGTTCACAAGAAGCATAAGGATAACTATCAAGACTCCCTGGCCGACTTTCCTTAGCATTTCCTTTCTGTCTTCGGTGAGAAATATTATTGAGATTATTACAGTCCCTGTAATAAGTGAAAAGATTCCTGCCCTGGTAGTGGAATTCCACATCCCCCATGCATTGAGGAACAGAAGCAGGATATTGAAATACCTTGTAAGAACGGCCTTCTGGGGCTTACTGATCGGACCGTCAACGTTTCCTGAATATACTGCATTAAGGTATATGCCGTTCATTACGGCCATTGCCATCCACAGTCCAAACATTTCCTGCTGACCGGTGTTGCCTATATAGTTGCCCGGAACATTCATGATGAATGGGAAAGGCCCGTTCATATTCCTTATCAGGAGTTCAGCAAAGACAACATTTATCCCGGCGTTTATGTTGGCAAGCCACAGTACCGTCCTGTGAGCACGGGGATCCTTGAAAAGGTTGAAGGAAAAAATATACAATCCGAAAAGCACAGCAAAGAAAAACCATTCCTTCATATATGTGGACCAGGAAATTATACTCGTCCACGACGGCTGAACAGAAATATATCCGAGCATAATAAGCCAGAGCCATCCGAACAGATCTATCCTGAACCCGGTCCGCTCACTGCCGTACAGAGCGGTCATTATTCCGCCAACTGCAGAAATGAGCGCTATGGGCACCATTGCTGCGGTCCATTTCATTATGTGAAGGGTGTCGAACCAGCTTACCCCGGAAAAAACCAGGTTAGGCAATCCAAGAGCGGCAAATGCCAGAAAATAAAAAAGAATGGGCGGTACGGCCTTTTTGCTTTGTGAGGTGCCGTTTATGCCAAAATTTAAAAATTTTCCTGAAAAATTTTTTGAGGATTTATCTGAAACTTTTGAAGCTTTCGACTTCATGCGCAGATCCCCTTAGTTAAAAAATTTACGTCATTCCGGTAAATGAAACTTATAAAAAGTGGCCTTACCGCAACAATAATTTTAAGATACGTAATGACCGCTGATTTTGCTTGCAAATCTGGCGTACTCTTTGAAAAATATGAGGTCCACCTTTCCTGTGGGACCGTTTCTGTTTTTTGCAACTATGACTTCAGAGGTCGGATCGACTGCCTCCCCTTCCTGGGCATAGTATGCTTCCCTGTACAGGAATATTACCATGTCAGCGTCCTGCTCTATGGCGCCGCTGTCGCGAAGGTCTGAGAGCTGGGGTTTTTTGCTTCCTCCACGCTTTTCTACGTCCCTTGAAAGCTGCGAGAGTGCCAGAACGGGCACCTTAAACTCTCTGGCTATACCTTTAAGGGCCCTGGATATCTCTGAAACTTCCTGCTGCCTGTTTTCTATCTTTCTCGCTACATTCATTAGCTGAAGGTAATCAAGCACGACCAGGCCCTTGCCTGCCTTATGCTTGGCAAAGAACCTCCTGCATCGGCCCCTGAGGTCAAGTGTGTTAAGTGTAGAACTGTCATCTATATATATAGGGCTTCTGGAAAGTTTTTTTGCAGCCTTTGTAAGTTTCTGCCATTGGTCATTCTGGACTCTGCGCGATTCGAACATCTCCCGCAGATTGACTTCCGATTCAGCGGAGATCATCCTCTGTGCTATCTGTTCAGCAGACATTTCAAGGCTGAACATCAGGACGGGGACATCTTCCTCAAGGGCCGCGTGCTGTGCAACGTTAAGCGCAAAAGCTGTTTTTCCCATTGAGGGCCTTGCCGCAAGGATATAAAGGCTGCCTGGCTGCAGTCCTCCTGAAAGTTTGTCAAAATCACTGAAACCTGATGGCACTCCCGTGATATCCAGTCCTCCGGCAAGCCTCTTCTCAATTTCACCGATAGCGGAGGTAACTACCTCCCTTGCTCCTTTTAACTTCGAGGATCTTCCTGATCTGGCTATTTCAAATACCTTCTGCTCGGCTGTTTCAAGTGCCTCGTCTATGCCTATCTCCTCAGAAAATCCCATCCTCGAGATGTCGCCCCCGACTGTTATAAGCCCCCTGTGGACCGATTTATCCCTCACTATGCCTATGTGGTATTCAACATTGGCAGTTGTTGTGACGGCATCCATAAGTTCTGCCACAAACGGAAGACCTCCGAGGCGGTCTTCTATCCCCCGCTTTCTGACCTCTTCTCTGAAAGTCAGTGAATCCACGGCAAAATCCTGTTCTGCCATTGAAGCAATGATCTCAAAGGCAGTCCTGTGCCTTGGATCATAAAAATCTTCCGTTCGGAGGCTTTCTATAACTATAAGCAGGGAATCTCTGTCAATAAGGCATGAGCCGAGCACTGAGCGCTCGGCCTCAAGATTGAAAGGTGGGATCCTGTCTAATTCCCTGTTTGCACTCAACTTATTCTGACTCCACTTTCAAAGTCATTTCAGCTTCGACACCGGTATACAATTTCACCTTGAACTTATATTCTCCGGTCTGTCTTACGGTCTCGTCCATTTTAAGGTCCTTTTTATCGGTCGGGACAGCGTATTGAGCTGAAAGGGCATCAGCTATCTGAGCATTGGTAACGCTTCCGAAAAGCTTCCCTCCCTCACCTGTATTCACCTTTATCCTGACAACTTTGCCGCCCAGTTTCTTTTTGGACTCCTCTGCTGCCTTCAGCTTTTTATCATCCTTTATTTTCTGGGTCTTCTGCATCTGCTGGAGCTCTTTTATCCTGCCATCCGTAGCCTCTTCCGCAAGTCCTCTTGATATAAGGAAATTCCGGCCATAGCCGTCAGCTACTTCCAGGAGCTCTCCCTTTTTCCCAATTTTATTTACATCCTGTTTAAGAATTACTTTCATTGTTTTTCCCCCTTATTCGTGTGCGTAAATCGTACCAGATATCGAATATTCCAACCATAGACAATATGTATGACACCGGAGAAAATATTACGCAGAAGACAGAAAATAATACTCTGACCGGCTTCGATATACCTCTGTGTGACATGTAGTACCAACACAGGGAGAGCCCCTGGATCATGAATATGGCCCTGAGCACCTCCATCAGGTTTGCTGATGCGACCCTGAACACCCTCTCATCCGGAAAGGCCTTTCCGGCCAGGTCCATTACAACGGCTGCAGCCAATGCCCAGAAAAGGTTTTTGGGGAAACGCCATGTGCCGAATTTAGGAAGCGTAACAAGCGGTTCCCCGCCTGATTTTTTAATTAAATAAGAAACCGTTCCGTAGGCAGCAAATGTGTCGATGGCCGAAAAAAATATTATCATTGAGGGCATAAGCAATGATACTGTTTCGACCATTGCGGATGCATAATTATTGATGATTTCTTCTGATGCCCCAATTCCGCCGGATGAGAACCTGCGAGCGAGAGATCCTACTATTTGGGTCGCAGCTTCAGGAGACATTGCAAAGGGGTCTGACCCGGACAGCCTGGCAAATGTCACCAAAAGTATAATTTTGGCTGCTATGGAGACAGCCACTGAGAATAGAACAAAATCGACCCCGTTATCAGCCCTGCCATAAACATAACCGAAAAGGACACCCAGCATACCAAATTCAACGGCATACATAAAGGCTGAAAGACCTCCGAAAATCATAAAAACCGATACGGTCCCGAACAAAACGCCAAGAAATGATTCCCTGGATCCCTGCCTGATGCAAAGCATCATAAAAGGTACCGGGGCTATAATAATAAGTAATGGTGAAGCAAGGGCAAAATACATCCCGCCTGTGAAGAATGTAAGACTCAGCAATATCCATGACAGCCACTCAAATATTATTTTCGATCTCACTTTGCGACCCCCAGAATCAATAAAAAAGAGAGAGCCCAGCGGCCCTCTCCCAATTATACAGCACAGACTCAAATTTAATCTGATGTGAAAGGCAGAAGTGCGATGATCCTTGCCCTTTTGATAGCCCTTGTCAGCTGGCGCTGGTGCTTCGCGCAGGTCCCTGTAACACGCCTGGGGACTATTTTGCCGCGTTCCGTTATATATTTTTTAAGTTTTTCTACTTCTTTGTAATCTACGTGATCAATTTTATCTACACAGAAGTGACATACCTTTGGCCGACGTTTGCGGCGCTTGCGGTTAAAATTGGAACTGTTTTCCATCAAAGACTCAACCCCTTCCTAGAATGGTATCTGTACGTCTCCGGGTCCTTCGGTACCGCCCATCTCAGAAAAATCAAGCGGGAATTCGTCTTCGAATCCCTCTTCTTCACGAAGGCTTCCCATATCGCCGCCTGAAAGTGCGTCAGAATTTATCCTTACGCCGGCGGAGTTATGATCAGAATGACTTCCGGGCCCGAAGGACCCTTCATCGTCTCTTCTGCCTGAACCGAGGAGAACTATATTGTCAGCAACAACCTCAGTCACCCAGCGATGCTGTCCTGTTTTGGGATCGTCAAAATCGCGGACACTTATGCGTCCTTCGACCAATACCGGGCGGCCTTTTTTAAGATAGCGTTCACAGATGTCAGCAGTGAAACTCCACGCAGAGACATTTACAAAATCCGTGTGGCTCTGCAGTTCACCGGTCGTCTTGTTCTTCCACTGACGGCCTATCGCGACAGTGATCCTTGCTACCTTTTGCTTATTCGGAGTAAACCTGACGTCAGGATCTCTTGCAAGGTTACCCATGAGGATGACCCTGTTAAATCCGCGCGCCATAACGCTTACTTCTCCTCCAGGTTAACGACCATTTGCCGTATTACCTGGGGTTTCAGGCTAAGGAGACGTTCCATTTCCTTGACCTGTGCGGGGTCGAGCTTAAACGTATACAAAACGTAAAAACCCTCGAGCTGTTTTTCAATGTGGTAGGCAAAACGCTTTTTGCCCCAGAGATCCACCTTTTCCAACTCTGCTCCCAAACCGCGCACGACCTCGGCAATTTCTTCGGATACCATTTTATGGTCTTCGAGATCTGCCTGAAGAATCACAACCATTTCGTAAGATCGCACGTACTTCACCTCCTCCCTTTGGACTCTGGCCTCTTATCCCGTAAGAGGCAGGGACATACAATCAAGTACTATAGCACTGAACTTATTCTAGTGCAAGGTATCTCCTGATGTTATTTCGATCTTGTACATGACTTCACCTGACAGGACAAGGTTGAACTGTTCCCTGGCGAGCCTGGCTATTCCCTCGGGTGTGCTGTAATATTCGATATCCTGTTTCAGTTCCTGGGATTTTCTCTCTTCAGCCACAAGTTCTTCCATCCTTTTATCCAATGTGCCTGAAAGGACTTCGATCCTTTCAAGCTCTTTGAAAAAAGAAGTTAGCAGAACTGCGATCAGAAAAGTCACAGCGGCTGCAAATATTATCCACCTTAATCTGGGAGCTCTCATCTGATATCTCTAACGAAAGCGTCCTGAAGCTGCTACATCTTTTCCGGTGCAGAGACCCCAAGCAGCGTCAGCACGTTCTTTAACGTTATCTTCGCTGCTTCCATAAGCAATATGCGTGTCTTCATAACAGGGTCTTCAACTCCCAGTATCCTTTGATTGTTATAGAAGGAATGGAATGCTTCTGCAAGCTCTGTTGCATAATATGCGATCCTGTGAGGTGCGAATTCATCAGCAGCTTTTTCCACTTCTTCAGGGAGCCTCGAAATCGCTTTTGCCAGATTTATCTCGGACTGGTCAGTTATCTGTGAGACGTCGAATTCTTCCGTCCCGGGAAGTGCTATTCCCCTCTCTTCAAGTTCGCGGTAAATGCTGCATATCCTTGCATGTGCATACTGGACGTAGAAGACCGGGTTTTCAGAAGTCGCCTTTTTTGCCAGTTCAAGGTCAAAGTCAAGTGTACTGTCGCAGCGGCGCATTACGAAGAAAAATCTTGTGGCGTCTACCCCGACCTCTTCCATAATTTCCCTCAGTGTGATTATGGTCCCTGCGCGTTTGGACATCTGAACGGGCTTCCCGTCCCTAAGGAGATTCACCATCTGTATAAGAAGGACATCCAACGCATCGTCAGGGTGACCAAAGGCCTTGTTTACCGACTTCAGCCTTGGTACATATCCGTGATGATCAGCTCCCCATACGTATATGAGCTTTTCAAAATTCCTGTCATATTTGTTTTTTAGATATGCAACGTCTGACGTAAAGTAAGTCGGGACCCCGTTTGTTCTTATGAGAACTCTGTCCTTGTCGTCTCCGAAAAGAGTGGACCTGAACCATATTGCTCCATCTTCCTCATAGGCAAAATCCCTATTTTTTAGCTCCTCCATCGCCGGGTCGACCTGACCATTGTCATAGAGGGATTTTTCTGAGAACCACACATCAAAGGTTACTCCAAACTCCTCAAGGTCTTTGCGGATCATCTCTGTTACTATTTTGCCTGTCTCTACAGAGAAAAATTCAACTGTTTCCTCCAGAGGCTTCCTTGCCAGAGAGTCTCCGTATTTATCGACGAACGAAGCTGCTATATCCGTCATATAATCACCATGGTAACCGTCTTCAGGCATCGGAGCTTCCTCGCCTTTTCCGAGTGCGTCAAAATATCTCGACTGAGCAGACTTGCCCAGAAGTTCCATCTGAAGGCCGGCATCATTAATGTAATATTCTCTTTCGACATCCCATCCGGCAAAATCAAGTATGGATGCCGTAATATCACCCACGGCGGCACCTCGGCCATGGCCCATATGGAGCGGACCTGTAGGATTTGCACTTACAAATTCCACCTGCACCCTCCGGCCCTTCCCTGAGTCGACCCTGCCGTAATTTTCAGCCTGTTTTATCGCTTTCCTGACCGCCTCTGTTATCCAGTTCGATGCAAGGGTGAAATTTATAAAACCCGGTCCTGCAGTTTCAGCCTTCTCAACTATCTCACCGACCGGCACTTTATTTATTATCTTTTCTGCAAGCTCCGCCGGCTTCATTGCAAAAGGCTTCGCAAGCTGCATCGCAATGTTTGTGGCCCAGTCTCCGTGCCCTGACTGCCTTGGCCGCTCGAGCCGGACCATAAACCCTTCAGGGATATCATTCCCGGTTTCCTTGGCTATGCTTTCAACTGCCAGCTCGAGGATCCGCTTAAGTTCTTCTGTCATGTTCTGCAAGATCAAACACTCCTTAATGATTAAAGACTTTTATTTTCTGAAAGGCAGATCAAGCACCGGCCATCTCAGGCAGGCTGCAAGTTCTTCTTTTAAAATTGCTGCAAGATCATCTCGGACATTGACCGTTTTTACAGTCCAGGTACTGTCTGCGACAAGCTGCGCTTTTTTGGGCCAGTGTACGATAGACTCCCTGAGTACGGCATTCGATCCCTCACCAAGTTTTTTCAGGGGAGGAGCCTGCACCATTTTATATCCGGGAGGCATGTTCATCCTTACCTTCTGGTCGATAACAAAAGGAAAACGCAGAGTATAACTCTGCTCTTTTCCTATCATCTCACCGACTCTTGAGGGGACCCCGCCCGGCAGACGAAGCAGCAGGTTTCCGCCAAGGACTATCCCGGGCATGCATTTCACGCTGAATTCCAGCCTGTAGCCTGTCTTTGTAGGTTCAACTGAAATAGGGTCAAGTACCATTCCGGGGATCGCAAAATTGACCCTTTTTTTAAGAAAATCGCTAAGTCCGCTCTGAGAGGGCAGGTAGCCGTCAGACATCAGCTGCGCCCATCCGCCGCTCACATTTATCATAAGTGTACCTTCCGCCAAGCCGCTCTCATTGAGATCAAGCTTCCATAAGAACTCAAGTTTATGGTCCTTTGGACTTCCTGATGCAACGATTTTCTTTTCAGGTCCTTCGTCTGTGGCACGATAAAGTACCGTTCCCGAAACAGATGGGGCGGTAACTCCGTAAGCTGATGCCTGCCCGGCCTGATAAAACTCTGTCTTTCCGCCTGAAGGGGAAAGTTCAAGCACAGGTGCTGTCCAGAGGCTTGTTGAAGCAGGGCTGTCTTTGTTAAGTTCGGATGATGCCTGCCACCATATCTTTGTATCCCATCCAATGGATCTGAGCCATTTATTGAGGATCAGCGTCTGCTCCCAAGGTGTCCAGGGACCGTCCTGAGGTATGTTTTCAGGGGACCTTACCCAGTTTCGGGGATATCCGGAAAGTTTGTTGGACGGCATTGAGATCCATTCCATAAGCCTGAGCCCCATTCTGGTCTTATCTCCCGCTGCTGCTGAAGCGGGGATCTTGACCTGTGGGAATAGTGCAACTATCTCATCCATAGCAGAGAGGCTCTGGCTTAGCCCTTTCCTGGAGCTGAAAGAAAGGCTGGGCCTTCTGTATACCACAAAACCCTCGCCGTCCCATTTTTCCTGGTTCATTACAGTCCATTTATACCTCTGCTGTCCGGAGGACTTTGTTACCACCGGCTCCTTTATGTCTCTTCCATGCCAGTAGAGCTCCCTGCCTTCCGGATGTTCCACTGTAACGTTCTGTTCCCATATGGGCAATGCTCCCGACATGTCTATCGTTTCATCAACACCGTAACGTTTTTCATGTCTGGTCCTGACGATCAGTACCGCGACCCTGCCCGCGGCCGCGGCCGGAGTATTTACCATTTTTACTGATGCTCCGCCGTTAAGCTTCTCCTCAGAGACTGTCAGTTCCCCCTCTTTCAGTGCTGTCATGGGATTATACCAGGCAGCCTCAAGAATATCGAGAGAGCCGCTTGCAGGTACAGGCATTTTGATTTCCTTAAGCTGATCGGGGACATATTCTCCTATCAGGACCACATAATAAGACGTATTTTCCATCGTTCCGTCATTAAGCATCCTGAAATCATTGTTTTTTAGCCAGACAACCGAGGTGGCACCGCTGAAACCCTCTATAGAGGGAACCTCTTTGTTCAGTCTCCTGACCTCTTCAGATGTGTCCCACGCCAGCGAGGCTGAGGGGGTCATTAAAAGGAGTGCCAGTATCAAAAAAAATGGTACCAAAGCGAAAAAACGTTTCATAAAAACCCTCCCTGTCATCTCCCGCAGCATTGTTTATATTTTTTGCCGCTTCCGCAGGGGCAGGGATCATTCCGCCCCACCTTGTTCACATTGACAATTGGCTGCGTCTTTCTGGCTGTTGCAAGTGCACCGGGATTTTCCATATCTTCTCCGTATCCCGGCGCATTGGGTATCTCAAGCGCGTCGCGGCTCTCTATCCAGCCTGACCTGCTCTTCTCCTTATCCTTGCTCACAACGGACACTTTCAGGGCAAACTCCGTTATGCCCTCCCTTATCTGTACAAGCATGGTCTGGAAAAGGTTAAATGATTCAAACTGATATTCGAGAAGCGGGTCTTTTTGTCCTATAGCCCTCAGACCAATCCCTCTCCTCAGTTCATCCATTGCAAGGAGATGTTCCTTCCAGTTAGTATCCAGTACTTCAAGGAAAATGTATCGGAATATCTGTTCTGAAACATCGGATCCCAGTTCTTCGGTTTTTTGCCTGAATCTTGACCTGATCTCTTCAAGCAGAACAGGTTTTTCTTTTTCAAGATCTTCTTTGGTCCGGACCTTTTCTATGTGCTTTGAGATCCCCGGCCAGAAGAGGGCATTCAATTTTACGCTTACAGACTGTATGTCCGGTTCATGGGATTCGTTGTCTTCAAAAACTTTATCCAGAAGTGACTGTGCTGTATCTTCAAGTACGCATAGCATCCTGGATGAAATGTCCCTGTCGAAAAGGATCTCATTCCTCTCCTTGTAAAGGGCCTCGCGCTGCTGGTTCATAACGTTGTCATAGGAAAGAAGCTGCTTTCTTATATCGAAGTGCATCTCCTCGACCTTTTTCTGCGCATTTTCAATCGCCTTGGAAAGAAGCGTATGTTCTATACACTCTCCCTCTTCCATGCCCAGTTTCTCCATGATCCCCTGGACCCGGTCCCCGCCAAACAGACGGATCAGGTCATCTTCAAGGGCAATGTAAAAGCGGCTTTCCCCCGGGTCCCCCTGTCTTCCGGAGCGCCCCCTCAGCTGATTGTCTATACGTCTTGATTCGTGCCTTTCCGTACCGATTATCCTGAGGCCGCCTGCTTTTATTACTGCATCATGCTCTTCTGAACATATCTTTTGATATTCCAGAAGGATGGCCTTATATTGGTCTTCGTTATCGCTGATGTTCAGGCCTTTTTTCTGCATTTCCTCCCGGGCCAGGAACTCGGCGTTGCCTCCAAGAACTATGTCAGTACCGCGCCCTGCCATATTCGTTGCAACTGTAACTGACTTAAGCCTGCCTGCCTGGGCGACTATAGATGCTTCCTTATCGTGGACCTTTGCGTTAAGCACGCTGTGAGGTATCTTTCTTGCCCTCAGCAGTCTGCTGACCTTTTCGGAGTTCTCAATGGAGGTCGTACCCACAAGTACCGGCTGACCCTTTTCGTAGGACTCAAAAACTTCTGCAGCAGCTGCATTGTATTTTTCGGATACCGTTCTGTAAATGGCATCATGATGATCCAGCCTTACCATAGGCATATGGGTGGGAACAACAATAACTTCAAGGCCGTATATCTCTTTGAATTCTTCTGCTTCCGTAAGTGCCGTGCCTGTCATGCCTGCAAGTTTATTGTACATCCTGAAATAGTTTTGAAGCGTTATGGTGGCAAGGGTCTGGTTTTCCCTTCCCACCTTAACCCTTTCCTTCGCTTCGATAGCCTGATGGAGACCGTCGGAGTATCTGCGTCCAAACATCAGCCTTCCGGTAAATTCGTCAACTATTACTATCTCACCGTCTTTGACAACATAGTGAACGTCTCTCTGGAAAAGATGATGTGCCTTCAGGGACTGCACAATTTTATGTGACAGGGAAGAATTGGCAAAATCAGTAAAAAGGTTCGGAAGCTTCATAAGCCTCTCGGCTTTTGCTATTCCAGTCTCGGTAAGGGCAAGATTGCGTTCCTTCTCTTCAACTTCGAAGTCCGTTCCTTTTACAAGCTCCCTTGCCACGCTGTCTGCTGTACGGTAGGGCTCAGTATCATCTTCTGACGGTCCTGAAATTATGAGAGGGGTCCTTGCCTCGTCTATGAGGATAGAGTCAACTTCATCAACTATGCAGTATGAATGTCCCCTCTGGACCCGCTGCTCCTTCTGTATGGCCATGTTATCCCTAAGATAATCAAAACCGAACTCGCTGTTTGTCCCATATGTGATATCCTTGCGATATTCGGAAAAACGGTCTTCCTGGTCCATAAAGGGAGATATGACTCCAACAGAGAGACCCATCCCCCTGTAAACAGGCCCCATCCATTCCGCATCTCGCGCGGCCAGATAGTCGTTCACGGTTATTACGTGGACTCCCTCTCCTGCTATGGCATTCAATGCGACTGCCAACGTGGCTACAAGAGTCTTACCCTCCCCCGTCTTCATCTCTGCGATCTTTCCTTCGTGCAGGGCCATGCCTCCGATCAGCTGTTCCTTGAAATGACGCAGCCCCAGTGCCCGCACAGAGACCTCCCGGACCCTTGCAAATACCTCCGGAAGTATGTCATCAAGCGTTTCTCCGTTATCAAGACGGGCTTTAAAAAATAACGCGGAGCCGGCAAGTTCTTCATCTGAAAGTTCTTTGACCTGTGATTCGAAGGAATCTATTATTGACGCTTTTTCCTCATAGCGGGCTATCGCTCTGTCGTTAGGATCCAATCCCAGTGCCTTTATGACACCGCTAAACAGTCCCATTGATACTCCACCTCTCAAAAGCAAAAAACATTTCTTCAGTATAAATATCATTTTTCATCCGCTGATTATATCCTTTTATATACATCTCAGTCAAAGCAATAAGCCCTATATGAAAATACATAATAACAGCAGCCGGGATCATATTTTCCACCGGCTGCCGGACTCTGTCAAAAATGCATATAGTGACCAAAGGTCATTCCGCTTTGTTGAGCATCATAAGTGCAAAGACCTTAGCCTCGTTCAGCATGTGATCTATCTCGGCATATTCGTTCGGCATATGCGCGACATCAGCCTCCTGGCACCATACTACTGCCGGGATCCCTTCGTCCCTGAAATATTTGGCGCATGTACCGCCGCCCACTCCGCCTACATAGGGATCAAAGCCGTAGACTTCCTTTAAGGAGCGCCTGAGAAGACCGACCACCGGAGATCCTTCAGGGGTTGGAGCCGGAGCCTGTTCTTTCTGCAAAAATTTATATGTAATGTTTACCTTCCGTTTATCCGATATTTTCTTTATCTCGGAATCCACTACCTTTATCAGCTCTGTCAAAGGAATATGGGGCAGGACCCTGCAGTCGAAGCAAAAAACTTCCCGCCCGGGTACTGTGTTCACGTTAGGGACATTGGAATTTCGCCTTGTAGGTTCAAAAGTTGAAGAGGCAGGATCAAAAATGCTGTCTTCGTCCGGAAACGCACGATGAAGCGCTTCATCCAAAGAACAGGAAAATTCGTTGGCTGCCCTGCATGCATTGATGCCAAGATCCGGAGTGCTCGCATGCACCTGTTTTCCCTCAACAGCAAACTCGATCCAGCAAATGCTCTTTTCGGCTATCTCTATAAAGTCTCCTTTCTGGTTGCCCCCATCGGGGACTATGACCAGATCATCATTGCTGAAAAGCCCTTTGCCTATCAGGTATTGTATTCCGTGTACGCTGCCCACCTCTTCGTCCGCAACAAAACATAAGCAGACTTCATACTCCGGGAGCAGACTAAGTTCATTCAGCGCCACAGCCGCATACAGCGAGGAGACAAGTTCCTGGCAATTGTCATTTGCGCCTCTTCCATATACCCTGCGGTCTTTGATGAAGGCCTTGAAAGGATCTGTTTCCCATAGGCTTCTCTCTCCTTCGGGGACCACATCAATATGTGAAACTATCCATAGACGTCTGGCGCTTTTTCCTTTGATCCTTACGACAATGTTTGGCCTCACACCTTCTTCGGCATCAGGATCAACTGAATTATATATCTCGGGTTCTCCGAACCCCATTTCCTTTAACCTTTCAGAGAGAAACTTTGCCTTTCTGAACTCTCCCCTGCCTCCTCCAAGGGGGCTTATCGCGGGGATTGCCACAAGATCAGAAAGAAGTGACACCATCTGCGGTTCCAATTTTTCGACAGTCTTAAAAAGTTTGTCCTTCATTACTTTCAATTCCTCCCAATCCGATAAAGGATCCATCTTGCTCAAAGGATCCGGCACAGAGATGAAGATAGCATCAGTCAAGCAGGTCGATGCATTTTACAAGGTAGTCTCCTCCGGACCATATTGTAAGACCCATTGCGATCCACATCACAGTCAGCCCGCCTGGAATGTTGAATATCAGAAGTATTATCCCAATTATCTGGCTGACAGTTTTTAGCTTTCCCCCTTTGGATGCTGCAATCACTACCCCTTCGGAAGCCGCTATCATTCTCAGTCCCGTAACTATGAACTCCCTTGAGATAATTACCACCACCATCCAGGCAGGGACCCTGTGAAGGTCAACAAGAGCGACCAGGACGGCCACTACCATTATCTTGTCAGCCAGCGGATCTATGAATTTGCCCAGATTTGTTACTATTCCCCTTTTCCTTGCTATGTAACCGTCAGCCGCATCTGTCAGGGAAGCTATTATAAAAATCACCCCGGCCAGAAGGTCCCCCACGTTTACGCCTTCAATAAAACCGAACTGGGCACGTCTGGTGAGGAATACCATAACGACAGGGACAAGGAAGACCCTGGAGATGCTTAACAGGTTGGGAAGATTCATTGCAGAAGGTTTTTTCATGGCTTCCTCCGCTTAGGAAATATTGTCTCTTAGGTTTCTGCAGTTACATTTTATACTACATGATAAGCTTTTAACAGTATTGATAAACTTAAAGTCCGGATTTCAGTTTAGATCAAAGGCAGCCTGACAATAATCTGCAGAAAGCATTAAAACAGGGGCAGACTGCAAAACATAATAAAAGTCCCGCTGCAGAAGAACGTGCAGCGGGAAAGAAAGGTAATGATCATCTGAATATCTGAGAAAATCGTCATCCTCCAAGGTAGGCGTCTATGACACGCCTGTCTTTCAGAAGGTCCCTGCCTTTGCCCTCAAGTGTTATCGCACCGACTTCGAGAACATAGGCGTAATCAGCTACATTGAGAGCCCCGAATGCATTCTGCTCCACAAGGAGAATTGTCTTCCCCTCTTTGTTTATCTCCCTGATTATATCGAAGACCTCTTCAACAAGAAGGGGGGCAAGGCCAAGGGAAGGTTCGTCCATCATGATAAGCTCTGGATCGCTCATCATAGCCCTTGCCAGAGCCAGCATCTGCTGTTCGCCGCCTGAAAGGGTCCCGCCCTTCTGCCAGGTCCTCTCTTTAAGCCTGGGAAAGAGCCTGAAGGCCCTCTCTGTTGAATCTTCTACCCCTGACTTGTCTTTGCGTGAATAAGCGCCAAGCCTCAGATTTTCAAGTACGGTAAGCTGAGGAAAGATACGTCTGCCTTCAGGGCATAGAGCAACACCGGACATAAGTATCTCCTCCGGAAGGAGACCAAGGATATTTTTCCCTTTCCAGGAGATGCTTCCTGTTTTACTCTTGACCAGTCCGGCAACAGATCTCAGCGTACTGCTCTTCCCTGCACCGTTTGCCCCGATCAGTGTAACTATCTTTCCGATAGGGACTTCGAGCGATATTCCGCGTATCGCATGTATACCCCCGTAACGGACGTTAAGGTTCTCAATTTTCAGCACAGACGGCAGCCTCCTTTCCGAGGTATGCCTCAATAACTTTACAGTTGGATCGTATCTCTGAAGGTGTGCCTTCGGCGATCAGCTGTCCGTAGTCAAGCACCCTTATCCATTCAGAGACACCCATTACGACCTTCATATCATGCTCTATAAGAAGTATAGTAAGTTCGAACCTGTCCCTTATCTCTCTTATGAAATCCATAAGTTCCCGGCTTTCCTGAGGATTCATTCCGGCGGCAGGCTCGTCAAGCAGAAGAAGCTTGGGCTCTGTTGCGAGAGCCCTTGCGATCTCAAGCCTTCTCTGCGCTCCGTAAGGCAGGCCGGTCGCTATCTCCTTTGAAAGGTGCGCAAGACCGACTGCGCCCAGCAGATCCATCGATTTTTCCCTTATCTCAAGTTCCTCTTTAATGTAACCGGGGAGCATAAGCGGAGCCGTCCACCACGGAGATCTCTGACGCACCCAGCATGCAGTCATTACATTCTGAAGCACGGTGCCTCCGGCAAAGAGCCTGATATTCTGGAATGTCCTTGCAATGCCTGCCTTACAGACATCATGGGGTTTCATCCCTGTAATTTCTTTGTCCATAAAGAAAACTTTGCCTTCCGTGGGAGCGTAAAAACCTGTAATTATGTTAAAGCAGGTAGTCTTACCCGCTCCGTTGGGACCGATAAGGCTTGAAATGCTTCCCTCAGCTATATCTATGGAGAAATTACCGACTGCGGTGAGTCCTCCGAATCTTATTGTTACGTTTTCTGTTTTGAGAACGGATCCGTACATCTATTCGTCCTCCTTTTTACTTCCGAAGCGTCTGGTAAGACTGTCCCAGCTGAATTCATACCCTCCGATTATCCCTTCCCTGCGGTAGAGGATAATGAAGAGGAGCACCAGGGAGAATATGACCATCCTCATGCCGGGTATGCCTGCAATAACGAAGGACCCTATCTCTATAGTGTCTTCGACAAACCTCAGCCACTCAAGAAGGACTGTTATCACGACTGCTCCGACCATTGATCCGGTTATGGAGCCCAGTCCGCCTGCAACAACGATCATAAGGATGTTGAAAGTCAGCTGAAAATTGAACATTTTGGGGTCGATCGTTGTTATGAGGCTGCCCATAAGTGCCCCTCCCACTCCGGCAAAAAAGGCACCTACTGCAAATGATACTGCCTTGCACCGGAAGGTGTTTATCCCCATCGCCTTTGCAGCGACCTCATCGTCCCGTATCGCCCTGAGGCAGTTTCCGAAGTTGCTGGAGAGGAGCTTTACGATAACGTAAAAAGTCAGGACACACCAGAAATAATTCCACCCAAGGTTGGCGTAGGGGGGAATTCCCTTAAGTCCCAGCGCTCCGTTGGTCACGGGAGTTATGTTGGTGAATACGACCCTTATTATCTCGGCAAAACCCAGCGTGGCTATGCCCAGGTAATCCCCGCCGAGACGCAGGACCGGGATCGCTATCAGGAGGCCCAGAAGTGCAGCTACAAATCCTCCTGCAAGCACCGATACAAAGAAAGGGGCCTCAAGCACTGAGAAGGGCCATATTATTGGCTCAAGTATGTACATCATCTCTTTTTGCGCTGCAGGGAGGATGAGGATCGCGCTTACATATGCTCCGATCGCCATAAAACCTGCATGCCCCAAAGAGAACATCCCTGTAAATCCGTATATCAGGTTCAGGCTGAGTGCAAGGATGGCATTCACTGCAATAAGGTTGAGCACCTGTACCTTATATCCGTCAAGATTTCCCTGCGCCCACCACAGGAAGACCCCAAGCATCAGCGTGAGAGAGAGGTTCAGAATGACCTTTGTTTTTTTCTCCATCATATCTTGTCCTCCAGTTTCTCACCCATGAGTCCTGTAGGCTTGACGAAAAGTATCATTATCAGCAGCACAAAGGCAAAAGCATCCCTGTAGCCCGAAAGCGCGGGGAAAAATGCTATTATCATTATCTCAATGAATCCAAGCATAAGACCGCCTATCATTGCTCCCTGCACGGAACCTATGCCTCCGAATACAGCCGCGATGAAGGCCTTGAATCCTGGGAAAACACCCATGAAAGGATGTATCTGCGGGTACCGCAGCGCCCACATTATTCCTGCTGCTGCAGCAAGGGCCGAGCCTATTGCGAATGTAAGAGCTATTATTCTGTCTACCCTTACTCCCATCAGACGAGTGGTCTCTATGTCCTTTGATATCGCCCTCATAGCCAGTCCCGGAGAGGTCCTGTAAAGCACCCACAGGAGAGCTGCTACCAGGAGAAAGGAGCTTACCGGGACAAATATTGCGAGCGGAAGGATCCTTATATTGCCAAACTGCATAACAGTTACAAGCATTTCAAGCCTGGGCATCGGTTTCGGAACTCCCGTAAAGAGGACCAGGCATATATTTTCAATAAAAAAGGAGACGCCTATTGCGCTTATCAGTGCGGATATCCTGGGGGCATCCCTCAGCGGTCTGTATGCTATCCGGTCCACCATCACGCCAAACAGGGCTGTGCCTGCGATCGAAAGGACCACTGCCGCGACCCAGGGAAGGTTGAGCAGAGTAATGCCAAAAAAAACAAAGTAGGCACTTATCATGAAGATGTCGCCATGTGCAAAGTTGATAAGCCTGAGTATCCCGTAAACCATGGTATAGCCTATGGCAATAAGTCCATACAGGCTTCCCAGCGTCAGCGCATTGAATGCGTGCTGTACAAACATATCGAAAGTCATAATTACTCTCCCCGCTCTCGAAAAGGGGGAGGGAACACACCCTCCCCCTTATTTTAGGAGCTTATATCAAAAAAATTTATTTAGGTTCAACTACCGTCAGGAAGATCCTCTTCCCGTTCTTGATCTGCATGATACCGACAGATTTCTCTGCGTCATGGGAAGCGTTGATCGTAGTGTTTCCTGTGACTCCGGGGAAGTTTTTCGTGGCTGCAAGTGCTGCCGTTATCTTTTCAGGATCGGCACTTTTGGCGCGCTTTATTGCATCAAGGATGAGCATATAGCTGTCATATCCACATGCGGTAAGGGCGTTCGGATCTTTATTCGGGAATGCCTTTTTCCAGTTTTCTGTGAATTTTTTTGCTATCGGGCTCATATTGGGCATCTCAGGCGCATAGGCGAACGTGGTGTAGCTGAAACCTTCCACGGAATCCCCGCCTATCTTTACGATTTCAGGATTATCCATCGCATCTCCGCCAAGGATCTTGAACTTTGCGCCAAGTTCCTTTGCCTGACGCATGATGATCGCACCTTCGGCAAAGTTTGCCGGGATGTAAAGAACATCCGGATTCTTGCTGATAATTTCAGTCAGCTGAGCAGTGAAGTCCTGGTCGCCTTTCTGATAATTCAGCTTTGCAACAATCTTACCGCCGTTCTTTGTAAAGCTGCGCTCGAAGAATGAAGCAAGTCCAACGCTGTAGTCCTCGGTGACTTCGATAAGACATGCAGCAGTCTTGGCCTTCAGCACTTCTTTTGCAAAAGCTGCAGCTCCCGCACCCTGGAAGGGGTCGATGAAGCAAACGCGGAACACATATTTTTTACCCTGTGTTACAAGCGGGTTGGTGCAGGAAGTTCCTACCATCGGGATACGGGCTTTCTCTGCAACTTCTCCTCCGGCCATTGCCAGGGATGAACCGTATGTACCTATGATAGCGTTTACCTTCTCTTTTTCGACCAGTCTCTTGACAGCATTTGCTGCTTCAACTTTGTCGCTTTTGTTGTCAACAAAAATGATCTCAACTTTTTTGCCCAATACTGTCGGAGCTTCCTTGTGGGCAAGCTTCACCCCATCAAGTTCAAGCTGTCCGCCTATCGCGTTTCCTCCGGTAACAGGAAGGTAAACCCCGATCCTGACCGTATCAGCTGCCATAGCCATTCCGGCCATGACAAGGACGACACAAAAAGCCACCAGTAATTTCTTTGCCAACTTCACTGCAGAACACCCTCTTCTCAACTGTATTTTTTGTATCAAAAACAATAAAATTGCGCTTATGCGCGGACAATTATAACTCATTAAGTAATCTTTTTCATCATGTCAGCCTCTATCTTGATCGCATCTTCATCAATAATACCGTAACTCAGATCCGACATTTTTTCGGCATTATGATCTTATCCCCTTATCCTGATGCCCGGGAAAGCTTCCCTGACCTTTGCCTTATCAGTTCTGGAAGAACGGCACATGTCCGGATCAAGGCAGCTGTCGGGCCTGAAACACTGTATTATCCAGTGAGGATCGTCATCAATTTCTTTTCTTATCTCCCGCATATCATCCAATGAAAGGAGACTCCCGACAAAGGTCGTCCTGAACTCATATGTGATACCGGATCCCTTTATAAGCCCCATGCTCTCTTTCAGCCTGTCAGGGCTTATATCGGCTCCTGTAAGCCTTTTCAGGGATATCGGGTCAAGGGGAGACTTGACGTCCATTGCAACATGGTCAGTGAGGCCGTATTTCAACACTTGTTTCAGAATTTCAGGCATCGATCCGTTTGTATCAAGCTTTATGCTCAAGCCCAGATCCCTGACTGCCCGAAGGAAATCGAAGAGACCGTCCCATATGCATGGTTCTCCTCCCGTAAGCACTACCCCGTCGAGGAATTTTTTCCTTTTGGCGATATCACTGACTATAATGCCAAGTTTGATATTCTCCCCCTTACCCGTAACAAGTTCCCGGTTATGGCACCACGGACATCGGAAATTGCAGCCTTGAGTAAAGACCACAGCGGCAACATGGCCGTCCCAGTCTAAAAAAGATGCGGGGAGATATCCCCCCGCAGTATATCGGTCCATTGTTTCACTGACCCTCATTTCGGGGCCCTTACGGGTCCTCTGGCCCTGTCCCTCAGTTCTCCCCTCTTCCCCGCGTTCCAGGACGAAGTCCTTGTGAAATATCCGGTGACCCTGGTAATGCCGTCAACATCTTCGGAACCGCATCTTGAACAGGAATCAGAAAGGCCCCTTTCTATGTGGTTGCATTCGTTGCAGATAGTAAACTCGGGGCTGAAAGCCACCTGTGCATTTTCAGAATGCCTAAACGTCTTGATCACAAAAGAAGCAAGTGCTTTCGGGTCGGGCTTGTGTTCGCCCATCCATACATGGGTGATCGCTCCGGCCTTGATCATGGGATGGAGCTCTCCCTCTTTGACGACTTTGTCGATGGGGTCCTGTACCAGCTTATAGTTAAGGTGGGTACTGTTTGTGTAATAAATCTCTCCGCTGTCAAAACTTCCTTTTATATATTTTCGTGCAACATCCGGATATGCACGCAGATCAAGCTTTGCAAACCTAAGCGCTGTGCTCTCTGCAGGAGTCTGCTCAAGCACAATTTTGAGACCAAGCCTTTCCGACAGTTCCTGGCACTTGAGATCCATATACTGTATGACGGCCTTGCCAAGCTGTTCGGCATGTTCGCTTTCATGAAGCTGGGCACCCGTGACAGCTTCGACCATTTCATTCAGACCAAGGATGCCTATAAGGTGACTGGCTTTCCTCATCCTAAGATACCCTTCGTCATCGTGGGAAACGCAGAGGGCAGCCAGAGGCCCGTCAAGTCCCAGGTCAAGTATGCTCTTTATAAAAGCCCTTTTCTGAAGGTGGGCTTTTGCCGCAAGCTCCATCTCCTCGTCAATTATCTCAAAGAGGGTCTCTTCATCCCCGTTGCACCTGTATGCAGCTCTGGGCAGATTAAGCGTTACGTTCTGAAGTGCACAGTATCTCATCTTCCAGGGATGCTTGGCTTCATCCAGGTCTTCGGGGGTAAGTTCAAACGACAGCCTGCAGCATTCCGAGAGTTTGGCTACCCCTCCGCGGTCAAATACAAAGTAAGTGCTGCCCTTTTCGGATGAAAGTTCACATGCCTTATGCAGGAAACTCTCCCATCCTTCTTCCCTGAAGAAATAATCTGTTATATGAAGGAGCGGCTTGGGGAAGAAAAATGGCTGGCCTCTGCTGTCACCGGCCATATAGACGTCAAAAAGCGCATTAAGGAACATCTTTGACTCTCTGTCATAGTCAGCATAGGTCTTTCCTGTAAATTTTCCTCCCGGTCCTATTGCGGGGACATCCCTGAAGTGGTTTGGGATCTCATAATACAGATTGATGTCTGTAAATGCCACCTGGCCTCCCCTGCCTCCCGCCAGCTGGTTGAACTCAAATATCAGCTGTTGGGCCAATTGTTTGTACTGCTCATACTCCCAGCCGACAAGATATGGAGCGAAATACATATTCACAGCATCCCAGCCGATCGCTCCTGCAAAGTGGTTCTGAAGAACAGAAGTCATTTTGAGGATGTGAGCCAGCAGTACGTCAGCATGTTTAGCCGGATTGGACACACTTGTGATAGACGGGATATTAAGGCCGTAACGGGCAACATAGGCTACGCTCTGCCCTGAGCAATAAGGACGGTTCACCATTCCGAGGTCGTGAAGATGGATGTCTCCTTTAAGATGGGCATCTGCAATATCTTTGGTAAAAACTTTAGTTAGTGCATACTCTTTGAGTACCATCTCCGCGATCGAAAGATTTATCGATTCAGGATTATGGCTGGTATTGCTGTTTTCCTTGTTTTTTGTAAGCATCATCTTTTCCAGGTCGTGGACCGGCAGACCTATCCTGCTGTGGTCAGCAAGCTTTGCCTCCAGTCCTCTCTGGAAAAGTTTGACATTGACCATCTCACGGATGATCGTTGTAGTGACATGGCTTCTCCCATACCGCAGAAGCTCTTCTTCGACCTCAAGGGCTATGCCTTCAGCAGTTGCAGGGTCTACACCTGCTTCTATTATCAGTGCGTCTCTTATCCTTCTGGCATCCCATGGTGAGCTTTCCTCCTGAGCAAGGGCATCGACCATCAGAGCCAGGTCTGTAGATTCGCCCTGCTTCTCAAAAAGTTTGCCCTGCCTGCCAAAATATGATGCGGGTTCATGTAATGCTTCACTTGCCATTACGATGTGCCTCCTTGTCCTCCAGTAATCTGGCTATTTCATGCGTAAAGCTGGAGATATCAGTAAATTCCCTGTAAACTGACGCAAATCTCACATACGCTACCTTGTCTATCTTTCTTAATTCTTCTGCTGCATATTCCCCTATTGCAGAAGCAGCGACCTCTCCCTGGCCTGATCCGCGGAGCCTTGCTTCTATGCTTGCGGCTGCCTCTTCTATCCTTTCAAGGGGAACTGCAAGTTTTTCACATGCCCTCTGAAGGCCCTTAATAAGTTTTGATCTGTCGAATGCCTCCCTGCTGCCACTCTTTTTGACCACCCAGAGGTAGTTCTTTTCTTCCAGTCTTTCGTATGTCGTAAATCGGTTCTGGCATTCGGGACATTCGCGTCTCCTGCGGTTGACCCTTCCTTCATCGGTACTTCTTGTTTCAATTACCCTCGTCTCGGGAGCACCGCATACCGGACATCGCATAAAGATCCCTCCAGACCACTATATACAACAACTAAAATAGAGTATAACACTATATATGGTGATTTTGGAAGATAAAATGGAAATGTCTCTTTTTTAAATACACTATTTTTAAAAACAAAAAAATACCGTGAAAAAAATAAAAACGGACCCGTCCAGGGTCCGTACTTTAAGATCTGAGGAATATTATCGCAGGTCTCTTTCTATTTGCTCAACACTGTTTCCAGTATGTCCATTCCATTTTTTACCAGTTCCATGTCAGCCTGAGAACCCATATGTCCGATCCTGAAGACCTTTCCCGCAAGATCGCCGTAGCTGCCTCCGACAGCCATGCCCTCTTCCCTCAGTGATCCGTCGAGCTTCTCCCAGGTCCACCGCGAAGGCATTCTCACCGCCGTAACTGTCGGTGACGCAAGAGCCCTTTCCCTCGCGTAAAGATCAAGGCCCATGGAAGATATCCTGGAATGGCAGTATACCGACACTTCCTTATGCCTCCTGAAAGAGTTTTCAAGCCCTTCTTCAAGAATTGCCCTCAAAGAGAGGTTCATTGCCGCATTTGCATGCCAGTTATGTGTACAGGGCATCTCCCGCTTTTCTTCGGCGTCCCTCCAGGGAAGGACTGCATCGTATCCCGCATAATTTACTCTCTCGGCTGCTTCCCAGGCATCATCGCTGAGTGTAAGGACAGAGAGGTCGGGAAGCAGGGAAAGGCATTTCTGGCTCCCCAGCAGGCCAAGATCTATGCCCCACTCGTCAACCCTTACGTCTGCGCCTCCGGCACTTGCCACAAAATCAACACAGAAGAGCGCTCCGCTCTGACTGACCATCGGAGCTATCTCTCCGATCGGGTTGAGCAGTCCGCTTGGGGTCTCGCAGTGCACTGCCGTGACCATGTAGGGGCTGAAGGACCCAAGTTCGCCCGATAAAGTCTCTCTGTCAACAAACTTTCCCTCGTCAGCTTCCAGGTATCTGACCTCTGCCCCCAGTGACTCCGCCATTTCACCCAGGCCATGTCCGAAGAGACCGTTTGAAAGAGCAAGGACTCTGTCGCCGAGCCTGATGGTGCTTTTAAGCGCTCCCCATAGGACCAGCATCGCTTCTCCTGACTGAATTGTAATGCTGTTGTCTGTTTTTAGAACCTTTTTAAGAAGTGTCTGATTGTCTTTCAGCAGATCGTAGAAATCTTTTTCGAGATCAGAGCTGCCATAATCCGTCATATAAGCCTCCCTGAATTTTTCGGGGACCCTGACCGGACCGGGCACAAGCGGTACCTTGTATGTCTTCATGATTTTATCGCTCCCTTCCCCATGCATTGAAAAATATATATGCTCCTTTTATCCGTCTGAAAATATTATTTTTATAAAACGAAAAAATGCCGAACATATGTCCGGCATTTTTGTTTGTTCACCTGCTTCAGGACTTTGACGAAAGATGCTTAATGACAAGTTCCTTTATTCTTCCGCCATCCGCGCGGCCTTTAACAGCAGCTACGGCCTTTCCCATGACTTTGCCCATATCTTTAGGGCCTGTCGCTCCGACCTGGACCGAGATCTCTGCTACTATCCCATCGATCTCTTCGTCAGAAAGCTGTTCCGGCTGGTATTTTTCAAGGATCCCTGCTTCTTCAATTTCCTTGTCGGCTCTGTCCTGAGCCCCTCCGGACCTGTACATTTCAGCAGCTTCATTACGCTGTTTGATCAGTCTCCGAACTATAGAAAGGACTTCATCATCAGTAAGCGGTATATCCTTGCCTTTTTCTATCTGAGCCATCTGTATGGAAGATTTCAGCATCCTGAGCACTGAAAGCCTCAGGTCTTCCCTCTTCTTCATTGCATCGACCAGATCGTTCTGGATCCTGAGCACAAGTTCGGACATAATTAATAATCAGCCTTCCTGCCTCTGTTTCGGGCCATTTCAGCCTTCTTACGTTTCTTGATCTCGCTGGGTTTTTCGTAATGCTCGTGCTTTCTTGCCTCACGAAGCACTCCCACCTTCCGAAGTTCACGCTTGAAACGCTTGAGCGCATCTTCGATCGACTCGTTATCTCGTCTCGTTACGGTGGTCACCTACATTCCCCCCTTTCTCGGCCACTCACAAAACATAAAAACATATGTGCAGTGGGGGATAAACACCATGTTATTGTATCGTACTATTGAATTCGATACAAGCGGTCAGTTACAAAAACTCAGGGAAATCAGAATTGTCGGAAGCCTTTTCTGTATCAAGGCCGGATATCAATGCTCCATTAACATATCTTTCAGCCCTGACTTTGATCTCTTCTCCCTTTTGAGCAAATTCCGATAGTGCGGCGACCCTTATATAGTTCCTGGCAAGGCCCCGGGCTACGCCCCCGGCTGTTTCCTCAACCAGTATCTCGACATCTTCGCCTATCCACCGGGAACAGTACTCCCTGTGGAGGACTTCCGACGTCCTAAGGGCCAGTTCCATTCTTTCCCTGACATCATTTTCGCGGGGACAGGACATCAGAGCTGCATCTGTGCCTTCTCTGGGAGAATAGTTGAATACGTGGACCTTTCCGAAACCGATATCCTTTATAAATCTGATGCTGTTTTCAAAGGCCCTTTCATCCTCACCGGGGAACCCGACCATGAGATCCGTGCTGAGGTGTATATCATTTCCCAGCTTATTTCTGATCTTAGCCGTTATCTCGCGAAACCCTTCTGAACTATAGCCCCTTCTCATTACAGCCAGCACGCCGTCGTCACCGCTCTGGAGCGGTAAATGGAGATGTCTGCAGAAGGTCTCTGTTTCCGCGATGGAATCGAGAAGCTTTTCATTCACTGCAAATGGTTCTATAGAGCCGAACCTCAGCCTTTTGAGTCCCGCAATGGCACCTATCCTTTTTACGAGTAAGGGAAGATCTTCATGGAGACCAAGATGGACTCCGGTCAGAACTATCTCGGGGCAGCCGGAACCGACGATTTTCTCCGCCTCCGCAACAGCATCGTCCGCATTCCTTGAAACCGGCCTTCCCCTGACATATGGTACGATACAGTAGCTGCAGAAATGGCTGCAGCCATCCTGGACCTTAAGGAAAGCCCTGGTATGGAGCCTTGGCCTGTCAAGCTGAAGGGGATCCCACGATGCAGTCTGCATTATATCGTCCCTTATAACGGAAAACCGCCTTCGCTTCACGCTGTCGGAGAACCACTCGGATGCAAGTTCCGCTACCCTGTATTTCAAGCGGTTGCCGATAACAATATCGATCCGGAGCTGATCCATTTCAGTCCCTGTCAATCTCTGTGCGTAGCATCCGCATGCTATCAGCAGCGTGTCGGGGTTTTCCCTTCTGATCCTTCTGAGAAGCTTCCGGCATTTTCTGTCAGCTGTCCCGGTTATAGTACAGCTCACTACGACTGTAATATCAGCAACATTATCAAGCGAAGGGACCGCTCCGGCTTTTTCAAGGAGAGCGGCAACAGCCTCACCCTCATACTGGTTGGTCCTGCACCCGTGAGTGTGGATGGCATATGTTTTTCCCATTAACATCATGATTTATGCCCTCAGTTCAGGGAGAACCAGCCGCATGCTACCGCCACTGCCGTGCTGGCCCTAAGGATCCTTTTCCCGAGGCTCACCGGCCTGAACCCTTTTTCTGACAACAATTTTGTCTCCGATGGTGACCAGTCACCTTCGGGGCCAATGGCAAAAGCTGCGGTTTCTTTTAATTCGATCCCGGAGAGAGGCTCCGCATCCGGAGAGAGCAATGCCGCAAAACGACATTCAGGTATTAGAGTCAGATCCAGTTCAGCAAGTCCCGTCGGTGCATAAATTTTAGGAGGTGAAGCTGATCCTGCCTGTTTAGTGGATTCATCGAGTATCTTCGTCCAGCGTGACATCTTATCCTGAAGCCTTGCACCGGAATATTTGGGAACGCTTCTTTCGCATGACAGAAGGTGGATAGCGTATACTCCGGTCTCTGCCGCAAATCGCAGCGATTCGTCGAACTGGTCGTTCTTAAGCAGAGCCAGGATAAGGTGAAGCATTATGGAAGGACCCTCATCCTTTGTCCTTGACAACTCCTCCGCGAATACCAGTCCATCCTCACACAAGAGCCTCAATTGCAGCCTTTCCCCTGAAAGGAGACCTTCTACAGCAGATCCTGTATAACAGCGCCTGACCCTTATTAGATGGTGTGCCTGTTTCTCATCGATAAGCCATCGGCCGTCTTTTAATATACAGTCTTCAAGACGCAGCCTTGGCAGCGACACCCCACCATTCTCCCTTCACAAGTTCCCTGAGCGGTATCATTTTTGCTTCATCCAGGGCTTTCATAAATCTTTCCCTCTCTGTAAGAAGCATTCCTGAAAAAACTGCAACGCCTTCTCTCCCGATGACACGGGGTACCTCTGAGAGCATCGTGGTAAGAGGATCAAAAAGGATATTTGCAGTAAGCAGATCCGCTCTGTGCCTGAAACCCTTCAGAAGGTCGCCTGTTGCAAGATCTATCTTTTCGGGGTCCAGTCCGTTAAGTTCAAAATTTTTGTTTACTTCTTCTATTACAGCAGGGTCGATATCACGCGCGTAAGCTTTTTCAGCGCCAAGCTTAACAGCGCAGATCGTCAATATCCCTGATCCTGTTCCTATGTCTGCAGTGGTCATTCCCGGCTTTACCAGATCTTCCATCAACTCAAGAACTATCTGAGTGCTCTCATGATACCCGGTACCAAAAGCGCTTCCCGGGTTTATATAAAGCGGTGTGCGTCCTTCAGGCTCAGTCCCTTTATGCCATGGAGCAAGGACCACCATATTCCTTCCCACCGGGAGCGGCGGAAAGGCTTCCTCTGAAGCAACATTCCAGGGCTGATTTTCAATCTTCCCAAAATCATCGATCCTGATATCAGTCCAGCCTTCCATTGCCTTCAGTAGTTTTGCTTTCCATATATGGAGATCGTCACTGCTTCTGTAGTAAGCTCTCAGCCTGATGCCTCCGGAGGGAAGCTCCTGGAGCTCCGTCCCTATACTCCCCGAGATGTCAGCAAGGGAAAAGAGAGTCTCTTCCTGTCCGTCTTCAGCTGAAACAGTGATGTACCACCAGTAGCTGTCATCTTTTTTCAATAGGACCAACCCCTTTCGAGCCGCATCTTATTGTACTCTATCATCACCATTGCCTACAATAAGGCATTTGTACACATGAGGCCATTTATCAGACTGATGCAGCAATAAAGAAAGAGACCCACAGGTCCTGATTGGACCGAAGCCCGGGGTCTCTTTGATACTTTCTGATGTATTGAGAGTGCTGTTGTCAGGATGACTTAAAAGGCTATTTTTTCCTTCCTCCAAGATAAGCTTCCTCTATCTCGGGGTTGTGGAGCATTTCCTTGGAATCCCCCTCCATTATTATCTTGCCTGTCTGGAGCACATAGGCCCGATGGGAAAGAAGAAGGGCTTTCCTGGCATTCTGTTCAACGATGAGTATGGTCATTCCCAACTGATGGTTTACCTCCGTCAGCTCTTTGAAGATCTCGCTTATAATTATCGGGGCAAGACCCAATGAAGGTTCATCAAGAAGAAGGACCCTTGGCATCGCCATGAGTGCTCTTCCGATGGCAAGCATCTGCTGCTCTCCGCCAGAGAGTGTTCCGGCATACTGCCCCTTCCTTTCTTCAAGCCTGGGGAAGAGGTCAAACACCTTTTTAAGCTGTTCCGCGACCATACTGCGATCCTTAAGAGGGAAAGCCCCCATTTCGAGATTTTCAAGCACAGTCAGCGGGGCAAAAACTTTCCTTCCTTCCGGGGAAAGGCTTATGCCTGCTGTGACTACCTGAAAACTTCTCGAAGGAAGAGGTTTTCCTTCAAGCAAGATATCCCCTCCGGCCCTCGGGACATCGCCCATTATCGCGCTCATCATCGTGGACTTTCCGGCTCCGTTCGCTCCGATCACTGCGACTATCTCACCGGGATAAACATCCAGATCCACGCCTTTGAGGGCCTGAATGGCACCATAGTTGACAGATAGGTTTTTGACCGAAAGTATGGGGCTGCTTTTATCCATAGCCCTATTCCTCCTCTCCAAGGTATGCCTTGAGCACTTCGGGATGGTTCTGTATCTCGTCCGGGGTGCCTTCAGCTATCTTGGCTCCGAAGTTCATGCACACGATATGGGGGCATATCGCCATAACCATGTCCATGTGGTGCTCTATCAGGAGGATCGTAAGTTTGAAGTCCCGGTGTATCTCCTGGATCAGCGAGTTGAGCTGTTCGACTTCATCAGCGTTCATACCTGCTGCGGGTTCGTCAAGGAGGAGGAGATCCGGCCTCAGGGATATCGCCCTGGCAATCTCAAGACGTCGCTGAAGTCCGTAAGGCAGTGTGCCGGCAGCCTGTTGTGCCCTGTCTGCAAGCCCTACGCGTTCCAGAAGTTCCATGCTTTCATCCCTTGCGGCCTTTTCCATGGCTTTCCAGCGGCCAAGATGGCTGACGGCCTCGAAGAAGCTGTATTTGTAGTGCTGCTGTGCAGCAGTCATGACATTGTCAAGGACTGATGAAGCTGCAAACAGCCTTAAATTCTGGAAGGTCCTCGCAACACCGAGTGATATGACCTGAAATGTCTTGAGCCTGTTGATATTTTTACCTTTGAATTCGATATCTCCGCCCGTAACGTCATATACCCCTGTCACAAGGTTGAATATCGTTGTTTTGCCGGCCCCGTTGGGACCTATAAGGCCCGCCAGTTCTCCTGTCTCAATTACAAACGACATGTCCTTGACTGCCTGGACTCCGCCAAACGATTTATTGACTTCCTTAAGTTCCAGGATAGCAGACATCACCGCACCCCCTCATCTGCGGGAGCAATTTTTTTTCTGCGGGCAAATATGCTTTTAATATATGCTTTTGTAAGTTCGTTGGTACCCATAATGCCCTCCGGCCTCAATACCATCACAAGGACAAGCACAAGTCCGTAGACAAGCATGCGGTACTGTGATATAGGCCTGAAAAGCTCTGTCACCAGTGTAAGTATCGTCGTTCCGATAAGACAGCCGCTCATGGAGCCCAGACCCCCGAAAACAACTATTGAAACAAGTTCTGTAGATTTTGCCATGTCAAACATGACCGGCTGTATGAAAGACATAAAGCCTCCGAGAAGGGCACCTGAGACGCCACAGTAAAAACCGGATATGGCAAGGCTGAATACCCTGAATCTGGCCGTGTTGAAACCAAGAAGCGACGCGGCCACATAGTCATCGCGGCAGGCTTTGAAGGCCCTGCCGTAACTGCTGTTTACAAGAAAAAACATCCCGGCAGCCATAACAACAAGGAATGCTACTGCCACAGGCATAGATGTATAGTTGTCGATGCCCGGATATCCCCTGGCCCCTCTTGTTACGCTTTCCCAGTTTTCAATGACCAGCCTTATGGCTTCGCCAAGCCCCAGCGATGCGATGGTATAGTAGTCTCCTACCAGCTTCAGCGTAGGTACGCCTATCATATATGCAAAGACCATGGCTACTATTCCGCCCGCTATTATCGCTCCTATGAAGTTGATCTCATACTGCACAGTAAGGATCGCCGCTGTATAGGCACCGATCGCCATATATCCGGCGTGACCCAGGGTGAAGACTCCCGTAAATCCGGTGAAGAGAGAGACTCCCAGGGCTGCGATGCAGTTAATGGCAAGCAGTGTGATTATGCCGGTAGTATAACCATCCATATCCGACACCTACACTTTCTCGCCTACGGATTTGCCGAAAAGCCCCGTAGGACGGACTATGAGAGTTACTATAAGAAGACCGAATACTACCAGATCCCTGAATTGGCTTGAAATGAAACCTGCGGTCAGCATTTCGGCAAGACCCAGTATAAGGCTTCCCACAACAGCTCCGGGAAGTGAACCGAGTCCTCCGATAACAGCAGCTACAAAAGCTTTGGTCGTGATCATGCCAAGCTGCGGGTAGAGAGTATATCTGACTGAAAGAAAAATTCCGCCGACTCCCGCAAGAAGACCTGCCACAAAGAAGACGATCGAAATAAGCCTGTTGACATTCACACCCATCAGCCCTGCCGTCCTCAGGTTGTAGGAAGCTGCCCGGATAGCAAGTCCCCATTTCGTCTTTGAAAGGAAAAGCTGGAGACCTACAAGAAAAACTACCGCTGTCACAAGGGAGAGAAGGTCAAAGGCACTGGTTGTTGCCAAACCAAAAAAATTTACAGGCTGAGTCGGAATCACCGGAGGAAGTGCCCTGAAACGTCCCCCCACGGTAACTACGAAAATATTCTCGATAACTATGCTCATACCCATTGATGCGATGAGCATATAAAGGGTGATCGGCGTGCGCTCGCGTATGGGTTTATATGCCAGGCGCTCAACTATTACTGCCGAAATACCCGCCCCGACCAAAGCGGCCAGAGAGGCAGTCCATATGCCCATACCCGCACCCCTCAGAGCAAAATAGCATATGTAGCCGCCAATCACAAGAAACCCTCCATGTGCAAAATTGGAGAAGAGGAGGATGGAGTAGACAAGGGAATAACCGACTGCTATCAAAGCGTATACCGACCCGAGAGAGAGGCCGTTGATCACTTGCTGGATTATCATATCCAATTAAAACACCTCTGCCTTTCTGGTGCTCAGTCTCTTAACGATGTATCCAAGTTTGTTCATATACGGGCCCGGGATAAGTTTCCCGGGCCCGTATATGTTGGTTTACTCTATTTATTTCGGTTCTACTTTCTGGAAGAATTTCGCTTTGAGATCGTCTCCGACCTTAAGGATTACGCCTGCTTTTTTGAGCGGGTTGTGATCCTCGGGGTTGATGGTAAGGGTCGCGTGGTTAAGCTTCAGTCCCTTTGTTGAGGTAAGAGCCTTCGCTATTGCCGGGCCTTCAGCCTTTCCTGCGCGCTTGATGGCATCTATGAGCCAGTATGTGGCATCATATGCCATCGTGCCGTTTACGAATTCCTTACAATCGTCCTTGTAAACTTCCTTGTAACGTGCAAATATCGGTGCCATTCCGGGATCTTCGAGATATGTATGGTTGACCCAGTATGTACCCTTCATTGAATCTCCGGCTATCTCATTCATGAACTCGCCGTATCCGTCTCCGCCGATAATAGTTACATCCTTAAGGCCAAGCTCTTTAGCCTGTTTGATGATGAGGGCCATGTCTTTGCCCATTCCCGGCAGGAAGAGGACGTTCGCTCCGGAACTCTTGACTTTTGTCAGCTGGGCGCGGAAGTCAACGTCGGTTTCACGGTAACCTTCGTCTGCAACAACTTTGCCTTTCAGGGCAGTATAGTTTTTAACGAAGAATTCCCTGAGTCCCTGTGCGTAGTCAGAACCTACGTTGTAAAGAATTGCTGCCTTGTCCTTCTTGAGGGTCGTCATTGCAAGTTCTGCGGCAAGCGCACCCTGGTAGGGGTCGGTGAAGCATATACGGAAGGAATAGGGGCGGACTTTTCCCTTGTTGTCGACTGTGACAAGCGGATTAGTCCCGACTGTTGAGATCTGGGGGGTCTTGCCCTTATCTACTATGGGTGCTGTGGCGATGTTGATGCCGCTTGAGTTGGCTCCTATGATCGCAACGACCTTGTCGCTTTCGATCATGCGGCGGACTGCGTTGACCGCGTCTTCATTGCGTGTTTTTGTATCATAAATTACAAGTTCGATCGGGCGTCCCAGAACTCCGCCCTTCGCGTTGACATCCCCAACGACCATTTTAGCCATGTTGACTTCCGTAATTCCGTAAGCGGCATAGTCGCCTGTGAGTGCTGCCAGATAGCCTACTTTTATCGGATCAGCTGCAAATGCTGCTCCCGCTGCGCAAAGAACGATAATGACTGCCAAAACTGCAAGGATCTTCTTCAATATACTGCACCTCCAATAATGTTGTGGAAATGTTTCAGATACTTTAGGATCGCAGAGTGACTCCAGAACTTAACGCCTGAGCCTCACCTCCAGTCAGCTATACAGTTTTGAGAATGTCCGGATGAAAATGTTCAGAAGGCAATTGATCTGCTTCGATTATTCTATAATCCAATTTTCGATATGTAAAGAAAAAATCATTGTTCAATTCCAAATTTTGAATCAATTGCTCAGGTGAGTTCATTTTGTTATTTGAAGATATGCCGGATATCACTTTTATTAACTTTGTACGGTCACGGCAATATTTCAAAAACTTTCTGACAAACAATAAAATATAAAGACCTGACCATTTTTTGGAAATTGATATTTCCTCAAAATCATCAGGTCCGGTCCGGTTTGTTATCCAATATTTCTTATGTAGATACCTATTTTTTAAACTTATCGAAAATTCCCTCTTTGTTCTTCACGGGGATCTTCAATTCCTTTGAGATCTGTTCGAGAAACTCCCTTTCTTTTGATGAGGGGCTTTTGCTTATCCCCACTCTTACGAGAATATTCATGTCGCCGCTGCCCTTTCCTCTGAGCCTAGGCATACCCCTGCCCTTTATGCGGAGCTTTGATCCCGGCTGAGTTCCTGCCGGGATATCAAGGGCCTCCGTTCCGTCGAAGGTCTCTATCTTTACCTCGCACCCCAGCGCAGCCTGGGTGTAATGTATGTCAACAGTTGTATTGAGGTCATCTCCCTTGCGCTGGAACCTTCTGTCAGGCTTGACCTCGATAAGAAGGAAAAGGTCTCCCGAAGGACCCCCGTTTACGCCGGCTTCTCCCTGGCTCGACACTCTGAGCCTGATCCCGGTATCGATTCCGGGGGGGATCTTAACATCCACGGAGTGCTGTTTGCGGACTCGTCCCTGCCCCTTGCACTCACGGCATGGGGTGTTTATCACCTTGCCTCTGCCATGGCATCTGGGACATTCTGTCACCTGAGCCATCTGTCCAAAAGGCGTATTCACTGTCTGCTGGACCTGTCCGCGTCCTCCGCATACCGGGCACGTCTCCACCTTGGTGCCTGGCTCGGCTCCGTTCCCTCCGCAGTGCGGACAGGTCTCTAGCCTGGGTATCTCTATCTTTTTAGTGACCCCCCTGTAGGCATCCTCAAGAGAGATCTGCATCGTGTATTCAAGATCGCTGCCGCGCCTCGGAGCATTAGGGTCTGCGGAACGCCTTCCGGCACCTCCGAATGCGCTCCCGAAAAGATCTCCGAACAGATCCCCGAAATCTGCTCCGCCGAAACCTCCGAAGCCTCCGAAATCTCCTCCGGGAGGCATATCGCCTACGTATCCGAACTGGTCATACTGAGCCCTTTTTTCAGGGTCACTAAGTACTTCGTTTGCCTCGTTGATCTCCTTGTACTTTTTCTCCGCATCAGCATCCCCGGGATTTGTATCAGGATGATATTTCCTGGTAAGCTTACGGTAGGCTTTCTTTATTTCGTCGGCCGAGGCCCCCCGTCCAACACCCAATATTTCGTAATAGTCCTTTTTTCCGGGAGCAGCCATCAGCGCATCACCTCGCGTTATTTATTGTCTTCTTCATGGAACTCTGCATCTACAGTCGTTCCGTCGTTCTGTTCTCCCTGATCTGTATGTGCGTCGGCACCCGCTGTACTGCTCTGGGCCGCCTGTGCCTTGGCGTAGGCTTTCTGTGAAATGGGGTGCATCGCATTCATGAGGGCATCTACAGCAGACTTGATGGCAGAGGCATCTTCGCTTGTGAGGAGATCCCTGAGAGCTTTGATTTTTTCTTCAACTGCCGCCTTTTCTTCGGGAGTTGCATCTTCACCCAGCTCCTTAAGAGCCTTTTCGGCGTTGTATGCCGCACTGTCACCCTCGTTGCGCGCTTCGACAAGTTCTTTCTTTTTCTTGTCTTCGCCCTCATTGATCTCAGCATCACGGCGCATCTTTTCAATTTCTTCGTCGGAAAGCCGTGACGACTGGATAGTTATATTCTGTACTTTTCCTGTTGCCTTGTCCTTGGCCGTGACGTTCACTATACCGTTTGCATCTATATCGAAAGTCACCTCTATCTGGGGAATGCCCCTTGGAGCAGGAGCTATGCCGTCAAGGAAAAATCTTCCAAGAGATACGTTGTCGCCTGCCATAGCCCTTTCGCCCTGAAGCACGTGTATCTCGACCTGAGGCTGGTTGTCTGCTGCGGTAGTGAAGACCTGACTTTTTGAGACCGGTATGGCACTGTTTTTTTCTATTATCTTGGTGAAGACCCCTCCAAGGGTCTCAAGACCGAGGGAGAGCGGCGTGACATCCACCAGCACTATGCCTTTATGTTCTCCCGACAGTATCGCACCCTGGATGGCAGCTCCGACAGCAACGCATTCGTCAGGATTTATCCCCTTTGTCGGTTCCTTGCTGAGAAGTTCCTTGACCTTGCGCTGTACCATCGGCATACGGGTAGAGCCGCCGACAAGAAGTATCTTGTCAATATCCGACGGCTGAAGGCCTGCATCCTTAAGTGCTGTACGGACAGGCTGGACCGTCCTGTCAAGAAGATCCCTCGTCAGTTCTTCGAATTTTGCTCTCGTAAGAGTCATTTCTAAATGTTTGGGCCCATTTTGGTCCGCTGTTATAAAGGGAAGCGATATTGATGTCTCAGCCATTGAAGAAAGCTCTATTTTCGCCTTTTCGGCAGCTTCCCGCAGACGCTGCGAGGCCATTTTATCCTTTCTGAGGTCGACCCCGTCGGTTTTCTTGAATTCATCGGCCATCCAGTTTACGACCTTTGCATCCCAGTCATCTCCCCCAAGCCTGTTGTCCCCGGAAGTTGAAAGAACTTCGAATACGCCTTCCCCGACATCGAGGATAGATACGTCAAATGTTCCGCCGCCAAGGTCAAAAACCATTATTTTATGGTCGCCTTCTTTGTCGACACCGTATGCAAGACATGCCGCCGTAGGTTCGTTGATGACTCGGAGTACTTCCAGGCCCGCTATAGTGCCCGCATCCTTGGTAGCCTGCCTCTGCGCATCTGTAAAATAAGCCGGGCATGTTATTACAGCTTTGGTGACAGAGGTACCCAGATATTCTTCCGCATCCCTCTTCAGTTTCTGAAGGATCATCGAGGATATTTGCTGAGGGGTATACTTCTGCCCGTCGATATTTACCTTGTAATCGCTGCCCATCTCCCTCTTGATCGAAATTACCGTACGGTCCGGGTTTACGATCGCCTGTCTTTTTGCAAGCTGCCCGACCAGCCTTTCATTGCCATCCTTTGTAAAGGCCACGACAGAAGGAGTAGTCCTTCCCCCTTCCGGGTTGGGGATGACTGTCACATTATCCCCTTCTTTTACTGCCACACAGCTGTTAGTTGTACCAAGGTCGATCCCTATGATTTTTTCCATGATCCATTCCACCTTTTGATTATTTTTTTAAACTTTTATTCCCATACTGCTCAGCGGGAGCTTTTATTCCTGGTATTTTCCTATCCTTACCTGCGGAGCTCTGATAATACGGCCTGCAAGCCTGTAACCCTTCCTCAGCGTCCCTATGATACATCCGTCCTTTGAAGGGTCATCCACTGCTTCTATGGATACAGCCTCATGTACGGAAGGGTCAAACGTCCCTTCTGTAGTTATGCTTTCAAGCCCCAGATTCTCCAGAGCTTTGTAGAACTGCTTCGTGACCATGACCATTCCCTTGTAAAGGCTGCTCTCTTCATCTTCTACCGCACAACAGATCCTTTCAAGGTTTTCGAACACAGGCAGAAGTTCTTCTATGGATCTTTCTGCGGCTAACCTGCAGTTTTTTTCCCTGTCTCTTTCAACTCTTGTCCTGAGGTTGTAGTAGTCGGCCCTTGCCCTTGCAGCCTCTTCAGTGAGTCCTCTGATCTCCTTTTTCATTTCTTCGATCGTTGCCAAAAGCTCCTCACTGCCCTTATCGGAAGATTTTTCCAAGCCTTCCGGCGGAATATCTGCCCTGTTTTTATCTTCCTGTCCCATTGCATGGGCATTCATTGCCTCAGTTCCTTTATCACTCTTACGCATACTCTATTCAACCTCCCCTTCGGCACCGATGTCCATAGTCCGAAGTACTCTGTCGATCATTGCTATGACTTTCTCGTAGTCCATCCGTTCCGGACCGATGACCCCTATCATCGCCAATTGTCCGTCACAGACAGTTGACGCGGCTACAAGTGCTGATTTTTTCATTGCAGGAGACTCGTTCTCCTCCCCTATCATCACATTGATGCCCTCTTTGGAACAACTTTTTACCAGCTCGGCCATTCCTTCCTCCTGCTCAAGGAATTCATACAGAGCCTGTATTCGACTCAGATCCTGAAAATCAGGAAGGTTAAGCATGTGGCTCATCGAGCCGGTGAATATTTTCATAGACGGCGAAATCATTATTCCCTCAAGTTCCCTGAGTGCTGCCGTACAGGCAGACTTATAATCACGGAGTTCCTGCATGATGTATGCCTTTAAAGATTTTTTGATCTCAGTCCATTCACATCCCGCAAAAACATTTATTCTCCTGGAAAGGTCATCCAGATAGTCCTGAGTCATATCCCAGGGAAGACTTATCACTTTTTGATGCACCAATCCTCCCTGAAGTACGACAAGCAGAAGGACGTTCCTCTCTCCAAGCCGCACAAAATCAACTCTCTGGAACTTTACTTTGTCAAGAGGGGTAACAGCAGCCACACCCACATAGCTGGAAAAACGGCTGAGGATACCGGACGCAGATTCAAGAGCGCCTTCTATGCCTTTTCTGTTCTCTCCCAGGGCCTTGACCCATTCCTTTCCGAACTTCGAAGGATCGACTCTCTGCAGGACAGAATCAACATACAGCCTGTACCCCATGGTGGTGGGCACGCGACCTGATGACGTATGGGTCTGCCTCAGGAAACCCATTTCCTCAAGATCGGACATCTCATTTCTTATAGTTGCAGAGCTGTGACCCGTCAGGTACCTCCTTGAAACAGTACGGGAGCCGACGCTTTCTCCGCTTCTTATATATTCATAAACAACGGAAAGTACCACTTCCAACTGTCTCTCTGTAAGCAAAGGTATCACTCCCTGCCTTGTTAGCACTCTCGTAGCACGAGTGCTAATTCAATTTCAACGGGACAAGAATAACAGCGCTTCGCACAAATGTCAAGACAGGTCAGATTATTTGTATAGTATTTTTTACTTAACCTCTGTGCCGGGTATTTTCAATAAGAGCCCGCCGATAATGTATAATAACCGCGAATGACATCCTCTGATTTGAAAATCTGTCTTCTGACAAAAAACTCAAGAGGTCAAAATGGTCAAAACCACCATATATTTGATAAGACACGGTGAATGTGCCGGAAACAGGGAAAACAGGGTCAGGGGAAGAGTCGACTACCCTCTGAACGATAACGGTCTGGCTCAGGCAGAAGCATTGGGCCGGGCGCTCAGGGGCAAAAATATCGGATATGTATATTCAAGTCCGTTAATGCGTGCGCTTGCCACCGCAGAGATCATCGGCTTGCATTGCGGATGTGCGCCCTGCACGGATGATTCTTTCTCCAACATAAAACTTGATCCATGGGAAGGCCGGCTGAAAAGCGAAATAGCGGCAATGGAACCGGCATTATGGAATACCTGGATCAACGACCCCGAGGAACTTGTACTTGAAGGTGCAGAAACGCTGGATCAGGTGACTGAACGTTCCCTTAAAGGGCTTAAGCTGCTGATAGAAAGACACAGAGGACAGACTTTTGCCGTGGTGTCGCACAGGGGAGTACTCAAACCTCTCCTCTCGGGCGCACTGGGGATAAAAAGGCCCAGTTTCTGGCGTCTTCATATGGATACCGGTTCATACAGCATACTGACATATGATGACAGTCACGGATTTTGCCTGATGGGGCTTAACTTCGCCGGGCATCTGAAAGATCTGCCTCTGGTCCAGGAGTTTGAATAGAAAGGACAGAAAATGCCTATCTACGAAATAAAATTCAGCACTTCAAAAGATCTTGCGGGTGCACTGCTGGCAATAGGTGCCGACATGAGATGCCTGCCTTTCTTCGAAAACAGAAGAGAGGTCAAGTCCTTTTATATTTCAGAGGTCGATGTAAGAGCTGCCAATGTAATAAAACAGGAGATGCTCTCAAGGGGAGGCGACGCGGCCGTACATGCCCACGCCATCGACTGCATGGTCGAAAAGAGCGATGTGATATTATTCGGTACAGTCAAACAGATATCGTTGCTTGCCGACAAACTTGAGATGATGTCCTGGTGGGGCTTTCCGGAAATAGTGAGGGAACTTAGGACCGCAGCAGGAGCTTTGTCCATTAAAAAAATGACAGTTGATCTTCCGTCCGGAGGCAATCTTGTATTCGGAGAGAGAACTCTGTTAATGGGTATAATCAATCTGAGCGACGACTCGTTCTATGATGAGAGCAGGACATACGGAAAATTGGAGTCAGCAGTTTCAAAAGCACTCGAGCAGGCGGAGAGCGGGGCCGATATAATTGACCTCGGTGCAGAATCGACAAGACCCGGGGCATCAAGGATATCAGAATCGGAGGAACTCGGCAGAATGGTTCCTGCTGTCGCTGAGATCAGGAAAAACCTTCCCGGAATGCCGATATCTGTCGATACAACAAGGGAAAAAGTCGCAGAAGCTGCACTGCGTGCAGGAGCAGATATCATAAACGATATCTCCGGGCTCTCTTTTGAGCCCGGGACAGCCAGGGCTGCTGCAGAGCACGGTGCCATGCTGGTAATAATGCACATGCGCGGAACTCCCGAGACTATGGGATCGATGTGCGGATACAGCAATCTCCTGAAAGAGGTAAATGAGTTTTTTGACGAAAAGATCCGCCTCGCATCTTCATACGGCATCGGGGACTCAAAAATGATCCTTGACCCGGGGATAGGATTTGCTAAAAATCATGATCAGAATCTCTTTCTGCTCAAACACACGGAATCATTAAGGACTCACTCAAAACCTATACTCATCGGGGCGTCCAGAAAAGGATCTGTAGGAAAGTCAACAGGCAGCACCGAGCCCTCCCAGCGTCTTGAGGGAACTCTTGCAGTATCTTCACTTTGTGCCTGGTCCGGCGTAGATATAATCAGGGTCCATGACGTCAGGGAAAATAAAAGGGCTGTAATGATGGCAGAAGCGATAAAGAGCGCAGATCATGCCTGAAAATAACGTCATCCTGTCACTTGGCTCAAACAGAGGCAACAGGCTGAACATGCTGACAAGGGCGCTTGCTGAACTCGAACGCTCAGGTTTCCGCATAACAAAAAAAAGCAAAGTTTGGGAGACTTACCCATGGGGAGTAACAGAGCAGCCAAGATTCCTTAATATGTGCATAAGTGCTGAAACTGTTCTTTCTCCTGAAGAAATGATCGATACGGTAAAAAAGATAGAAGTTTGCATCGGACGGACGAAATGCATAAAGTGGGGGCCGCGTGAGATAGACATAGACATAATAGCGATAGACAAATTGACCCTGAACGGACCCCGGCTTTCGGTACCCCACCCCCATATGCACGAAAGGATGTTTGTTCTTATCCCGCTTAAGGAAATTGTTCCCGGTTTCATTCATCCCTTAACAGAAAAAACCCTGGAAGAAATGATATCTGCCCTTCCCCCCGAGAAAATGGAGTGGATCATAAAGAATGGATAGGATCAAGGTATTTCTCAAGAATAATTCCTCCTGGAGCAAAAGGACCGCACACAGGCACAGGCACGGACTTTGGCCCGCAAATTTTTTCATATTGGCACTGCCGGCGGTCACTCTTTTACTGGCTCTCGTAATATATCTGGTCCCAGGAAACGAAATACCGGAGGGCGGGGCTAATTTAAGGGCTCTCCGAGTCGGCAATTTTCCGATAGTCCTCATAATGGAACAAAACCAGGGAGAGGTAAGTTCTGCCTGGCTGAGAACGCCTGCGGGAGTGAGGCAGATAGAGCAGCTGGACGGGCTGTCCTACGTATCGGACAGCGTATTCCTGTCCAAGGTGGACCAGGATGACAGGGAGGATCTGCTCTGGAGGACATCCTTTACTAATTTTGAAGGAACCGGGGTCCACCTCTGGATAGGTGTAACGACATGGTCGCCCAAAGCCCACATATTCATTACCCCATACGAATATACAAGATGGGATGCTGTCCCGGCGAAGCTTGTAGTTCCCAAAGGTACCGCTGTATACGTATCACCCGCCGTCCCTACATACGACAAAACGGATTCATTCCGCGGAAGGGACAGCTATTCCTTCATATATACGATCAGAATGACCCCCGAGGGACCTGCCTTCGTACCTGTTCCGGATGTTTACAGGCAACTTTCAATTTTGCTGAGGGCAGGCATCCAGGGTGAGTTCACGCCTTCAAAAAGACTGGCATATGTGAGGATGCTGAACGAGTTCAACAGCCTGGCAGAGGGAAAACCTCCAAAAGCTGAGACTCTCCTGAACTTCCAGATGGAAAAGGTAGCGCTCCTGATCTGGAAAAGATGAAGTCTTAACTCTTAAGTGGGGCGTCCTTGGCTAAGAATGCCCTTTTGATCCATACCGGCAGAGGTCATTGTTTTTTTATGTCAGATCTCTTTCCTCCGGTTATTCTTCCCAGCTCATCAGGAGGTATCGGGAAAAAGGCATGGTCTGTTCCTGCTGCTGCCCACACGACAGGATATCTGAAAAGATCTTCGTCAAGAAAGGTCCTGGGCTGCTCCGGATAGCCTACAGGAGGTACCCCCCCGGGCCTGAACCCCGACCAGAGAAGGCATTCTTCAGGGTTTGCAAAAGATATATGAGAGACACCAAGCAGTTTTTTTATTTTTTTCGTGTCAACTCTGTTAATGCCCGACATCAGAGCAAGTGCAAAATATTCACCCCTGTTTATCCTCAGCAGTATGCTTTTGAGTATCTCCTCTTCAGGCGCTCCGACGGCGAGTGATGCATCTGAAACAGTGAATATAGTATTTTCAGTCCTTATGATGCTTCCGCAAAATCCTGCACCTGAAAGAAAATTGCTTACAGCCTCAACTGGGTCGAAATCTTCTGTTGACGGATCAATTCCCACTTTTGACCTACCTCGCTTCTGTTCTTTTTCTTATCTGGATGTCTTTGCGTACGCCATCTTCTCTACAGGCATGGGTCTCCCTGTCATCAGGCGTGATATGGGGAAATCCGGTCCTTCCCCTGATATCAGGCTGTATATTTCCATGTTCTCCAGGACAGCCCTGATAAAATCCCTTGTTTCAGGATATGGTATCTCTTCGATCCACTCGACCCAATCCTCCGCCGAAAGGGTGTTCCATCTTATTACAGGCATCATACCCGCGTTGTATGCTGCCAGGGTCCTCGGCAGCTCACCCCTGAACCTTTCGTTCATTCGGACAAAATAGCTGGCGCCGATCAGTATGTTGTTCCCGGGGGAAATAATATCCGGTGACTTTAAATCAAGATATGCCATCTCATCTTTTGCGGTCGACGGCATCAGCTGCATAAGGCCGAGTGCGCCTGATCTGCTGACAGCGCCCCTCCTGAATTTGCTCTCCTGCCTCATTAACGACCATATCATTTTTTCGGAAAGGCCTGTCCTGTCCGAAGCTGCACGGACTTCTTCAGCCCACGGAAAGGGATAGAAAAGACTTTTTGTCATCATCATGGATCCCGACACAGAAGCTCCTCCATCTTTGAAAAACAAAAAGGTGTAAAAATCAAAAGGATATTTCCTGGCAAGTTCCTTTTTGAGTTTTTCAGCCTCCTGATACATATCCAATCTTTCAAGCGCCCTGATCCTCCAGTAGTAAAACCTCGAAGGCCTCCTGCCGGGAGCAAGAGAGATTGCCCTTACTGACCAGCATTCAAGAGCTTTTTGGGGGTCGTCGCTCTTCCACGCCTGCCAGCCTTCGTTCCATTTTTCAGATACGTTCCTCCTGCATATTGATACGAGAGGAGGAAGAGCCAAAATTACTGAAAAAAGGAACAGGACAAATAAAGCCAAAATCACACGCTTGCGGGAGACCATGAATTGAGTTAATGTAAAGAGGTACATTTTGAACACGGAGGTAACATCTTGCATATGTCCGAGCCACCCTCTGATTTTATAGCATATAACAAAAGTATCCTTCACTTCAACAGACAAGTCAAGTTAGTGCAAAGCCCATTATTATGGCAGACTGCCGCCGAAGCTGTTATTGATGAGATAATAACCGCTCCCAAACCGGGACTGGTCGATCCCATGGGCCAGGGATGCCATTCTGATATGAACTGGAGGACATTTGTCTCCAGCGCACAGGCAATCGAGCCTTTCTGGGAATATCAGGCATTGATAGGACTTACAGGCACATCACCCACGGAGGCCCTTAAGCGGCTGAGATACATAGGCATTGAAATGGAGAGGAAAATGTTCCTCGCAACAGGGGGGATAAATACCCACAAAGGCCTCATATTCCTTTTGTCTCTGCTTCTGTACGGAGCAGGCTACTCGATCTATTCAAGAAAAGAGCTTACTCCTGAAAATGTTGCGTATTACGCATCTGCAGCTGCAGATGGGCTTATATCCAGGGAGCTGACCAAACTGGCGGCAATAAAAGATCCCGGTGACCTCACCAACGGGGAAAGGCTCTTTTTAGTCCATGGCATAACAGGTGCAAGAGGAGAGGCAGAGAGGGGGTTCCCTTCGATTCTGGAGCACGGGCTGCCTGAATTGAGACGGTCATTTGCGGGCGGGGCATCACAAAACAATTCAAATATCGCTTCTCTGCTTTCACTGATGATGAACAGTGAGGACAGCAACGTAATACACAGGGGCGGATATGATTTCTGGAAAAACCGGTACATTCAGATGGTACGCCAGGCTGCAGTTTCCTTCGATCCTCTCTCCAAAGATTACGGACCTGTTGAGGATCTTGAGAAGAAATTTTTACTTTCCAGGATAAGTCCGGGCGGAGCGGCTGATCTTCTTTGCTGTACAATATTTCTGGATCGCATAACTAAACCTACTTGTCAACAATAAAAAAATGTTGTATTCTTTTATTGCACATAATGTAAAGAAAGGGTGGATATTTTATGAGTCTTGGCAACAGGATTAAAACATTGCGCAAGGCACAGAACCTCACACAGCAGAAACTTGCTGACAAGGTCGATGTGAGCAGGATATACGTACAGGCACTGGAAAGCAACAGGAGGCTCCCCTCTATGAAACTCCTGCAAAGGCTTGCGCCGGCTCTTAACGTTGATGTAACCGATCTTCTGATGGATTTCGCATCTCCCGGCAACCCCGGAAGAGTTCAGCTTGAGTCAATGCTTGATAATGGGGAACTGGAGATATGGTACCGCAGCAAAAAGCTCACTGAGCAGGAGCTTAAAAGAGTTTACCGCCTTATCGAAGCAGCCCTTGACGACTGGGAATCAGAGGATGAGACAGGAAAATAAAGAGGTCACAGAAGGCCCCTGCGATCCCATCCCTGTCCCCCCTGAGACTATCCCCGGGTGGGCTTTGAATGAAGCAAGGGAATGGCAGCGTCTGAGTGAATTCGAAATACTTACAAAATCAGAAGGGGTGACAGGCCTCTCCCTTGAACTTATGTTCGAGGATCTGCCCGCAGGCGTTTGGGGAATTCATATAGTCAGGGCGGGGAGGGGCCGCATATATATCAATTCCATCCTTCCTCCCCTCTGGAGAAGGTTTGCACTTTTCCATGAGACGTACCACCTTCTTAACCACAGAAAAGGTGCACGTTTCTGGACACACACCTTTGAGTCAATGGAAAGCTTCGAAAACAGGGCTGACACTTTTGCATGGGCTGCCCTTTGGCCCGAATGGAGCGAGGGGGATTATTCAGATTGGATTTGAGCAGCAGTACATCATTAAAAAAACTCCCTTTTTTTCTGCCATTCGGGGGATGCCGGGGCCGCTGCGTATACTGCAGCCAGTGCACCATAACAGGAAGAGAGGACATTCCTTCGCCTGAGCATGTTTCATCTGTCCTAAAGGAACTCGACACTCCGAGAGAGGTCTGCTTTTTCGGAGGCTCTTTCTGCAGGTTCAGCCCTAAACTGATAAAGGAGTACCTTGACTCTGTCGCTAACAATGCACCTTTGGGAAGCCGGATACGTTTTTCGACTTATCCGGGTGATTTGAGCGATCCTTCGGTCAGGGAGCTTGTCAAATCCTATCCGATCGCATGCATCGAACTTGGCGTCCCCTCTCTGGATCCTCATGTGCTTTCGCTGTGCAAAAGGGATGCAGACCCCGATGCCATTCTAAGGGAGATAGGGATACTGATCGAAGAACAGTTGCCTCTGGGAGTCCAGATGATGATCGGCCTGCCGGGCCAGACCCCCGAGAGCAGCATTTACGATCTAAAAAAACTTTCCGGTGTCAAGGGGCCTCTCTCGTGGGACCTCAGGCTATATCCCTGCCTGGTTTTGGAGGGTACAGAGCTGGATGAGATGAGGGTCCGGGGGAGTTATGTACCTCTTACGCTTGACCATGCGGTGGAATGGGGAGGAATGTTCATTGACTGCGCTACATCCCTAGGATTCAACCCTATCAGGATCGGCCTTCAGGAAACAGAGCTGCTTGCTTCAAAAGTAAAAGGAGGCCCTCATCACCCGGCCCTCGGAGAGATGATCGCATCGGAATCGCTTATAAGGAAACTTGTCAGATCAAACTGGACAGGACCATGGGTCGTCCCTGACGAACATATTTCCAAATTCACAGGACATGGATGTTTCGGACTTCGCCGTCTGGCAGAACTTACAGGAACAACGACCGAGTCGGCATCAGAAAAACTTTCTTTCTTCCCTCCCTCGGCAAAAATCATCTGACCCTGCCCTGTAAATAAACCAAACAATAAAGGTTACTATTTGCATAAATTGCTCTGTCTTATGATTTATTTTTGTTATAGATTATCGACTGATTTTCAGGGAAAGGACAGTTGCATATGGATAAGGCAGAAAAAATCCACTCCCTGTTCAAAGGATTCGAACGGGGCGGTTTTAGGGCAAAAAACAGGTTCGTACGCTCTGCCACTTGGCTTGGCGGATATGACAGCATTACGGGTGAAATTTCCACAGCTGAAATCAACAGACATGCTGAGATAGCGGCAGGAGGTGCCGGGACTCTCATTACAGGCCTCGCCTTTGTAAACCCTGAAGGCAGGTCCTTTGAAAGGCAATGGGGCCTCCATGAAGACAAGAGGACTGATGATGTTTCAAAGCTTTGTCAGGCTGTCCACAGGTCTGATTCAAGACTCATAGTACAGTTATGTCATGGAGGAGGTCAAAGGGAAAGTTCAGTCGCTGAAAAAAGCACCTCATACTCACCCTCGGGAGGAATACACCCCGGATGTGATTTTGAGACCCGCATGCTGTCGACAGACGAAATTGAGAAAATCTGCAAAGATTTTGCTGCAGCTGCACTGCGTGCCAAAAAAGGCGGTGCTGACGGAGTTGAAATACATGGAGGGCACGGTTTCCTCCTTACTCAGTTTCTTTCTCCCGCAATAAACAAAAGGACTGACCTATACGGAGGGTCTTTTGAAAACAGATCCCGCATTTTCTATGAAATTATTGAGGAAACAAGGTCTCAAGTAGGAGATGACTTCAGCATCTGGTTGAAAATCAGCGTTGCAGAAGGCACAGAAGAGGGCTACAGAGCAGAAGATGGAATGGCCCTGTGCTCAGGACTTTTAAAAATGGGCATCGACGGTATAGATGTTTCTTCCGGAACAGGTTATGCGGGAGCAATGAACTCCCCCACAATGGTCGGTGTATCGGCAGGTGAATCTGAAGCACCTTTCAGGAACTATTCAAGGGATATCAAAAAGTTTGCCTCCGACAGACAGCTGGTCATCCTGACAGGGGGACTGAGGAGCCTTCCTGTAATGAGTGAACTTATATATGACGGCACATGCGATCTTGTCGCTCTGAGCAGGCCCTTCATCGCAGAACCGGATCTTGTCAACAGGTGGATCGAAGAGGACCCGCGGCCTACAGCCTGCATCTCATGCAACGCATGTTTCAAGACTGCAGGGTCCGGAATGATAGACTGCCCCATCCTGAGAGACAGGAATGAGGGAAACTGGGACCCCCTATGACCCTATAGAAAGGCGGTCACGCAACAATGTGACATGACCGCCTAACCTTCGGTTCATACAGCCAAATTATTTATTTTTTACGTATTTTCGCTGAACTAATATAACTAAAATTTGACCAAGGTTGACAAGCTTATTGGCTGAGACTAAACTTGTATCATAGTTCAAAAAAATATTGTATCGTTGACTGATAATAAGGAGTGTTTCCACATGGACAGCACACAGCTTCAAAACCTGCTGATGGAAAGGGCGCATACGATGCCAAACAAGGCAAGGCGCGTTGCCGAGTATCTTCTTGCAAATATGCGCGAAGCCTCTTTCCGTTCAATAGGAGATATCGCAGAGGAACTCAAAGTATCAAAGGCTCAGCTCGTAAGAGTTGCACAGATGCTTGGCTTTTCGGGATACGCGGAACTTAAGAACTGTCTTCAGAAAGCCATTCTGGAACAGATAAACCCCGCGGCCCTGCTTGCAAGGGCCGTCAGCAGCGGTGGAAGCTTCCCTGAAAGCCTATACCGGGCTGAGCATGCAAATCTTGATGATACAATGGCACAGCTCTCCCCTGAGGATACAGAGAAATTCTGTGAACTGGTTCGGTCCGCAAACACTATTTACTGTGTAGGGTGGGGAATATCTTCTCTCGTGGTAGAACTCCTTCAGATGCGGCTCTGTGTAATGGGCAGAAAGGCTGTTTTCGTCCACAGGGGAAGTCTTTCAATGTGGGAACAGGCCAGGTGTATAGGAAAAGACGACCTTGTTGTTGTATGTGAGCTGCCCAGCTATGCGGTCGAAGTTACTGAAGCTGTTGAGATGGCTTACAAAAACGGCGCAAAAGTTGTAACGATCACAGACAGCGCAGCTGCTCCGGTATGCAGGACAGCTGAGCTCTCTTTCTTCGTTTCGGCAAACAGCCCAACTTTCGGAAGCAGCATTATAGGACCGCTCTTCCTGACACATGTTCTTGCTTCGGCACTTGCAATAACCCTTGAGGCAGATGCAAAAAAACACCTTGAAGAGCAGGCCGAATTCCTCCATGACGAGAGGATCTTCCACCCTATATTCGGCTTAAGGTACTGATCTGCCGTCATAAACCTGCAATTGACGCGACAGGATAAAGAGGGAGCGGCTATGCGCGCTCCCTCTTTTATATTCTGCATCTTACCGTTATTACTTCACCGGCATCAGCTGCTTTCAGGTCTTCCTCGATCGGCGGATCGGGAATTGGCATTCCTGCTTCAATGCAGCATTTAAGATATTCCCTGAGGACTTCAGGAGCCCTTGCAATAACATCGTCCTTATCCTCACCCTCCACCCAGCAGCCTGAGAGATTTACAAAGTTCGCAGCCCAAAGCCTTCCTCCGTCATAACCAAAAGCCAGTACCGCAGGGTATGCATACTCCTTTTCCATACTATCCCAACACCCTCTCTATTACTCTCATAAAGTTGCCGCCTGTAACGGCAGCATAATCATCGGGGCTCAATTTTTCCCTGAGAGGGAATATGAAGCGTTCTGCCGCATCCATGTGATCTTTGAACAGATCTCTGTCTGCACTGTTTTCATCACTGATATTAAGCGCTCCTATACAGTCACAAAGATCAAGTCCAAGGCCCGCAGATTTGATTCCCCCTGTTTCAGCTATATGAACCAGATGTTTAAAAAATTTATCAGTATTACGTTCAGCCGGATCATCAGAGACAAAGGGCGAATAAGCGTTCAGTCCCACCACTCCTCCTGAATCGGAAATAAGCCTGATCTGATCGTCTTTCAGGTTCCTTGCAGATCCGCAGAGGGATCGGCAGTTTGAGTGCGATGCAATGAAAGGGGTTTTCATTATCTCTGCGACTTCATAAAACCCAGGATCATTCAGATGGCTGACATCGACTACCATACCAAGTTCCTGTGCCTTCATGACAAGTTCCCTTCCAAACTTTGTGAGGCCGCCCGGATACCTGGGCTCATCGGCCTTATCAAAGGAACTTCCGTCGGCGGCATAGTTTCTTCTCGACCAGGTCAGGCCTAAAAACCGCACTCCAAGATCGTAGAATGTCCTAAGAAGCAGAATATCGTTCCCGATCGGCTCAGCTCCTTCAAGTGACAAAAAAATAGCGATCCTGCCTTTTTTTTCGGCATCCCTTGCCTCCGAAGAATTAAGGCAAAGGGAGAAACTTTCTCCCGATTCCGCCAGATCTTCCCTCAGAGATGAAATCTGATCCAGTGCATTTCTCAGGGCCCCTTCAGGCAAATATTCTTCGCATATGTAGAGTGAACATATCAATCCGCTTATGCCCGCTTTATTGAGGCATTTTTGAAATCTCCTCTCAAGGACCCTGCGTTCGCCCTTTTTCCTTAAGCTCAGTACATCCAGAAGCACGTCAAAATGTGCATCCATTATCACAGCATACACCTCATTCCACTCTAATAGCCAGAGAGTCAGAAAATTTTCTGCCCTGCCATAGTATTTTCCCGATACGGCAGACATGCGGTTCAATACTGAGAAGAGATCTTTATCCTCTGCTGCTCCATGCAAGTCAGGTCGAACCACAAGAGCTCGCCCCTCAGGCAATTTTCAATGCCGGAGAGGATCTTAACCGCCTCCGACACCTCGATCGAAGCTACAAATGCCGGAGTAAAAGGAGGGTTGCCTTTCTCCGTCTCTATGCCTTTGTCAGGGACATCATAATTTTCCCACAATGCCCTCTCTCCGGGATAAAAGACCCCCACCTGCCCGAACATACCGCCTATTGCACCATGAACAAAGGGTATGCCCATATCTCTGCAAATACTGAATATTTTCATACGGCTTCTGTTGTTGTCCAATGCATCTATCACTACAGACGATCCCTCCAGAAGGTCATTCCCGTTGCTTTCATCGATAAATGCCATCCGCGGGATCGCATCCACAGCCCCGTTTACCGCAGCGACCCTCTCTGCGGCAGCAAACGCCTTGGGTTTTCCAATATTATCTTCAGTGGAAAAAAGCTGCCTGTTCAGGTTATTGTCGTCAAAGACATCACAGTCTATCATCACGATCTCCCCGACCCCTGCCCTCGCAAGCATTTCGATTATCCAGCCGCCCAGCCCCCCGCATCCTGCTACCGCAGCCCTTGAGTTCAATAGTTTTATCTGTCCCGACATCCCGATAGTCCCAATGTTTCTCTGATATCTTGATGGGCAGATGCCGTTCTCAAGCGCGGTTATCTCAACTTCACGCGGCATCAGGCCAAATTCATAAGCGATGCTCCTGCAGAGAGCGAATGGGATCACCCTGATACTGCCGCTTTCTTCAGATCTCATTTTCAGGATCTCAACAAGGCCCATCTTCAAAAGTTACACCCCCATACAAGTCAGTATTCGCCGTCAATTATAGTATATCCCTGAAAGTTTAAGGTATTTCAGATGCCATGGGAGGCGCATTTTTAATGTTGGATGTAAAATACATACATCATGAACAACATTCTTCTGACTGCTTCAGGACCTGATATCTCGGAATGGACAGCTTCCCGTTCAAAAAAAGCTCTTGTTCTTATGAGCGGGGGAGTGGATTCAAGCGCCGCTGCGATTTTGCTGCAAAAAGAAGGATATTCACTGGCAGGCCTGACAATGGAGATATCAGATCACAGCGATCTTTCAGCCACTAAATCTGCCGCTTTAGTATGCAGGGAGCTTTCAATACCCCATATTTCAGTCAACATCAGTCAAGATTTCAAAAACAAGGTCATAGAACCTTTCTGCACCTCATATTTGCTCGGATCGACCCCAAACCCCTGTGCCGACTGCAATGAAAGGATAAAGTTCGGGGTGCTCTGGGAAATTGCCAAAGGACTTTCCGGAGAAGATTTTTTTGTCGCTACGGGGCATTATGCAAGAATAATCAACAGAGACGGAAGGCATTATCTTGCGGAAGGGGCAAACAAAGCTAAGGATCAGTCTTATTTTTTAAGCGGCATATCTCCCGGGAAAATATCCAGGATCCTTTTGCCTCTGGGAGATCATAAGACTAAAGAAGAGACGAGGAGAGTCGTCAGGTCATATGGAATTCCCGTATCTGAACGTACGGAAAGTATGGAGATCTGCTTTGCTGATCAGGACGGATACAGATCATTGTTCACTTCCGGATCAAATCCGGGACCTATACTTGATACTGTCGGCAGAATACTCGGAGAGCACTCCGGCATAAGCGGCTACACGATCGGCCAGAGGAAAGGGCTTGGCATATCAGCCCAAAATCCGCTCTATGTGGTCTCCATCATCCCTGCTGCCAATACTGTAGTAGTTGCATCCAGACAGGAGGCTTACCGTTCAGAAGTTGCCGCGGAAAGGACAAACGTCCTTGCACCCGAATTTATGGTCCCGAATGCCCTTCTTTGGGGTAAGGTCCGTTCACAGGGAAGTGCTTTTCCATGCCGGATAATCTCCTTTTACGGCCAAGAGATCAAGGTACGGTTCGAAAAGCCTGTCTTCGCTCCGGCTCCGGGACAGAGGCTGGTAATATACACGGCTGAAGGTTATGTAGCGGCCGGCGGTGTCATAAAAGTACAGGACGAAATGCAGCCTGTCAGATTAACAGTAAGGCAATAATGGGGTCATGCGGCCCGGTCAGGCAAAGAGCAGACCTCTGGCAGGAGACCGGGCATAAACTTCATTGATTTTGCTGCCTATTATGAGGCAGATCGATTTATCACAGAGACGACATCTGCTACAATATCAACAATTCAAGAGATTTTTGGGGGGTTGCTCATGACACTGCGCAGAAAGACACAGATCGCTCTAGGGATCACATTGCTCCTCCTACTTCTTATGCTGGACCTGACTTTTACAAGCTTCCTCAGAAAATCCGCCGAACAGACAGACAGAGAAAGGATAACTTTGAACCTTTCCAGGTCTGTCGTTTCGATCAATGCCGAGGCAAAGACCCTCTCTGCCATAGCAGCAAACTGGGCCCACTCAGACGCGACATGGAACTACATGAAGGGACGCAACCCCAACTATGCTTCTGAAATACTGAACAGAGACGCCCTTACAGAAGTAGGGATCTCTTCAATGATATTTATTGACAACGGAAATATGGTCCGTCTTTTCAAAGACTTCAGCTCAAAGGATGAACCATCATCACCCGAAAGTGAATTCCTTGCAATTTTCGATGACCCCCGAAACCAATACCTTCTTGAATACTCAGGTCCTTCAGGTACAAGTGGGATAGCACTCAAGGAAAACCAGCCGATCCTTTTTTCGGTGAAGCCGATACTGACATCAGATATGCAGGGTCCCGCCGAAGGCAACCTTGTAGTAACGCGCACACTGAGCCCCAGGCTTATTGAAACCATATCAAGGAACCTTCACTTCAATTTCGCTGTTGAACCTACTACGGCAGCCGAAAAGGAAAATGCCGACAAACTGCCGCTTGTGTCTATTGAGGACGGCAACAGAAAGGCGCACACCATTTCTGGCAGGATGCTTGTCAGAGACCACAGCGGGACTCCTTCTTTCTGGGTAAGGGGTATAGATAAAAAGGTAGACATTGCAGCTGCTGAAAAAAAGATCCAGTATCTTTTCCTGGTATTTGCATTGATAGCCATCCTCCTTTCATTCCTTTATGATCTCTTCTTCAGGCATATTTTTTCCGACAGGATGAAACGCCTTCAGAGAGAGGTAGAGGCAATAAGAGACGAGAAGGGACACAAAGGCATCATCTCCGTCGATTCCAAAAAGGATGAAATAAACAGCCTCCAGAGGACCCTCAGCGATGTGATGGCATACCATGACTTTAAGCAGGAACACAAAAACAAGATGGACAGCATAAGCCTCATGGTTTACGAACGTTTCGCACAGGCCGGCAACCGCCTGTGCTACAAAACACTCGAAGATATAGCCACTGCCTTTTCTCCCGGAGATGAAAAATTCCGCAGCGCACTTCCCCGTGCTGCAAAAATGACGGTGAAGTTCTGTGAAAAACTAAAAATGCCCGATGAAGAAAAATTCTATGCATACAACGGAGCTCTTTTCAACAGGATCGGACTTCTCGGACTGCCGTTCTCAATTAGGAACAAGACCACGGAACTCTCTCCTGCAGAACTTAGGGAATATCACAAATATCCCATAATGTCCAAGGATTTCCTGGAGTCCGTCGAGCTTTTGAGACCAGCGACCCAGATCCCATACTGCTGGAACGAAAAATGGGACGGGACAGGCTTCCCGAGAGGCTTAAGCGGAAGCGCGATCCCTCTGGCTGCAAGGATCTTTGCCATAGTTAACGCATGGAATGAAATGACCAGACCATGGCTGGGCAGAAAACTCCCGACAGAGGAAGAAGTTGAGATGAGGCTCCGTGAGTTTGCCGGATCCAGGTATGATCCATATCTTGTTGAACAGTTTATTCAATTACTTCACGAGGAGAAGAATTCCTGATATGAATATTATTGATGCAAGAGGGCTTGATTGCCCTAAACCTGTAATAATGACAAAAGAAGCCGTAGACAAAGGATGCAGGTCTTTTGTCGTATGGGTGGACAACGAGGTTGCCGCTTCAAACGTGGCGAGGTTTCTTGAAGGAAAGGGGTTCTCTGTCAAAACCGAACACGGCGAGTCGTCGATCACAATAGGTGCTGAACAGTCTTCTCACGTAAACATGCACGAAAAAAAGAAAAGCGGCAGCTTCAGCGTAATGTTCACTTCTGACAAGATCGGAGCTGATTCCGACGGGCTGGGCGAGGTCCTCATGAAATCGTACCTGGGAACTTTGGTCCAGGGTGAAAAAGCGCCGGCTGTTGTCGCCCTGATGAACAGCGGTGTGAGAATGGCAGCCGGAGGCTCATCGTACTATGACTATCTTACGGAGCTGAACGACAGGGGCACGCTTATCCTTGTATGCGGCACATGTACCAAGCATTTTGGAATTACAGAAGAAATAAAGATAGGCATCATTTCCAATATGTTTGAGATAACTGAGGCTGTTTTCGGCACACCAAAACCGATCGTGATAAGCTGACCATGTCAGTATACCTCAATAACGCCGCTACCACCTGGCCAAAACCTTCATGTGTCCCTAAAGCCATCTACGACTTTGTGGCCAACAGGGGTGCAAATGTTGCAAGGGGGTCTGCCTCAACAAGAGACATACAGAGTCTGGACTGCGTTTTCTCATGCAGGCAGAGACTGGCTGAACTTTTCTGCGGATACAGGAACTGCGACCCCAGATATGTTACACTCACAACAAATATTACGGAGTCCATTAATATCATAATTAAAGGCTTCCTCAAACCTGGAATGCGGGCTGTAACAACTTCCATGGAACACAATTCGGTATTGCGCCCGCTTAGAAGAGCTGAGAGCGAAGGAACTCAGCTTGAGATCATCCAGTGCAGTATGAGGGGTTATCTGGACCCCTTGATCCTCAGGAAAACCCTTTCAGATGGTGCGGATATTGCGATAATAAACCACTGCAGCAATGTATCCGGTTCTCTCCAAAATATCTGCGATATTGCAGAAATATGCCGGGAAGCAAAAGTCCCTTTGGTGATCGACTGCGCACAGACTGCAGGAATTGTCAAAATAGGCGCTGCTGACCTTGAGGCCGCCGCCATCTGCTTCACCGGCCACAAGGGACTATTCGGACCGCAGGGAACAGGAGGCATCATCTGGTGCCCTGAATTTGCCGAAATGTGCTCCCCTCTTTATGAAGGGGGTACCGGAAGCGTCTCTCACGAAGAGTACCAGCCATCACAGATGCCGGACAAATTCGAGGCAGGAACACCGAATCTGCCGGGGATCACCGGTCTGCTCGCCTCTCTTGAATGGATAGAAAACGAAGGTATGGACAAAATACGCAAACATGAAGAACATCTCGGAGCAATACTGGAAGAAGGTCTGAAAAACATACATGGCCTGAAGATAATCGGACCATCCGGCGATGATCCAAGACTTCCGGTCTATTCAGTCAATATAAAAGGCAAGGACAATGCCATGGTTGCCCGTGACCTTTCAGACATCTACGGCATAGAGACCCGTCCCGGTCTCCACTGCGCGCCCCTGGCCCACAGAACTTTAGGGACCTTCCCCGAGGGTGCCCTTAGGATATCGCCTGGCTACTTCAATACAGAGGAAGATATCGTTCTTATTGTAAGGGCACTCTCTGAACTCTCAGAGTAGTTTTCTCCGGAGCCAACATCAGCCTGATATGAACCCCTTCCTGACAAGTATAGTCAGTGACTCCTCATCAGCAGGGCGAAAACCTCTGCTCAGCAGATCCCTGATATATGTTCCGTTGTAGGTAAAGCAGAAAATAAGATTGGCGATCCATACAGTAAGAAAACTGGCAACAAACATGATAGCTGCCCACTTGGCATCTCCCCTGAATATCGGAACGCAAAATCCAAACAACAAAACTGTCCAGCTGAATCCTACTTTTGCGCTCCTGAGCTGTCCCGCAGCGTCTTCAAGCCTGACGATCATGATCCTTTGTCCTCACTTTTTGCATCTTCTTCCAGTACCTTTACCGCCATCTTGGAAGTCCCAAGCCAGGTAATGCCGATAAAGCATGCCATCACAGGAAGCGATACATATTTAAACTCAACCGATCCCTTCATGTATGCCGCAAAAAAGAGCAAAAGACCTGCTGCCGAGGCTGCAAGGAAGACTTTGGAGATTTTGTTGATCATTTTGGCTGTTCCAAGCGTCATGGCTACCACCCTTTTAATAATTATATTACCGGTAAATAATACCACAGGGCAGCCTCAAAACAGGTATAATTTGCATGGATCAAACAAACAATAGGGGGATTAATCATGATGATGTTCTTACTCGCGGCAGTTGCAGTATTGGCAATATGGCTTATGACGACATACAACGGTCTCGTCAAGCTGCGCAATCTTATGGAAGAGGGATGGAGCGGGATAGACGTTCAGCTGAAAAGACGTTCAGACCTTATACCCAACATTGTTGAGACAGTAAAAGGGTATGCCTCACACGAGAAGGAAACCCTCCAGGGGGTCACAAATGCCCGTGCAGCCGTCATGAACGCCGGCAGCGATCCGGAAGCAAGGCTTCAGGCAGAAAATGCTCTTACAGGGACACTCCGCACACTTTTTGCCGTTGCAGAAAACTATCCTGAACTTAAAGCAAATACAAATTTTCTTGATCTTCAGCAGCAGCTGGGAACGATAGAAAATGAGATACAGATGTCAAGGCGTTATTACAACGGAACAGTCAGAAACCTTAACACTGCCGTACAGCGTTTCCCCGCAGTACTTATAGCAAGACAGTTCGGCTTTAAGGAGGCCCCCTTCTTCGAGGCCGAAGACGAGGCAAGAGCAACACCGAAAGTTTCTTTTTAGGCAGGATGATTTATGACTCACGGGAGGGGAAATATGAGGACAGGCAAATTTAATTTTTTGATCAAGGCGCTACTGCTCTCTGCGGCAATATTTGCTTATCTGTCGGCAGCTGACGTATCTCACGCAAGGGAAACGTTCAACAAATTTGATGCAGAGATAAAAATAAGCGAAAACAGCTCAGTCGAAGTTACCGAAAAAATCCTTGTCAATGTCGAGAACATTGAGATAAACAGAGGCATCATACGCTCTTTCCCTGTCGAATACAGAGACGGAAAGGGAAAGTCCGTGGAACTGGGCTTTGAGATAACGGAAATAAGGCTTGACGGAAAAGAGATACCGTGGCAGTCGGTCAGATCGGGAATAAACGTTGATGTCAGGATCGGTGACCCGAATAAGACAATATCCAGGGGACTGCATACTTTCCTTATCAGATACAGGGTCCAGAGACACATTGGATTTTTTGAAGATCACGATGAACTATACTGGAATGTCACAGGAAAAGATTTTTCCTTTCCTGTGCTTGAGGCATCGTGCCATGTTGCCCTCCCGGGCAGAAACTTCGGAGAGGGATTCAATACGATCGAGTGGTATGTAGGCGAGTATGGGACCAAGGGAGATGAAAAAAGGGCTTTCCTTCAGTCCGGCAGCGTTTTTACAAAGGGGACGCTGCTCCCGGGAGAGGTATTCACCGTAGTTTATACCTGGCCCAAAGGCATAGTGACACCGCCGCCGCCGCCTGCAAGGGACAACGAAGCGGCACAGGGTACGATAGCAGCTGTGACCCTTGCATTGATCTCGGGATGGTTCTGGTTTGCCTGGAAAAAGTGGGGAAAAGACCCTGACAAAAAGGCAGTTATACCGCTTTTCTACCCTCCTGACGGAGCTTCACCCGCATTCCTCAGATATGTACGGGACATGCGCGTTGACCAGACGGGGTTTACCTCTGCAATAATCTCGCTGGCTGTCAAGGGTGCACTGAAGATCGAAGAGGTCGAAGGCAAAAAGACCTTCTTCGGTAAGGGTAAAGGGCACTTTGTACTGACAGAGGCTGAAACGCTTCCAAAGGATCTGCAGCCTGAGGAAGATGCTCTCATGATGCAGCTTTTCCCTGGTGACATTGATCGTTTGGTCCTTACCCAGGACAACAGCGAGATAATTTCAGGTACCATGAAAAGTCTCGGGAGAAACCTAAGAAAAGCCAACTCTGCGATCTTTACCCGAAACACGGACAAGATGATGCCGGGGATCGCATTATATGCTCTCGGAACGGCTGCCAGCTATCCGTTCAGCGGCGAGTACCCTTTGAATACCATCCTTGCTGCAGTATGCGGGCTTCTGGTGATAGCTCTGGGAATGAGACTGAGTAAAGCCTCCAATACAAGCGGGCAGAACATCAGACAATTCCTGGGAAGAGCTTTTCCCGCTGCGGCAGTGGGGCTTGTTGGCTCCATCGCTCTTGGAGGAGAAGGGCTTTCGCCCTTTGCTTTCCTGATGTTTGCCGCTTCGGCAGGGCTTATAGCTGTTATGAGGCCCCTTATGCTCTCAAGGACAAAGAAAGGCAGCAATATACTCAGTGAGACAGAGGGGCTCAAGCTATACATGGATACAGCTGAAAAAGAACGCCTTGAAATGTTCAATCCTCCCGAAGAGACCCCTGAACTCTTTGAAAGGCTGCTCCCCTATGCGCTCGCTCTTGACGTTGCCAAAACATGGGGAAACAGGTTTGAGAATGTTCTGACCAATGCCGGGTACAAACCGGAATGGTATGCCGGTCCATCTCCGTACTTCTTCCTTAACGGTACGGGACTCAATGACTTCTCATCCAGCCTGGGAAACAGCCTGGGTGAGAGCATGTCTCCAAAATCTGCTCCGGGATCCTCTTCGGGAATGGGAGGCGGAGGTTTTTCCGGAGGCGGAGGCGGAGGCGGAGGCGCCAGAGGCTGGTAAGTTTACTGGTTTAGGCAGGGCCTCTGTATAGACCGGCGCTCCCTCTTACAAAGCAGAATTCTCATTCTATAAATTTTCAGGGGCCTGTGAAAACAAGTGTTTCGCAGGCCCCTGTTTATTATGCATCCCTGATGACCTGACCTCAGAAGGACAATGGTCACTTTCTTAGTTCTGTTCTTATCGTTTCCCATACATCCGGTGTCTCGTGCCCCTTTCTCCATCCGGCGGCCCCGGCAAGTCCGTACTTATCGATAAGGGAAAGTTTTATCCTGATCGAATCCCTGTTTTCAGCCCAGACCTTGTAGGTCTTCCCGTCAGCAAAATATGAGTAGAAGTACTGTCCCTTGTCACTGAGCCATACCGGGGAGAGCCCCTTTTCTGATATCATGGCTTCGGATTCAGCCATAGTAAGCGTGGAGGCCTTTACCTTGACCTTTCCATGTCCTGCAGGAGTCTCCTCCCACTTTCTCATGTAAAACGGAACTCCAAGGACAATTTTAGAAGGCGGCACACCCTCTTCTATAGTCCTTCTGACAGCCTGTTCTACCCATGGCATTGAGGCAACAGATCCTGCCCTCGGAGAAGTTCTCCAGTGTTCATCATATGCCATCAGCATCACGTAGTCCGCATGTTTTGAAAGAGCAGCACGGTCATGGCTTCTTGAGAGGTCACTGTTGCCAGGCACGTGTACATCGACTGAACTTACGAGTCCCTGTGACCTCAGATAACTTCCGAGAAGTGACATGAAACGGACATATTTGTCCCTGTCTGCAGCGTCAACATTTTCAAAGTCAATATTGATCCCGTCAAGTTCATAGAGCTTTGCATAGCAGAGTATCCTGGCAATAAAAAGGTTGACGGCCCTCGTATCGTTAAAAAGCTGAGATGTGTTGGCCTTGCTGAAGCCGTTCGAGACCAGGGGCCATACCTGATAACCCTTTTTACGGGCCGCTTCAACATAAGCGGCAGAAGCTCTGTTGGCCATTCCTCCGCTCCCGTCCGTCAGGTTGAACCATGTAGGGGATATAACGTCCAGTCCGCCGATAGGATCTTCATTCTCAAGGTCAGGATTATCTCTTGTTATATGAGCCCACGTCAACACGATCTTCCTGTTTTTGAGCACAGGCATGGCCGGCTTTTGTTTTAAGGGCATTCCACTCCGGCTGTATTTTTTTAATTCAATCGCTCCGTTGGCTTCACTGGCAGTTATACCGGTTACCGCTTCCGTTCCCCTGACATTAAAATAGGAGATGCCCTGGTCATTAAGGGATGGGAAGTATAGGGATATGATATTTCCTACAAGTTTATCCAGTTCCCTTATCCCGAAAACCTCCGAAGGACGGCTGACATCAATAAGGAAGCCTTTTCCGTTGGGACCGTCCCTGAGAGACAGACCGGCACTTCTTAACACTTCAGCGGGCACCCATACGTCTTTGCCCCTTATAAGTGCGGTCTCAGGCGCGTCTAAAGGAGGCGCTCCTGAGAATATTATATTCACGAAACGATCACCCTCTTCGGCATATGCGGAAGAACAGAAGACTAAGGCAAGTAACATCATTGGGAAAAAGACTGCGCGGCTGACATATTTATAAATCATTGGTAAAAATGACCCCTTTCACAACTTCTGATATAATCTTAACCTTATTGCCTCTTAAGGGATTCGGCAAAATTGCTATATAATGCATAGATAAAATCTCAATACGACCGGAGTGTCTGAAACTGAAAAAATATATGTTGGCAACGTCAGTCTTTCTTATTCTTTTTTTCGCAGGCAGATCATACTGCTCTGAGGGTATGGGGATATCATCTGCCAATTTTTTAAAAAGGATGGGATACGCTTGCTTTAAGGTCAAAAACGGGATTTCCGGCTCTGCAATAACTTCAGGAGTGCTGGATGCAGGTAAGGGCAAAAAGATCGTTGAGTGCGGGAGCAGGCTAATGCTCGTACTGACTGAATCAGAGAAGGGAAACGAACTGCTTAATGTTGCGGTTGTTTATCTGATGGACATCAATGCAGAAGATGGTGCCGCAAATGAGACAATATCAAGGTCATATGAAAACATCCGGTTTGAAAGCATATGCAGACAGCTGATCTTTTCTCTTGACAGCAAAATTTCCGATTCCGAAACTGAGAGTACGCTTAAATCAATCGGAATATACGGCAACATGCTTGACGGTGTTCAGAGAAGCCGTGCAGTAAACGGCTACAAGTTCATGCTGAAACTCCAGCAGGGCGGAATACTTATGATGGTAGTTTCTAAGATCTGAAACAAGGACAATAAAAAATAAAGGAGAACCGATAATGGATATTGAAAAACTTCTTGACAGGCTGGACGAAGCTGAAACTGACGAAGAGATCTCTGAACTGGGAAGGGAGATCCTCAACATCGACCCTGACAGCCCTTACGGCAAGCTGGCCGTGTGGGAGACTATGGATTATGAGGAGTGCATTGAACATCTTGATATGCTCAGGGAGGCTCTTTCGGTAATAAGGATAATGATCTCTGAAAAAGAAACTCCCCCCGATATCGAAGATGACAGGGATGCACAGGCATACTGCACGATAATGATGAACCTGGGATATTCTCTGCTTGCGGAACAGCAGACAGAGGAGGCACTCGAAGTAGCAAGAGAGTTCGCAAACTTTGACGACGAAGGCTTCTACCCCAGCCGTACACTTCTTTACCGCTGCCTTCTGGACCTTCAGATGTACAGGGAGATTTTCGACACCCTTGAGAGCGACCCTCTCGAATCGGTAGTCGGCGAACACGCCAGGGCCATAGCATTGATAGAGACAGATGCAGAACCCGCTGATATACGTGACGCTGTAAACTACGCCATTTCACTTGATCCGGACGTACCATTTTTCGTTCTCAATATCTGGGAGTTCCCTGAACCCGAAGATGACATTGACGAGGAAATGGAGGACACAGTAAATTACGCCACCTATGTAGCAGAGCCCTGGTGTTGCTCAGACAGGAGGCTCGCAGCGCTCAGCGCACCGACCTTCCTTTTCGGCTATCTGACAGACAGGCTGAATGACGAGAAGGAGATCGAGACATTAAGAGAAGGATACGAGGGTGCCGGAGTCCTCGATGAGGTAGATGAGGCAAAGGCAAAGATCCGGGAAATGGAAAAGCAGGCATGCGATCCCGAGGAGACCGACGCAGTGGCTCTCGGGGAAGCCGGGGCCATAGTTGAAAAACTTCTTGGCTGAGAGATAAAATGATCAGGGCGGTCCAAAAGGGCCGCCCTGATGCCGGATTTACCTGTTATTTGGCTGACAGTCGTCGATTACTACTCCCTGGTTGGTCTCTCCGTCCATGTAGGCGAGGAAATTGCCCCGGTATATTCTTATAGCCGGGTGAGGTCCCTCTTCCCATTTCTTCTCACTGAACCATTCTTCGTCTATCGAGTTGTTTGACTCACCCTCGAACACCGGCATGTAAAGCACATTGTCAACGGCCAGATCTGAGAAGAAGTGAGTCCCGTATGATAGTTCCGGCATAAATCCCAGTCTGGGTATGCCAAGCTCGACTATGCAGCAGCAGTTGGTAAGCTCGTTGTACTTGACCGGAACTCCAAGCTCCGGGTTGCTGGATCCGACTCTCCCCGGCGAGACAAAGATATACTTCTGGCCGCTCATCATTGTGTTTATCTCTCCGATCCCCCTTGCGACCTTGAAGAAATCGGGATTTGAATAGTAGAGCCTGTGATCTACATAGACAATATACGGGATATCCCTGATGAGCCCGGGAGTTACCATCCTGTCGGCCTTAAGGAGAACCCTCCTTCCGCAAAGGTCGGGGATGTCCTCTTCCTCACATGTCTGGCACCAGCATGGACGGGACTGAATGAGGCAAAAGCTGTCATCCATAGGTTCGTAGGCAAATTCAATGTCCGCGGGAAGCCCCATCGAAGACTCAAGAAGCGGCAGCGTTTTTTTCATCCTCTCAAAAAAATTGGGGTATTTTTTGGGAAAATTATCAAAAGTCAGACATACCTTTGAGCCCAGGTCGATCTTTTTTGTCGTTTTCATAAGGGAAGAAAGGCATCCGCCCTCTGAGTCATAGCAATATATCTGGGCATAGGCATCAAAGTCAGGGTGATGCTCTATAAGCTGGCGCCATTCCTTTTTGATATCCAGAGTAGTAAGTTCATTAGGATTCTCCCTGTCTATAACATGGAACCTTTCCTGTGAATGGATCGCTATCTTTTCCGGACTCTGTCCGTCAGGCCTGAGGTATGCATTGGTAAGGGATATGGTCCTGGCGTAGCCTCTTTTGGTGCTCATCGTGCCGAGGCCGAAGACTATCCTGAGGACCCCGTCTTTTTGCCTCACCCTTTTGTTCCATCGTCGAAAATTCTGTGAATAACCTACCCCGGCAATTGTAGGATAGTAATACCTGCCATGCCATCTCCCTGACATCCTTATTACTATTATGCCCATATCATCGCTGCCCAGCCCATGTTTATTACGATAGCTGACCGCTTCCGGGAAATATATCCTGGCGTAGATCTTCCTTATCTCACGCTCCACTATCCCGACCCGTTCCTCAAGAGAGGGGGAATCGTTGCTCATAAAGGTAGTCAGATATTTTCCCGCAAAAGAATGCTTGGCGGAATCTTCAAGTCTGCTGCTGCTTCTTATTACGACAGGGTCATGCATTTCGGCAAGGAAATTCCTAACCGCCTCTGTTACGATCTTCGGCAGCGGCGTTTTAAGGAATACCTCCTCAAGCCTTTCAGGATCATTCTGCGATATCAGCAAATCAAGAGAGGGCACCGATTCAAGGAACTGGTGAAATATATCTATGCTGAAATAGATGGATTCAGGGACCTTAGAGTTGCAAAGCTGCGGATCACCTGAATCACGGAGCTTTCTAAGGGCAAAAAGAAGAGATCTTCCCTTGCCTCCTATAGTCCCGCTTCCGAAAATCATCTGCGCAAACTCCGGATCTTCATGAGGATCCCATGCAAAATATTGCTCTCTGATCTTTTCCTGTTCGGTCACTTGCCCTTCACCTCCCTGCCGCCTTTGTCGATGACAATGCCAACTTCACTCTCTCCATCGAGCAGGACATCAAAGTTCCCCTTGTAGTGTCTTACTGCGGGGTGGGAAACAGAAGTCCATTCTCCGCTTTCAAACCATTCTTTGTTGTATACGTTCCCTTTCTCCCCGTCAAAAACAGGGAGATAGAGTATATTGTCCCCGTCAAGGTCAAGGAAGAAATGAGTTCCGTAGGAAAGTTCCGGCGCCATGCCCTTGCTGGGTATCCCCAGTTCGACCAGACAGCCGGAGTTTGAAAGCTCACTGTACTGGACGGGGACACCAAGGACGGGGTTTGAGCTCCCCCATCGGCCGGGCCCCACAAGCAGGTATCTCTCGCCGTCAAGTTTTTCGTTGATGTCACCTATCGCTCTTGCCACATCATAAAAATCAGGCTTCTTGCCATAAAGTTCGGGGTCTACATAAACAATGTGGTTGATCCCCTCGAGCCTGCCGTTAGCCACCATTCGGTTTCCCCTGAGAATTACCCTCTCAGGACTCACTTCCGGAATCTCCACCTTTCCCCTGTCATCATATACGGAAAGAGGCCTGAGCTGGACCAGCGTGAATTCATCATCCGCTATCTCATATGTAAACTCCATATCAGAGGGCAGCTGCAGTTCCTTTTCAAAAAGCTGCAGCAGTTTTTTGATCCTTGTAAAAAGCTGGGGACATTTCTGAGGCAGCTCCGCAAAAGTAAAAACCGCCCTCGGCGCCACCATGTCCCTGGTGTCTGCAAGCAGCCAGTGGAACATGCTTCCGTCATACCACTGCATATAGGATTGTGCCATTTTATGCTTCTGAGTGATCATCTTGATATAGTTGCCTGCATAAGCTGTCATAAACGCGTTGTTCTCAATGTCAACGTAGTCGAACTGTTCCTGTGAATGTGAAACTATTTGGGTAGGCCTGTTACCTTCGGGCCTGAGGTTTGGATTTGTGAGGTAGAAGGTGCGTGCGAATGTCCTGTCAACTGTCCTTGTTCCAAGTCCGAAACATATCCTGGCAACACCGTCCTCTTTTTTTATCCTCGGCGAAGGACGCCTGAATACCTGTGAGAAGGCTGCACCGGCCAATTCAGGATAGTATTTGTTATCCCTCATTCTCCCGACTATCGGCTGGATAAGGACTCCCATCCTTTCGCCGCCCCAGAGGATGTTATGTTTTCTTTTATATTCCCTTGCTGCAGGATTATAAGTTGAGGCATATACCTCCTTTATGGCAGCCTCAAGGCCCTTTCTTCTTGAAGCCCTGTCCCCGCAGTTTGGTACAAATTTTGTTGCGTACTTGCCGGCAAAAGAGAGGTTAACGTCATCTTCCAGTATCGAAGAGGAACGCACAGACATTGGCGTATCGATAGTATCCAGAACACGTTCAAGATCCTGGTCGACGCTCGGGGGCAGAGAAGCCTCCTGGCAGATACGATGCAGCTTAGGGGCATCGCTGTGTTCCCTCAGGTCAAGCAGCCTGTCCCAAAGTCTGTTAAGTTCCATAAACTCCTCGAAGACCGATGTCGTGATAACGAAAGTACATTTGGGCAGAAAGACTTCTTCGAGCATCCCGTTTGTTTTAAGGACTTCATGAGCAAAACTGAGTCCTTTCGCCTTTCCTCCGACCTTGCCGGTGCCTATCAGCCATCCCCGTTCCCTATAATAAGGCTCCGGGTCAAAACTTTTATAATATTCTCCGTATTCCATCCTTCCACCCCCGTTAAGCGACATAAATCAAACTTTTTTGGATATAATATTTCTTATGGTAATAGAGACCTATTAAGATGATATACTGTTGAAGCTTCTTTTACAAGAATTTTAAATAGGGGGAAAACAATGAACAGACAGCTGCGTCGCGACACCTGGTCATGCGGAGTATTTGCTTTGTTCGCACTGGACAGGTTCTCTAAAATTTTTGCCGGCAAGGCAAGCTCCTTTGAACTTGGACAGATCACTTACACACTGACTCAAACTTCCCAGATACTCGCAAGCCACTCGGCACGTGAAAGAGCTTTCATGATCATACCTCCTGTGATGCTGGTCTTCTGGATATTTTACAGATGCGGCGGCATGAAGCCGAAATTGTGGACAATGCTCTTCCTTGCAGGAATGATAGGTCAGGCATATGACCTTATAATGCTTAGGGGCTTCCAGTACAGTTTTTCGCTGACCACAGGAAACGGCATCACCGTATTCAGCCTTGCGACGATCTTCCTTTTTATCGGTACTGTTTTAGGTATCTTCGATATGGCTTTGGAGACCATAATGGAAAAAAATTAATGACATCGGAGAAGACATACAAAACAGAAGGGGCTGTATGAGATATCACACAGCCCTTTTACATAACTAAAAATTTTTTCTGAAATATGATGCAGCGGATGGGACCTCCAGCTTATCTGAATATCCAGACATCAATGTCAGATCCGTCTTCGACAACCTCATAGACATAGCCGCGATCCCTGTCCCATGCAAATCTTCCGTTGCCAGCAACTGAACCGTATCCGTCGAGATACTGCATATTTCTTGAATCGGCTGAGCTTCTGGAAATATATCCCCTGTAAACCGGGAGCAAAGGAAGTTTGCCTCTGCACTTTTTTACGCTCCAATCACCCGGTAAACCTGTTTCAATTACAACATCTCCGATAACTTTATCCATTCCTTCCGGTATCTCCTCAATAAACATTACCTTACCCATGCCGGATCTTCCAAAAAGATCGAGCAGATAGGCAGCACCCCATATGCCGTCAGGAATATTTCTCAGAGATTCAACCGCAACGAAAAAGGCGTCCATTGCGATCAGCTGTCTCGGCTGTACGCTCCTCTGGGGAATGAATCCCGATACTTCCTGCCACCTTGAGGGATCCCCTTCGGGGAATATCCTGCTTATAAGAGCCACCGCAGCCGCAGCTCTCCAGCGCGGCTCGCCCTCCCACAACTTGTTCCAGAGTTCCGACTCGCTGCCCTGAGGGGCGATATCAAGCATATCAGAAACTATCGCAGATCCGGTATCCTTTATCCGGTCTCTCCTTTCCATCTCTGCGACGAACGTATCCCAATCGGACGCTGCAAAGAGCGGTACAGCAAACAATAGTACTGTAAGTGTCAAAATAGCTGATATCAACAACTTTGCTTTCATCTTTTTACAACACCCCCGGCATTATGGATCTCCTGTTAAATTACAATTTTTTAATGATCAAAGGAAGATCTCAGTTTAATTTATCTCCTCTGACAGTTACCTCCCTTTCCCACTGCCCTCCCGGCCAGCTTTTTTTGTTGACTGACCCTGGAAGGACTTTCCAGACGGAAACTTCTCCATTGTCTGAACCGACAATGTCAATTATAAAGATCTCCCCCGATGAAAACGGTATGTAAACGGCCTCGGGGCTGCGGTATATGCGGTCAAGCTTCCCGGAAGGGACATTCCCCTCTTCAACATTTTTCCAGGGCTCCCCCCTTCTTCTGCCGGAGGCACTCAGGCTTTCAACTCCATCAGCAGAGACTACTGCCACTCCATTTTTACCGTAGCCGATCAAAAACCAGCTCAAAAACCTGATCCTTTCGTTCATATCTCCTTTTACGCCTGAGAGAGCCTTTCTGCAGTAAAATCCCAAATAAGCCTGAGAGTTTTTTCGTTCTCGCCCAAAATACCCACCCAGCTTTACGGCAGCATCCTTTTCTTTCCCCTGCCTAATAAGCTCTGTCAGCTCTGCCGTTATCCGGTCCTTTTTTTCCTTTTCGTTCTGGCTCAGCATATTGATCGAAACCCCGTAAATTTCCGGAAGTACAAAAGGCTCGTTCTGTACATCAACTATGTCGGAGGAAAGTTGGACCGGAGCATCAATATCTGCAGACGCCTGCGCAAAAACAGCCGTTTCAACATCTTCAGCAGACAAAACTCTCCCTCCCGCAAGAACTAAAAAGAGGGTCGGAATGAAAAATATGGCTGCTTTTATTGATATCCTTTTATATCTGCCGCGGCAGATATCTTTCAATGAAAAAGAGATACGGCGATCAATACTTCTAAACATCGATATATCTTGTCTCTCCTTTTCCTGAAGAGCTCTTTCCCTTTGCCGGCATCGATCCGTCAAATGCCAGTATCAGCACCGGAAGTCCCAAAAGGACCGGAGTCGATATGCCCCAGAGCCAGAAATTTTTGCCAAGCCTGTCGGCGATCTTTCCCCACATATATACATTTGCGGCAAATGCCACAAGTGCTGCCCCTGAGCTGAATATCTCTGTAAAAACATAAAAACTGACGATATTCATGGCTGCGGTAACTATTCCGGGTGCAACCAACGCGACTGTGAACCAGCGCGATATCCCGGCACAGTCGCAAAGCAGCATCACATTGTAGAAGGGTATCAGGAACTGTATAAAGGACCCTATCCTGAACTTCTCACCAAGCCTGGAAAAGACATAGGCCGCAAAGATGTAGATCCCAAAGCACATCAGCACAAACACTATTACTGCCAGTGCTCCAAAAAGTATTGTGAACATTATTTGTTTGCCCTCTCTTCAATTTGCGAGATCACATTTCCAAGCTCTTTTATCTTCTCTCCGTAAAGCGCCCAGTTGCCCTGTCGCTGCGCTTCCTGAGCTGAGTCGTATAGTTCCTGTGCAAGTTTTGCAAGAGCAGAAATATCTCTTTCACCGTATCTGATATCGGGGGAAAGCTCTGTAAACTGGTCGCCGGCAACCATTTCAGCAACTGACCCGGGTTTTACCGAAGACCCTTTATCTGTCGTTTTTTTGCCTATCAGTTTTTCAAGTGCACCGGCAAATGTTTCATCCCACTCCACCCTGCCGCCTGTCGAGACTATCACTCTCTTAAGCTCAGGAAGTTCTCCGCTCTCTGCTTTTAAATAGAGAGGCTGCACGTAAAGGAGTGATTTGCCGATGGGTACGACCAGCAGGTCACCTATTATTACATCAGATCCTCTCTGGCTCCAGAGCGAAAGCTGGGATGATATTTCCGGGTTCTGATTTACAAGCGCTTCGACCTGGGCCGGACCGTATATCAGTTTCTGTTTGGGGAACTTGTAGACAAGCAGTTCTCCGTAGTTATCCGGGTCGCACCTGCCGGCCATCCAGCCTATAAGGTTGTCCCTGCCCAGAGGCATATAGGGAACGATTATTGCAAACTCAGGATTTTCCTCCCCCCAGAGCTTCATCGTCACGTAGTTTGGAGATATCCTTCTCTTGCGCCCGACCGGGGTGACCTCCCACACATCTTCCCTGTTGTAATATGTGTTGGTGTCCGTCATGTGGTAGGTCCTGTAAACATCAGTCTGCACCTCAAAGAAGTCTTCGGGGTATCTCATGTGCTTCCAGAGTTCCTCCGACATTGCACCTGCCGGCTTGAAAACCGCGGGGAATATCTTACGCCATGTCTGTACTACAGGATCCTTCTCATCAACAACGTAGAATGACATCTTCCCGTCATATGCATCCATTGTCGCCTTTACGCTGTTCCTTATGTAGTTAACACCGTTGAAGTGCCTCAGAGTGGCATCTGGGGTGAACACAGGTTTTGAATATGGGTATCTGTGGGTCCATGTAAATGCATCCTGCACCCATATTATGCGTCCGTCAAAAAGGACTGGGTATGTATCGCTGTCAAATATCAAGAAGGGAGCAATTTCGTTGAGAGCTTCACGTACATTGCGGTAGTAAAGCACCCTGCTTTCCGGCCGGAGCGCACCGGTGAAGAGTATCTCCGTGTCACGGAACCTTAATGTAAACAGGAGCCTTCTCCAGAAACTGCCTATCTCAACACCGCCTTCACCCTCATAGGTGCTCCTTACATTTGAATCTCCCATCGGATAGTCGAACTCTTTGACATCTGTCTTGACCAGAACGTAAAAATCCTTCATGGATCCATAATATATTTCAGGCCTGTCAAGCCTGATATCAACTGTGGACCTTGGCGGCAGGTCTTTCATGAAAAAGAAGGGAAGTCCTCCGGGTGACACTTCGTTCACCGGGTTCATAACTACTCCGTACCCATGGGTAAATTCCAGATGCATATTGACCCATGTCTGATTCTGAAGTTTTGAAAGATCCAGTTCCCTTACAGAGAGCATCACCTGCCTGTTGCCGCCGTTAAGCTTGTATCTGTCTATGTATACATCGTCAAAATCATAGTAGGTCCTGATGGCCTGAAGCTGCTTATATGTCCTCAGAAGCGGAGAATAGTCCCACAGGCGTATATTTTTCACAGTTTCGTGATCGGCAAGAAGCTCCTCAGCGGTGACCTCATTCTCAGGAGTTATGTTTACAGTTTTTACATCGTTGAGGCCGAATGCCCTGCGAGTGTAGTCGAGATGATAGTCAAGAAAGGGCTTTTCAAGTTCATATTCATTGGGTTTGACCCTGTACTGCTGGACAAGCCCCGGCACGAAGGATCTCGCGACCCAGCCCAGCAGAAGCAGTGCACCAATAAGCACAGCAGACATCTTCCACATCGGCTTGTAGAAATTCATAAGCAGAAGAACTGATGCCGCAACTGCAGCGACCGTAAGGATAGTGTAAGCGGGAAGCAATATATTAATGTCAGTATAGCCTGCACCGAAAACCACGCCTGTCGGCGAAAAAAGAAGTTCATATCTGGCAAGCCAGTATCCTGCACCCCATGTCAGTATCAGAAGAGAACCAAGTATCGAGAGATGAAACCTGGCCCTTGAGGATGTCGAGATCCTGGTCCCGTCCAGCGAGATGGATCTGGTCATGAAATATGATGCAGATGTTCCCAGCAGGGTAACGACCAGAAGCCCCTGGAGCCATGTCTGGACATACTTTATGAATGGAAGTGTGAAGACATAAAATCCTATATCCATTCCAAACAAGGGATCCGATTCTCCAAACGGTGTAGGGTTCATAAATTTGAGAAAAGTGCTCCATGACCCCATGGCATTGAGTGCGTTGACTATTGCAAAAAGAGCTGCAGCGACAATGATAGCCCATTTTGAGGCTCTTGGACCGACAGCATCATCTTCCGCCCCCTCTGTGATAAGCCTGAGCCCGTTATTCCATGCAGAACGCCAGTTGTACCAGTAGATGAGGAAGGCCGGGACAAGTGTGACGAAAAAGAGCTGCCATCTTGCAATGAACCTTTTCCAGAACACGGACTCGAATCCATAGGATTCAAACCAGTACAGGTCAGTTATAAATATCGCAAGCCCGGGGAGTATGACTGTAAAAAGCAGAAAAAATCCGCCGAGTATCAGCCATATCCTGGATATCCTCGGTATCCTGAAGTTGGGCAGCCTGGGCCTTTGGTCTTCCCATCCGGTTTGGTTGTCACCTGAACCATCGGTCCACTCCCGACGTTGATTTCCGTATAAAGTTTCAAATATTTTTTTTAGGTCCATGGTCACCAGCTCCTCGCTAAGTGTACAATCGTACAGGTTATTGTTAACTAAAATCAGCTTCATGTCCAGCGCCCTGTTGCTTAAACAGCAGAATAAACTGTTAATGACTGTGAAGAAACATTGAGCTGCTCTTTTTGTCAGCATACAGTCGGGCTTTATACTTACATAGCATATCCTAAAGAGGTGAAGTAATGTTCTATGCATACAAACTGATCGGATCTCTGATAGTACCGCCCGGACTCTTCTGTCTCGCAACGGCTTTTTTTTCCTTTCTGCTCTTCAGGACAAAGGGCAGAAAAAGCCTCTCCGCCGCAATGCTGATCCTTACCCTATCTATCTGGTTCATGAGTACATCTGTGGGTTCATATGCCATAACAGGAGGCCTGGAGAGAAAATATGCAAATTCCCTTCCTGTAATTCAAAGTCCGGTCGCTTTCCTTGTACTTGCAGGCGGTTCCAGCTACGACAGGACAGGAGCGGAAACCATACCGGGAGTCCGGTCACTTGAGAGGGTGTTCTCCGCTGTAACGTCAGCAGATCCGCAAAAGGATGTCCTGATCTTCTCAGGAGGGCAAGTCTACGGCTACGGCAAAAGCAGCGAGTCAAAGATAATGGAGGATTGTGCAAAAAAAATGGGCTGGAAGGGAAGAGTGATGACTGAGGAATACTCAAGAACGACAGCAGAAAACATGCTTTATTCCGGCAAAATGCTTTCGAATACTGACTATGAGGACATAGTAATAGTTACCAACGCCTTTCACATGCCTCGTTCAATGTTATGGGCACATTCGGCTATCAGGGAAAAACGTCTTTTTTCGCTGTCGGGGGGACTTGAAACTTATCCGGGATTCCGAGGCCTGCCCGATCTTTTCCCGGATGCGCATAATTTTTATCTCTCATGCCTGGGAATAAAGGAGTGGATCGGGATATTGGCATTCAGAGTTTTAGGCTGACCCTGAATGGTTACAGCCTCCGTTTCACCTGAATGCTCTTTTATCGGCCCCGGCGACGATCCATCTGGGACAAAAGAGAGAGCAATATTGATATTCCTCAGGAGGCAGGAGAGCGGCTGAAGCCACCTTACAAGAGCGGGGCTGCGACTTTTTGATATCCGAAGATCCTCACGTAAAGATCCTGTCCTTTAAGACTGCATATTCAAAAAGGAAATTGCGGGGAGCCTGTCATTATACGACAGGCTCCCCGCTGATATGCATAATAAATGTCTGCCCTTACTGCACCGATCCGTCCATTTCTGATCCTGCGGCGAGTGGAGCCCAGCCTCCTCCCAGAGCCTTGAACAGCCTTACTGTGTCCGAGGTTATCTGACCGTCGCTGACAGCGCAGGCTTCAGAGAGGACCAGAAGCGCCCTTTGTGCGTTTATTACGTTGTTGAAATCGGTCAGCCCGTTCAGGTACTTGTCATTTGCCACATCAAGGGCTGTCTGCGCAGCATCTATGCCCCTCCTGAGGGCTTCATTCCTTTCCCTCTCCTCCATGCCGGACGCAAGAGCATTCCTGACCTCGGCGACCGCTTTAAGGACGGTCTGTTCATAGGCTGCAAGATACTGTTCCTGTCTTGCGGTCTGGACTTTGATGTTGTTCCTGATAGCCCCGCCGTGGAAAATCGGCCATGTTATCTTGGGCCCGAATGAATAAGCCTTGTTGGGGCCCTGAAATAGGCTCCCGCTGTCAAGAGCCTCGGTCCCTATAGATCCCAGAAGATAGAACTTGGGCCAGAGATCGGCCTTTGCGGATTTTTTACGGGCGATTTGCGCTGCAAGCTGACGCTCTGCGGCAAATATGTCGGGCCTCTGGCGTATGCTGTTAGCTGGTATCCCCACCATCATTTCGCCGTCCGGTTTAGGGATGGGCCTGAAGACATCCAGCATTTCACCCAGGCTTCCGGGGACTCTTCCCGTCAGCACGGCGATGCTGTTTTTGATCTCCTCTATGCTCTTCTTGATCGGAGGTATTTCTGCCTTGGTCTGTTCAAGTGTATATTTTGACTGGTTCAGGGCAAGATGGTCGCTCAACCCTGCTTCGACCCTTGACTGAAGCATTTCCAGTGTCTCTTCCTGCAGACGGAGATTCCTCTCTGCAATCAGCAGCCTTTCCTGAAGGGTCCGAAGCGTAAGGTAATTGAGAGCCACCTCCGCAGAGAGCGAGACCCAGGCTGCGTGCAGCGATGCATACTGCGCCTCGAGTGAAGCAGCTCCGGCCTTAATGCTCTGCCTTTTCCCGCCGAAAATATCTATCTCCCATGATGCATCGACAGCAAGGCGGTAAATATCGATCCCCTTTCCTGCACCGCCTGTCTCGACAGGCGTCCTGCTGTTGTACCAGTAATCAGTGTTGTCAAGCCAGGGAAGCAGCGCAGCCTTGCTTATACCGAGCGCAGCCCTTGCCTCCGTTACCTTGGATCGGGCGGACGCAAGATCCCTGTTGTTTTCAAGTGCCCACCCTATCAGCTGTACAAGAAGTTCGTCATTCAGTGATTCCCACCATTTTGACAGCATTTGCGGATCCGGCTCGCTTGTACGGTCTGCAGATACAGCGGGAATAGGATACCTGTTAGCCATTTCTATCCATTTGCCCTGGATGAGTTCCCGGTCGGACGGAGCTGCAGCCTCCTTTGCATAGGAAGGAGAGACTGTAAAAAGAACGAGTATAAAAATTATCGCTGAAGTGATCTTTTTCATCATTCTACTCCCCTTATTCATTGCCCAGCGAAGCCCTTATGCGACCTTTTATATTTTCCCTGATGCTCTGGAAAAGCACATAAAGGGCAGGTATCAGGAATATCCCCAGCAATGTAGCCGTAGTCATACCGTAGCATATAGTGGTCCCGACAGCCTTTCTGCTTCCGGCTCCTGCTCCGCTGGCAAGAAGCATCGGAAGAACTCCGACAACGCATGTAAATGCCGTCATGAGTACCGCACGGAAACGTTCGCGGGCAGCCTCAGCCGCTGAATCGATTATCGAAAGGCCTTTTTCTTCACGCTGTTCCTTTGCGAACTCAACGATAAGAATCGCGTTTTTGCCTGCGAGTCCTATCAGCAGAAGTATACCCAGCTGGACATATATCGAAACGGAGAGGCCCATCACAAAGACTCCGCCAAGAGCCCCAAGCACGGCGACGGGGAGCGACAGGATGACAGGCACAGGCACAGTCCAGCTTTCGTACTGCGCCACAAGGAAAAGGTAGGCGAATATCAGGGCTATAGCAATGATGATCGCTATCTGTCCCTTAGCCCTCTGCTCCTGGTATGTCATCCCCGACCACTCATATGCGTAGCCCTCAGGAAGATCTTTTGCAAGCTCCCTCAGTCTGATTATGCCCTGCCCTGTTGAGAAGCCCTGCTTCATTACTATTGTTATTGCAGCACTCGGGTAGAGGTTGTACCTGGCTATTGAGCGAGGCGCTACAGTGTTTTTTATCGATACAAGGCTGTGAAGCGGGACAGGTTCTCCGTAAGTGCTGTTTACGTAGATGTTCCCGACCTTGCCGGTGCTGTCCCTGAAGTTCCAGTCGGACTGCACCATTACCTTGTTTACCTGAGTCCCTATGTTTATGTCGTTAATATATGCGGAACCGAAATAGGTCTGCAGGGTAGAGAATATGTTGCCGACCGGCACATTCAGCATCTCAGCCTTCTCCCTGTCGATATCCAGGTAAAGGTGGGGTGTGTTTGATGTGTATGTACTGTAGGCGTAAAGGACTCCCGGAAGCTGGTTTATCTTCCCGACAAAATCGCGCAGTACCATTGCCATTCTCTCCGGATCGTTTTCAAATCGGGACTGCAGGCGCATGTCAATACCACCGCTTATGCCCAGGCCCTGGATGGCAGGCGGGGTAAATACATTTACCTGTGCCTCGGGTACCGTCGATCCTATGGCAACGATCCTTCCGACGATATTCTGAAGGCTCTTCTCTCGGCTCTTCCTTGCCTCCCAGTGTTCAAGCGGCACTATTATCGTACCCATGTTTTCACTTGCTCCGCCTATTATGCTGTAGCCTTTTATTCCCATTACAAACTTGACTCCGGGAATATCCCTGATCTGCGGTATCAGCTTGTCCATGACCGCCTGAGTCCTGCCAATGCTTGCCCCCTCCGGAAGCTGGATCGCCGCGAAAGCCGCCCCCTGGTCCTCGTTCGGTATAAATTCAGTAGGCAGATATTTTGCTGACAATACCGCGGCAACGATCACTGATGCCAGTATCGCGCCGGTGACTATTTTCCTCTTCGCAAGCCAGACAGAGGCTGACACGTATTTCTTTGTTGATACTCCCAGGGTGTCGTTGAACCACTTCAGCGGTCCTCTCTCCTTTGGATGCACCTTCTTAAGGAGATGGGCACACATTGCGGGACTAAGCGTAACGGCAACTATCAGCGAAAATACTACCGAGAATGAGATTGTGACCGCAAATTGACGGTATATCTGTCCGGTTATCCCTCCCATGAAGCCCACGGGGACGAATATAGCGAGGAATACCAGTGTAGTGGCGAACATCGGGCCGGTAACGTCCTTCATTGCCTGCACCGTTGCCGTCTCTGTGTCGCAGTGATCCCTGTCCATTATGAAGAGAACTCGTTCAACTACTATGATGGCGTCGTCAACGACAGTCCCTATTACAAGCACGAGCCCGAAAAGTGAAAGGATGTTTATGCTGTATCCCATAAAAGCGAGGCCCGTAAATGTTGCAAGCAGTGATACAGGGATAGCTGCAACAGGAACCAGCGTTACCCTAAGATCCTGAAGGAATATGAAACAGACGAAGACAACAAGTGAGAATGTTATGAAGAGCGTCATTATTATTTCTTTTATGGTGGCTGTTACATATTCAGTGGAATCATATCCCAGCACGAACTCCGTATCATTCGGTAGCTGGGGCTTGAGCTCCTCGATGGTTTTCTTTGCCCCGGACATTACATCAAGTGCATTAGAGCCAGAAGCCTGTGTCAGGAGCATCATGGCCGCAGGTTTCCCGTTGAATGTGGCGTCAAATGCATATGTCTCCGATCCCAGTTCGATCCTGGAAACATCCTTCAGTTTTACCAGCCCTCCCTGGGCAGTGGTCCGCAGGATGACATTCTCAAACTCATTCACCGAGTTGAGTCTTCCACGTGTAGTCAGTGAATAGACAAGAGGCTGATCAGTCTTTGCCGGTGCAGTGCCTATAGACCCTATTGATGCCTGTCTGTTCTGGCTCCTTATGGCATTGGCAACATCGCTGATGCTCAGCCCAAGCGATGCTATCCGTTCCGGGTCAAGCCAGATGCGTATGCTGTACTTGGAGCCGAAGACCTTGCAGTCACCCATTCCCGGGACTCGCTTAAAACTGTTCTTAATGTTGTTTTCTGCGTAGTCCATCAGAAAAGATCCGTCTTTAGTCCCGTGAGGGGAGATCAGTCCGACAAATCCCAGAGTGTCCGAGAATCTTGACTCAACTGTTATACCCTGAGCCGTTACCTCGCTTGGCAGCATCGGAGTGGCCTGCTGTACGCGATTCTGGACTTTTACGAGGGCCATGTTGGGATCAGTTCCCATATCAAAGGTTATGGTCAGCTCGTAGTTGCCGCTGTTGTCCGATGTTGAGCTCATGTAGATCATACCGTCAACACCGTTGAGCTGTTCCTCCAGCGGTGCCGCGACCGTGTTTGCCAGCGTAGCGGCGTCAGCTCCCCTATAGGAAGCTCCCACGCTGATCTGAGGCGGAGTCACATTTGGGTACTGCGCCACAGGCAGCCTGAACGCGCTTATTGCTCCGGCAAGAGCCAGAACTATGGCTACGACCATCGCGAACCTTGGGCGCTTTATGAAAAAGGCAGAGAACATCTTTAGTTTCCTTCTTTATCCTGAGATGTCTGTCCGGATAAGGAGAGATCTTCCTCGGACTGTCCGGCCATCTCCGCCGCTGTCTTCGTCTCCGTATCTGTCTGGGCAGGCGCAACGGGTGCCTCAGGCCTTACGTTCTGCAGTCCTATGCGTATCACGCTGTCACCGGGTTTAAGTCCTTTCAGGACTTTGCGCATGATCCCCACCTCTTCTCCAAGTTCTATCCTGGTCTGGTGGGCAATATTGTTCTTATCTACCGTAAAAACGTAACTTCCCTGTGAGTCCGCCAGTATCGATTCCTGCGGTATGACTATACTGAGTCCGCTTTCAACAGGCTTAGTGCCTACTCGGACCATGGAACCGGGGATGAGGATGCCTTCCGGGTTCGGAAAGCGTATGACCATCTCCATCGTTCCGGTCCTCTCATCGACCTTGTTGCTTTCGTAATCACGCTCTCCCTGGACATCAAGTTCCCTGCCGTTGGAAAGTACAAGGGTAGTCCGGTATACGGGACCGTTTTTCCTGAACTGTTCAAGCTGGTTCAGATAGTCCTTGTCCGGAAGGGCGAGAGCTACCCTGATAGGGTCCATCTGGACTATTGTTGCAAGAGTTTCTGAACTGGGCGTAACATAATTGCCCTTTGTATAGACAGCTGCTCCTATACGGCCGGTTATTGGTGAAGTGATGCGTGTATGGGCAAGATCTATCTCGGCAATTTTAAGCGCTGCCTTAGCCTGCGAAACGGTTGCCTTTGCCTGAAGGAAGGCACTTTCTGCAGCATCTATGTCGCTGGCTGAGATGCTCCTCTTGTCTGCAGCCTTCACCCTTTCAAGATACTTCTCCGCTTTTGTCAGAGCAGCCTCTGCCTGCTCCAGCTCAGCCTTCCTGAGATCTGATGTTGCCTGATATCGGCTGCTGTCAATTGTGAAGAGCGGCTGCCCGCTTTTTACAAAGGCGCCTTCCTTGAAGTTTACGCTCCTGATCTCACCTGAAACCTGCGATTTCAGGGATACGCTCTGGATAGCCTCGACCTTGCCTATAAAGCTGCGGCTTGGCGAAAGATCCCTCTCTGATACCTTGTAGAGGACAACAGCGGGTGCAGGAGGCTGCATGTTCGCAGCTTTAGCGGATGAGTCGGGCCTCATATAATTTTTAACGGCAAAACCCGCCAGAACAGCTACAATTACGACTGCAGCTATTTTTAGGATGCGCACCTTCTGCTTGGAGTTTTTGATATCGATCTTTCCGTCTTCGCCTTGTGATGTCATTTACCAGCACCTGCTCTTTCTTGAATAAAAAATGTTCAGTCCTCTTTTATAATTTCTTTCCTGAAGGCATTACAGATAAAATCAGTGACCTTGGAAAGGTCATCCGTGACAATTTCGTTCAGTACCAATATGAAAAGTCCGTAAAAGACCGAAGTTATCGCAGCAGAAACATCCTCTGCCTCAACATCCTCCCGCATGATCCCTTCCTCTTTTGATTTCAGGAGTATGCCTTTTATCATCTTCTTTTCAGTTTTGATCTGTTCCTTAAGGACACGAAGGAGATTTGACCTTACTTCTTCAGGCCACTCAAATCTCCGGAGCATCAGGGAATGTATCTTCATAAACCTGTCGTTTTTGTCAGGCGGAGTAAGCCTTCTCTTGTAATGGTCCCTGAGGTCTGTCAACGTTTTCGGCTCACCGTATCTCTCAGCAAATTCCCTCTCCGCGTCAAGGCATATCTCAGCAACCAGCTTTGAAAAAATATCGTTCTTGCTTTTGAAATGCCAGTACAGTGCTCCCTTTGTCATGCCGACTCTCTCTGCTATCTCGCTCAGCTTAACCTCGGAAAAGCTCTTTTCCGAAAAGACGTCAAGAGCCGCTTCCAGCAGCCTGCCCCGTGTTATCTGTGAATCTTCCTTGGTCTTTCTAGGCAACACATCACATCCATTTAAAAATTAGCATAGGGAATTATACATACCCATGAGTATGTATGTCAACACAAAACAAGTGAAATTTGCAGATCCCCCGGGAGTCTCCGGGGCGGACACAAATCGTCAGCTTCTGCGGTACTTAAGCCTGTATCTTTTGCTGAAAACAGCATCTGCAGAATATATGGCAAGTGCCGCCCATATGAAAATAAACGTTGTTATCCTGGACATGCTTATTGGTTCGCTGTATAAAAATACCCCCGCAAGGAAGCTGAGGGTAGGCGAGACATACTGTACAAAACCTATCGTCGTCAGGGGGACCCGCGCTGCGCCATACGCGAAAAGTATCAGCGGGATCGAAGTCATTATACCCGTACCGGCCAACAGCAGATCCATGGTACCTCCGTAGGGGAAGAAGGCGGAACCGTTCTTTTGGAGGTATATGAGCCATGCAAGCGCAAGGGGAGAAACGGTGAGTGTTTCTACAAAAAGAGCAATATCGGGTTTTGCCCTGACTGTTTTTTTTAGGACCCCGTAGAGTCCGAAAGAGATGGCAAGTCCTATTGAGACAAGCGGGACGGAACCTACGGCAAAAAGCTCAACTCCGACACCGAGCACTGCAAGAGACAAAGCCGCTGTCTGCATCATGTTGGGCCTTTCATTGAAGAACATCATGCCGAAAAAGATGCTGACAAGAGGATTGATAAAATATCCGAGGCTGGTTTCAAGTATCCTTCCGTGGTTGACTGCCCATATATAAAGTCCCCAGTTGAAGGTGATAAGGAATCCCCCGCCTGCAAGCCACGCAACCTGGCTCTTCTTTTCTTTTAGCATTTCAAAGAAAATCATTCTGTTTTTATGCGTGAACATCAATATGAATGTAAAAAGTGCAGACCATATGACACGATGGCCGAGTATCTCAAAAGATGAAACAGCTTCCATAGCCTTCCAGTACACAGGCATTGATCCCCAAATAAAATAGGCGAGAAAAAGGGCGATTATTCCTTTCGAGTTCTGTTCCACCTGCAGATACATCTCCTGTCGCACATAGGGCTTAACGGCTCCAATCGCCCAATTGTACACTATATCCCTTATTTGTGATAAACTTAGCCATTATTCATCTAGCGCTTTCTGAGGATGAAAGGAAGTATCCGATATGTCTGACTATTCAGGGCTTTCTGCTCTAGGTGCTCAGCTTCTTGCCGATGCTGAGGCCATTTCAGATGAAATGCAGGACTGGAGAAGGGATTTTCATCAGTTCCCCGAACTTGCGTTCGAAGAAAACATAACTGCCTCCAAAATAACCAAGGTGCTGGAATCCATCGAGGGTATGGAGGTCATCTCCGGTTTTGCAATCCCTACATCCGTTATCGGAATACTCGGAAAGGACCTTCCGGGCCCGGCGGTCCTGATCCGTTCGTGCATGGACGCTCTTGCCGTTGAAGAGGAGACGGGGCTTCCCTTCTCTTCGTGCATGCCTGGCCTTATGCACGCATGCGGACACGACGCTCACATGGCTTCCCTTCTGGGCGCCGCAAAAGTGCTTTCCAGGCACTCAGAGAAACTGAAGAGAAAGGCCGTGCTTCTCTTTCAGCCTGCCGGTGAAGGAAAGGGAGGAGCAAGGATACTCGTTGAAAACAGGTTCCTCGAGACTTTCGATATCGGCAGCGCAGCTTCGCTTAACTGGTGGTCAGAGATCCCTTACGGAGAACTTTTTCTGAGAAAAGGCGTGCTCACTGCCCTTTCAGACAGGATACACATAGACATAAGGGGAACTGCCGGACATGCCGCTGAACCGCACATGGCAGTAGACCCGGTCACAATAGCTTCTCATATAGTTATTGCTCTTCAGACCATGCTCACAAGAGAGATCGATCCCCGTGATCCCGTTGTAGTATCTTTCGGACAGATCGAGGCAGGCTTCGCTTATAATGTTATACCTGAACAGGTAAACATATGGGGAACTTTGCGGGCTTTCAGCCCCAAGACACGTGATTTCGTCCAGGGACGGATCGAGACAATGGCTCCTGCCATAGCAAAAGCTTTTAGGGGACTGGCCTCGGTAGAATATACAAGGAATTACGGTCAGGTCGAAAATGACGCTGAAATGGCCGAAAAGATCATCAATATCGGCCGGCCCTTTTTTGGTGATGACGGGATAAAGATGCTTGAGCGACCATTGCTCTCAGGAGAAGATTTTTCATTTTTCAGTTCATGTGTTCCTTCCGTTTTCATGCTTATGGGCACAGGACTTGAGTATGGCCTTCACCATCCGAGATACGACATCCCCGAGAGTATGCTGCCATTTTCAGCCGCATGGGAAGCATACATGGCATTGACGCTTTAATAGACTGGAGGGGAAGCATTGGCGCCCAGACTTGAAGACATAATAATATCCAACCTTGAATCACTTAAAACAGAACCCTTTATCTGGTGGCAAAAAACATGGTGGTCAGGCGGCGCTTTCCTTGAACTTATTGAGGAATGCGAAAAAGGCTTCCGAACAAGCGGCTTCAAAGCCGGACAGAGAATGGCTTTCCTTCTTCCAAACAGCCCGATATTGCTCGCATCAGTCATAGCAGTATGGAAACTTGGAGGCACAGTGGTGCCGATCGATCCCAGAAGCGGCTATGTATCGCTTATAAAGCAGCTGAAACACGCAGACGTATTTGCATCAGTTACTTACAGGGGATCAGCCGGGATAGTGCCTCTTATCTCTGAAGAGGGTATCCCCTGTGTCATAACTCCTTTGGACGCTCCCGTCGAGAGCATCGCAGGGAGAACTTCCGAAGAAGAATCCAGCGAGACTGCTGTAATATTCTACACGTCAGGGACGACCGGCGAACCCAAAGCCGTACCCCTGACACATGCAAACCTGTACACAAGCATCAACGCATGTGTGGATCACATAGGGACACTTACTGATGACGACGTTTTCCTTAATGCTCTGCCAAACTTCAACGCGTTCGGATTTGTCTGCGGATCCCTGATCCCTCTTGTCAAGGGCACAAGCCAGGTAGTGCTTCCGACCTTCATGCCCCCGGAGGCTGCCATGGAGGCTATGAGAAATGCGGCTGTAACTATCGTGCCAGCTGTACCTACTATTATTTCGCTTCTGCTCGGGACAGTAGCGAGGGGCATCACTCCTCCAAGAAGCCTGAGATACATACTTTCAGGAGGAGACAGGCTCCCTCTCGATTTTGACAAAAGATCCCAGGACTATCTCGGCGTACCCGTTATAGAAGGATACGGGCTCACCGAAGCTGCTTCAGTCGTATCTATCGCGCCCGGAATAGAGAACAGAAAAGCGGGCAGTGTCGGCACCCTTCTCTCGTGCGTGGAGGCGCAGATAAGAAACGACGAAGGCAATGTGCTTCCTGCCGGCTCCGAAGGACACCTGTGGATCAGAGGAGACAATGTGGCAAAATGCTACTACCGTAACCCCGAACTTACTTCGCAGAGGTTCGTTGACGGATGGTTCGACACCTGTGACATAGCAAGATTTGACGGGGAAGGGTACCTTTATCTGGTCGGACGAAGGACGGAGGTCATTTTTGTAGGAGGGTTCAAAGTCTATGCGCAGGAAGTCGAAAAGGTCCTGCTGGAACATCCCGCGGTCGGCGAAGCTGCTGTAATAGGAGTCCCGCGATCTATCAGCGGTGAGATCGTAAAGGCTTTTGTAGTGCTTAAAAAAGATGAAAAGGTGACTTCAAGGGATCTTATAGAACACTGCAAAAAAAAGCTTTCATACTACAAAGTACCCAGGATAATAGATTTTCTTACGGAGATGCCAAGGTCAAGCATCGGGGAAATTTTAAAAAGGAAACTGGAAAAGGACTGAGGCTGAATGTTTGGCTTCCTTACAAAAACAATAAAAAAATTGAGCAGGCAGGAGCATGAGCAGGTCGTAAAACTGCTTGAGAAGAACGGCCTCACTTTTGAGGGCTCACCCGACTGCACAGCTGTTGTCGAAGATCATGATGAAAAAATCATAGCAACAGCAAGCATACAGGGCAAGGTCATCAAAATGGTCGCAGCAGACCCTGCATGGCAGGAGGCCGGGCTTGCCGGAACTGTAATATCAGAACTTATGAAATACGCCAGGGAAAACGGCATTTTCCACCTTTTTGTATACACAAAATGCGATATGGCAGATAAATTTGCATATCTGGGCTTTACGGAACTTGCAAGAACTAAGACTGTTGCCCTGATGGAATCAGGACAGCCGTCGTCAAGTGATTACCGTGAGATGCTGAGAGAAAAACGGGGACCGATGGTACATGATAATGTGGGAGCGACCGTCATGAACTGCAACCCATTTACTCTCGGACACAGATATCTGATAGAAAAAGCCTCTGAAGCATCGGAAGTGCTTTACGTCATAATAGTCCAGGAAGACCTCTCTCTCTTCCCCTTTAAAGACAGATACATGCTGGTAACAGAGGGGACTAAAGACCTGGAGAATGTCAAGATCATACCCAGCGGGGACTACGCCGTTTCAAGAGCCACTTTCCCAACATATTTCCTCAAAGACAAGGGCATCGCTTCAGTTGCTGAAACTCAGGCCGAACTTGACGCCACCCTTTTTGCCAACCTTTTCGTCCCGGAGCTGGGCATAAAAATGCGCTTCGTTGGAACCGAACCGTTTTGTCCGACTACTGCGAAGTACAATGAAATGATGAAAAAAGTACTTCCGGGACATGGCGTCCGGGTCGTAGAGATAGAAAGGCTGAACGACCTCTCTGGGACTGCAGTTTCAGCTTCAAGGGTAAGAAGGGCTATTGTTGAAAACGACCCCGCGACTTTGAAAAAATTGCTCCCTGCCGTAACCATAGCCTATCTGGACTCAGAAAGAGGAAGGGCAGTTGTCAGGAACCTGGCAGATGAATACAGCAAGTCCGGAGCCTGAGGAAACTCTCTCCGAAATTCTTTCCGGCAGGGAAGAAAGGGCAGCCCTAAGGGAGAGCCGCCTTTCTGAAGGGATTTTTGCCTGTCAGATCAGCCTCAACATTCCAGGCTATCCCAAACGGCTGCAAAATGATGAAAAGGCAGTGAAATTTTTCAGCAGACAGTTTGTCAGGGAATGGAAATCAAAACCTCTCTTTGAGCAGAATCTTTCAAACGGAGCCGGATTCAGCTGGCTGGGGTTTTTCGCAGGAAACCTCCCGGATGCAAAAAAGGCAAAAATAATTGCCGTCAATATAGAAGAAGTTGTTCCGCAGGGAAGGATCTCTGACATAGACATATCCGTCCCCGGAAAAACCCTGTCCAGATCGGACATGGGACTGCCGCCCAGATCCTGTCTGATCTGCGGCAGCCCCGCAAAGGAATGTGCAAGAAAGAGAAGCCACCCTTATGCAGAACTCAGGTACGAGTTTGAAAAACTTATAAAAAATATTTAACATCTCCGTAATTTCCTGTCGAAAAAAATCTGTCTGAAATGTAAATTGTATTGGAGGGTCTGTCTGCCCTATGCTGACGCAGTCTTCCTGTCAGATAAATTTGAAGCATGTCCCGGAAACTGATCAGAAAAAATTTTAAAAAACTTATATTTAATGGCCTTTTATCGACATAAATGATGAAGAATAAACTATACTTTATATCAAATTTGAATACTATCAGGAGAAGATCATATGGTGGACCGCCCGGACTGGGACAGTTATTTTTTATTGATAGCAAAAGTCGTCGCAAGCAGGAGCACCTGTCTGAGAAGAAGAGTCGGAGCCGTTCTGGTCAAGGACAGGCAAATACTCAGCACCGGGTACAACGGTGCTCCCAAGGGAATAATACACTGCGAAGATGCCGGATGCCTCAGAGAAAAACTTGGCATACCTTCCGGAGAAAGACATGAGATATGCAGGGGATCCCATGCTGAGATAAACGCAATAGCTCAGGCAGCATGCACAGGCGTGGCAACAGGCGGATGCTGGCTTTACTGTACGCATGAGCCGTGCGTCTACTGCACCAAGGCACTGATCAACTGCGGATGCACCCGAATAATCTATCTGAATCCATATCCCGACAAAATTTCCAGGGAGATCATCTCCCAGTCCGGACTGGAAACAGTCTGCATTCATGAAGAAACACTCACAAAGAAAAATTTTGAAATAGGAGGAAACATATAGATGTTTACACGCGAAGAATCAGTCGAATTCCTGAAAGAACACAACCGGGAGGAAATGCACATCAGACATGCCTACGCGGTTGAGGCAGCCATGAGATGGTTTGCAAGAGAAAACGGAGAAGATGAAGACTTCTGGGGCCTGGTAGGGCTTATGCACGACATTGACTGGGAGGAATATCCCAGTATCGAGACACATCCGATGAAAGGCGGGGAGCTCCTGAAAGAGAAGGGGTACCCTGATGATTTCGTACATGCGGTGCTTGCTCACGGATGGGAATATTCGGGGATCAAACCGGAAACACTCTGTGAAAAGTATCTTTACACAGTGGATGAACTCACCGGGTTCATTACAGCGGTGGCACTGGTACGTCCCAGCAGATCCCTCCAGGACCTTGAGACAAAATCAGTAAAGAAAAAATGGAAGGACAAGGCTTTTGCCAGGGGCGTAAACAGGGAAGTAATCGAGAAAGGCTCAGAACTGCTGAACATACCCCTGGAAAATCTAATAGAACAGACTATTGCGGCTCTGAGGCCTGTCGAGAAAGAGATCGGGCTTGGCTCCTGATAAATTTCATACAACAAAAAAACGGAGGGAGGACACATAATGTCAATTTCATTGGTACTTGCCGACGATCATCCACTTACCAGAGAAGGCATGAAAGCATATCTCGCTAAGGAGACGGACTTCAACATCCTCGGCAGCTATGCCGACGGGGAATCTGCATGGACCGGCATACAGCAGCTGAAACCCCAGGTCGCACTGCTTGACATAAGGATGCCGGGCATAGACGGCGTCGCTCTCGCACGAAAAATCAAGGAAGCGGCCCTTCCTGTCGCATCACTGATGCTTACTTCCTACGATGCCCAGCAATATGTTATGGCATCTTTAAGAGCAGGAGCAAGGGGTTATGTGCTCAAGACGGCAAGCATGGAGACCCTTTCAAAGGCGATAAGGATAGTGGCCCGCGGGGGATTCTATCTTGACAGCGAAGTTGCAAACGCAGTCGAGCAGGAAGGCGATTTTGTACCTGAACCGGTATCTGTAAGGGAAAGGGAGGTCCTTCTGCTTGCAGCCAGAGGACTTTCAGGCAAAGAGATCGCCACACAGCTCTTCATAAGCGAACGGACCGTGCAGACACATCTGGCTTCCATATACGACAAGCTTGGAGCAAAAAACAAGACAGAAGCTATGCTTCTTTCCCTTAAATACGGCATTGTGACCCTGGAGGAACTGCTCGATTGAGGAGGAATCTTCTCCTTCAGCTGACAATAGCAGTCTTTCTTCCCAGCCTTGGCGCTTTTCTTCTGGCATGGATAGGTTTTTGCCAGTTTGAAAACACCATGGAAGGCATAGCCGGGTCTTATGTCCAGAATCTTGCAAGAGGAGCGGCTGCAAGGCTGGAGTCTTCTCAATGGGACCTCAGGACTGACGGGACCTGGCAGCCAAATCAGTACAGGTCACAGATACTCGGGCTAGGCGAAATGATGTCAGACGAGATGGCGGTCCCCGGGATGTTCGCCGTTTTTGACAGCGACGGAAACCTGATTTACGGCTCCCCAGACGTTACCGTTCTTTCAATAATATGGGACAGGCCTATTTCCATAATGTCCCCACAGAAGATACGGGGGCCGGACGGAAGGTTTTATACAATAGCAGTATACCCTATGCTTCAGAGGAACCTGTTCGTACTTGCGGCCGTTTCATGGGATAAGCTTTTGGGACCGATGGTATCCCTGACCACTTTCTGGCCGTTTATCATGGGAGTGCTCGGACTTATCGGGATATTCTCGGTTTACATAATGTGGCAGAAAGTGATCATGCCTCTGAAAGACCTCGAGGAGGAAGTATCCCTGCTTCGCTGGGGGGAAGAGATCCCGCTTAAAAATGCACCGGAAGCGGTCACGGAGCTTCAAAAACTGAGGGAAGCTCTTGTAGTGCTTGCTAATTCTGCAATAGACAAGGTCCAGCTTTCAAGAAGGTACGTTAACGATCTCGTGAAGATCCAGGAAGAGGAAAGGGCAAGGATATCACGTGAGATACATGACGGCCCCCTTCAGGATCTTACAGCTTTGATACAAAGGATCAGGCTGCTTTCACTTGATATCGACTCCCCCGAAGAACGTGAGAAGCAGCTTAACGAGGCTGAGAAGGTGGCTATGGCGGGTGTAAGGGAGATGAGGGAACTCTGCAACAACCTTACGCCTCCATGGCTGGACCTTGGGATCGCACAGGCCCTTACAGAACTTTCTGAAAGACAGAGCGTCCAGCTGGGCATAAAGATCCACCTTGACCTGCAGGATATCCCCGATCTTCCTGATGATGTCACCCTGGCGTTTTTCAGGGTGGCTCAGGAGGCTGTTAATAATTCTGCAAGGCATTCCGGAGCAGATAATGTCTACATATCCCTCAAAAACACAGGCAGGATGATCCTGCTGCAGATAGAGGACGATGGGACGGGTTTTGAAGTCACTGACAATTTCACTGAGCTAAGGGTCCTGGGACACAGAGGCCTTTCAAACATGAAAGAAAGGATGTCCATAGTAGGCGGATCCTTCAGCATTTTTTCGACACCCGGAAAAGGTACTGTTATCCGTTGTGAACTGCCGTTAGTGACTGTAGAATAGAAACGCACAGGTAAAAAACAACTGAAAGGTGGGAGCCCGCGGGGCGAACGATTTGAGACTAAAGATCCACGGAGCAGCAGGAGAAGTTACAGGATCAAATTATATGATAGAGACAGCTTTATACAAGGTACTTGTCGACTGCGGTTTTCATCAGGGGCAGGACGAGGAGAAACATGAAGGAGAGTCTTTCACCTTTGATCCATCTTCTGTCGATGCACTGCTTCTGACACACGCACACATCGACCACAGCGGAAGAATACCGCTGTTGGTAAAAGAGGGATTCAAGGGTAAGGTATACTGCACTTTTGCGACCGCAGAACTTGTAGAGATCCTATGGAGGGACTCTGCGAGGCTTATGGGGGAAGAGGCTGAATGGAGGACTAGGAAGAACAGCAGGAAAGGGCTTCCTCCGGTCGAACCCCTATATACGGAAAAGGAGGTAGAAGATTCTCTGGGACTTCTCTCACCGATACCTTACGACGAGGTCATCGAGATAATCAAGGGGCTCAAGGTCCGTTTCCGTGAAGCGGGTCATATCCTCGGAAGCTCGATAATTGAAGCCTGGGTATCCGAAAACAACGGCGACAAGGCCGTAAAGGTAGTATTTTCCGGAGACCTAGGCCCCCTTGAGGGAGTCATCGAAAAACCCCCGACTCTGATCGAAGAGGCCGACTTTGTCCTTATCGAATCAACATACGGGGACAGACTGCATAAATCACTTGAGGATACCCGGCAAGAATTCGAAAACGCACTGAAAGACGCACTGATGACAAGTGGCAAGGTTCTTGTTCCCACATTCGTGGTAGACAGGGCACAGCGGGTCCTGTACGAATTGGACCGCTTCCAGAAAAAGTACCCGGATATAGAAATGCCCAAGATCTATCTGGATTCCCCGATGGGAGTCAAGGTCACAGAAATATACGGAAAATATATACCTCACCTTTCCAGGGAACTTAAGGATATGTTTTTGAAGGGCGACGACCCGTTTGAACCTGAAAATTTCCAGTTTATCCGGTCTGCTGAGGAATCAAAGGCCTTAAACGATCAAAAAAGCGGCATAATACTTGCAGGAAGCGGAATGTGCTCGGGAGGAAGGATAATGCATCATCTCAAGCACAATCTCTATAAGCCGGACACACACGTCTTTTTTGTAGGTTACCAGGCCCACGGGACCCTTGGAAGAAGGCTTGTTGACGGTGCCAGGGAGATACGGATCGCCGGTGAGGATGTATACGTTAAAGCCCAGTTCAACACTCTGAACGGATTCTCAGCCCATGCAGACAGGAACGACCTGCTCGAATGGGCAGGCAACTTCCCGAAAAAGACACGCTTCATTGTAGTCCACGGAGAACCAAAATCTGCAAAAGCCCTTGCAATGGGGCTGAACGACAAGGGGTATGCATCGCAGGTCCCCGCACTCAATGACACGATAGACCTTCTCGCACCTGTTGAAGAGAAAGCTGCCAAAATGCCTGTCATCTCTCAGAGGATCATAGACAGGCTGGAACTCAGTCCGCAGGATATCGCCCAGATGCTTGCGGCAATAACACACAAGGCCGATGAGATGCAGAGGCTGACGATCGACAGCAGTGACTACGCAAAGATAATGCCGCTCCTTGTCTCGGCGAGGACATTGCTTGAAGCAGCGGCAGCGATGAGTGAGGATATTGAAAAATCAGCTTGATTTTTCTTCACTTTCCGGCCATTAGCGATATAATACCCTGGTTGCCGGGGCTCTGTCACAACTAAAAAGATGACATCAGGATCAGAGGAGAGGGACGGAATGTCTAAAAGGGTCAAAGTTACGATTTTATTGTTCTGTACGGTAACTGCCGTACTCTTTGGCCTTTTTGCCTACTTCAGCCTGAAAAGTCAGGAAGTCCTGGCTTCAGGGCTTCCTCTCTTTTCAGGATCCACTCCCTACGCTGTGGTCGAAACCGATGGGAAGAACTTTCCGGTGCCTTTATCGGCACTTCTGACAGAGGGGCAGTTCGCGCTTCTCCGTGAAGGATCGGCAGGCAGCCATATTTTCAGGATCGCACAGAAGTCAGACGGGTGCGCACTGCTTATTGAGGATGGCGATGAAAACAGCATTGACATATATGCTGTAATTCGCCTGCTCCCTGAAGAAGCATCCTCCCTTTCCAAAGGCAGCCTGCCAAAGTCATGGAAAAGGGTCATCGGAGATGCTCAGGCAGTCCAGGCCGGCAAGAAAGGCGCATGGGAAATAAAGTCCGAAGACTCCGGCCCTTCCCTCTACTACAGCACGGATGGTGATAAGGCATTATTGTCTAATGGCAAGGATCCATTTTCCAGGATGCTTGGTGTGAGATCCGGGGCTGAGAAAGGCATACCGAAAAATATTTGGAAAGAAGAAAAATCGTGGCCTGCGCACATCGAAATATGCGACGGCGGACTGCTTTTTGCAGGTGATGGGAAAAAACCATCGCTGATCCTCAGAGCAGCCTGGCGTGACCTGGAAAGTGACATAAATACCGGCAAAACAGGAGAAGCCATCTGGAAAATAAAGGGACTGGACAAAAGGATCTCCCCGATCTTTCTTAATGCCCTAAAAGCAAAAACATGGGACACGGCAAACAGCATAATACCGGAACCTCTTTTGCTTTCAGCCGGGATGAACATACCAAGGCTAAGCGGAGAACCTGAAGACTGGCCTTTCCCCCTTAAAACCATCGGAGAACTCGGACTTTCAATGGGACTGACCGTAAAGCAGGTCCAGGACATCCTTTCGGGGGGATCAATATTCTCTGTTGGCGGATACAACAAGCTTCTCTGGTTTTCCTTGCCGGGGCTGATGGCAGAATTTACAGGCGACAAAGACCTTATGAAAGAACTTGTGGATTCCTTTTGGAGCAGGCTCTTCTTTGGAGCAGACCCCAGGCCTCTTGAAGGGTTCAGCTACGGCGGCACTACAAATGTGCCTTTTTCTGTAGTAGGTGCAGGCAGAGGCAATATGGCCATACTGGGACTGCTTTCTCCCGAATCCCTAAAGGAAACTGCGAGACTTGACAATTTTCTTTCCCCGGACCAGAAAGCAATAGGCTGGGTCGTTGCTGATCTGCCAAGGATCGGCGCTGCACTTAGCGACATGACAAAAATGAATGCTTTCATGAATGACTCCAGCATGGATGAGGAGCCCTATTACGATGAAGGATCAGGAGACTTTTTTCAGCCTGAATCATCTTTCTCTCCTTTCGACCAGGGGATCTCGGACTCTTTCGGAAATGTACTTAAAGGTATGGCCAAAACGCTTATCATATGTGAAACAGCTGAGTCCGGCAGGATAAACTGGTACAGCAGCCCTAAATAGAGAGGATAGTGCATCAATTTGTACTGTTCAGATGATATATCCATGAAGGCGTGAGGATACCGAAAAAGGCAAGAGTAAAAAATAGTTGTCTGAGGGTAAATTAATTTTGATATATGATTTTATTGCCGTCAGAAATAAATACCGGAGGGATCAAAGGAATGTACTGCAACGCGTTGAAAGTTTTGAAGGAACGGGGTTTCGTGGAATGGAGCAGCCACAACGAAGAACTTGAGGGGCATTTCACGAATACCATGGTCACAGGCTATATAGGATTTGACCCGAGTGCCGACAGCCTCCACGTTGGGAATCTCGTGGCAATTATGGGCCTGGCATGGATGCAGCGTCTGGGACATCGGCCCATTGCCCTTGCCGGCGGAGGCACAGGACGTATTGGCGACCCTTCCGGCAAAAGCGCAGAAAGAAACCTCCTATCAGAAGAAGAAATAAGTTACAACGTCGAACGCATAGCCAAACAGCTTGAGCATTTTCTGGATTTCAACTGCGGAGAGAACAGCGCAGTACTTGTAAACAACAACGAATGGCTCAAAAAACTTAATTACATCGAGTTCCTCCGGGACATAGGGAAATACTTCTCTGTCAGTTTCCTTGTAAACAGGGACTACGTCAGAAGCCGGGTGCTCGACCCAGACAAGTCGATAACATACACAGAGCTGTCCTATATACTGCTCCAGGCATACGATTTCAACCATATGTACAATGAATTGGGCTGCACTCTGCAGATGGGCGGGAACGACCAGCAGGTCAACATAATCGCAGGAATGGATCTTGCCCGGAAAAAATCCGGAGGCCAGTGCTACGGAATAACATTCCCGCTTCTGCTGAACGCACAGGGACAGAAATTCGGGAAGTCGGAGAGCGGCGCTGTATACCTCTCTCCTCATAGGACAAGCATATACAAGTTCTATCAATTCTGGATCAATGTTGACGACAGCGACCTTGAAAAACTCTACAAGCTTTTTACTTTCATGGAAATGGATGAAATCGTTCGGATACTGGAAGAACACCGTAAGTCACCACACCTGAGGGCGGCACAGAAAATACTTGCCTGGGACCTTACCTGCAGGGTACACGGAGAAGATGCCGCAAAAAGGGCAAGGGACGCAAGTGCAATACTTTTCGGAGAGATGGATATAAAGGAAGCCGATGCAGAACTTCTTGAGACACTTTCAGAGGAGATACCGTTCGCGGAGACCGACTCAAAGGCAGAGGGAGCGATCACAGATCTTCTGGTCCTTTCAGGAGGGTGCGCCTCAAAGGGAGAGGCAAAACGAAAGATCAAAGAGGGCGGAGTATACCTGAACGGCCTGAAGATCTCAGAAGAATCAAGACAGATCGGACCTGAAGACATCCTTGACGGAGGATATGTTCAGCTCCGGGTAGGCAAAAAAGATTTCAGACTGGTCAAATTCAAAGGTTAGAAGATCCGGACATCCGGGACGAAGACAACGCGGGCGGGGTCGGTCACGAGAATCAAAAATTACGGGACTTTTCCGCGCGCGTTTTTTGTATGCATCAGGCAGGCTGAAAAGCCGCAGCGTCTTTAGGTTTTGTGTTATTATTTGACATGGATCCGGAAATAACTGCGGAATTCTCTCACGTCAAAAGAAAATATCTTCTAAGATCTGTCATTGGGAGCTGTAATATGGACAGGAAAGTAAAACTCTTTATTCGTTTTGCAAAAATGTTAAGGCCGGGGTGGAGAGCTATGGCTCTTTTTTATTTTTTTTTCATCCCCCTGAGGCTCTTATCACCCAGAAAAAAGGTCGCAATGAAAAACATGGACATTGTTTTCCCTGACAAAACCCCGGAAGAGAAGAAAGAAATACTTGATTCCTCTTACAGAAGCATGATATGGACAGGTATAGAAATGCTCTCCTGGCAAAGAGATGCTTCCCTTGTCGACAAATGGATAACGGAAATTGAAGGCATTGAACACATGCAAAATGCTTTTGCCGGCGGCAAGGGGGTCATAGCAGTATCAGCCCACTGCGGAAACTGGGAACATGCCGCAGCCTGGCTGGGAAGGAACTGTAAGGGTGTAGCAGTCGTCAGGCACTCTGATGACCCCTTCCAGAAAGAACTTATAGATACACTCCGCCGCAATTCAGGGCTGCGGACCCTGGGAAAAGAAGAACCAATGACAAGGGCGGTAGCATTACTTAAGAAAAACGAGCTTATAGGGCTTGCATCTGATCAGCACGGAGGAAGAGACGGAACGAAGGTACCCTTCTTCGGACATGTCACCAGCACATTCCAGGGAGCTGCCGTCTTCTCCTGGATAACAGGCGCACCTATCCTTCCGTTCCAGAGCATAAGGATGGAACCATTCCGTTTCAGAATCGTTATCGGTCCCCCTATCAAGTGGGAGAAGGGAGATGACCGGGAGACGACACTAAAGTCTGTAACTGCCAAAGTGAATCTGGAGCTTGAAAAAATTATTCTAAGGGCGCCCGGACAATACCTTTGGCAGCATAAGAGGTTTAAAGAGATTTTTTCATCAGGTTAGCTTTTTTTCCTGACCTGTGCGTCGGGATTATCGCAGACAAGGGTCCCGGCAACTGCAAAGTTGTCGTTTGCCATTTCGTTGATAATTATGCGGACTGACGTTTTAGGTACCTCCATGGTCTCACAAAGAGCCTCTGTGACCTTTGTGACCATATCGCGCTTTTGTTCGAGAGTGCGGCCTTCTTTGATGTTCACTACTACGATGGGCATGATATTTCATCTCCTCAGTTGGATATCATTGGTGTCCGGTCCGTGATGATTATTTTAACCTCCTGTATTAGAGGTGTCCACATGGAAGACATGAAACCGATCTTAATATTCCTGGGTTTTGCAGCAGGCGCTGCAGCAGGTTCTTTCATAAATGCTGCTGCCATGCGCACTGTGGCGGACAAAAAGTGGTGGGGGTCCGAACGCTCCGTCTGCGACAAATGCGGCAGGGTGCTGGGCTGTCTTGACCTTATCCCAATAATTTCTTATTTGATCCTTCAGGGTCGCTGCCGGACCTGCAGGAGTTCAATATCTCCGCGCCATTTTATCTCTGAATTGGCGGGCGGGATCATCGGTGCTTTGTCTGTCTGGTACTGGGGCATAGGAATACAGCTCCTTTTTTCTTTTATTGCCCTCTTTTTCCTTCTCTTTCATTCTTTGACAGATATTGAAAGCGGATACATATTTGATTCATGGGCCCTCGCTATGGCCGGATCAGCAATGCTCGCCAGACTGCCGGGAGGTTTTACTGCAATGGCCGACGGTGCTCTAGGAGCCGCGGCAGGGTTTCTCTTCATTTATGCAATCGTTCTTCTGAGCAAGGGCGGCATGGGGATGGGAGACGCAATGATGATGCTTGGGATAGGAGCGCTGATGGGGTGGAAACTGACTATACTCAGCCTCTATCTTGGCTTCATGACAAGCGGCATTATCGTGATCCCGCTCCTGATCGCGAAAAAGATCAGCAGAAAGGATGCGCTTCCCCTTGGCCCTTATCTGGCAGCAGGCTGTATCCTCTCAATTTTCACAGGCAGGTTTATTTTCGGATTTTTCGGTTACAGCCTTTGCTGGCCCTGGTCAATATAATATGAGAGGTGTTTTGTCTATGAAATTATCCGAAAGAGATGAGCTCTTATGAATCCTTTTAAATTTCGAATGCCCCGGGAAGTGATTTTCGAGTCGGGATGCTCAGCTGCAGCCCCTGAAAAAGCTATGCAGCTGGGATCGGGAAGGCCGCTCTTCATAACCGGCAAACACATGGCCAAATGCAATCAGCTCGCATCACTTATGGAGAGGTCCTCCGAGATGGGAATGGAACCCGGCCATTGGGACAATGTGGAGCCTGAGCCTCCTGCAGAACTTCTTGAGGAAGCCTCGCGCCACATCAGGGAAGGCCGTTATGACTGCCTCATAGCACTGGGCGGGGGAAGCTCGATGGATTTCGCCAAAATGGCTGCAGTCATGGCTGAAAATCCGGAGATCAATGTCTCTGATATGGTAGGGAGCGAGAAAATACCGAAAAAGGGGCTTTCAACAATAATGATCCCCACAACTTCAGGCAGCGGATCTGAAGTCTCTGCTGTCGCGGTTTTTTCATTCTCGGAAGAGAAGATGAAAAAGGGAGTATCCAGCAGATTCCTCGTTGCCGACATTGCCCTGGTAGACCCGGAACTTACACTTGACCTGCCTAAGCATATAACTGCTGCATCCGGAATGGACGCCCTTGTACACGGAGTGGAGGCATTCCTCTCGCTGGGAACTAACCAGTTTACGCAGGACCTTGCCCTGACGGCGATCAGAAGCATATATTCCAACCTTGCCGAGTGTGTCAGCAACGGCCATAACCTCAAAGCAAGGGAGGCCCAGTCCTACGGAAGCATGATCGCAGGAATGGCATTTTCAATGTCGGGGACAGCAGGAGTACATGCAATGGCATATCCTCTCGGGGGACAGTACCATGTGCCTCACGGTGAGGCGAATACAGCTCTCCTAAGGTGGGTAATGGAATACAGCCTTGAAGGGTGTGAAGAGAAATTCATTCCAATATCTCAGGCAATGGGAGTATGGTCTGAGGGAATGACTGCCCGCAACGCCGCCGACGCGGCACTCAGAGGGATAGTCGAGCTGGGTGAAAGGATAGGGGTAAAGACCAGACTGAGGGAGTTCGGCATCCCAAAGGAGGCATCCGCTGAAATGGCAGAAGCTGCACTAAAAGAGGTAAGGCTTATGTCGAACAATCCCCGACCACTTGATTTCCAGTCAGTAAAGGCAATATATGAAAAGGCCTGGTGACCTTGCAGGCACGGTGTCCGGAATATTCAATCACCGGGCACCAGTACTTTTACTTTTATCTTGCTATCCAGGCTGTTTTTGCTCCTGTCGCAGTTATCAGGTCTTCGGGCCTTAACCTGAAAAGCAGCCCTCTCTGACCTGCATTCACTGTTATATAGTCAAAGGCGCATGCGCTCTCATCGATCAAGACAGGGTATTTCTTTTTCGTTCCAAGAGGCGAGCAGCCTCCTCTCACGTAGCCTGTGAGCGGCTGTACCTCCTTAAGAGGTACAAGTTCCGTGCTTTTGTTGCCGCTTGCAGAAGAGAGAGCCTTGAAGTCAAGTTCCCTTCCTGCGGGCAGACAGACCATCATTACACCGGTCTTATCCCCTCTCGCGCAAAGCGTCTTGAACGTCTGTTCTTCAGGCACTCCTGTCTTTAATGCAGCATCCTCAGCCGAGAGCAAGCTCTCATCAACGTCGTACTCGATAAGCTCAAAAGGTATCTTCTCGTTCTCCAATATTCTGACAGCGTTGGTCTTTTTTACGGAAGCCATATCATTACCCCCAATGCAGTATATAATAAAGTATAGCGCATCTATTCGAGTGTGGGAGATGGATATTTATGGAGGGATATTTTGACGGTGCCTCAAGGGGCAATCCGGGAAGAGCAGGAGCCGGAGCCCTTATGATAAACGAAGATGGAAAGGTGGTATGGGAGGCATCACGTTTCCTGGGTGAAAAGACCAACAACGAAGCCGAATACATGGCCCTGATAATGCTCATCAAAGCTGCAAGGGAACGCGGAATAAGGTCTCTCACGGTTTTCGGGGACAGCAAACTTGTGGTCAGCCAGGTCTCACGGCAGTGGAAGATAAACCTTCCCCACCTTCGAATGCTTGCACGGGAGGTATGGGATCTGGCGGAAGGGATAGACATCTCCTACCACTGGATACCCCGTGAAGAGAACAAACGCGCCGACATGCTCTCCAACGAGGGCATCGACGGTGCAAAATAATTATTCCGGGAAACATTGAGCGGGCTTCCGGCCCATCCCTAAAAAATGACCTTTTTGCCCGCTCATATTTTGCTTTCTTATCTATTGTGGCCTATCCCCTGTTGTCTATTACCCTTTTTGTCTTCTTCTCGCTTCTTGGGAGTTCCCCGATCTTCATGACTTCCGGTATCACTTTTATCCCAAGGCCTGATTTACAGGCTCTCTCGAGCTCCTTTTCAAGCTCTTCCCGGTCAGCCCCCTCGAAGGCCTCTGCCTGCACGATCATCCGATCCCTAAGGTCCTCATTGTCAAGTATTATCCTGTATTCACTTGAAAATCCGTCGATGTTCCTCAGTATCTCCTCCACCTGCGCAGGGTATATGTTCGTCCCCTTGACCTTTATCATGTCGTCACTTCTTCCGACTATCCTGTCAAGCCTCGGATATGGCGACCCGCATGGGCATGGACCCGGAATAATGCGTGAAATGTCGTGAGTGCGGTAGCGTATGAGCGGAGCGGCTTCCTTCCTGAAAGTCGTTATCACTATCTCTCCCTGCTCTCCGTCAGGCAGAACACTGCCTGTTGCCGGGTCAATGATCTCGCAGTAGATAAAATCATTGAAGTAGTGCATTCCCTGATGCTCGGAGCAGTCTATGGCGATCCCGGGACCGTATATCTCGGTAAGTCCGTAGATGTCAAAAAACTCTATTCCAAGGCTTTGATAGATACGTTCCCTTACCTTGTCCCCCCATCTCTCTGATCCGAAGATGCCCTTGCTCAGTTTTATCTCCCCCCGCATCTCTCTGCGGTCGACCTCTTCGGCTATCAGAAGTCCATAGGAGGATGTCCCTATAAGAACTGTTGCACCCAGATCCCTCATGAGCTGGAGCTGCCTGTCTGTATTGCCGCTGCCGGTGGGGATGACCATAGCACCCAGACGTTCCGCACCTGCCTGGAAGCCCAGTCCCGCTGTCCACAGGCCAAATCCCGGCGTGACCTGGACCCTGTCCTCTCTTGTCACGCCCGCAAACTGGTAGCACCTTTCCATCATTACCGCCCAGTCTTCCAGGTCCTGTCTGCTGTATGGCAGAATAACAGGAACTCCTGTAGTGCCGGAGGATGAATGGACCCTGACTATCTGGTCGTTGGGAACACACTGCATACCCATAGGATATGCGTCTCGAAGGTCCTGTTTAGTAGTGAAAGGGAGAGTTTCAAACTGATCCTTTGTCATCATTTTATCAACAGGCAGACCCTCGTATTTTTCAATGTACATCGGGCTGCATCGTGAAACTCTTCTCACCTGGGCAAAACACTGGCTCATTATTGACAATTCATTCATCGCTCTCAGCTCCGCTCTTCTGATTACTAAATTTTTATGGTATATATTATCTGAAAAATCATCAACGACACATTTTGATCTGTTTTATGGCTTCCTCCGCTCCCATGTTGAAGGCTTTTCTGTTTATCTCCAAAAGCCTGGGCTTGATGCAGCACTCCATTGCTCCCCTGATCTCATCTTCTTCAAAAGGCAGTATCCCTGCTCCGACTGAAAAGCCAAGCAGCACGATGTTGAGTGTCCTTGCATCCCCGGCACGGATCGCCAGGGGCAGCGCATTGATGTAATACCCCCTGCCGATGTTATTTTTGATGGCGCTGAGGTATCCATCACAGTGATACTCGCCCTGACGAAGCGCAACATTTGTAGGGATTATGCAGTCTGTGTTCACTACCGCGCATGCATCGGGCTTAAGCCTGTTGAGCTGTCTTGCCGCCTCTGCAAGTTCAAATCCGATCAGAATATCAGCGTGACGGATAGGGATCACCGGCGATACATCCTGAGATCCGATCCTGATGTGGCTTGATACGGAACCGCCCCTCTGAGCCATACCTATGGTCTCAGAAGTCCGCACGAAGAATCCCCTTTTCTGGGCAGCTTCAGAAAGGATCTTTGAAGCGAGAAGTGTACCCTGGCCTCCTACGCCTGCTACCACTATACTGCTAAACATTTCGATCGACCCTCTTTATCGCGCCGACAGGACAGACCTTCACACAAAGAGAACAGTCTGTACATATCGACTCGTTAATTACGACCTTTCCGTCATCGGCCACGGACATCGCGGGACATCCAAGCTGCCTGATGCATTTCAGGCATCCTATGCAGGCCTCGTTCACCCTGCGCACCGTTTTTGGGAGCTTGATCAGCGCTATGCAGGGTGCCCTGGCGATCACTGCCGAAGGCCCGCTGTGCTCCATTGCTCTTTTAAAAGCATCGACTGTATCTTCATATTTGAAGGGGTCGACCGTCGAAATGTGCTCCACACCGCAAGCTCTCAGTATCTTTTCTATATCGATCGGCTTTGCCGGCATACCCATCGCGGTCCTTCCCGTTCCGGGGTGCGGTTGTCCGCCTGTCATCGCTGTAGTGTGATTGTCGAGCACGGCTATAGTTATGTCAGTGTTCTGATAGACAGCGTTTATTACTCCGGGTATCCCTGTATGGAAAAAGGTCGAGTCGCCTATGAAGGCAATGCATTTGGCACCATTCTCTGCCAGTTTTATGCCCTGGGCTATCGTGATACCCGCACCCATACAGAGGCATGTGTCGACCGTATTAAGGGGAGCGGCATTCCCAAGGGTGTAACATCCAATATCCCCGCAGTATACTGTCTTTTCAAAATTTTTTGCTGCTGTTTTTGCAGCGAAGAAAGAGGCCCTGTGAGGGCACCCGGCACAAAGAACCGGCGGTCTCACCGGAAGTTTGGGAATGTCGACCATAACAAGGTCTGCGCTTTCGACTCCCGCAAACTTCAGCAATGAATTTTTTATTGATTCAAAACTGTACTCTCCGTTGTATGGCATGTCGCCGGTCATTTTGCCAAATATCTCATTTTTTCCCCCTGATACTATAAGCAGCTGCTCCTCCAGGACAGGGTCGAGTTCTTCGACCACCATGACCTGATCTACAGCGGACAGGAATTCTTCAGCAAGCCTTAATGGAAGGGGATATGGGGTGCCTACCTTAAGTACGGTCAGATCAAGATCAAATTCTTTTATCACTTCCATCGCATAAAGGTAGGATATCCCTGATACAGCTATTCCCTTCTTTCCGCCTTTGATGATCCTGTTGAAGGTGAGTGTGCTGAATTTATCCGAGATAAGTTTTTGCTTTTGTTCAAGTTCTCCGTGCTTCCGGTAGGAAAGCGCCGGAAAAATTATCCAGTCGGATCTTTTAACAAAACCGGAGGCGGTCCCGGGTCCGGGGAAATCTCCAAGCTCTACAGTCGCACTGGCATGGCAGACCCTGGTGGTCGGCCTAAGGAATACAGGGAGCCTGAATTCCTCGGAAAGTTCAAATGCATACGAGACCATCTCATATGCCTCTTCGGGCGATGATGGGTCAAAGACCGGAAGGTTGGAGTATTTCGCAAAGTGTCTGGTATCCTGCTCAGTCTGTGAGGACCAGGGTCCCGGGTCGTCCGCTACTACTACGACCATGCCGCCTTCAACGCCGACGTATGAAAGGCTCATAAGCGGGTCGGCAGCTACGTTCAGTCCGACCTGCTTCATCGTTACCATCGACCTTGCCCCCGCATAGGCGGCACCGGCAGCTACCTCAAGGGCAGTCTTTTCGTTTGTCGACCACTGGACCTCTATTCCCGGCAGCTTCTCATTTATCAGAGTTTCAATGATCTCTGTTGAAGGAGTCCCCGGGTAACCGGAAACTATACCGACTCCTGCCTTGGCGGCTCCCAGAGCGATCGCTTCGTTACCCATGCAGACACGTTTGGCCATTTAAAAGCCCTCCTCAATATACAAAAGAAGCCCGCCATAGAAATGACAGGCTCCCGATAATTTTAAGAGTTCTCCTTGCCTTGTCTATTCTATTCTGCAGATCTTGATCTTTGCTCTTCTGTTCCCGGAAGGGGCTTTCCCCTCCCTGCCAAAATGTTTATAGCATTAAATAAAATAAAGTCAAGCCGATCGAACTTTAACTGGCGGGAAGTTTAGGCAGCTCCATATCACGCTTTAACTTTCGCAGGAGTATCCAGGAAAAGAGTCCCGTCATTAAAGCGCCTCCCAAAAATGATATGGGCTGGAACCACCATATTTGGTCGAGCGCGACTATGCCGGACAAAAATTGGGCCGCAGGCACCCTGATGATCAGAGAGCGGAATATCTGCGCCATAAGGCCGAAAGCTGAAAATCCCGTAGCTACGAAGAGAGCGTTGTATATGACGCTGAATATCACCATCGGATAACCGGCAATTGTTATCCTTATCGCCTGAGCGGCCGTTCTCGCTATCTCCTCAGTAGGCCTGAAAAGCTCTATGACCGGGAAGGGGAAGATGCAGACGAGCAGCCCCAGCCCACCTGTGATCACCGTGCTAATTATTATGCCTGACCTTAGCCCCCTTTTCATCCTTTTCAGGTCCCGTCTTCCGTAATTGAAGGACAGGAAGGGAACAAGGGCATCGTTTATCCCCATCAGTGTATTGAATGCAAGGTCCTCGACCCGCAGCCCAACCATCCATGCTGCCACAGCCTGAGGACCGAAGGTCCCGGAGAGTATGTTGTTTACGCTGCCCATCCCCAGGGCGACGCTTGCCGTAGAGAGGGTTACAGGAAAACCGATCGCGGTTATCCTCCCCCACAGAGGCAGCATCGAAAGCCTGATGTGAGGCTTGAAAGGTACCCGGATCTCGCTTTCTGTCTCGAGTTTTCCAATAAGGTAGACAATGCCTGCCAGCCTGCCTGCAAAAGTGGCCGCAGCGGCTCCCGTGATACCCCACCCCAGGGTGAATATGAATATTGGATCAAGGACTATGTTAAGTCCGTTGGCTATAAGGAAATACTTTAAAGGTACAATGGTATTTCCCTGGCACCTGAATACTGAGTTAACGACATACGAAAAACTTATCAGTATGAATGTCGGCGGTATCCACATGTTGTAGAGCCAGGCCTGTCGCAGGGTCTCGGCATCAGATGCTCCAAGGGTCCTGAAGAATATGTTCGAAGTGTAGGGAAAGAGGAAAGGTATCCATATCAGGCAGAGCAGGTATGCAAAACCCATGGCAGCAAGTGCGGTGCTCCTTGCATCTTCAAGGTTGCCCTCGCCCAGCCTCCTTCCGCATAATGCCGTCATCCCGTTGCCTACTCCTTCAAGGATCGCGAATACCCCTATCTGTACTGGAAATGTATAGGAGATCGCCACCATATGGCTCTCACCAAGCCATGAAATAAAAACGGTATCCACTAGATGGAAAAGGGTGTGGAAAAGCACCATTGCCACAGAGGGTATTGAGAGTTTAACAAGAGTACTGAGAACAGGGCCTTTTCCCAGATCAGCCCTGCCTCTGAGCCAGGTCATCCTCTTTATGGTTTTTAAAAATTTCATGCGGACTCCCCTTGGTGGAAATATTCGGTCTATTATAATGCAAAAACGTCTTAAGATATTATAATGTTATGTAAAGGGGGTGCTTTAATGTTTAAAAGGTTCATTGAGATCATGAACAGCAGCGGCTGTCTTGCAGGAAGCAGCGTCGTCCTTGCGGCTGCCGATCGCGAAAGTATCGAGGCAATAAGGCTTGCAATGAAGAGGGGACTCGGAAGAGCTATCCTTACCGGAGACAGCGAGTTGATACTCCCGGCAGTAAGAGAGGCCGGGATCTCAGACAGAGTCGAAGTCATCCATGCAGACTCGGCAAATGCTGCCGCAGCAATAGCAGTTCAGAGCGTAAGGAACGGAAGAGGCGATGCCCTCATGAAAGGCCTCATCAACACTTCCGATTTCCTGAAAGCTATCCTCGACAAGGAAAACGGCCTTAGGACAGGGCGTCTCCTGAGCCACCTGGCGATCATGGAGATCCCCGGTGAAAATCACCTCTCCTTCTGCACAGACAGCGGATTCAACGTGACCCCAAACCTGGACCAGAAAAAACAGATACTCAGAAATGCGCTTGAGGCAATAAGTGCTCTGGGGTATGAACATGTAAATGCGGCATGCCTTGCCGCAAACGAAAAAGTGGACCCCCACATACAGTCGACCGTTGATGCCGCTGGTATCGTAAAGGCATGGGAAGAGGGTGAGTTCGACGATCTGCCCTGTACATGCATAATCGAAGGTCCTATGGCTATAGATGTTGTCGCCTCACAGAAATTTGCCGAACACAAGGGAATAAGAAGCAAAATAGCGGGCAAGGTCGACCTTACGCTTGTACCAAACATTGAGTGCGGAAATGTCCATTGCAAGACCCTCGTTCACTATTGCCATGCCCAGATGGCAGGACTTGTCCTTGGAGCAATGGTCCCGATAGTGCTTGTCTCAAGGTCAGATCCGCCCGAATCAAAATTTCTCAGCATGGCTCTTGCATGCATAATCTCAGGGGGAATGAAGTAGAGATGTACCGTATACTTGCTGTAAACCCCGGATCCACTTCGACCAAAATAGCTGTATTCGAAAACGGAGAAGAGATCTTCAAGGACAACATCCCGGTCGACCGGACTCTCATCTCAGAAAACGGATCAGTCCTGGAGCAGCTAGGCCACAGGTTTAAACTTATAACAGAAACCCTGCGTGAGAAAGGGATACTTACGGACAGTTTCGATGCTGTAGTGGGGAGGGGCGGTATCCTCGCGCCGATACCAAGCGGTACATACTTAGTAACAAAAGAAATGACGGATTACCTGACAGAGGCTCCCCGGGGAGAACATGCATCAAACCTCGGTGCCTTCATAGCACAAAAATTCGCAGAAATGTCTGGGTGCAAAGCCTACATAGTCGATCCGGTCTCAGTGGATGAGCTTACTGAGGTGGCAAGGATCTCCGGAGCTCCTGAGATCCGGAGGTCAAGCCTGGTCCATGCACTCAACCAGAAGGCCGTCGCAAGAAAAACAGCTGAAACTCTGGGAAAAAAATATGAGGAGTGCCGTTTTGTTGTAGCACACCTGGGAACCGGGATAACCATAGGTGTCCACTGCGGAGGCAAGATAATAGATGTCGTAGGAGCCAAGGCGGACGGCCCTTTCTCTCCCGAACGTGCCGGGGGACTCCCTGTAGGGGAGCTTGTAGATCTCATTTTCAGCGGCAGATACTCAGAGTCAGAACTTAAGAAAAAACTTCTCTCCGGATGGGGTATCGTTGCATATCTGGGTACCCGCGACATAAGAGAGGTATTCAGGATGTCTGAAAAGGACCCGGAGGCGGCTCTTATACTTGAAGCTTTCGTATACCAGATAGCTAAGGGCATTGGAGAGCTCTGCACCGTTCTGGACGGAGAAATTGACTCGATAATCCTGACCGGAGGCATGGCTCATTCCGAACTGCTGATGGATATGCTCGTCAAAAAAATTAAATTCCTCGCTCCCGTTGCTATAGTACCCGGAGAAAATGAGCTTGAGGCCCTTTGCAAAGGAGCCGAAAGGGTGCTTATGGAGGAAGAACGGCCAAGGCTTTATCCCAGCGGGGAGTTTGTCGGAAAATAAGCAGGCCGTACTGCATACAAATTAAAATAATTACTGATAATACAGTAATTACCACCTCTACCTCAGGACGTAAATGTGAGAGAATTGATTGATATTACTGACGGAGGTGTTCTGATTGACATTAAAAAAACGTCGCGGGGGATGTCCTCCCTGAATATTACTTCTGCCTATCGTGGCGGTCGCCGCGTCATTTTCCTGGATCGTATCAAAAGCTAAGGAATTTATAAAGATCTCAAAGGAATCCAAAAACAGGGAAAAAGAATGATCGGGGGGTTATTCAATGCTTTTTACAGGAAAGTTTTCCAAAGATGACCTCAAAAAAAACAAAAGGCGATTTTACATTATTGGCGGGCTTATGCTTCTCCTTGGATTGATCTCTCTTTCAATGCCCCTTATTGCATCCTTTGCCGTTAACACTATTGCAGGCATGCTTTTGATAGCCGTAGCCTTAACTCAGGGATGGAGCGCATTCAGGGGCTTCAGCGACGGCGGGAAGCCTCTGCAGGAGACCATAATGGCTGTAGCAGCGATGGCGGCAGGATTTATATTCCTCATCCACCCCGTGGCCGGTGTCATGACCCTCAGCATAATTCTGGCGGCATATTTCATGGCGGACGGAATAACCAAGGTTATTGAGTACTTTCGCGTGAGGGAAATAGAGGGTTCGATATGGATACTGGTCTCAGGCTTTCTGGGGATCATCCTCTCGGTCATGATGTGGAAGAACCTCTTCACCGGGGCGGCCGTGATCGGCATAATCCTCGGCATCAACCTGGTGTTCAGCGGAATAAGCCTTATACTGCTGGGACGGGGATGTTCAAAAGCCTCGGGAGACTGCTGAAAATGTATCAAATCCCTTAAATATAAAAAAGAAGAAGCAGGGCAATGTTTCCCTGCTTCTTCTTTTTTATATTTTATTGAACAAACTTACATAAAGAGACCGGCCCAGTAACCGAAGAGGTCAAAAAGCATCATCAGGCCTGCAAATACAAGTACCAGTCCGGATATAGTCTTTATCTGCCTGCCGTGCTTCTTCAGCCACTGGAAGAGCCCCTTTATGTTTGTGAAAAAGACCGCAGCAAGTATATAAGGCACTCCGAGTCCCATCGAAAATACGAACAGGTAAAAAACTCCCTGCATCACAGTTTTGCCGCTTCCGGCAAGCATCAATGCCGAGCCCAGGAAGGGACCGAGGCATGGCGACCATCCAAGGGAAAATGCAGCTCCAAAAAGCAGGGATCCTATGAAGCCTCCCCGCTTCTGAAGCCCAAGATCTATCTTCCTTTCCACATCAAGGAATCCTATCCTGAAGACCCCCAAAAAGTGAAGTCCGAAAACCATAATGACCGCACCGCTCACTCTCTGCAGGAGCATCCTGTGCTCATTCATCAGCGAACCTATCGCTGTAGCTGTTGCGCCGAGGGCCATAAAAATCAAGGTAAATCCGCATACAAATCCTATCGTGTTTAAGATGCTTGCCCTCTTGCCATGTTCTGTCTCCGCCGCAAGGTACATAAGGTAGACGGGAAGCATGGGGAGCATGCAGGGGGAAATGAAGGCCAGAAAACCTTCAAGGAAAAGAAGGGGAAGGTCTGCCCACATTTATTTTATATCCCTGACAGCCTTCAGAACATCCTCTTTGGTAGTTTCACCGAAGACCTGCCAGCGAAGTATTCCCTTACCGTCGACCACAACAGTTGTGGGAAGCCATCTTATATCGTAAAGCTTTGCGGCTTTGCCCTCGGTATCCAGCAGTACCCTCATCCCATAATTATTATTCTTTATGAATGACTCTACCTTGCTCTTTGTGTCCCTCTTTCCGTCAGTCATGTTTATTGCCAGAAGCACGGCATCATTGTTTTTTTTCAGTTCCTTGTCAAGAAGGTCAAAGTCCGGCATTTCCTTTTTGCATGGGGGACACCATGTGGCCCAGAAATTCAGAACTACCGTCTTTCCTTTGTAATCACTGAGCCTTACCGTCTTACCCTCTATATCCCTGAGTTCAAAGTCACTCACGGAAGATCCCGGTTCAAGCGCATAAACTGCCTGTGCAAGGCTGAATATCAACACCAAAACCGCGGCAAATGTCAAAATGGTCTTCTTCATACGGCATCTCTCCTATTTTCGATTTACATTATTCTATCATTGTATATTTATATTCCATTGATGTAATAGGCGATGAGGCGTATTTTTAAAACCACTCCAAAAGTTGAATTATTTTGATGAGTCCTTGACAATAAGGTCACATCACTGTTATTTTCTCTATTATGATTTCATTCTATTTGGGGGGAATATGAATGCCTTTTTACAAGATCAAAAGTAAGACACGTTCGTGGGACGGAGAACCCATCGGTATCCTTATACTTGATGCAGCATATCCCTGCGTCCCGGGAAACGTAGGCAACGCTACGACCTATCCCTTCCCTGTTCGTTACCATGAAGTAAAGGGAGCTTCTATTGAAAGGCTTCTTAACCAGAGAGACATTACTCTTCTGGAGCCCTTTCTTGAAGGTGCACGAAAACTGGAGGCTGAAGGGGTCCGGGGAATAACAGGAGCATGCGGCTTTATGGCTCTTTTCCAGCAGGAGATCGCTGACGCTGTTGACATCCCTGTTTTCATGTCCAGCATGCTTCAGGTCCCATTTATCACAAGGACACTTAAACGCGGCCAGAAGGTAGGGATAATTTCGGCAAACGCATCTGTGATGACCGAACAGCACCTGAGAAATGTCGGCATAACAGCAGATATGCCTGTGGTCCTTTACGGGATGGAGGGGAAATATGAGTTCCGTTCTTCCGTCCTGGAGGAAAAGGGAACGATGGATACGGATGTCATTGAAAAGGAGATCCTCGAAGTCTGCGATCAGATGCTCAAAGATCACCCTGAAGTTGCGGCCATCCAGCTCGAGTGCAGCGATCTTCCTCCCTTTGCAGCAGCTGTACACGCTCACACAGGTCTTCCGGTATTTGATTTCATAACAATGATCAGGCACATGGAATCGGCACTAAACCCGACAAGATACTGCGGGGCCGGCTACTGCATGTAACGAAAGCATTTGCTAATTTTTCATATGAGTTTCAAGGAGGGCGTACCGGAATTGATTCCGGTCACCCTCTTTGTTGTTTGGATGTTTCACCGGGCACTCATATATAAATATAAAGTTGATCAGCTGAAGCGCATAAGCGGGTCATCGTTTTCTTCGTTTTATAAATATTTCAGATTCGGTAATTATCATGCCCAGTATCACAAGCATTCCGCCTGCGGCGCCCTGGAGATGGAAGGGGTCCTGTCCGCTGAGGACTGCGACCATGTATCCGAAAAGTCCCTCCAGCGAAAAGATCACCGCAACATGGGACTCAGGTGTGATCCTCTGTGCTTTGAACTGTATTATGAAGCAGAGTATGGTGTTGCCCAGCGAGACGCATAGAATAGTCGCCCAAATTTTGAGGCTGAATGCGCTGATGTCGGGGATCGGCTCGAAAATCAGTGCTATGACTGTCATCACTCCGGCAAGCATAATTATGTGAAGAGCAACAAGACGGTATGGCTCTACCCTCCTGGCACCAAATCCCGCAGCCAGGACCTGAAGAGCGTAAAAAACAGCCATAATAAAAGAGAGAAAATCCCCGAAGTTGAATTCCATCCCCGGAGTAAAGCCCATAATTGAGAGCCCAGCCGTTGTTACAGCTGCCCCCGCAAAGATCCATATGCTTGGTCTGGACCTATAGATCACCCAGACAAAAAGCGGCACCAGTATTACATTAAGGCCCCCTATGAAAGCCTGCTTGCTCGCTGTGCTGTAGACCAGCCCAAAGGTCATGGAAATGAAAACTCCGGTGAGGACTGCAGTCAGAAGAGAGGATATCGCCCAGTCCCTTCTGGTCGACGTAATTATTTTTTTGGGGAACATCAGTATCAGAAAAAAGGCCGCAAAAAGCATCCTCAGAGCGACAGCCCAAAGCGGGGTTATAGTTCTTGCAAGCAGCGCACTCATCGGGACACCTGCGCCCCAGATGAAGGCCACAAGTACAAGAAGCAGATCTGCCATCAATATCTGATTTGCGCTGAATTCAGTCTTCAGTTCTCCCATTGGACTGCCTCCGGATCATCGAGTGCGGTTTCTATCTGATCCCTTATCTTCTCTATCCTTGTTAAAAGGTAAAAGGCTGCTGCCGAGCTTACAGCTCCGCATATAAAGAGCGTCCAGTCAGTTCCCAGTTTGTCGCCCAGCTTTCCTGCAAGCAGGCTTCCAAATGGCGGGATCCCCAGTATTGCCATAGTATAGAGGGCCATTATCCTGCTTCTTCCGCTTGCAGGCACCATGGACTGAAGAAGCGTATTGCAGGAGATAGTGCTTGTGACCATACAGAATCCTACAGGTGCAGCTAGAGCGATCCCTGCATATATGTTGCCTGACAGGGAAAAAAGCATGACTGATATACCAAATCCCAGACAGGCCCTGGTGCACCACCAGCAGAGACTTGCCGAAGAGCTGAGTGATGCCATTATCAATGAACCCATAAGCGCCCCTATGGCTACCCCCATAAGCAAAAAACCCAGGGTCTCCGAGGTCCCGCCAAGAACACTCTTGGCCATTGCAGGCATCAGGACTATGCTTGGAAAACAAAAGAAGCCCGTAGATGCGATCAGTATCAGCAGATATCGGCTCGGCGCAAAATTCCTGGCCATTTTAAGGCCTTCTGCCGTATCCTTTAATGGCTTTGATCGGCTGCCGTCGTTCTTGCCGATTGGCGGACGTTCCATCTTCATTTTCCTTACGGCCAATAGAGTGGAGGAATACGCAAAGCCATTGACGAGAAAACAGACTCCCTCACCCACAGCATGAATTACAAATCCGGCTATTGAGGGTCCGATCATTCTTGCAATATTAAAATTCATGGAGTTTAAGGCTACTCCGTTGGGGACATCCTCTCTTCTGTCCACCATGTAGGAGACAAGTGAGTATCTGCAAGGCAGTTCAAACGCATCTACAAGACCCAGCATGAGGCTCATGAATACCACTGTGTGAAAAGTTGCCAGCCCGGTAAGTGTCAAAAAGGCAAGCATAAATGCTATCATCATGCAGACTGCCTGACAGCAGAAGAGTGTTTTCCTCAGGTCCCACCTCTCGATAAGGGCTCCGGCAAATGGAGCCAGGAGAAAGACCGACACGGATGCCGCAAAATCAATTATTCCGAGAGCGCTGTTGAGCCCTGTCAGCCTGAAGACAAGCCATCCCATAGCTACACGGTGCATCCAGAGACCGGTCAGCGAGATCGCCTGAGCCATGAAAAACAATCTGTAATTTCTGCTTCTTAGGGCACGAAGAGTATCCGGAACGACTATCCTCAAAATGCCTCTCCTATATGCTCACTGTCACAGAGCCGCATATAATAAGGACTACACCGGTCCATTGAAGTCTGGTCAGTCTCTCTTTAAGTACAAAATGTCCGAAGAGGGCTGCTATGAACGGACTGGTGGCTGTAATGGCGGTCACGACCGCTACCGGCATGGAGCTTATGCATGTGGCGTAAAGTATTGAACCAAGTGCCAGCCCAATTACGGCTGCTCCCAGAAAATACGCCCATCCCCCAAACGGGATGCTTCTTAGGGGCATTATTGTCCCGGGGCGAAACTTTACCAGTATCAGCCGGTACGTCCATGACATTATCAGCAGGGCCAAAGCTCTGTAAAATGAGATATAGACAGGTCCAAGCCCTGATGTTTCCATTGCCAGCTTCGTCAGCGGGGCACCGATCGCCCATGAAAGCCCGGCTCCCATTGCAAAGAGAAAACCTCTCATAAGCTTTGAAAGACCAATTTCCCGCAGACCTCTCTCTTCATTTTGACTATCGGACCTTACCCCGCCGAATCTCAGCAAAAGGAGCCCGGATATGACGATCATGATCCCAAGAACTATCTGTAATGTTATCGGTTCGCCCAGCATAAGCCACGATGTGAGGACCACCAGCATGGGGTACGCATTTGATACAGGCACAGCAAGGCTTATCCCGATCTCTCTTATCGCTATGAAATAAAGGACATCCCCTATAAGGTATCCCATAAGAACATTGCCTGATATATAAAGCAGCGCTTTGGGCGAGAGGACTACGGGAATGCTGCCGCCTGAATGGGCATAAGCTAAGGCAAGGGTCACCAGAAAGAAAGAGATGGAACGGATCGGATTTATCTCGTTTGAGGTACATTTGGACAAAGCCATGCCACGCCCGACCATAATGGGCGAAGCGGCCCACATTATCGCGACAACAAAGCTTAAAAGAAATCCCCACAAAGGCATGCCAGCACCCCTTACCGAACCGGTATATTGTATACACTTTTCCCTTCGGAGACAATAGAGATCATCACCGAATACTTCTGACTTCAGTGCACCCCCGCTGATATATTTTTATATAATTGTAGCGATCGGAATGCTATTGGCTTCAGGAAAAAAATAAGGAAGAGAGCGGGATAAGGACAAGAAGCGAAAATGCTATGCGCATCAGGTATATTACAGTCATCTGCCATATTTTAATGGGTATCGTCGAGTGCCATACATGGATGCCCACCTCGGTAAGGTTGATCAGACCTATAGTAGTGAGGCAAATGCAGAGAAATCTGGCTGACTCGGAAAAAAGCATCTGTGCATACGCCGCAGCAAGGTACTGGTCAATATACGCAAAGACGACTGCTCCGCCAAGTACCTGTGCTTCTGCAGCACCTGACATTTCGAACAGCCATGCCACAGGATACGATATTATGTCCAGGACCGGGGTCATGTCAGCTACAGCAAGCAGTAAAGTCCCAAAAGTTATCATAAGGGGTATCGTCCCAAATATAAGAGGTACCGCAATCGAAAGAGTTTCAAGAAAATATTGCTTAATACTCATGTGCCTGGCCTTATTTATGCCCCTTAGAAGTGCCCAGTCAAAAAGAGTGTGTCCGTGCCTTGCTTCCTGAGGAGGCACATCATAACCGTCGATACCGCCATGGTAAGTTTCAGGGATGGAATTCAGGGGCCATATTCTCGGAAATACGAGCGCGAGAAGGAACATCGTAAGATATACAGAAAATACGATCTGCGGGAAGGCATAACGGAAATCAAGAAGTGTTGCTATCGCGTATATATTATATACTCCGGTGAGTGAAAAACTGGTTACCATTACTGCGGCTTCCCTGTCGTTGTAGTAGCCGCAGTGGTGCATTTTTGCAGTTATGACCACCGCCATCGAACTGCTGCCAAGCCAAGATGCTATACAGTCCACCGCAGAGCGGCCAGGGACTTTGAAGAGTGGCCTCATTACCGGGCTGGCATAAACCGCCACGAACTGTACCAGGCCAAAATCCAAAAGCATCGGCGCTGTCAGGGACATGATAAAAGTCAGAATGATCAGCTTGGGGGCCAGGTTCAATACTATCAGCTGCGAGTCCTTAAGAAAAAGTCCAAAAAGTTCCGGGTTACCCCATACTGCTATCATAGCTATGGGAATACTGATGAACCTTGCGGCGAACCAAAAAGGATTGCAGATAAGATTTTCCCTAAAGATCTGATTCCTCATTATCCAATGGGGCCTGGTCGAAGTAGCGGCGACGCTCAGCATCATGGTCAAAAAAGATACTGCTACCACCAGTTCTCCAAGATTGTCTTTAAGTATGGAAAGAAGGTATTCCTTGCCATGTCCTATAAGCGTGTTAACGGTATCATGCCATTCAAACGGCAGCAGAAAAGCACAGACGCCGAATGCAGAAGGGATAACAAAGAGTGATATGTTCCTCGCAGTTTTCGGGAATCGCTCCACCTCCTCAGCCAGGAAAATTATAACAGAATTTTCAGACAGAATAAATCAATAGAATTTATATTCTATTGATCTTTCAAATTCCATACTCTCAGGAAAGTAAATTAATATTTCAGACCCATCCTATGGCGAAACCCCTGGAGAAGAAACAAGTCAGGCGGACGGTGGCGGGTTAACCTCCGAGATATGCCAGAAGCACGCCTCCGGCAAGGACTGATCCTATCTGCCCGGCAACATTCGCCCCTACTGCGTGCATCAAAAGGTGGTTTGACGGGTCAGCCTTCTGTCCAAGCTTCTGGATGGTCCTTGCGGACATCGGAAATGCGGATATGCCTGCAGCGCCTACCATAGGATTTATTTTCTTTCCTTCCGGCAGCAAAAGGTTGAGTGCCTTTGCTGTAAATACTCCTCCGGCAGTATCAAGAACAAATGCGACAAGACCCATGGCGATTATTATCAGGGTACTTATGTTTACGAACTTTTCTCCGGTCATTGTTGCCGAGATCGAAAAACCAAGAAGGATGGTAACGATATTTGCCAGCTCGTTCTGAGCCGCCTGGGAGAGACGCTCAGTCACTCCGCTCTCTCTGAGGAGGTTGCCGAACATGACGAATCCCAGGAGTGAGACAGAAGCCGGGGCTATTATCCCCCCAAGCATCGTGACGGCTATCGGAAAGATCACTTTGGCCCTCTTCGTAACGGTTCTTGTCGGGGCGGGCATCCTCATCCGGCGTTCCTTTTTGGATGTTATCGCCATTATGACCGGAGGCTGGATCATTGGCACCAGTGCCATGTATGTATATGCTGCTACAGATATGGGGCCAAGCAGATGGGGGGCAAACCTTGTTGAAACATAGATCGAGGTGGGGCCGTCGGCAGCTCCTATTATGCCTATTGACGCCGCCTCGTAGACGTTGAAGCCAAGGAGAAGGGCTATCCCCATCGTAAGGAATATACCCATCTGAGCGGCAAGTCCGAAAAGAAATACTTTAGGGTTAGCCAAAAGAGGCCCGAAGTCGCACATTGCACCTACTGCTATAAGTATCAAAAGGGGGAGGATCTCAGTTGCTATGCCAAGCCTGAAAAGCATCGAAAGAGCTCCCTCTACCATTTCGGTGCCGGCCATCTGGTCAAGGGCCGATGAGAGCGGCAGGTTTACAAGAAGGGTCCCGAATCCCATCGGCAAAAGCAGGGTCGGCTCAAAGTTTTTCTCGATCGAAAGATAGAGCAGGAATGCACCGACAAGCATCATTACCATGTTCTGCCAGGTAACTGCCGCGATCATATTTGAAAAGAGATCCAACAGGACACACCTCCGAAATTTTCTTTATGCTGAGGACAAAAGGATTCTACACCTGATCCTTATTTTAGTATCGTCAAAGATACTTAAAGCATTTCTAAAAAACGTAAGGTCGTGCTCAGGAATCCGGATCAATATCCTTAAGGATATCTTCCAGCGACACATAATCGATCTTGCCCGTTGAGAGGAGCGGTATATCTTCCATGAAGATGATCTTTTTCGGGATAGCTATCTCTGCCATCCCAAGTTCAGACAGGGTCTGGCGCAGTTCGTCACGTTTAAGGTCCGGCCTTGAGGTGACAAGCGAAAGCGTCTCACCTCTCGGGCCTCCTTTTATCATTACCACCGCATGCTTATCCTCGGGCCATACCTCAGCAAGGACTTCCTCTACCGCTGCAAGTGATATCATCTCCCCGCCTATTTTCGCAAATCTTTTGGCCCTTCCCAGTATCCTGACAAAACCATCTTCATCAACGCTGACTATGTCGCCGGTATCATACCAGCCATCCTTAGGCGGTTCTATCACTCCGGGGTTCGTGGACCTGAGATAACCAAGCATCACGTTGGGTCCCTTGATCCAGAGCCTTCCTCCCTCGTGGACTCCTTCGACAGGCTCTATCCTGTACTCAATACCCGCGACGAACTGTCCCACTGTGCCGCTCCTGTGATGTGCATAATAGTTGTTCGCAATTACAGGAGATGCCTCTGTGACTCCGTATCCTTCCGTGATCCTTATGCTGAACCTTTCAAACCAGAGTTCCTGCGTGGAATGTTTCAGTTTTTCTCCGCCCTGCACAAGCATACGTATAGTTGCAAAGTCATAGTTGTCTGAAGCAGCCTTGGCATAACCGCCAAGGAAGGTATCTGTTGCAAAAAGGAATGTAATCCGTTCATCATAACAGATCGTTGATATAGTCTTGTAATGAAGCGGTGATGGATAAAAGTAGACGAATATCCCAAGCGTGACAGGCATGAATACACCGCACAGCCCGAATGAATGGAATATCGGCATTGTGTTCAGTATCCTGTCTGAACGGTAGAAGTCGACCCTGGTATACATCTGAGCATGGTTTGTATGCAGGTTTCTGTAGCTCAGCACAACGCCCTTTGGCGCCCCTTCGGATCCGGAAGTGAAGAGGATAACCGCGGGCTTGTCAGTCTCGCCCTCTTTTACGGGATTGGATCTTATGAAAATAGTCTTGACGGCAGCTGATATCTTCTTAAATTTAGTAATGGAGGGTGCAAAGTCTTCCAGCCATACTACCCTCATCCCATCTTCCTCCACGGCAGATATAAGGGCCTCAAATTTGCCGATATCGATAAACTTTCTCGAAGTTATTACCGTCTTTACACAGGCAGTCCTGCAGCAGTTCACCAGGGAACGGCCTCCGAGCGAGAAGTTGAGCATGGCAGGAATCTTACCCATTTTCTGAAGCGCATACATTGTAATTACCCCACCCAAAGATGTCGGAAGCAGCACTCCGATATTGTCGCCCTCCATCTCCGCACCTTTAAGGGCATCTTCGATCAGAAGCACCCTTGTAATGAAGCCGTTGAATGTTACGGGCCTCTGTCCGTGGTCGCAGAATATTCTGAACTTGCCTCCATACTGCTTCCTAGCGTCAAGCAGAACGTCAAAGAAAGGTTTTTCCCTTACCCTGGCTGCCAGTGAAGCTTCATCCATGATCTTTTCAAGTGCCCTGCCCGCCGCCGCCGCCCTTTTGGGGCCGGAGAGGTTGTCAGGTATATCTATCTTTGTCGCAGGAAGTATCGTTATTGTTACTTTGGAGAAGAATCTCAGCCCAGGCTTATGCTGGATACGCGAAAAGGGAGTAAGTTCGGTCCCGTTGATGTTGATGGGCAGGATCTTTGCTTTTGTGTGGTCGGCTATCATGGCTACACCCTGGGATACTTTCATAGGGTTGCCGATAGTGGTGGGCTGCAGTTCCGGGAAGATAACACACCTTCCCCCGTTTTTTAGCAGGCTCAGGAAAAATTTTAAGGTAAGAGGGGCATCCGCATCAAGGATATGAGTTTCGGCAAGAGGCAGAAAGAGACCTATGAAACGTTTTTTTGTCAGCCTTCTTTCAATTGCGAACGGAACTTTTTCAGGAAGGAATACCGCCAGGATCAGGGGGTCTATGAATGAAACGTAATTTGGGGCTATCAGGACCCCGTCCCCTGCTTTTTCCCAATTCTCCCACCCTTTGATCTCTATCCTGAAAAACAGATTCAAAAAAAATTTAACGATCATAAGCCTCATCCAGCATACCTCATTCCCCAAAAAGAAGATAATGGCTTATTATAGCATGGACGTCCGGGGCCAAAAACCTCTGTCATTGAACAGTTTAAAGATTTACCATCATTTCTCTTTATTTGATAAGGAAAAGCAAAAGGCCGCAAAAGCTATCAGCTTCGCGGCCTGTATAACTGAGAGAAACTATCTGCCTTAAATCATTTTTTTAAAATTTCTTGAAAATTGAAGGCTTTGCCCCACATATTGGACAGGGTACTGTAGATTCTTTGCCTTTATGTATATAGCCGCAGATGGGGCAAAGGTAGTAATCCTGTCCTTCGGGCTCGTTTCCCAAATTGGCAAGGGCCTCATCATAAAGGCGTGCATGTACTTTTTCAGCCTCATTGGCATAGTGGAAAATGCGTGCGGCCTCGTTGTTTCCCTCAGCCTTTGCATCCTCTATCATAGGCGGGTACATCTCGGTGAATTCATATGTCTCGCCGTCTTTCGCCGCAACAAGGTTCTCCGCTGTCGTCCCTATCCCGCCCTTAGCCTTGAATTCTGCGAATGCGTGTATGGTTTCGGCTTCTGCCGTAGCGCGGAAAAGTCTTGCAGCACTGGTGAACCCTTCTTTTTCGGCCTGTGCCGCAAAGCAGAGATACTTTCTGTTGGCCTGCGATTCCCCTGCAAATGCCTTTGCCAGATTTTCATTTGTCTTCATTATATTTTTCCTCCCCGTGGTATATGTATTTGGTCAGGTTTCGTTATCAAAGAACGGCCTTTTAATTAAAACTATTTTAGATTAGCTTATAAAATGGTCTATGTCAACTAGAATTCTACACCTTTTCTTGCCGTAACTCCTCTGCGGTATGGGTGTTTGATCTCTTTCATCTCCGTTATGAGGTCAGCAAGAACGGCAAGCTCCTCATGCAGGCCTCTCCCGGTAAGAACAAGCTCCATTTCACAGGGCTTGCATTTTATCAGCCCCGTTACATCGGAAATATCTACAAGGCCGTAGGACAACGCAACATTGATCTCATCAAGGATAAGCATGTCGCAGCTGCTCATTTCGACCGCTTCAAAAGCCGCCCTCATCCCCCTTGCCGCCTCTTCGTAATCCTCAGGCTGCTCTTTTCCCCTGTAGACATAGTCCGGCCTTCCGGTCTGAATGATCTCAAGTCCATCAAGCTGCAATGCCGTCATCACCTCCCCGTACCCTTCCCAGCCCTTCATAAACTGGATCACAGTAACTCGGGCGCCGTGCCCCAATGCCCTCATGGCCAGCCCTAAGGCAGAGGTGGTCTTTCCCTTGCCTTCTCCTGTATATATGTGCACTAGTCCTATTTCTCCGAACATCAGCCTTTTTGTTCCCCGTTCATCTGCTCAGTAAGGCTGCCTGCCTCAGACTTAGGTTCTGCATGATCACCATTTTCGGGACCTTCGGGAAATTTTGCATTAGGATCAAGACGAAGGATCTCATTTCTGAGGTGAAGAAGTCTCCGCTCATCCGGGGGATGTGAGTTGAATCCGCTCGGCTGAGGTCTGTTGCCAATTTTTGAAAGCTTTAGAAGGGCACTGTAAAGACCTACCGGATCCTCTCCCATTCTGTGGGCGAGCCTTACCGAATAGTCGTCCGCCTCAACTTCCTGTTCCCTGCTCCATCCGGAGTAAGCAAGGTTTGCACCTACACCTGCAGCAGTCTCTGCGATACCCCCTCCGAGCAGTTTGCCAAGCAATGTTGCGGCCACGGAAAGACCTACCCCTCTTTTGACTGTGGATCCATGGTGGTCAAGTTTGGCGTGTCCGGCTTCATGAGCTAGAACTCCGTACAATTCCGCCTGTGTATCGAGGATCTCAAGGAGTCCCGTCGTTACGGTCACTGAGTTTCCATTAGCGACCCAGGCGTTGGGGATTTTTTCCTCCTTAACAGAAAATGGAAGAGATGTCAGCTCTGTAGCCTTTGCGACCCTTGTCCATACAGCTTTTGCATCTTCTGCACTCAGCTTTGCCTCAGAAATGCCCGGTTTAAGGAACAAAAGGACCGAGACTGCCAACAGTGCAAAAAATACCTTTTTACCGGGAAATCCCATCCGTTTCGCCTCCCTGTCTCAAAAATACCTTATTGTTCGATTGCATATTTTAATTGTCATATATGCTGTCTGATGCCGCATCCGTAGTTTACGAACGCTTTTTGATGAAATCTTCAATAAGCTTCCAGGATATGCTGAGCCCCCGGAAAACATCAGGGATCTCATTCGGTGCAAACCAGGCCGCTTCTGTTACTTCTTTCCCGTCTGCCTCTATCTCTCCGCTTTCCCATTCAGCAGTGAATCCGAGCATCAGGGATCTTGGGAAGGGCCAGGGCTGGCTTCCGAAATACCTAATATTTTTGACTTTTATCTTCGTCTCCTCGTACACTTCACGTATCACGCACTCTTCAAGGCTCTCCCCCGGTTCAACAAAACCGGCCAGCACGCTGAACCTTCCGGGGGGGAAATTTACCCCGTGCCCCATCAAAAGTTTGCCTTCCCTTTCGACGGCAACAATTATCGCAGGAGAGATCACCGGATAATATAGCTCACCGCACGAGGGACATCTGATAGCCCATTCAGCCTCATCAAATACTGTTTTGGCACCGCATACCCCGCAAAACCTGTTCGTCCTATGCCAGTCCATGAGGTGAAATGCCTTCCCGGCCCTGAAAAACTCCCTCTCCTCGAAGGTCGGCCATATGGCTCTTCTCTCCATAATGACATACTTTACCGGCAGTTCGGCACAAGGGTCCATCTCCGCCCATCTGTCCCCGTTGGGATCATCCCTGTCAAGGCTTCCGCTTCCCCTGAAAAACATTTCCAGTTCCCCGTCAGATATCGTATCAGGAAGTTCTTTGCCCCCGTTTTTCAGAATGATCTTTCCGTTGAAGAAAATGTAATATTTACTCAAGATGTTTCCCCCAAAGCTTACGTGGTTTTTTCAAACTTGCTTCATTGTACTAGACGTATGTGCAAAATGACACTATCATAATCAGACATTCATTTTTTTCAGGAGGTCGTAACCAGATGATAGAAAAGCTCGAAAATGTTACAGCAATTGCCAAGGCAAATGTTTACTTCGACGGAAAAGTGGTAAGCCACACGATCTACACGGCAGACGGCGACCGTAAGACACTCGGACTTTTCCTCCCCGGCGACTACGAATTCGGAACAGGCGACGCAGAGATAATGGATATAATCGACGGGGTATGTCAGGTGCGCCTCCCGGGGACCACAGAATACATCGAGATCAAAGCAGGAGAGACCTTCAACCTTCCGGGAAACAGCAAATTCGGATTCCGCTGCTACGTTCCGGTCCAGTATGTCTGTTCATATATCCCGCTTAACTGAGGAATGACAGCATCCACAAGATCCTGAGTCGACATTCAAAAGAGGAGATATGCGCAAATGATGTACCCGCATATCTCCTCCTGTTTATTATTCGCCGAATAAAAAATCAGCAAATATCCTTGCTTCCTTATCCCCGGACAATGCTTCGGGACCCTGTCTGATCAATTTGAAATACCTTGATGCTTATTTTTAGGATGACGCCTTCAGAAGAGCCGAGGAAAGGTCTTCAATTATGTCGGAGCTGTCTTCGAGGCCTACACTCAGCCTTATAAGACCTTCTCCGATACCTGCGGCCTCCCTCTGCCCCCTCGTGAGCTGGCTGTGTGTGGTGCTTGCAGGGTGGATGACTATCGTCCTTGAATCCCCAAGATTTGCCATATGTCCTATAAGGTCAAGGGACTCTATGAATTTTTTGCCCGCCTGGATTCCTCCCCTGACCGAAAATGCTATCATTCCTCCGCATCCGTTTTTCAGGTATACCCTGGCCATGTCATTCTGCGGGTGACTCTCCAGTCCGGGATATCTTACCCATTCGACCGAAGGGTGCCCTTCCAGAAAACGGGCGACTTCCAATGCATTTTTGCTGTGCCTCTCCATCCTTAAAGGCAGTGTACCGAGCGAAAGGTGGAGAAGATAGGCATCAAAGGGGGACTGGCAGCCACCAAGGTCACGGATGAGCGCCATGTGCAGTTTTGCATAAAGGGCCGACCGCCCGAATTTCTCTGCAAATACGATGTCGTGGTACGCCGGATCAGGCTTTGCAATGCCCGGAAATTTATCCGGATATGCTGACCAGTCAAAATTGCCGCCGTCGATTATCGCTCCTCCTATCACATTGCCGTTGCCGGATATGTATTTTGTTGTTGAATGTATAATGGCATCAGCACCCCATTCGACAGGCCTGCAGAGCACAGGTGAAGCAAAGGTATTGTCTATGATAAGAGGCACGCCATGCCTCCTGGATATCCTGGAAAGCGCCTCCAGAGGGGCTACGTTCATCATTGGGTTTCCGATCGTTTCAGTGATTATACCCCTGGTCTCATCGTTTATCGCCTGCTCTACCTGACATGGATGATCGCTGTCAACAAGTATGGTACCTATTCCGAACCGTGAAAAGACATTCTGCAGAAGCGTAAGTGTACCCCCGTAAATTTTTCTTGAAACGACCATATTATTTCCCTGAGAACAGAGGGCGGCGATAAGATGCGTGAAAGCCGACTGGCCCGATGAAAGTGATACACAACCGCTTCCTCCCTCAAGCGAGTTCAGACCTTCTTCAAAGGCAGCCACTGTAGGATTCGAAAGCCTCGAGTAAATGTGTCCCTCTTCTGCCAGGCTGAAAAGTTTGGCGGCATGATCCGTGCTTTTGAACTGGTATGCTGAAGTAATGTAGATCGGAAGACCCGATGCACCTGTAGCAGGATCATTTTTCCATCCGCTGTGCAAGGCTTTCGTCATCATCCCGCAGCTCTTCTTTTTTTCTGACATTTAAAGTCCTCCCTTATATGTGAGATCGGGCCGGATTCAGGGCAGGTCCTCCCTGAACAGTTAAGCGGCATATTTTCTATGATACGTCAGTACAGATCCTTCGGCAGGGACAGCATCATGATAACAGAAATGACCCGGGAGATGGTGTAATGCAGGTCCGTGACACTGACAGTCTTTGGATGATATTAGCGGAAATTCTAATCTTCGCATATAATAATGTCAACAAAAGCTCATAAGCTTCATGATATGCAAAGTATTCCACTATACAATCAAAGACTTTGAGTTTATAGTAATGGACATTCCAAGAACCTTGAACAGGAGGCGTTTTACATGCAGGTAAAAGTTTGGGTGGTAACTCACATACAGGGGCTTGAAGTGACGGACGTCAACGTTTTTGACAGCCAGGCTGACGCTTCGAACTATGCTCAGGAGATGTCTGCCGGACACGACGGCAGCTATCAGGTCATCGAATCAGTTATGAACAGCCGTGAAGCCATTGAAGAGGAGGCTGTCCATTGGGCCGCCCTGCCGGAATTTGGGGCCGAGTGCATGGAGTGCCTCGTTGAGGAACTGGCAGAGGGACACGAAGATGAATTTGATGAGGAAGCCTGCGCCAAGTTCTTCGAGGAAAAAAAGGAAGAACTGCAGAAGAAGGCCGACGAGATGGTCCACGATTACCTGCGAAGGGAACTTAAAGATTATATCAACAACGAGCGCGTAATACTCGGCTAATGTCATCCGGGTCAACGGAGGCCGGCTGAGAGCCGGCCTCTTTTCTGTGTACAGTGTGAAAATCAGGCATCAGATCCTGAGTCTTTTTATGAAAAAAGGAGAATTTATTTGGAATCGATCACAGCTATACCCCTTTTCGGAAGTATCGCAAATGCAGCCTTAATAATCTCTGGCTCCCTGATCGGACTTGCCCTGAGGACAAAGCTTCCCCAGAAGATCTTGGAACTGCCTGTGCAGGGCATGGCCATTTTCGTAATTTCACTGGGGCTTTCCATGTCAATAAACACAAAACAGCCTTTGATCGTTATTGCAAGTATTGCAGCCGGATCTGTCATAGGAGAGATGATAGATCTGGAAGGCAGGCTTGAAAAAGGATGTGCAGCTCTGGAAAAGAGGTTCGGAGACCGTGCCAAGGGATTCTCATCGGGATTCATTGCCGCAAGCCTGATATACTGCACAGGGTCAATGGCTGTCTTGGGCTCCTTCGAAGAAGGACTGGGCGGATACCCTTCGCTGCTTCTCGCAAAGGGTCTCATTGACGGCCTCACTTCGATCGCAATAGCTGCATCACTTGGATTTGGCGTTATTTTTTCATTTATTCCCGTATTTCTCTATCAGGGAATGCTAACTCTTGCTGCCGTCTGGATACAGCCTTTCATGTCCGAGTCTGCAGTAACAGAAATGAGCGCCACAGGCGGCCTGATGCTCGTGGCAATAGGGATCAACCTTCTCGGTTTTATGAAGATCCGCGTAATGAATATGCTTCCGGGCCTGGTGGCAGCGGTCGTACTTGTTCAGTTTTTCCTATGAAGCTTGCGCATACCTTGTCAACTATTTAAAAATTTATAGTTGACAAGGTCGTGTTTTCAGGCTATCATCGCCCCTATGAAAACACGCAGAATAATTTACATATCGATTTTCGCGATACTTACAGCCATAGGAGCAAGGATATCCATCCCTCTCCCGTTGGTCCCGTTTACTCTCCAGACTATGTTCTGCATTCTGGCGGGGCTTCTCCTTGGCCCCAGGTATGGTGCCGCTTCACAGGCTTTCTATATGCTTATGGGGCTTGTAGGGATACCTGTTTTTACGGGCGGAGGCGGACTTTCATCAATATTGATGCCCTCTTTTGGATATATAGTCGGGTTCGTGGCATGCGCTTGGGTGTCAGGAATGATAACGCAAAATATCTCAGCGGGCGGTAAGCCCCCCAGGACAAGAGACTATCTTGCGGCTTCTCTTGCAGGTGTTGCAGCAGTCTATATCTTCGGCCTGATACACCTTTATGTGATAGTCAACTTTTGGATGCCGGGAAATGGTATGCCTCTTATGAAGGTCCTTTCCGTCGGCTTATTCAGTACTGTCGGAGGAGACATCCTTAAAGCCTTCCTCTCTTCCCTGATAGCTGTGAGGATAAGAAAGACCGCTGTCTTTTACGGGATCTGACCCGTATCCTATCCCGGCTGCCCTTAAGAAATCTCTTTAATAAAGCCCCTTATTTTGTCGAAGCTCGTCTCGCTTATTACATGCTCGATACGGCATGCGTCGCTGTCGGCAGTTTTTTTGTCCACTCCGAGCACTTCGACAAAGAACCTGGATATTATCTTGTGCCTTTCATATATCGCATTTGCCATACCAAGTCCCTTTTCAGTCATGACAAGTTCCCCGTTATGCTCCATTACTATAAGGCCATTTTTCTCAAGGAGCTTCACGGCCCTGCTCACGCTGGGCTTTGCATATCCCAGCTCATTTGCTATATCTATGGATCTGACCGTACCGTTACGTTCCTTAAGGATAAGTATGGTTTCAAGATAGTTTTCTCCCGACTCCTGCATAACGTTCCCACCCCTTTTATTCATAGTTGAGCTCCTGGCCCACACCGACTTCCTGAACATTAAAGGATTTCCCGAGATCGATTTTAGCCTTCAGGTCGGTACAATGGCAAGGGTGCATCATATCCGGAGCGTTCCTTTTAAGCCCCTTTATCGTATTTTCCATCTGATCCTGCCCTGCATCCTGTAAATGGAAACCGCCAACTACATCTGCAATTTTTTCAATGCCTGTAATTTTTATTGCATAGTCGACCGTGTTGCATATCCCTGAATGTGAACAACCCGTAATTATTACCAGTCCGCCTTTTGCCTCATAAGCCAGGGCAGAGTCATCCAGGCAGTGATCATCGATCCACTCATTGTTGATGAGCGTTTTTCCAATGGATCTCGTCTCTCCTGTTTTTCTGGGGATCTCTCCCAGCCAAAGCAGTTTATCTGTTATACGGACCGGGCCTCTGGACTTTGAAACTTTAAAATACTCTCCTATCACGTCATCCCTGAGGATCATTCCTATCTCCAGTCTGCCGGAACGTTTTCTCTGGAATGCGCCGGGGTGTGCGATCAGCTCGGGCCTATCTTTTTTCATAGTCCTGTCGAAGTGCTGCACCAGGTGGTTCAGCCCCCATGTATGGTCGTTGTGCCCGTGAGAAAGCACTGTCATATCCGCACTGTTTACATCTATCCCCATTATCTGTGCATTTTTGATAAAAATACCTGAATAGGCTGTATCGAAGAGGATCTTTCTTCCATCAGCTTCGATCCAGAAACTTAACCCCGGTTCGGCTGTAAAATATCTGTCAATGAGTGTATTATTGTCTACCAGAACTCTTAACTTTAACACAGCATCCACCCCCCCGATGATTTTACATGATATGGAGGCCTCATGCCTGTGGAAATAAATACAGCATCAACTCTTATCCTTATAATGCTTACAGGAACAGTCGCCGGCTTTTTAAACGTTACAGCCGGCGGCGGAACCATCCTTACCCTTCCCGTTTTAAATTTCATAGGACTGGATCTCGGTGTGGCAAACGCAACGAACAGGGTCTCTATCCTCTTCCAAAACCTGTCAGCCATCAGGCACTACCATCAAAACGGGAAAATTGACTGGAAAGAAGCACTTGCATTTATATTGCCTGCTGTCGCAGGAGCAATACTGGGAACTCTTTCAGCTGTCTACATGCCGGCAAGAATATTTCGCATCATTGCAGCTATTTCAATTTTTTCCATGGGGGTCCTATTGGCAGCAAAACCAAAGATGTGGGATGCTCCTCAGGGTGAACCTCTCTCACCGTACAAAAGGACAGCAGCACTTTTCCTCGTTGGGGTCTATGGCGGGTTCCTTCAGGCAGGAGTCGGCTTTCTCCTCATATGGGCAATTTCAGGAGGCTGTAAAAAAAACCTCAGGGAGGCAAATGTCCTTAAGATAACAGTTGTTGCTTTCTATACTGTGGCAAGCCTTGCTCTTTTCGCATCTTTCGGAATGGTAAACTGGACAGCTGCATTTGCTCTTGCTTTCGGCTCTGTCATTGGAGGAAATGCAGGTGCCAGATTCAACTTAAGGGCCAATGACCGCGTCATAAGATGGATCCTGACTGCAGTAGTTTTGGTCAGCTCGATCAAAATGATGATCGATGCCTTCCGTTGATATGTGGGAATATTTCTTACGAAGGAAAAGACCGGGGATCGAAGATTATTTAAAGTGGCTTCGCAGACAGGACGGAGACATCGCGTTATTTCACAGCATAAAACCAAAAGAGGCCCGATACGGGCCTTTCGGGGACCTTGATCCGGAAATTATTGCTTCCCTGAAAAAAGTTGGCATAGAAAGTCTTTACTCTCATCAAAGCCTTGCTTTTTCACTTGCATCATCAGGAAAGGACATAGTTGTGGCAACACCTACGGCATCAGGGAAGACCCTGTGCTACGACCTTCCTGTCCTGAACTCAATAGTAAAGGATGGTTCCAGGAGATCCCTCTATCTTTTTCCTACAAAGGCACTGGCTCAGGATCAGCTTGCGGGACTTCGCAAACTTTCCGCATCGCTTCCTAGGGATATAAGCTCCTTTACCTATGACGGTGACACTCCTCCTGCGATAAGGAAAGAGATAAAGAGCAAGGCAAATATCATCATCACTAACCCGGATATGCTCAACACAGCCATACTGCCTCATCATCAGGACTGGGGCGGATATTTCAGGGGACTGGATTTCATAGTTGTTGACGAGCTGCACACATACAGGGGAGTTCTGGGATCCCACCTAGCCAATCTCTTCGTCAGACTTCTTAGGATATGCAGGCACTACGGTTCAGATCCCGTCTTTATATGCTCCTCCGCAACGATAGCGAATCCTGCAGCGCATGCCAGGCTCCTGACAGGCCGGACCTCGGTCCTGATAGAGGAAAGCGGGGCTCCTTCAGCTCAAAAGGAACTGATCATTTACGACCCTGTGATGATCGACCGCAAAAAAGGCATAAGGAGATCTTCTCTTTATGAAGCCGGAAGACTGGCATTGAAAGCGATCTCATCCGGGATAAGTTCCATATTGTTTACAAGATCAAGAATAAATGTCGAACTGCTGGTCAAGGCGATCTCAGAACAACTTGCCGCCAAAGGCATGGATACTCAGGCAGTCAAAGGATACAGGTCCGGATATCTGCCTTCCGAAAGGAGGGATACTGAAAGAAGACTGCGTGAAGGAAGACTTGGGACCGTCGTCAGTACCAATGCGCTCGAACTGGGCGTAGACATAGGTGCCCTTGACCTGGTACTGATACATGGGTTCCCCGGGAGTATCGCGTCCGTACGGCAGCAGATAGGAAGGGCGGGAAGGAGGAACGCTCTCTCTGCGGCAGTTATCATAACTTCAAGCCTTCCCCTGGACCGTTACCTCGCCAAAAAACCTGAATGGCTTCTGGGAGCCTCACCCGAAAGGGCGAGGATAGCTCCTTCGAATCCCTACATCAGGCTTGAGCATATTAAATGTTCGGTATTCGAGATACCCTTTAGAGCGAATGAGACCTTCGGCGGCGAAAAAATAACCGAGATCCTGGAATTCCTCTCAGGGCAGGGAGTTCTCAAGGCAGGCGGGGATAAAGAATGCCTAACGTATTCATGGGGCTCGTCTTATTACCCTGCCTCTTCCTTTTCCATGAGGAACGTTTCGGGAGACAAATATTCAATATTTGATATCACAGACCCGGGGAGGCCCGTACTCAAAGGCACCATGGACAAACATTCCGCAGGCAGCATGCTCTTTCCGGGAGCTGTATACCTGCATAACGGCAAAACATATCTGGTCGATGAACTGGATCCCGAAAAGATGGAATGCCGTATAAAAAGATCTTTTGCTGACATTTATACCGAATCAAGGGTACACCTGAGGACAAACATCATCGGGCAGATAGGCGGACGAGGTCTCTTTGGCTGGGGTGAAACAAGAGTCTCGACTGTCTCTGCAGTGTATAAGACCATAGACATAAAGACACGCAAAACCCTCGGGCACGGAGAGGTAAGGCTTCCGGAAGAACAGATGGAAACGACGTCCCTTTGGATAAAGATCCCTGATCGTTCTCTTCTCAGACCCGGACTTCAGCCTGCTATGGACGGCCTTTCAAACCTCCTTAAAAACCTGGCCCCGGTATTCCTGATGTGCGACAGCAGCGATATCCGGGTGAGTACAGCAATAAGCGAGCCTTTCCTCTGCAGACCGGCCATCTTCATTTCTGATGCCATGCCCGGAGGCGTAGGGCTGGCAGAAGGGGCATATGATTCAATCGAAGATATCCTTGAGGCCTGTCTTGATAGGCTGGATTCCTGTATATGCAGCGAAGGATGCCCCTCATGTACCGGGGCGGATGCGGGCGGGAAAATTTCTAAAAGGATCACGGGAGAACTGATCGAGGATCTGCTGATGCCTTAAAACGGGAAAAAGAACCCTGCCAGGACCAAAAGTAATCCAAAAACTGATATGGCGGCATCCGCAGGCTTCAACGGATAACTTTTATAGCCGCTGTGCCTCTTTCTGCAGTTGAAGCCCCTTAGTTCCGCGGAGATCGCTGCACCCTCTATCTTCCTGACGGATGTTATAAGGAGCGGCACGCAAAGAGGGAAGATAAGCCCTATCTTTTTAAAGATGTTCCTTGTATCAAAAGCAACTCCGCGAGCTGTCTGAGCCTCCATTATCCCAGCCATTTCGGCTGTAAATACGGGAATGAACCTGATCGCGGTCGTAAGCGAAAATGCATATTTGTAAGGGATGCCCACCTTTTGGACGAGGACATTGGACAGATCGTTCATCTTTGTGATGGAGAGCATGAGTGCAAGCGGAAGCGTTGCTCCTATAAGCCGCAGGACCATCATAAGGGAAAAAAGAGCCCCCTTGTCAGTCACGTATATGTTAAAAGGCAGAGAAAAGATCACGCTCCCCTCCCTTATAAAAAATATCTGTACAAAAAAAAGGAACGCGCAGAATTTGACCAGAGTCCTCAGCATGTTAAATGCCCTCTTGGCTATCCCGGCAGATGCAGCCATCGCAACGTTCAGTAAAATGACAAATATGCAGAAAAGAGGTCCGTCCGCGACAAAACAGGAAACACAGAGCATGAGGGACAAAAAGATCTTTGTAAGGGGGTTCAGCCTGTGGAGGAAAGAGTTCCCGGGAGTGTAATCAAGGAATCCGCCCATCATCCCCTACCTCCTATTTTTTTCTTTACTGCAAATACCATATCTTCGACTGTAACTGCTTTTTCATATCCCTCTCCCAGCCTTATCGCCAGTCCGGTTATCTGCGGGGGAAGAAGGGAGGCCCTTTCAAGAAGCCCGCTCTCCCTAATTATTTCGGCCGTCCTGCCGTGGGCCAGCATGGCCCCCTCATTGAGCACCATTACATGGTCTGCAAAATCCTGCACTATTTCCATATCATGAGAGACCATAAGCACTGTTGTGCCTCTTTTGTTTATCTCCCTTATGTGTTCCATGATATGCATGCATTCCCTGTAATCCAGTCCTGTGGTGGGCTCATCGAGAAGCAGAAGCTCCGGCTCAGCAGCCAGGAGAGATGCCAGTACAAGCCTCTGGCGCTCCCCCCTGCTCATGCTGAAAGGATCCCTGTCCCTTTCAAGTGAAAATGATTCTATCGCCCTCTCGCACCTGGCTCTTACATCTTCTTTGTCATTCAATACACATTCGAGTCCAAATTTTATCTCATCGTAAACTGTATTTTTGCATATCTGCCGGTCCGGATTCTGGAAGAGGAAGCCTGTGAATTTTGCTATCCTGCTCGTTCTTACTGATGACGTGTCAAATCCTCCGACACGAACTTTACCTGCAGCGGGTTTCAGAAGTCCGTTGCATAGCCTTGTCAGTGTCGACTTCCCCGCTCCGTTCGCACCTATCAGCGCAGTAAAATCTCCCTTTCTGATTTCGAAAGAGACATCATTGATAATATTTACTCCGCTCTCTGCATCGTATGATACATTTTCAAAACTTATCATCCGGTTATGCTCCTGACCATCGCTTCAGCCTCAGGTATATTCACCGGGACAGGACCTGAGTAAAGTTTTTCTTCTGTCAGCCGGTCTGCAAGGGTAACTACCCTGGGGCAGTTGACGCCGGCCCTCTCCATGTCCCTGCTCCTTTTAAGGACTTCGGACACTTCTCCATGAAGGATGATCCTGCCGCCCTCCATGACAGCAAGTTTTTTTACAAATTCGCAAAGAAGCATTATTTTCTGTTCCACCACTACGACCGTGATCCCGTGTTCTTCATTAAGCTCCCTGAGCAGTCGGAAGATCTGTCTGCTGCTCTGGGGATCAAGTTCGCCTGTGGGTTCATCGAGGATAAGGACCTCAGGCATGAGCGCAATGATGGCTGAGATAGCCACTTTTTGCTTCTGCCCTCCGCTGAGAGTGGCAATGTTCCTCTCCCTCAGATTGCTTATTCCTGTTTTTTTCAGTGCGGCGGCCATTCGGCCTTCGATCTCTTCTCTGGGAACAGAGAAATTCTCCAATCCGAATAGTATTTCATCCTCTACAACAGAGGAGACCATCTGACTCTCAAAATCCTGCCTAAGACTCCCCACGGTACGGGAAAGCACTTCAGGCCTGTTTTCGATCGTATCGGCTCCGTTGACCTCGACGGAGCCGAAGAAATCTCCCCTGAAGTGATGGGGGACTATCCCGTTGACAGAATGAAGGAGGGTGGTTTTGCCTGCACCGCTGCTGCCTATTATGCCGAGAAAATCCCCTCTGCATACAGTCATGTCTATTTCGCTCAGGGCATCCCGGCTGCCGCCCTCATACCGGAAAGAGAGTCCTCTTATTCTGATCATTTTCTATTGCTGGTTTCTCTTCAGTGCAAGCTTAAGAGGTACGTAAAGTATCTGGACTATGACAGCATTGATAGCTGCGGTGCCAAAAATTATTCCCATGAAGATCGCCAGCGGAACCGGCTTGACGTCAGCTCCCGCATAGAATATCAGGTACATCACAGCTATGAATGTAAAACCGCTCGCCAGAGTGCTGATAAAGGTACTGACGACAGGGACAGGGGAATATTTGGCCTGTTTGAACGGCATATACATAAAAGCCGCCATCACAAGAGCTCCGACAAATTCACTGATGAAATTGATGTAAGGCGTCCCCGGGAAGAACTGGCATATGGCACCTGCAAGCAGACCGATCACTGCCGCTTCCCTGAATTTCGGCCTTATGATGAGGATCGAAAGGCAGTACATTGCTATTATGAAATTCGGCTTCATGCCCATCGAAAACATTGATCCTACAAAAAACTTCAAGACTGCCCCCGCCGCAAGCAGAACTCCCACCAGAAGCACATCTGTTACTGAAAGGCCCTCTCTCTTCTCAACTGCCACAAATCTCTGTTCGCCCGCTGCTGCTCTCTGCTCCATCTTTACCATTCCTTTCTCGTCTTCTCTCTTCTCTCGTCTTGTCTGCTGATACTGAAAAACTCTTGCCAATTTATAAAAAAATCTGTCCTTTGAACTTTCAAAGGACAGATCTGTTTGATCTGCGGTACCACCTTAGTTGGTCCTTACAGGACCCTCTCTTGCGGATGTGCCGTCACACACCCTGCCGTTTACGCCGGCATACGTCTCGGATACTCAGCTTTCGCCTTTGGCCTCGCCCTCGGTGGTCCATTTGCCGATCTGCATTTCCGCAGGGTTCTCATCATCCCCCGCTCTCTGTAGGTGCACGAAACGGTTTGATATCCACTTCATCGGTTTGAATATTGATAATATTGAAGTGCAAATTACCATCAAAACATTTATTTGTCAACACAATACCCGATAAATAAGAAAATATAAAATTAAAGCAAAGTATGACCCGCTTTTTTGAGATCATCTCCATTTGAAAGTGTCCCTATTGCCTGCAGTGTCTGCCAATTGATTTAGCGGATACGACTTCACTATATTAAAATAAAAACTACCCAAATACTTTTCCTGACAAATAATCCTTCACATCTCGTTTTTCTCTGCTATCATTTAACCCATGCGAAGGAAGTGGTTATTTTGGACGGACCGTCGAACATAGGGAAAATGGCCTGTGAGATCTGTGAAGGCCTTGATTTAATGAAATACAGAGTAATTTCCATAACAGGAGGAGGAGGAAAGACCTCCCTGATGTTTGCCCTCGGAAAATACTTTTCCGGGAACGAACTTACCCTGCTCACCACTACAACGAAGATCTTCCCTCCGCAAAAGGATCAATGCCCTTTCGGGATCACTGCCGGGGCCGGAGACCTCATCAAGACCCTGAGCAAGTCTCCACCGGTCAATTCCATGGTCACCGCTGCTAAGGAAAGGAACGGCGAAAAGCTTTACGGCTACGATCCGGAAGAAATTGCCGAAATAACATCAAATAGCCCCGTTCGCTTCACTATAGTTGAAGCTGACGGATCCAGGGGCCTCTCCCTCAAGGCATATGAGTCATGGGAACCACCCGTGCCTCAGGTCACAGACTGCCATTTCGTGATTGTCGGGGCAGACATATTCATAGATCCTCTCTCCCCTGCAAATGCCTTTCGATTTGATATTCTTAAGCAGAAATTTTCGCTTCAGCCCGGAGAGCTGATATCTTTTGCCAACTGTGCGGCGCTGCTCTCAAACAGGGAAGAATATCTTAAAAACTCTCCCGAAAGTGCCCTCAGGATCCTTTTTATCAATAAATGCGATCTGCTGACAGATGTCCTGATAACGGAAATATCAGAAAAACTCTCTCCTCTCCTCAAAGGTTATGACTATCTGGTAATGGGATCGATAAAAATGGATGAGTTATATGTCAGAAGGGAACTTAGAAGATGAAGGCAATACTTCTGGCGGCCGGACTTTCAACGAGGATGGGGGTGCAGAAGCTGCTCCTGCCCTTCGGCAAAAGCACTGTAATAGAGACTGTCCTGGAAAATTTGCGTGGAGCGGGTTTCTCAGAAATCATCGCGGTTTTTTCACAGGAAGTGCATGATGCACTTGGCAAGCCTGGAGAGGACATACGCGCTGCGGTAAATCCCGCCCCTGAGAGGGGACAGTCCAGCTCCCTTGCCATTGCCCTTGAAATACTGCCTGACGGCGAGGATTTCTGCATCATGCTCGGAGACCTCCCTCTCGTCGGAAAAGACGAAATGATAAAGCTTAGTGAGTGCTTCTCCGCGATGCAGGAGGGCAAAACGGTCTTTACCCCATGCAGAAACGGCGTTTTCGGACACCCTATGTTTTACCGTGCGGTATGGAAAGGGAGATTTAAAAATGCACAGGGAGATGCCGGGGGAAGGAACATCCTCAAGGACCATAAAGATGAGATCGAAACTGCCGAAACGTCTGACTGTCACTTCCTCGACATAGATACCCCTGACGATTACAAAAAATTTGTAAAGAAAAACTGATCTTTCTATGGATTTTTGAGAAAAATAATCATATAATATCTTATGGAAGTTTTTGCAACCGATTGCAGAGGACCCGCACTGCAAAATTCCCTGGAGGTGTATCATGGCAAGAAAACAGTTAGTTTACGGTATCGATGATCGTCCGCCGACACCAATACTTATCCTGGCCGGCGCCCAGCACGTTCTTACACTGTTCGGAGCGACCACTCTGGTACCGCTGATCTTCGGCCCCGCAATGGGCATGACGACGCAGCAGATAGGCGCTTTTATAGGGTGTGTATATTTTTCAATGGGCATAGCGACCCTGATACAGACTCACCCAAAACTTGGGTCGGGACTGCCGATAGTACAGGGATCAAGTTTCAGCTTTATACCTCCGATAATGACTATCATCGGAGCATACAAGGCAATGGGACCGGATGTGGTCATGCAATATGTCGGAGGGTCCCTTCTTGTCGGAGGCCTGGTCCTTTCGCTTCTTGGGTACAGCAGACTGATCGGCCATGTAAGAAGGTTCATCACCCCCGTTGTCATAGGGCCTACGATAATGGCCATCGGATTCACCCTTGCCCCGGTAGCGATCCAGTTTAACGCAGCCAACTACTGGCCGATTTCTCTCCTCGTAGTCGCACTTGTCTTCTTTTTCAGCCTGTGCAGCAAAAACAGATACTGCAACATTTTCGCAGTACTGGGTTCAATAACCATAGCATATCTGATCTGTCTCATACTTTCTCTGGCCGGCATATTTGCAGAGGGACACGCGGCCTTTGTAAACCTCTCAAATGTTGCTTCGGCGCCGTGGATACGCTATAACCTCTTCATGCCCTGGGGGGTCCCGAAGTTCTCAGGTCTTGCAGTGGGAGCAATATCAGCCGGATTCTTCTGTGTAATGATCGAATCTATAGGAGACTACCACAACTGCTCGTATGCGGCAGGCATAGACGATCCTACCCCCGAACAGATCAACAGGGGCATAGGAGCAGAAGGAATAGGCTGTGCCCTGTCGGGAGTACTTGGTTCCGTAGGCACGACCTCCTACACCGAAAACATAGGACTCATAGGCCTGACGGGTGTCGCAAGCAGGCATGTTGTAAGGGCAGGGGCGGTAATTCTGATACTCCTCTCTCTGGTGGGCAAACTGGGAGCCTTCATTGCCACTATGCCGTCTCCCGTTATTGGCGGAGCATATATTACCCTCTTCGGCACCATCGGAGCACTGGGCATCCAGAACCTTATGCGGGCAGACATGGGAAGTCAGCGAAACGTACTGATCGTAGGCTTTTCATTCCTGATGGCCCTTGGGCTGCCGGGCTGGGTAGAACCTAACCAGGCGATCTTCACAGGCGCGCTCGGAAACACTTTCGGCGGAATGATATGGGCCATCATGAAGACACCGATGGCTGTTGCGGGTGTACTGGCAGCTGTATGTGACAACCTGATACCGGGAACAGACGAGGAACGCGGCATAAAAAAATAAGGACTGCGCTCCGGACGAAAAACGATGCGGGATCTCTTTGACTGGAGATCCCTTTTTTATTGCCGGACGTTTGATTTGCTGATCAAATAAACTATAATTGTTGTTCGGGTCTCCTGCATAAAAAGAGAGCTGATTTTCTCATTATTGATCATCATGCCTTTAATGGGCTATGCAAAAATTTATTCCGGAAGGTGCTGCAGCAAAAAATGGATCCCTCGCTCAAAAATAAACGACTGATCGTTTTTGGAATAGCCGCTCTGATACTGATGGTATATTTCGTTCCTCTGGGATGGCACGGCCTTCTTGAGCCTGATGAGGGCAGATATGCCGAGATACCCCGAGAAATGGTCGAATCGGGCGATTTCGTTACCCCGCGCCTTAATTACGTAAAATATTTTGAAAAGCCTGCCATGCTTTACTGGATGAATGCGGGCAGCTTTATGGTTTTCGGCGAGAATGAGTTCGCCGCACGCTTTCCCACAGCTCTGAGCGGTATCCTGGGAGCACTGATAACGGCACTTTTCTGCGCCTCAGTATTTGGAAAGAGAGCCGGTGCAATAGCGGGGGCGGTAACTGCACTCTCCCTTCTTTATTTCGCCATTGGCACGATAACTCTGACAGATATGCCGCTTTCGCTATTTCTGACTGCGGCGCTTACCAGCTTTTACATAGGCCACATAAAAAATGACAGAAGGTGGTTCCTGATCTTTTACGCTTCTGTCGCTCTCGGACTCCTTACCAAGGGGCTTGTTGCGATAGTCCTCCCCGGAGGGATAATTTTATGGTACATAATCTTCACAAGAAAATGGCGCCTGATTATCGATGCGCTTTATCTTCCGGGCATAGCACTCTTTTTTGTGATCGCAGTCCCCTGGTTTTACATGGTAAGCCGCGAGAATCCCGACTTTCTCCACTTCTTTTTCATCAGGGAACACTTTCTCCGTTATGCCACAAAAATGCATAACCGTTATGAACCTGTCTGGTTCTTCCTGCCGATGATACCGGTAGGCCTCATGCCCTGGACCGGATTTTTCTTCTCTCTCTTCAGCAGGGAAAGTATCCTGAGGGCCCCTTCGGATAAAAAGATGAAAGATGCCAATATATATCTTCTTTCCTGGTTTTCGGTAATTTTTGTATTTTTCTCGATCTCCAGCTCTAAGCTTATCCCCTACATTGTCCCCTGTTTTCCTCCGCTTGCGGTACTCATAGCATCAGATATTGACAGGATGATAGCAAGGGGAAAATGGCACGGGGGGGCGCTGCTTTTCTCACTGATATCCGGCGGGCTCTTTTCCGCCGCCCTCATCACATACACCATAACCGGAGGTAGGGTAGACCCTTCACAGGCGCTCCCATTCGCTTTGGCCATTTCCGCCGGATTGATGTCAGGGCCTGTAATAGCGCTGTTGATGACTGCAAAGGGAAGACCGGACCACGAAAAAGCTGTCGTCGTTCTCTGCCTCTCTGCTCTGGTTTACATCGCTTCCCATTACGGCGTATACGACATAATGGGAAAGACACGCTCCACCAAAAGCATCTCCGAAGTGATAATGAAAGAGAAGCTTCCTGATGAGACCATCGCAGTTTATGGAGAGATCCTCCAGGGCATCCCATTCTACACAAAACAGCGTGTTATGCTTGTCGAAAATATGGGAGAGCTTGAATTCGGAGCGGGAAAACCCGAAGGTGCCGGGTGGTTCCCTGCCGCAAAGGAATTCCTCCCTGAATGGATGTCAAAAGATCGTGATTTTGTACTGGTAATAGAAAAGGGAAGGCTAAAAGGTCTTTTTAAAGATGGAAATACTTATGAAACAAAAAAAATCGAACACGGTGATTATCTGATCCTTTTCAACAGGAGGTCGAATTAATTATGAGAAGTGATTTCCTCCCCTTCGCCAGACCGCATATATCTGAAGACGCAATAGAAGAGGTAGTTGAATCCATCCGTTCAGGATGGCTTGCCATGGGACCGAAGACAGTGCGGTTTGAAGAGAACTTTTCAAATTATACAGGCGCAACATGGTCCATATCGGTAAACTCAGCCACAGCAGGACTCCACACAGCCCTGATTGCCCTGGGGATCGGCCCCGGAGATGAGGTCATAACTACACCCATGACCTTCGCCGCAACAGTCAATGCGATATTGTTCGTCGGGGCTAAGCCTGTACTGGCGGACATCGACCGGAATACCCTCAACATCGACCCGGAAAAAATCGAAAAGGCCCTTACCCCAAAAACAAAGGCCCTCATTCCGGTACATTTTGCCGGTATGCCCTGCGACATGGACAGAATAGAAGCCATAGCGGAAAAGAATGGCCTGGCTGTCATTGAAGATGCAGCGCATGCCCTGGGAGCATCCTATAAGGGCAGGAAAATAGGAGCTGACAGGGGAAAACGAAGGGTATCCGTCTTCAGTTTCCACCCCACCAAGAACATAACAACCGGAGAAGGCGGGATGATATGCACCGGAGACGAAGAAATCGCTGAAAAAGCAGCCGTCATAAGACAGAACGGCATGTCCAAGGGTGCGTGGAACAGGTATGCAGCAAAGGGAAGCGCAAATTACGACATATTCTTTCCCGGCCTGAAGTATACGATGATGGACATCCAGGCTGCAATAGGAGATTCTCAGCTCAGAGAGCTTGACTCATTCAATTCAAGGAGAAAGGATATAGTATCTTTCTATATGGAAAGGCTGTCAGGGGTCAAAGGCCTCATACTTCCCCAACCGGCCCCGTGGGAGCACGGACACAGCTGGCACATATTCACACCCTTTGTTGACATCGACAGTCTGGGGATGTCCAGGGACGATTTCATGGCAGAAATGAAGAAGAGGAACATAGGTACTGCCCTCCACTATCAGGCCATACATCTGTTCACATGCTTCAGCGAAGCCACCGGTCTTTCCAGGGGAAGCCTGCCCGAGGCGGAGTACGTATCAGACAGGATAGTCTCGCTCCCGCTCTTCCCTTCCATGACCGACCGAGACGCGCAGGACGTTGTCGAGGCCGTTTTCGAAGTATGCGGAAAGAAGAGCTGACGGATGAAACCTGAGATATCAATCGTAATACCGGCATATAACGAGGAAGAATCCCTGCACGCTCTATTTGAGAGCCTTTATCCCGTTATGAGGGCAATGGGAAGATCCTTCGAAATAATTTTCATAAACGACGGCAGCAAGGATTCGACCCTTGGGATACTCTATGACCTCTACCTTTCACACCCGGAAGTCAGGGTGATAGACCTTAACGGGAATTTTGGCCAGCATATGGCTATAATGGCAGGCTTCGAGCATGTCAGGGGGGAGATCGTAATCACTCTTGACGCGGATCTTCAGAACCCGCCCGAGGAGATCCCCAACATCGTTGCAAAGATGGACGAAGGGCACGATCTGGTGGGAACATACAGAAAGGGAAGACAGGATCCCCTCTTCAGAAAAGTCGCCTCAAAAATGGTAAACAAGATAACGAACAGGATAGCAAGGCTGAACATCCGTGACTATGGCTGCATGCTCAGAGGATACAGCAGAAGGATAGTCGAGATAATCAACATAAGCAGGGAATCGACAACCTTCATACCCGCCCTCGGACAGAAATTCGCAGCCAACCCTATAGAGATACCTGTAGCTCACAGGGAGCGCGAAATGGGGACTTCCAAGTACGGGCTCTTCCAGCTTATCAGGCTCAATTTTGACCTAATGACGAGCTTCTCGATCGTACCGCTTCAGTTCGTTACGATGGCAGGAATGATGATATCACTGCTCTCTTCCCTGCTTGTACTTTACATGCTTCTCCGGCGCCTCTTCATAGGACCTGAGGCAGAGGGACTGTTCACACTCATGGCGATACAGTTCATGCTTACCGGCATCACGCTCTTCAGTCTTGGCATCACCGGCGAATATGTCGGCAGGATATACAGGGAGGTAAGCAGGAGACCAAGATATTCGGTAAGGAAAGTGTTCGAGCATGAGAGCGGAGAATAATAAGAGGCCCCGGATAGCTGTCTTCGCTTACAGCGAGGTCGGCAGCGCATGTCTTGAGGACCTCATAAGGGACGGAGCAAATGTTGCCGTTGTCTATACACACGAGGACGATCCGAAAGAAGAGATCTGGTTCCGGTCGGTAAAACGCACGGCACTCGACAATTCCATTGAAGTCCGGACTCCGGCTAAGATAGATGCCAAAGAGACAGTGCATCTGAAAGAGATCGCCCCGGACCTGATCCTGTCTTTCTATTACAGGGCGATGATACCCAAAGAGGTGCTGGATATACCCAAACTTGGGGCTTACAATATCCACGGCGCACTCTTACCCAAATACAGGGGGCGGGCATGCGTCAACTGGGCGGTAATAAACGGAGAAAAGGAGACGGGCGCTACCCTCCACGTGATGACGGAATTGGCAGACAGGGGAGACATCGTAGCACAGAAGGCTGTTCCCATAGAGTTTGAGGATACGGCGCATGACGTCTTTCTTAAAGTTACAGAGGCCTCACGTGAGATACTTATGTCATCCCTTCCGGCACTTGAAAAGGGGACCGCGAAGATGTATCCCCAGGATGAGTCAATGGCCACAAAATTCGGAAGGCGCAGACCCGAGGACGGAGAGATAGACTGGAACAGATCTGCCGATGAGATATACAACTTCGTAAGGGCGCTTACCCACCCATTTCCGGGGGCATTTACAAACTGGGAAGGCAAAAAGTTTTTTATCTGGAAAGCTCTGCCTGCCGAAGGAACATTTGAGCCGGGCAAAATTAAATCAGAGTCGCCGATGCTTGTAGGGACCGGAAGCGGACTGCTGAGAGTGCTTTCGATACAGCCTGAGGGCGGACCTGAAAGGGATGCATAAAAATATGAAGAAAATACTGATCACAGGGATAAACGGCTTCATCGGTACTCATCTGGCGGAAGCCCTCTGCAGGGAGAATAAATGGACAGTCCAGGGATTCGACCTGAGGTCCGACAACCTTGGCCCGTTCATCGACAGCCCCAATTTCAAATTCACATCAGGTGACATATTCAAAGACGAAAAGTGGCTGGAGGAACAGGTCATATCTTCAGACATCGTCCTGCCGCTTGCCGGCATCGCAAAACCTGCATACTACCTCCAGAAGCCTATATGGACATTCGAACTCGACTTCGAGCAGAACCTCAAGATGGTAAGGCTATGCTCAAAATACAAAAAGAGGATCATCTTCCCTTCCACCTCCGAGGTCTACGGCATGAGCGGAGACAGCTTCCTCAAAGAGGACGAAAGCCCTCTCGTGACAGGCCCCATAAACAAAATGAGGTGGATATACAGCTGCAGCAAACAGATGATGGACAGGCTGATCTTTGCATACGGGCAGGAGGAAGGATTGGAATTCACCCTCTTCCGCCCCTTCAACTGGGTAGGTCCAAGGCTCGACACCTTCCAGGACGCAGAGGAAAACAAGGCCCGCTCCGTGACGCAGATGATCTACAACGTGCTCAACAGGGGAAAGATCTCCCTCGTCAACGGTGGCGAACAGAGAAGAAGCTTCACCTGGATAGGCGACGGGATCGAAGGCCTTACAGCGATAATTGAAAATAAGGGAAATATGGCTGAAGGCCAGATATTCAATATTGGCAACCCCGGCAACAACTACTCTGTAAGGGAACTCGCCGAGATGCTTATCGAAGAGATGAAAAAATTCCCGGTCTACCGCGAAAGGGCTGAAATGGCCAAGCTTGAGGTCATATCCGCAGATGACTACTATGGAAAGACGTACGACGACATGCAGAACCGCCTGCCCTCTGTCGAGAAGATGGAAAAGCTCCTGGGCTGGAAGCCGAGTACCGGCATGAGCGAGCTCCTCAACAGGACCGTGGCCTGGTACGCGGAAAGGGAGAAGATGTATTGACACAGCTTGCCGTCAAGGTCGACATAGATACTCTGAGGGGATACCGCGAGGGCGTCCCTCAGATGCTCGACCTCTTCAAAAAACATGGTATCAGGGCCTCCATATTTTTTTCCTTCGGACCGGACAACTCGGGAAAGGCGATAAGAAGAATTTTCCGGAAGGGCTTTATTTCGAAAATGATGAGGACAAAAGCCCCCTCAACATACGGCATCAAAACACTGATGTACGGCACGCTGCTGCCTGCGCCGATGATAGTTCCCTCCGACCCCGGCATTTTCGTCCGGACCGTGGACGAGGGGCATGACTGCGGGGTGCACGCGTGGGACCACGTATATGTTCAGGATGAGCTTGCCCATATATCAAAAGAGGAGTTCAGCTCACTTTTTGAAAAGTCCGCAAACATGTTTGAGAAGCTCTCCGGCAAAAGACCGCGGAGCTGTGCCGCTCCCGGATGGCAGATATCCTCGGTGAGCCTTGGGGTGCAGCAGGAGCTCGGCCTGAAATACTGCAGCGACACAAGGGGACGTTCACCATTCCTGCCACGCTTCGAAGGCATGGCCTATACCCCCCTTCAGATCCCCACTACGCTCCCGACCATGGATGAAATACTCGGACTGCCGGGGATCGATGACGAAACCATAGGGGACGTATGGCTAAATGGAATGGACAGGGATTGGAACGTTCTTACCGTACACGCAGAAATGGAGGGACTCTCGAAGATCGGCGTCTTCGAGAGTTTCATAGAAAAGGCAAAGAAGAGAGGCGTCCGCTTCCGTACACTGGCCGAATACGCAGAAGAGTGCAAACCGGAGGAGTGCGGAATAATCATGGGGAGACTTACCGGAAGGGCGGGCACTCTCGCTCTGCAGGAGGAGGAATAAATATGGACCGTATAAGCCTTTTGCTCCTGATCGCCTCGGCGATGACCAACGCATTGGGAAGCACTGTAATGAAGCACGCCTACGGAGGCGACACCTCCATCCTCTCCTCCGGGATCATTACGGGTATACTCAAGATACTTCTAAACCCATGGATATTCATCGGATTCGGGATGTTCGGTGTCTCCTTCTTCTTTATGGCCGCCGCCCTCTCCAGGACCGATCTTACGCTGGCCTACCCGATGATGTCGGGACTTGTATATATCATCCTGCTTTTCGTGGGTTTCTTCATTTTCAGGGAGAAGATCACAATGCTTAGGATAATGGGCATCGGAGCTATCCTTCTGGGGATAACCATGCTTACGATGAAAAGCTGAGGGGGACCTTTTGATATGAGGATCTGTTTTGTAGGAACCGGCTATGTAGGACTCGTAACGGGGACCTGCTTCGCAGAAAAGGGAAACGACGTCTGCTGCGTAGACATCGACAAAAAAAGGATCGAAGATCTGAAGCAGGGCATCATACCGATCTACGAGCCCGGACTTGAAGAGCTGGTGAAGAAAAATATGAAGGAAGGAAGGCTCTCCTTTTCGACAGATATCAAAGAAGGGCTCAGGAACGCACAGCTCTGCTTCATAGCTGTGGGGACACCCCCTTCAAGCAATGGGAGCGCCGATCTTGCACAGGTGCTCAACGCTCTTGACAGCATCGGGTCCTGTATAGATCACTCCTGCTTCATAGTAGTCAAATCAACTGTACCTGTAGGCACAGGCACTCTGCTATGGAAGCGGATCAGAGCACATATGCACGAGAGGGGGCTTGAGAAGATAAACCTCGAAGTGCTCTCAAACCCGGAGTTCCTAAAGGAGGGAATGGCGATAGAGGACTGCCTGAACCCTGACAGGGTCGTCGTAGGAGCCGTATCTGACGAGGCCCGTTCAGTGATGCGCGAGCTCTACGCCCCCTTCGTTCCTGAAGACCGCCTCTTTCTGATGGACCCATCTTCTGCAGAGATAACAAAGTACGCCGCAAACGCTATGCTGGCCTCAAGGATCAGTTTCATGAACGAGATCGCCCAGCTATGCGACAAAATCGGTGCTGATGTTCTCTCCGTCAAGGAAGGCATAGCCTCAGACAGACGCATAGGCAGCTTCTTCCTCAACGCCGGATGCGGCTACGGCGGCTCATGCTTCCCTAAGGACGTCCAGGCCCTATGCCATATCGGCGAAGGACAGGGACTCGACATGACCATGGCCTCCGCGACAGACAAGGTAAACAGGAAACAGAAGGAACTGCTCCAGCTGATGGTAAGGGAAAGGTTCGGAAGCGACATGGAAGGACTTAACGTTGCGGTAATGGGACTTGCATTCAAGCCCCATACCGACGACATGAGGGAGGCCCCCTCGATATCTTTGATAAGGGGACTCATAGACTGCGGCGCATCAGTAAGGGCATATGACCCCATTGCCATGGAACAGGCGGGCATGCTGCTCCCTAAGGATGTTACGTTTGCCGACGGCATTGAAACGCTGCTCGACGGGGCAGACGCAGCAGTCCTTGTCACAGAATGGCCCGAGTTCAGGTCACTTGACTGGGACAGCCTTGCTCCCCTGATGAAGTGCAGGATCGTCTTCGACGGGAGAAACATCTACGACCCGGCCGAAATGAAGGAGAGGGGCTTTGAATATTACTGCATAGGAAGGAACTGCAGGCCCCAGATGCAGTTTGACCACAGCGCCTGCGCTAAGAATAATGACAACAGTAAAGGAAAGATGTGAGATGACATACCGTTCAAAGGAACTGGGACTCTTTTCAGGCAAGGGCTCATCTTCAAGAAGAGCCATCTACAAGGGCTGCGGTTACGATGACGGAGACCTGGGCAAACCGCTGATAGGCATAGTGAACACCGCCAACGACGCCGGCCTTGGGCATGTGCATCTTGACAGGCTTGCAGATCGTGTAAGGTCTGGCATACTCCAGGCGGGAGGCACTCCTTTTGAATTCGGCACTATAGCAACATGCGGCGCGGTACCTATCGGGATGCCCCAATTCAGGTACGAACTGGTCATCAGGGACGTGATCGCTTCTTCCGTCGAAATAATGACAGGGGTCCAGCTCCTTGACGGCCTTGTCCTGCTGGCCTCCTGCGACAGCATAATACCGGGCGTACTCATCGGAGGCATAAGATCAGACGTTCCCTGCATAATGCTAACAGGCGGACCCCAGGAAGTCTGCAAAAGCGAGGGGCGCAGCGTAGTCATGAGCGAGCTGGACCAGCTGGTTTTCGGAGCTGACTATGCGAACGACGAGGCCCGCGAAAAGATAAAGTACCTGGAAGACCATGTCTGCCCCGGACCCGGTGCATGCTCCCTCATGGGAACGGCGAACACGATGCAGATACTGGCCGAAGGCCTTGGCATGGCACTTCCCGGCTCCTCAACAGTCCCTGCTGTTTCAGCGGAAAAAGAGAGATACGCCACCCAGACGGGAAGACGGATAGTCGAACTGGTAAAGGAAAATATCAGGCCGAAAGACATACTCACAAGGGAGGCGCTCCTCAACGGAGTCATCCTGACTATGGCTCTGGCCGGCTCTACCAATGCGGTGCTCCATCTCCTCAGTATAGCCAGGGAGGTCGGAGTCGAGCTCACTCTTGATGATTTCGACAGACTTTCGGAGACGATCCCTGTCATAAGCCGCGTCATACCCACAGGAAAAGCGACGGTGATCGACCTCTACAACGCAGGCGGAGTACCCGCCGTAATGGGCGAGATGAAAGACTACCTGAACAGGGAGGCCCTCACGGTATCGGGTCACACTGTAGGGGAGCTGTGCGAACTGAGAAGGTCGTCAGACCACTCGACCCTTACAACGGTAAAAGAACCCGTCTTCGCAAACGGAGGTATAGCTGTGATAAAAGGCAACCTCTCCCCCAACGGAGCGATATGCAGGACCACCACCATATCCGAGGCCATAAGGGTATTCGAAGGACCGGCAAGGGTATTCCACTCCGACGAGGAAGCTCATTCCGCGGTCGTCAGCGGCAGTATAAAAAAGGGAGATGTGGTCGTTATCAGATATGAGGGCCCGAGGGGGGCTCCCGGCATGAGGGAAATGATGATGACTACTGACGCTCTTGTCGGCATTGGGATGGGTCAGGATGTCTTCGTCCTCACAGACGGACGATTCTCCGGCTTCACCGAGGGTGCGGCGGTCGGACACATTTCGCCCGAAGCGGCAGCCGGCGGCGTCATAGCCGTAGTTGAAGAGGGTGACATGATAAGGGTCGACATCCCGGGCAGGAGTATAGATCTTTTGCTCCCGGAAGAGACTATAAGGGAGAGGCTTTCGAAATGGAAGCTGCCTCTAAAAAAATCCAGAGGGATCCTCGGCATCTACGCCAAAACGGCACTGCAGGCCCACCTCGGGGCGATGATAGACGACTGCATAATATCGGAAGACCAGGTGACAGGGTAAATACCCTGTCACTTTCTTATACAAATTACATTCTTTTGTTTAAAAAAAACCCACAAATCGATCATTTTACAACAAAACAAAAGCGGATTAGAATTATATGGTTGACGCAAACTTTTCGAGAGGGTTTGATATAATGCAGCTTTTCACAGAACAGCTTCTGAATGGACTCGCTGCCGGATCCATGTACGCTCTTATCACCCTGGGTCTTGCTCTCATATATGGGGTAATGAAGATACTTCATGTTGCACATGCTTCTGTATACACAGCCGGAGCATATATGGGACTCTCCATATACACCTCTACAGGCAGCATCCTTATGGCTTTTGCAGGGTCGATGATATTCTGTGCCCTCATCGGCGTCTTGATAGAAAGGCTCATATACTATCCGCTTTTAAAATATCCGCCTTATGTGCCCCTTATAAGCAGCATAGCGCTGCTTATAGCAATTGAAGAGCTCTGCAGACTGGTTGCGGGACCGGAGGTGCGCACATTCCCGGCCGAGCTTCCATTCCCCTCTTTTTCCGTATTGGGCGTTACGATCTCATCCACACTGACGGCCATATACTGTATCTCCTTTACTGTGCTCCTGCTGCTGTGGCTTCTTATGACAAAGACAGAGCTGGGGCTTGCTATGAGGGCTGTATCCCAGGATATGGAGACTGCCTCCTCTTTCGGAGTTAATACCCAGCTGACAATAGCCCTTACATTTGTCATCGGATCGGCCATAGCCGCCGTAGCCGGGATACTTGTGGGCATCTACTACAACCAGGTATATCCGATGATGGGGCAGGTCCCCGCATACAAAACTCTGGCCTTCATAGTTGTCGGCGGCATGGGATCGGCTCCGGGAGCCGTACTGGCCTCAATGCTGCTTGGACTTGCCGAGACCTTTCTCATAGGTTACGCAAATATTCCCATGCCCAGGGATGCACTTGCCTTTATAGCAATGATAATCATTCTTATGTGGCGTCCCACCGGGCTGATGGGAAAGAGATAGGAGGCTGTGCTATGAACATCTACATGATAAACGTGGCCACACAGATAATTATCCAGGCCATTGCCGCATGCGGGCTTAATATCATAGTCGGGCACGCCGGACAGATATCGCTGGGGCACGCAGCATTTGTCGGAATAGGAGCCTACTCTAACGCTATGCTGACAACTGCGGGAGGCCTTACCTTCTGGCAGGCGCTGCCTGTATCCCTCCTAATTGTCGGATTCGTAGGGCTTCTCTGCGGGCTTCCCAGCCTTCGGGTAAAGGAGGACTTTCTTGCCATCACTACCATTGGGATAAACTTTATTGTCGTAGCGGTTTTCCAGTATACACCGGCATTGGGAGGCGCCCTTGGAATAGGGGGGATCCCAAATGTGGAGCTTTTCGGCATAGTCCTTAAGGCAAGGCCATTTTTCTGGCTCTGTCTTTCCTGCCTGATACTTGTACTGGCAATATCCCGTTTTTTCACAAAATCATGGCTTGGTCTTTCCTGCTTTGCGATCAGGGAAGAAGAGACTGCAGCCTCAAGCATGGGCGTTTCTCCTGTAAGGGCGAAACTTTCCGCATTTGTACTGGGAACACTTATGGCAGGTCTTTCAGGGATCCTTTATGCCCACTATATGAAATTTATCAGCGCCGACTCCTTCGCATTCCCTTTCTCGGTGACACTGCTCTCAATAACCGTAGTAGGAGGCCTGGGTACTTTCTGGGGACCGGTAGTGGGAGCAGTAGTGCTGGGTGTCCTTCCTGAGGTATTCAGACCGCTTGTCGACTACAGGATGTTTCTTTACGCAGCACTTCTTCTTATGATGATAAGATTTCTCCCCGGAGGACTTCTGGGTGGCTCGGACCTTCTCTCTGTAAAGAACCTCCGAAAAAGAAACCGGTCGGATGTTAAGGGGGGGGGAAGAAAATGAGCGATAAGATCCTCTCGGTAAAGGCTCTCTCAATAAATTTCGGAGGACTGAAGGCTGTAGACAATGTAAGTTTCCACATTGACAGGCAGGAGATACTTGGCCTTCTGGGACCCAACGGTGCGGGCAAAACAACATGTTTTAACATGATATCCGGGGTCTACAGACCAACATCAGGTGAGATATGGCTCAACGGAAGGCGGACAGACGGACTCTCTGCACATCAGATGGCCTCGCTCGGCGTCGGAAGGACATTTCAGGTGGTCAAGCCGTTCAGTGGTCTGACTGTCGAAGAGAATGTTATGGTCTCGCTTGGGATGCCCTTTTACAAAAACTTCATCCGTTCATGCAAATTCTGGCGTACAAAAGCAAATATCAATGCCGCAGGCAATATACTTAAAACCGTCGGACTGGAAAGGGAGGCATCGGTAAAGGCAGGCCTTCTCCCTCTGGGCAATCTCCGAAAACTCGAGATAGCCAGAGCTCTGGCTCTCGCACCCTCACTCCTTCTTCTTGACGAATGCTTCTCGGGACTAAGGCACGAAGAAATAAAAGTCATTGAGGACCTGATAAGAAAGATACGGGAGCAGGGAGTCTCGATCCTTCTGATAGAGCACAACATGCGTGTTGCCATGGGACTTTCCGACCGTGTGGTCGTACTGGACCACGGCAGGAAACTGGCAGAAGGCACTCCCTCTGAAGTCTCTTCCGATCCTGCCGTTATTGAGGCATATCTGGGAAAGGGGGAGAGTTCCGATGTTGCTTGAAGTAAGAGGTCTCTCCGTCTCGTACGGAGATATAGAAGCGGTCCACGGGATAAGTTTCGTTGTCGAAAAAGGCGAGCTGATCTCAATAATAGGGGCAAACGGAGCAGGAAAGACTACCACGCTGAGGGCCCTTATGGGCATCCAGGCAGTAAGATCGGGCAAAATAACCTTTGATGGGAATGACATTACACACATGCCTGCTCACAAAAGGGCACGCCTTGGCATAAGGATAGTACCCGAAAGGGCAAGGTGTTTCCCCCAGCTTACCGTTTACGAAAATCTGCGGATGGGCGTATACGGTCAGCAGCCGTCCCTCAAAAAAGAACTTGACAGCATATACGGGCTTTTCCCTGTACTCAGGGAAAGAAGCGAACAGTATGCAAGCACCCTTTCAGGCGGAGAGCAGCAGCAGCTTGCTATCGCCCGGGCCCTTGTCTCATCCCCTAAACTGCTTTTGGTCGACGAAGTATCGATGGGACTCATGCCCAAACTGGCGGTACAGGTTTTCGATGTCCTCAGGGAGCTCAATAAGGATATGGGACTTACGATATTGCTGGTCGAACAAAATGCCCTCTCCTCACTTAAGATCTCAGACAGGGGGTACGTTCTGGAAACAGGAACAATTGAAATAGAGGGACGCTCATCAGACCTCATCAATGACAGGAGGGTGAGGGAAGCATACCTGGGCTCCTGACATATACGGCTACGGGACGGACTGTAAAAGGTCTGCCTGATCAATAAAAAGGGGGAATCATTATGAGTAAAAAAGTATTACGGTCTTTTGCGCTCCTCACGTCTCTCGCTCTTCTCCTTTTCTGCGGTACGGCATTTGCTGCGGATACGATAAAAATCGGGATGCTGGCTCCGCTTACAGGATTTGCCGCGGCTGACGGATTCAGCGCGTACGAATCAGTAAAGCTTGCGGTCGAAAAGGTCAACGCCGGCGGCGGGATCCTTGGCAAAAAGGTGGAGCTTATATGCTATGACGATGCGGCTGACCCCAAACAGTCGGTACCGCTGGCACATAAGCTTATAGGCCAGGACAGGATAGTCGCCTTTGTTGCCGGTTCATACAGCCTTCCAACCAGGGCCGTATCCACTATCTTCAATGACGCGGAGATCCCGCTCGTTTCTGCCTATGCCCTCCACCCCGATATAACAAAGGGAGATTTCACATTCAGGAACGGCTTCCTTGGGACAGTCGAGGGAAAGGGAGCTGCTTATACCGCCGTTACGCTGCTCAAAGCGAAAAAGATCGCTCTGATAGTAAGCGACAATGACTTTGGGACCACCCTGACACAGGGCTTCGAGGAATTTATGAAGGAACATCCGGAGGCTAAGATCGTATCCCACCAGAAATACCCGATGAGCGAAAAGGATTTCAAACCTTACCTCTCAAAGATGAAGGCTGCGGAACCGGATGTGGTCTTCTTCAGCGGATATTATTTCCAGGTGGGACCTGCAATGAAACAGGCCAAAGAGATGGGGATCAAGGTCCAGTTCATTGGTGAAGAGGGAGCCGACTCCCCCAAAACGATCGAGATAGCAGGCGATGCCGCCGAAGGTTTCATAATGGTCACAAACCTCAATAGGGATGACAAGCGCCCCTTCGTACAGGAATTCCTGAAGGCATATCGTGAACGCCACAAGATAGAGCCTGATATGGTAGGAGCTTCTGCATACGACGGATTCATGCTCCTCGTCAACGCCATCAAACAGGCTAAAACGACCGACGGTCCGGCTGTTGCAAAAGCCCTTGCAAAAACAACAAATTATGACGGTCTGACAGGACTCATCAAAGGCTTCACACCTGAAGGCGAAGTAGTAAAACCCGTCCAGGTACAGACAGTCAAGAATGGTCTCTTCCGTTACTACGGTGTAATAACGGATCCCAAACTTATCACACCCAGCAAATAAGCTGAAGATTTTAATTGAACAGGGAGCCGGTCTCAGGCATGAGGCCGGCTCCTCTTATTATCTCTTCTTATCTTCCCCTGCCAGGATCCTTTTTGCAGTAGGCGTAACTGCCAGTCCTCCCCTGGAAGTCTCCCTGAGAGACGGGGGGATCGATCTCCCGACCTGTCCCATTGCATCGATGACCTCATCTGCCGGGATAAGAGAGGTGATCCCGGCGAGAGCCATGTCGGCCGCGAGAGCACCCACTGCAACAAGCAGGCCGTTCCTCTTTATGCAGGGCGACTCGACAAGCCCTCCTACAGGATCGCAGACCAGTCCCAGCACCGATTTCAGTGTCAGTGCAACAGCATTTGATACAGCTTCGCATGAGCCTCCCTGAAGATAGACGAGCGCGGCAGCACCCATAGCTGCTGCTGCCCCGCACTCCGCCTGGCATCCTCCCTCGGCCCCGGCAAGGGTCGCCCTGTTGGCTATTATCTCGCCCACAGCCCCTGCCACGATAAGGGCCTCGATAAGTTTTCTCTCACTGTCAGCAGAATCTTTGCCGTAAAATTCCTCCCATGCAAATAGCATCCCCGGAAGTATGCCGCAGCTTCCCGCAGTAGGGGCCGCAACTATCCTTCCCATTGATGCGTTATAGGTCGCAACCTCAAGTGCTATTGCAGAAGCCCTGAGGATGAACTCGCCGCACATCCCGCCTTTTTCGGAATAACCCCTGAGAAGCGGGCCTGTCTTCGGTACAAGCTTGCATGGGTTGTTACTGAATCTCGCCTCATCTGCAGACCGATGCATATCATTCAGCCTCGAACCTATCAGGCCAAATATCTCGTCTGAAGAGACTCCGGTCGCTTGGGAATCCGCGGTAAGAACAGCCTCATGCAGGGAGATCCGATTTTCCTCGGCAAGTTTCGCCAGTTCGAGCAATGATCTCACAACGCCACCCCCGGTATCGAAATGACTCTTACTACGGCCTGGTGGACATGCATTATCTCTCCGGCCTTTACAGCAGGTTCGCTTCCGTCAAGTTCAAGTACCATCGTCGCAAGCCCTCCCCTGCTGTCTCTGTGAAGCTTCATCGTTGCAATGTTGATCCCCTGTGAGGAGAGGTACGTCGTGACAGCGCCCACCACTCCCTGAACATCCCTGTTCATAATTATTATGACCGGCAGCAGACATGAGACATCGACCTCGAAGCCGTCGAGTTCCTGCAAGGAGACAGCTCCTCCCCCAAGGGAGGCTGCCGTGGCGTCCATCCTTCTCCCTCCGTCTTCCCATATTTCTATCCTTACCGAGTTAGGATGGGCACCCTCAAGATCTTCATCATAAAAATTGAAATTCATTCCCGACTTCAATGCAAGCTCTCTTCCCCGGCGTACCTCAGGGTCATCGGGCGAATGTCCGAGCAGTCCTGCAAGCAGCGCCTTATCGGTGCCGTGACCTTCACCGGTTGTCGCAAAGCTGCCTCTCATGTATATGTTCACGTTTTTGACCTCTCCGCCCCAGCAGAGTCTGACTATCCTTCCGATGCGAACGGCACCGGCTGTATGGCTTGAAGAAGGACCTATCATGACCGGACCTATGATATCCCAAACAGGCATCTCTGCTCCCCCTGTCCAAAGTGACCTGAGTTACCTGACTAATTGTATCAGCATACGCTCAAACATGTGAAAGATAACGCTTCTGACAATTTACACTTTTCCGCCTATTTTAAAAATAGGCGGGATCATGTTGCGCTTTGTCATGATTGGGTATAGGATTCTGCGAACGTTTTATCATCCGGACGGAGGAATTGTGAATTGAAGAATCATCTTATCAACACCAAAAGATGGATAATAAGGAAAATCGCAGAATCTTTTTGGGGAGACAATTTCAGACAGGGGATCAAGCGTCTGCCCTTTGAAAGGATACCTCCCGGCTCAGAGGCAAAATATCGCTGCTGCGTCTACAAAGAGCGCGCAGTCGTAAGGTCCAGGGTACTTGCGGGCCTTGGCTTCAGCGTCGAGGCCGACGACGAAATGACTTCCCTGCTGGAGTACGCCGATGCGGCACTTAAGAGAAAGCGACTTGAGGGGCCTCCTCTTACTATCATAGACATCGCGTGCAAGGGCTGCGTCAACTCGAGGTACTATGTGACGGAACTCTGCCAGGGATGCCTGGCCAGACCCTGCGAAACTGTCTGTCCTTTCGGGGCTGTCACCGTAAAGGAGGGGCATTCGTCCATCGACATTAAGAAATGCAGGAACTGCGGAAAGTGCAGGGATGCCTGCCCATACCACGCTATCTCCAAAATATCGGTACCCTGTGAGGAGACCTGCCCCGTAGATGCCATTGCCAAGGGAGAGCACGGTGCCGCAACGATAGATTTCACAAAATGCATCAGCTGCGGCTGCTGCGTTGCTGCATGTCCATTCGGTGCCGTACTTGAACGGAGCCAGGTCGTAGACATATTAATGGCACTCAAAAGCGGCAGGAAGGTCGCCGCTATCACCGCTCCTGCTCTTGTGGGCCAGTTCGGCGCATCTCTGGGGCAGCTTGTGACGGCGATGAAAAAACTTGGATTTGCTGATGTGGTAGAGGTAGCTGTCGGCGCGGAGAAGACAGCCAGGGAGGAAGCGGAAGAACTGACAGAGAGGCTTTCAAAAGATGCGTCCTTCATGACTACCTCATGCTGCCCTGCTTACATCCAGACTGTACGCAGGCATATGCCCGAGATGCTGCCCCACATATCCGACACACCCACCCCAATGCACTACACCGGAGAAATTGTCAAATCCAGGGATCCCCGGACACTTACGGTCTTTATCGGACCATGTGTAGCAAAGAGGCGTGAAGCTATGGAAGACTCATGCGTAGACTACATAATGACTTTTGAAGAGCTCTCCTCAGTCTTTGAGGCTGCAGGGATAGATCCTGCTTCATGCGATGAAGAGAGGGAATTTACCGAGGCCTCGGCGGAAGGAAGGGGCTTTGCATTGAGCGGAGGTGTAGCCTCGGCCGTAAAGAGTGCCGTCGGGGGTGAAAGGGAGATAAGGACAGCCTGCATCAACGGAACCAGCAAGTCTGAAATTGCAAGAATGAGAGCCTACGCAAAAAACGGCGGCCCCTTCGACCTGCTTGAGGTCATGACATGCTCGGGAGGGTGCGTTAACGGAGCAGGCGTCATAAACCGGGAACCAAAGGCAAGGGAAGAGATACGAAAGTTGGTCTCGGAAAGCAAAAGGCTTGAAACCGGACACTGATGATCATCTGATATTACCTATAAATTAAATGAGCCCGGGAGCAGACATTAGCACCCGGGCTCATCTTTTCATTTCAAATAGACCCTGATCCTTTCAAGAGCACATAATAGTCCGGTTTTTGTAATACAATACAAACTTTTTACCCAGGCTATTGACACTTCTGAAATAAGGAGTATGATTCCACAGCATACAATTAATCAAATTTATATTAATTAACTAAGTTTGTTCATTTTTAGGTCATAAAATGAACTTTTTGGGTAAAATTGAAATTGATAATTACTTAACAAAGACTGTATTCTGATAATTATATGATACAAATCAACTCTAGTTGATTTATTAATACAATATTAAACCATAGGAGGTTATATGTGATGACTGCTACATGTACTGTCTGCGAAGCAAGGATCGATCTTCCCAACGACTGCTCTGAAGGTGAGCTTCTGGTCTGCGGGGACTGCGGGACTGAGCTTGAGGTGATCGCCCTTGATCCCGTTACTGTCGAAGAAGCCCCGCAGGTCCAGGAGGACTGGGGAGAGTAGCCTTGGCTGTACTGCGAATACTATTCACAAGGCTCAGAGTTGAAGAGAAACTTCTCCGTGAAGCCGCAGTTAGGGAGAACATCCCCTGCGAGCTCATGAACGTTTCCGACGTCTGGTATGCCGAAAAACCCTTCTGCGAGAAGGAAGATGTCGTGCTCGCAAGGTGCGTCTCACACAACCAGAACGAGGCTGTGGCACAGATACTGGAATCACAGGGGATAAGGGTAATCAACCCCTCTTCGGTGATGGCACTTTGCGGCAACAAGCTGAGCACGAGCATAGCTCTTGCGAAGGCAGGGATAGAGCAGCCGCGCTTCAGGACTGCATTTACCCCCGAAGCCGCATTGGAGGCACTTGAGGATCTCGGTTATCCTGCCGTGTGCAAACCTGTAAGCGGAAGCTGGGGAAGGCTTCTCGCCAAGATCAACGACCGAGAGGCAGCCGAAGCTGTCTTTGAGCACAAATCGATGCTGGGTGCCGTACACAACACCTTTTACATTCAGGAGTACATCGAAAAGGGCGACTTCGATGTCAGGGCGTTTGTCGTAAACGGAGAACCCATCTGTGCGATCACGAGGCAAAGCGCCCACTGGATAACGAACACCGCACGCGGCGGATCTGCCGCTAACCTCCCCCTCGACGACGATATAAGATCTGTGCTGAGATCGGTCCACTCTGCGATCGGAGGGGAATTCCTTGCTGTCGACCTCTTTAGGAAAGACGGGAGATGGCTGGTCAACGAGGTCAATGACGGCGGTGAGTTCAGAAATTCGATAGAGCCTACACAAACAGATATCCCGGGCGCAGTCGTAAGGGCTGCATGGGACAGGAGACCGTAACTATGAACGTAACTTTGTCAGCAATGTCCAAACAGATATCTGCAAACAAGTGCAAGCACGGGATAAAGCGTGGTTGCATGGTGGGCCGTTTGCTTTTGCAGTATAGTCAGTGAGAGTTATCCGCGACATTCTGTAAAGACCGGCCCGCTTCCTGAAGAGGAGCGGGTTTTTTGTTGCCAAAATCTTAAATGGGAGGAACCTGGAATGGATAGAAAAGTACCTGTGATCATATGGGGAGCTACGGGCTTCACGGGAGGAGAACTGCTTCGCATAATAGCGCGTCACCCTGACATGGAGCTCGCCGGGGCCGTATCAAGAAGCAAAGCCGGAACACCCGTCGGGGCAATACATCCTCATCTTCGCTTCGCATATCAGGATGTGAACTTCATCTCACCGGAGGAGGGGGGGGCTATCGACGCAGAACTAGTATTCCTGGCACTGCCTCACAAGGCTGCTGCCGAGACTGCAAAGAAAAGGCTTTTAGCCGGACAGAAGGTAGTCGACCTTTCGGCAGATTTCAGGCTCAGGGACCATAAAGATTATAAAAGATGGTACGAGACGGAGCACCCATGCCCCGAACTGCTCGAAGGAGCTGTCTACGGGCTTCCTGAACTGCACAGACAGGAAATGGCGGGGGCGGACCTGATATCCGGAGTAGGATGCAACGCCACGTCTGCGATCTTCGCTCTCCTCCCGTTTGCGAAGGCAGGCCTTATAGAAAGCGCGAGGATCGAATGCCGTGTAGGCTCTTCCGAAGGTGGAGCTGAGGCAAAAGAGGGAAGCTCCCACTCTCTCAGGAGCAGGTCCCTGAGAGTGGTATCGCCCTTTGTTCACAGACACATGGCAGAGGTGATCCAGGAACTCGGCATCCCCGAAGGAGATATAAGCATGACCGTCACCGCCGTCGAGCTTATAAGGGGCATACAGTGCATCGCCCATGTAACATTGAAGGAAAGGCTTCGGGAACCTGACATATGGAAGCTCTACCGTGCACAGTGGTCGGGAGAACCCTTTGTGTCGGTCTCACCGGCAAAACCGGTCCATTTTCGCATCCCGGACCCAAGGTTCGTAATGGGAAGCAACAGAGTCCTCACAGGCTTTGCCCTGGCCGAAGACGGGCGCAGGGCGATAGCCGCCTCTGCGATCGACAATCTGCTTAAGGGTGCGGCCGGATCGGCAGTTCAGTCCGCCAACATCATGATGGGTATAGAAGAAGGAGCGGGGCTTGAAATGATGCCCCTCTATCCGGCCTGAGAAAAATAGAGCTGCTCAAAGTAAAAGAGAGATGAAAAGGAGGAGAGAAGATTGATCGGAGTAGTCAAGATAGGCGGTGCGGAGGGCAACGAACTTGGGTCTCTGATGTCAGAGCTGGCCGCAAGGGTAGCGACAGGAGAAAAATGGGTCCTCGTCCACGGTGCAAGCGGGATCATGGACAGGCTGTGCAGGGAACAGGGCGTGGAGATCAGGATGGTAACGAGCCCTTCGGGCTACAGAAGCCGTTTTGTAGGAGAGAGGGAGAGGGAACTCTTCAGAGAAGCCGCCCTTGCCTACGGGGCAAAGATCTCGGACACACTTGCCTCATTCGGCGCTTCATCGGAGTTCCTGGACCCTGAGAGAACGGAGGGGGTCTTCGCCGACAGGAAGGACGTCCTCCGTGAGTATTCGGGCGGAAGGACACGCATCCTCAGGGGCAATTACAGCGGGACCATAACAAAGGTCGTTCCGGAAAAGATCCTATCCGTCACAGAAAGCGGGCGGATCCCGATATTGCCTCCGCTGGGCCTGGACACAAAATCAGGACTTTCGTTGAACATTGACGGCGACCGACTTGCCGCTTCGGCGGCAGGCGCAGTAGGCGCCGACATTCTTGTCATACTTTCGAATGTACCTGGACTGATGAAGGATATGGATGATCCGGACTCCCTCATAAGGACCCGCACATCGGAAGGGACATGGGAAAAGCTCGAAGAGTATGCCGCAGGCAATATGAAGAGAAAGCTTCTGGCCTGCCGTGAGGCCTTTGACCTTGGAGTCCCTGCAATATACCTTGCGGACGGAAGAGTCCCGCTGCCTTTGAAAAACGCGGAAGGGGGAAACGCAACATGCCTGACTCTCTAAGCTCCCTTTACGGCGGGAGGGGCATCGCCCTTACCCATGGGGTCGGAAGCCGTGTTTTTGACACGGCCGGGAGAGAGTACCTCGATTTTTTTAACGGCCACGGTGCATCTCTTTTCGGCCACTCTCACCCGGTACTTACCCAAGCCCTTGAAAAAGCGTCAAAGGGGATATGGACAAGCGGAGCCGGATTTGAATCACCTCTCCGTGAAAAACTGGCTGATGAACTTGGCTCCATGCTTGGTGAGGGACTGGTCTTCCTGTGCAACAGCGGCACCGAGGCCATTGAAGCGGCAATAAAACTCTCGCTGATCCTGAGGAGCGGGCGCAGGCGAATACTGGCATGCAGAAGAGGCTTCCACGGACGCACCTGCGGGGCCCTCTCAGTGACCTTCAATCCCAAATACAGGGAACCATTCATGCCGCTTTTGGGAAAGGCCGAACATTTTTCCGCCGGGGAAATTGCCGAAAATATCGACGGTGACACCGCGGCCGTCTTTATTGAACCGGTACAGGGAGAAGGAGGGGTATTCCCCCTCTCTCCCGAGAAGGGAGCGGAGATCACAGAAGCCTGCCGCAGACATTCGGCCCTCCTGATAGCAGATGAAATTCAGAGCGGCCTTGGCAGGTGCGGCTCGCCGCTTGCAAGCTCGCTTACAGGGCTGGACCCGGACATGGTCTGCCTTGCAAAGGGCTTTGCAGGAGGTCTTCCTGCAGGTGCCCTAATATGGAAAAAGCATTTGGGAGACTTCATTCCACACAGCCACGGATCCACATACGGCGGGAATGAATTCACAGCAGCTCTCTCTTTGGCAGTACTTTCGATGGTCATGCAGAGCGATCTCCCTGAAAAAGCTGCAAGGTCAGGTGAGTTTTTCAGATCCCGGATCAGAGCAATAGGAAGCAGCCATATCAAAGACATCCGCGGCATGGGCCTTCTTAACGGCATAGAGCTGGACATCCCGGCCGTTGGGGTGGTCAGGGCACTGCAGGAAAAAGGCCTGCTATCGCTGACTGCAGGCCCGCGCACACTAAGGTTCCTCCCCTCCTTCGCTGCGGTCGAAGATGACTTTGAAGAGGCCTCTCTTATACTGGCAAAAACACTGGAGGGATTTTGAGATGGGACTTCCCGAATCGGCAAGACTCCTTGCGGACCTTGTGGCAGTACCCAGTCCGACCAGACATGAGGCAGACGCGGCAAGGATGCTGGCAGACCGGCTGCCCCGCTTCGGATGGAGCGGATCGCATCTTGACGGGGCAGGAAGTGTTGTGGCACAGCGCGGGACCGGGGATAAGGAACTTGTACTTCTCAGCCATATCGACACCGTTCCGGCCGGGCCTGAGGTACTGATAAATGATGAGGTCATACGTGGGCGAGGAAGCGTCGATGCCAAGGGACCGTGCTGCGCCATGGCGGTTGCGGGCGGAGCCGTGTCCGTGCCGGAGGACTGGAGGATCACCTTTGTCGCCGCCGTAGGCGAGGAGATAGATTCAAAAGGTGCCAGGTTTCGCATGCCTCTCCACTCGCCCGAGGCATGTGTCATAGGCGAGCCTACCGGAAGCGACGGAGTCGCGATCTCATACCGCGGAAGGATACTTTTCGACATAACTGGAGAGGACGAGGGCGCCCACAGGTCCGGAAGCCCGGGGCCGCTTACTGATTCAGTCAGGGCCGCATCGTCCATAATCGACATCACCGGGAATATGGGGAAAGGCTGGTCTGTGGCGATCATGCAAATGGAAGGACGTGAGGCCGGAAAAAGAAGCGCCAGCATAACTATGGACCTCAGGACGCCTATAGGTGCGGACCAGGAGGAGCTTGAGCTGATGATAAGGGAGACAGCGGCTGCCTACGGAGTAAGGTCTGAGATCATAGAGTATGTGCCTCCATACGGAGTCCACAAGTCAGACCCCGTTATAAGAGCCTTCAGAAATGCGATACGGGACAGCGGCGCCACCCCGAGAGTGCTGGCTAAACAGGGGACCTGCGATTTCAACGTCCTCTCTCCATGGGGCTGCCATATGGGAGCTTACGGACCGGGAAACTCAATGTACGACCACAGTTCCAATGAACAGATCCCCGTATCCGAATATCTTAAGGGAATAGAGGTCCTGAAGCTTGCGCTTCCGAGGATAATGGCATCGATATGAGAAGCGGGCGGGGATCTGCCCGCGGCAAGCAGTTGGCAAGCAGTTGCAAGGGCAGGTGGATACTGCGTCCGCCGGGGAATTTGCAGCCTTTGGCTGCGGAGAATTCGCGACTTTCGTCGCTGGAGAATTTGCATCGCTTCGCATCGCGGTGAATTTGCAGCTTTACAAGCTGCGGTGAATGAAGGCCTTATGAATCGTCCCGGAGTGCTTTCTTATAGAACGACAGCGATTTTGAACCTCCGCGGCCTTTGGCCGCAATTCTCCGCGATGCGAAGCGATGCAAATTCACCGCGGTGGTGACACCGCAAATTCCCCGCAGCGCAGACGCTGCAAATTCTCCAAGGTGGTTATTTCTTAGCTCCCAGATACTTCTCCCAGTCACTGTTGAACTGGTCTATCCCCTTTGCTGTCAGAGGATGCTCAAACATCATTTTCAGGACCTTGAACGGAACTGTGGCAACATGCGCACCTGCCTTTGCCGATTCGAAGACATGGGCAGGGTGACGGAGGCTTGCCGCAATTATTTTCGTCTCTATCCCGTAGATATCGAATATCTCTGCTATGTCCCTGACGAGCTGCATTCCGTCTTCACCGATGTCATCGAGACGTCCGACAAATGGGCTGACATATGTTGCACCGGCGGCGGCGGCCAGGATAGCCTGGTTTGCTGAAAAAATCAGGGTAACGTTGGTTTTGATGCCCTCTTTCGAAAGCTCCTTTACAGCACCCAGTCCATCCGGGCAGAGGGGGATCTTTACAACAACGTTCGGATCTATCTTCGCAATTACCCTTGCTTCTTCGATCAGCTTCTCTTTTTCAAGCGACACAGCTTCGGCACTCACGGGTCCATTGACAGTCTCCGCTATTTCACGGACGCGTGTGTGAAAATCTACGCTTCCCTCTTTTGAGACAAGTGTCGGGTTGGTAGTTGCTCCGGATATTATGCCCCATGAACAGGCTGTCCTTACTTCATCAATATTTGCAGTGTCGATAAAAAATTCCATTGTTTTCATCCTTTCCATATACCCGGCATCACATTGGGATATTTTGTCAGTCTATCTGATTAAGAATTTTAACTCATATTTAATTTTTAGAGCAATAAAAAGGACCTCCGCACTAATTGTTTATCGGAGGTCCCTGCTCGTTAATGTTTATCCCTTATCTTTACTGCTATACTGCGTACGCTTCCGGAGAGACCTGCTCCTCCAAACCTATATCGACGCAGTTTTCCTTCGCATACTTTTTAGGCAGGAAATCTTTGGCGACCTGCGGGAAGAGGACATAGCTGAGGACGTCCTCAGGCTGAGTCATCCATACACCGATCTCTTTCCTCGCCGCTTCAAGCTCGGGCTCGATCTTCTCTCCGGGCCTGCATGTGATCGGGATCTCATCCCCGAGGACCTTCTTCTGGATCTCGGGGTCAACAGGGGCAGGTGTCTTGCCATAGTATCCCCTGAAGTACTGTAATACTTCCTTCGAGACCATCTTCCAGCGCTCGCCTGAGATGACATTCATCGCAGCCTGTGTACCTACCAGCTGGCTGGTAGGCGTGACAAGAGGCGGATATCCCATCTCCTTGCGGACCCTCGGGACTTCCTCCATGACCTCTTTGAACTTATGGAAGGCATTTCCTTCCTTGAGCTGGCTCTGAAGATTAGAGTACATCCCTCCGGGGACCTGGTAGAGAAGAATGTTTATGTCTACTCCGCTTACTCCCATGATTATGTCGCTGTACTTCTTCTTAAGACCCTCATAGTACTCCGCCACCGGCAGGAGTTTTTTAAGGGAGAGGTTGGTATCGAGCGGACCGCCTTTAAGTGCCGCAACCATGGCTTCCGTGGCAGGCTGGCTCGTTCCCATTGCAAAGGGTGATATTGCGCAGTCGATAACGTCAGCGCCCGCTTCAAGTCCGGCCAGATAGCTCATTGCCGCCATGCCGCTCGTGTAGTGGCTGTGAAGCTGTACCGGCAGGCTGACCTTCTTTTTTATCGCGGTAACAAGTTCTGAAGCTGCGACCGGCGACATAAGGCCTGCCATATCCTTTATGCAGATGGAGTCTGCACCCATATCCGCCATATCCTGTGCCTGCTTGGCGAAAAGTTCAAGCGTATGTACGGGTGATATGGTGTAGGAAATTGACATCTGGAGCTCTCCGCCCTCTTTTTTGACCGCTTCGGCTGCGATCGACATGTTGCGGAGGTCGTTCAGGGCATCAAAGATCCTTATGATGTCTATACCGTTGCCTATGGCCCTCTTTACGAACTCGCGTACCGTTTCGTCGGAGTAATGCCTGTATCCGACCAGGTTCTGGCCCCTGAGAAGCATCTGGGTCTTTGTCTTCTTCAAGCGCTTTTTGATCTGGCGGAGCCTGTCCCACGGATCCTCGTTAAGGAATCGCATAGCGGAGTCAAATGTAGCTCCGCCCCACATCTCGACCGAATGGTATCCAACTTCGTCCATGATCTCGCAGATGGGGAGCATGTCATCCGTGCGGAGCCTTGTAGCCATAATAGACTGATGGGCATCTCTGAATGCAGTCTCCATGATGCCGACGCGCGGTCTTGGAGCAGATGCTTTTTTCTCCGGTACGGGAATTTCCCTGACCTCGACTACAGGGGCAATGTCCCCGCCGGCCATGCAGCCGCATGACCCCTCAGGGGCCTCTCCGCATTTATTATTTCCGGAGCAGCTGACTTTGGTCGCTATTACACGCCCTTTGGTATCTTTGATCTCCTGTTTTATTTCACTTTTTTCCATTTACCGCTAGTCCTCCATTTTCATGGCGGCCATATGGCTGTAGTAACGCCAGCGCGCCTTTATGTCCTTCTCTTCCTCTTTCAGCAGTGCCTCTGCCACTTCCGGATCTGCCGTTGCAAGGCTCTTGAAACGAGTCTCGTTGTAAATGTAATCCTTCAGCGGAAGACTGGGTTCCTTGCTGTCCAGAACGAGGGGGTTTTTGCCCTCTTTTGCCAAATCAGGATTATACCTCATCAGCATCCAATGTCCAGACTCGACAGCCTTTTTCTGTTGTTCAAGACCCTTCATCATGTCAATTCCGTGTGCTATGCAGTGGCTGTAGGCTATTATGAGCGACGGCCCTTCAAAGGCCTCGGCCTCACGGAAGACCTTTACTGTATGGGCGTCGTTCGCTCCGAGTGCGACCCTTCCCACATATACGCTTCCGTAGCTCATGGCCATGAGCGCAAGATCCTTCTTGCCCATCCTCTTTCCTCCGGCTGCAAACTTGGCAACAGCACCGCGCGGTGTGGATTTTGACATCTGTCCTCCCGTGTTGGAGTAGACCTCTGTGTCAAGGACCAGGATGTTGATGTTCTTTCCGGATGCTATAACGTGGTCGAGTCCGCCGTAGCCTATATCGTATGCCCATCCGTCGCCGCCTACGCACCATACGCTCTTCTTGACGAGGTTGTCTGCCAGCGAGATGAGTTCTTCAGCCTCTTCGGTCCCCATATACTCCAGCTGGCCCTTGAGCTCCTCGACCTTCTGCCTGAGTTCGCTTATCTCAGCTTCTGTCGTCTGAGGCGCTTCAAGTATCGATTTTACGAGTTTCTTCCCAAGGACCGGGGCCATCCTCTCAAGGAGCTCTGCTGCATATTCGCAGTGCTTGTCTATCGCCATCCGGAAGCCCAGCCCGAATTCGGCTGCGTCTTCGAAGAGCGAGTTGCTCCACGCAGGTCCGCGGCCCTCATCGTTGACTGCCCATGGGGTGGTCGGGAGGTTGCCGCCATAAATAGAGCTGCAGCCTGTTGCATTGGCTATTATCGCGCGGTCGCCGAAGAGTGCAGAGAGAAGTTTAAGGTAGGGTGTTTCGCCGCATCCTGCGCATGCACCCGAGAACTCAAAGAGAGGCCTGAGGAGCTGAACGTCCTTCACAAGTCCGAGGTTGAGCTTGCTGCGGTCAACATCGGGCAATTCGAGGAAGAAGTTCCAGTTCTCACGCTCTTTCTCGCGTACATCCATCTGGGTGACCATCATAAGGGGACGGGCCGTGCTTCCCTCTTTCGCCTTAACGGGACAGTTGTATGCACAGAGTCCGCATCCCACACAGTCTTCCGGAGCTACCTGTACAGTGAACTTCGCGCCCTGGAACTCCTTCCACTTCGCGTCTGCGCTCTTGAATGTCTTGGGCGCACCCTTGAGCAGATCGGCATCGTAGACTTTGGCTCTTATCGCGGCATGCGGGCATACCAGGGCGCACTTTCCGCACTGGATGCAGAGCGACGGATCCCATGAGGGGATGTCTATTGCAATGCTGCGTTTTTCATACTGCGTCGTGCCGCTCGGGAAGGTCCCGTCTTCGGAGAGTGCCGATACCGGGAGATCATCTCCCTTGAGCACCATCATCGGACCAAGGACATCCTTCACGAATTCAGGAGCGTCGTCAGCCACCGGGGGCTTGATGTCAAACTTTGACGTCGCCTTCTTGGGCACCTTCACTTCATAAAGGTTCGCCAGGGTAGCATCGACTGCCGCTATGTTCTGGTCTACGACAGCCTGCCCCTTGCGGCTGTAGCTGCTTACGATGGCGTCCTTGATCGCCTTTATCGCCCGCTTCTTCTCAAGAACTCCGCTTATCGCAAAGAAGCATGTCTGCATGATGGTATTGGTGCGTCCGCCCATGCCCGTCTCCCTTGCTATCTTAACTGCGTCTATTGTGTAGAATTTGAGTTTTTTGTCTATTATCCTCTGCTGCGTGGTCTTCGGAAGCCTGTCCCAAACATCATCAGGGCCGAAGGGGCTGTTGAGCAGGAATGTGCCTCCATCTGCCGCACCCTTGAGCACATCCAGCTTCTCAAGGAATGAGTATACGTGGCAGGCAACGAAGTTTGCCCTGTTTATCATGTAGCTTGCGTATATCGGGTTGGGTCCGAAACGGAGGTGGCTGACGGTTATGCCGCCCGACTTCTTGGAGTCATAGCTGTAGTAGCCCTGTGCGTAAAGGTCTGTCTCGCCTCCGATGATCTTGATCGAGTTTTTGTTGGCACCGACAGTTCCGTCTGAACCAAGTCCGTAGAAGAGACAGCGGACCGTCTTGGGATCTTCCGTATCGAATGAAGGATCATAGGCGAGGCTCGAGAAGCTGATGTCGTCTTCAATGCCTATGGTGAAGCTGTCCTTCGGCAGAGCCTTTTTCAGCTCGTCGTATACGCCCTTGACCATTGCCGGCGTGAAGTCCTTGGAGGAGAGTCCGTATCGGCCTCCTACGACCGTGATGTCGCTTCCCGAGAGCGCTTCCCTGACATCCATGCAGAGGGGCTCGCAGATCGCAGCAGCGTCTTTGCAGCGGTCAAGGACCGCGATCCTGCTGACTGTTGCGGGAAGGGCGTTGAGGAACCTTGATATGTCGAACGGACGGTAAAGGCGGACAACGAGAAGTCCCACTTTTTCTCCGTCCTGCATTAGCCTGTCAACTGTCTCGCGGGCCACCGCAGCTCCGGATCCCATCATAACTATAACTCTCTCCGCATCATCTGCGCCGTAGTAATCAAAGAGATTATATTTGCGGCCGACCTGCTTCGCGAAGCGGTCCATGGCCTTCTGCGTTATGTCGGGAACAGCTTTATAGAAGGGGGTGCATGCCTCACGCGCCTGGAAGAAGACATCGGGGTTCTGTGCCGTTCCGCGTATAAAAGGTGAATCAGGGCTTAGCCTGTTGTATCTGTGGGCCCTGACAAGATCGTCGTCTATCAGCGCGCGCATATCATCATATTCGATCTCTTCCACCTTCATCTCTTCGTGGCTCGTCCTGAACCCGTCGAAGAAATGAACTACCGGCACGCGGCTCTCAAGGCTGGCCATCTGAGCTATCAGGGCCATGTCCATCACTTCCTGTACCGTCGAGGAGCAGAGCATCGACCAGCCGGTCTGCCTCACTGCCATCACGTCCGAATGGTCGCCGAATATCGAAAGCGCATGGGTCGCAAGAGTCCTTGCCGTAACGTGCATTACCGTGCTGGTAAGCTCGCCTGCGATCTTGTACATGTTCGGTATCATCAACAGCAATCCCTGGGATGCGGTGAACGTTGTTCCCAGTGCTCCGGCCTGAACTGCTCCGTGGTAGGCGCCGGAGGCCCCTGCCTCGCTCTGCATCTCTTCAACATGGGGGACTGTTCCCCAGATGTTGGGGCGTCCCTCTGAAGTCCACTGGTCTGACCATTCACCCATCGGCGAAGATGGTGTTATGGGATAGATCGCGATCACTTCATTAACTGCGTGCCCGACGTACGCAGCTGCCTCGTTGCCGTCCAGAGTTACCATCTTCCTCTTTGTCATTGCAGTTACCTCCTCATTGATTATGTGGATCCGGAGCTGAACTCTGCCTATACCCCGGATTTTGACCGTCATTCAATAATTATTGCATAAAAAAGATGAAAAACATATCAGTAATTTGTGTCGTAAGAGCCTGAGGACTGAAACATCATGCGGGTGTGCCGAAAATTACCGGACTGCGGCAATATCAGAAAACTGTCTGTGGAAATATATTATCTTTCTTAATGTGAGTCAATATAATGCCTGCCATAGGGCGCATATTGCGGATCTTCTCTTTTTTCATTAAATTATTGCCAATATATATTAAAGAAGGAGAAAATTAAAAAGCCCCCTCCCCGCAATATCCTTACGGGAGAGGAGGGCTCTCATCTCAGTCCGGACAACTGTCTGCGCTCTCCGCATGGACAGTGTGCCGTTTCGGATCAAAGCTTCAGCATGGTTCCGGCATTCTTTTCTGCTGCCTTTTCCAGGATAAGCTTCGCAGTCATCACGTCGTGGCTTGCTATACCCATGAAGAGGCATGTCCTTCTTCCTTCCCTGACGGGTGCCGCCTTTCCGGCAACGACATCGCCCATATCAGCGTAGATCTCGTCTGCGAGGGGATATCCGTTCTGGAAGTATACCCCGTGTTCCTGGGTCCACAGGTACTGGTTACGGTCGTCACAGACAAAGACCCTTCCCTTGTTCACTGTGTCTGCCGCAAATGTAGAGTCATAGTCGCTCGTCATGCAGAAGACATCCTTCTTGAGCATATCGGCGCTGATTATCCTGTCGGGCTTTTCAAGGATCGGAGCGCAGGTCGTCACAACATCGGCATCTTCGCATGCCTTTTTTATGTCCGTGCATACAACGAATTCCACATCAGGGCATACGTCCTTCATAACTTCCATGTATCTCTCGGCCTGCCCCGGCATTGGATCATAAAGCTTTACCGCCTTCATTTTAGGAAGGACCTCCTTAAAGGCGCGAAGGGTTATCTTCCCTATGGTGCCAAGACCCGCCACTGCAACGACCTCCGCATCGGGGTCTGCAAAATATTTGGCTCCCAGGCCTGCCGCTGCGCCTGTTCTCCAGGTAGTCATCCAGTTGCAGTCCATTATTGCCTTCACAACACCTGTCTCGACATCATTGAGAATAAAAACACCGTTGTTGTAGGGCAGCTTTTTCTGCAGATTGCTCGGGTAGCCGGCGACCCATTTTATGCCTGCCATATCAACTTCCCCGCCGATCCAGCAGGGCATCGCATGCATATAGCAGTCATGCCTGGGATGGACCCCGATCTTGGCAGGAAGCTCTGTCTTCTTTTGGCCGTTCATTTTCCAGCCTGTTTCAACTTGGTCCATGACCTCTTTCATCGTTATGCCGAGGGACTCGGCATCTGCCTGAGAAACAAAACGAACATCATATGCCATTTATAACGCCTCCTGTTTGATTTTCCCGGCCTGCCGGGTAATGTGCTTCAGAATCTTCAGGGCATAAGGTCCGGAAGATGTACATTTTCCGAGACAAAAAGTTTTTCACCCTCGAAGATGTGTCTCCTTGCCTCCATCCGCATCCTGCACTTCTCCCTGTCAGAGAGATATACCCCGTAAAGGATGGAATGTATCAGTGACATGACCGCCGAGTATGGGTCCATGAATGACATGAACCTCTGGGGGACCAGAAAAAGATGGTCGCATAAGCCTGCTATCGGCGAGATCATGGAATCAGTTATGCCTACCGTCCTGATACCTCTTTTTTTCATTGCCTGAACGATAGGCTGTGTCTTGACCGGATACCTGGGGAAGCTGAATACAAATCCTGCCGCACCTTCCGGGGCATCAATGATGCTGTTCATTCCGGACAGATCACTGTCCGTTACAGTCAGGACATTGTTCTTCATAGTTCCCAGAAAGTAGCCCGCGTATTCCGCAAGGAATGAGTTGCTTCCGGTCCCCGATACGATCACAGCCGGGGCCTCTGAAATTATCCTTACCGCAGCGTTGAATCTTTCCCTGTCGATAAGGCGGTAAGTATCCTCCATCAGCGCCCTTTCCATCTCAAATATCTTCTCATAGGGCTCTGCTTCGCCGCCCTCTCCCTTTTCGGAGGAGTACATTTCCAGGGTCCCGGGAGAAGCCCTCTCTATCTCTTCCCTGAGAGCGGCCCTGAGCCCTGAAAATGAACCGTAACCCAAAGTCTGGGCAAACCTGACGACAGTACCCTGTCCCTTTGAGGTCATCCCGGACAGTTCTGCAAGCGTGACATAGGCAAGGGATCTGTATGAGGACAAAATAAAGCTTCCGACAGCCCTCTGGGAGGGAGAGAGCCGGGCAAATTCAGAATGGATCCTTTCAACAAGAGACTTTTCGCTGTTCATGCTCATGGAGTGTTTTCTCCTATTAATAACAAAGTTGGAGCATTTATTCCATCTAAATATTAAACAAGGTGTTTTGATTTGTCAATCATTTTTTGAAGATTTCTGTCCAAAGATTGCGGATACCTTTCTGTTGTGTTAGCATCTTTATCAGCTTGTTTTGTCCAACAGTATATGAGGAGGCGGAGATCAGGATGAAAGTCACCAAAATGGTTGCAGCGGTAGATTCTCATACATGCGGAGAGCCCACAAGGATAATTATCGGCGGTGCCCCGATCTTTAAGGGGAAGACCATGTCGGAAAAATGGAAGGATTTCTGCGACAACCATAATGACTTCCGCCGCTTTATAATGACAGAACCCCGCGGCCACGCCGATATGTTCGGAGCAATAATGGTACCACCGGTCAACCCTGAGGCGCATACCGGGGTCATATTCTGCGATTCGGGCGGCAGCGTCTCAATGTGCGGCCACGGTTCCATAGGACTTTCCTCTGCGATGGTCAACCTGGGAATGGTAACGGTAACAGAGCCTGTTACCGAGATCAAGCTTGATACACCTGCGGGCCTCGTTACGATGTCTGTTGACGTTGAGAACGGAGAGGCCGTATCCGCTACACTTAAGAATGTCCCGGCATTTGTATATGCAAGGGACCTTGACCTTTACCTCCCTTCGATCGACAAAAAGGTCAAATTCGACATCTGCTTCGGAGGAAACTTCTTCGCGATCCTTAAAGCTGAGGATTTTGGCTTTGAAATTGTTCCCTCAGAGGCCGGTGCAATAACAAAGATGGGCCTGGAGGTAATGGCGGAGGCAAACAAACAGCACAGCGTACAGCACCCTCTTATCCCTGAAAACAATATGATCCTGCTTGCAGAGTTCGGCATACATAAAGAGGGCGAGAACGCGAGGAACTGCGTAATTTTCGGGGCGCAGAACGTTGACCGGTCTCCTTGCGGCACAGGCACATGTGCCAAGATGGCCCTCCTTGCAGCAAAGGGCGAGCTCGCTCCGGGCGAGATATTCCCCCATGAGAGCATACTGGGCACAGTATTTGAAGGCCATTACGAACCTGGACTCAAAGTCGGGGAATTCGATGCGATACAGCCATATATAAAGGGGTCGGCAAATATTACAGGATTCAACTGGCTCGTACAGCAGGAATCAGATCCTCTGCTGCCGGGCTTTCTCCTCGGATAGGCATCCAAAGGAAACCATTCAACGGAAAACCATAGTAAACAGGAAGGGACTGCAGAGTGGCAACAGGCAGTTCCTCCTGTTTTGCCCCGTTAGTGTACAATATCGCTGTAAATGGCATTTATAAGCTTTTATCCCGGGGGGAACTTCAGTGGAAAAGATCAATTCAAGGCCGATAAAATGCTGCTCTTTCATCATCATTCCATTTCTGCTCCTTCTGCTCTTCGCCAATATATCATTTTCCGAGACCCTCGCCGATATAAAGAGGGAATATCTGGAATACCAGTCACAGCCTCTGGAGAGGATCTGGTCCCTTAGATACGAGATCCTCAAGATACAGGGACTTGAGGACGGTCTTGCAAGACAGTACGGGATACCCGTCTCCCAGGTAATAAATTATGAAATGATGCTTGAGCGCAACATACAGATCTACCACAGCATATACTTCCTCCAGAAGCAGGGCACCGCACCCTCGCAGTTCATCCTTGAAGAGGGCAGGCTGGATGAGCTTGCAGATAAAGAGCCGCCCTACTCATTCCTTCTCTATCTTGACATAATCGAAGACCTTGAAAATTACAGCAACGAGTCCGACAGGTACAGGCGCGTCATAGAGAATGCCAGGGCTTCCCTTGTAAGAAACTCGTCGGAGAGGACAGATGCGGAAAAGAAGTTCAGGCTGGTCAACGACCTCCTTTCCAGGGCTGGTGGAAACAACCTGAACAACAGCTGGCGCATAAGGGAGATAAATGCAAAGCTTGAACAGTGCACCGCCCTCAACACCCTTTACAACACCACGATATCATTGGCCGAGCGGGAGCAGAAGGACACTGACGGCAAACTGGCGATACTTACACCTCTGCTTGAAAAAGTAAGGCAGAATATCAGGTTCAGCAGTGAAGATTTCGCTCTTCTCAATACTTTGGTGCTGGAAAAGACCAAGTCTCTTTACGAGAATGTCTTGCTCCTTGAGAAAAAACTGGACCCGGTAAAGGGACACGCTGATGACCCCTCGGATATGACCCAGTTTACAAGGTTCTGGATCTCAAACGAAAAACAGCTCATAAGGGACGAGATCCTCATGACCCTTGAAATAATTGAGAAATGGACATCTCTGAGGTCAGTATGGCGAGGTATGCAGGACCTTCTTGAGGGCAATCTTGATATTGCAAGGCAAAAATTTATCCTTTCAAAGACAAATGACTACATAGATGACACAAATTCAAATATAGCCCAATGTGTCGATTCCATCCAGACCATCCGGGAGACCGAACAGGCCGTAAAAAGAAGGTTCGGCGGAAGCAGTCCGCTCATGACTGAGGGAGACACCGAGAAAAGGGACGAGTTCCTGGAAAACCTCTCAGCAAGAAAGAGGAGATACCTGACTTACCTTGTGGATCTTGGCATGATAAGAAGCCAGTACATGGACCTGCAGAAGGAGTCGATCCGCATATCAGGGGGCAATGACGCGGAAGATCAGCTTGGATTCCTCTGGGTAAGCAGCATTGCCAGGATAAAAGATACTGAACTCTGGCATGTGGACGAATACCCGATCACTGTAGGCAAGTTTTCATTCGCACTGATGATCTTCCTGATCGGTATCGCCCTTACAAGATACTTCGCGTACTCTTTCAGGAAAAGGACGGCTGACGGCCTGACAATGAGCAGGCACAGCAGTCTCCTGATACAGAAATTCATATACTACACCGGGGTAATAATTTCTACATTTTTTGGACTGTGGAGCCTGCACATCCCCCTTACGGCATTCGCCTTCCTTGGAGGCGCCATAGCTATCGCCGTAGGATTCGGGGCACAGAGATACACCGGAGACATTTTCAGCGGGATCATACTTCTCTTTCAGAAAAAGGTAAGGATCGGAGACGAGGTAATTATTTCAGACCGCAGGGGCGTAGTAGAGGAGATAACTCTCCAGAATACAGTAGTCCGGTGCGAGCAGAGCAACCATCTTATAATACCGAACAGCAAAGTCCTTGACGGGGCGATAATGAACCTTACACTCAACAATTCATTCACAAGGGCGGAAGTCAGTATTTCCGTAGCCTACGGCACTGACATCGAAAAAGCCATGTCCATAGTCAGGAATATTCTCAGCAAAGACAAAAACGTGCTGAAGTCGCCTCCGTTCAAGATACTTTTCGAGAACTTCGGTGAAAGTTCCATAGACCTGACAGCCCAGTTCTTCGTAGACATCAAGGAAAATCTGGAAAGGGACGTCAAAAGCTCCATACGCCAGAAAATACTGGCGGCCTTTAACAGCGCGATGATCGAGATACCCTTCCCCCAAAGGGACATCAGGATCAAGGGGGACATCTCCGGAAAGGAGGAAAAGTAGCCCCCCCCACGTGACTCATGCCCAGGGGACTTTTTCAGTTTTCAGGGCCGCCCTCTGCCTGCCTTTTACCGGCAGATTTCATCATCGTGTAGAGTTTGTACGAAGCCGAAACCATGTCTATGATCGATGATGTGTATTTGAAGATCCTGGAGTTTTTAGTGTAGATTCCCTCGGCAATAAAGTTCACCCTTCCGTCACGAAGGAGTCTTTCGGCGTAGTCTCTGCCGGCGCCGTTCTCTCCGGAATATACGGCGATCGCATGTCCGCCCTGGTTCTTCACCAGTTTCATGCAGGGAACATCGGTGCTTCCGTCGCCTATGAATAGCATCCTTGAGAAGGGGATCCTGCGGTCCTCTTCTGCAACGAACTCGTTTATCGCCACGTTGTCCGTTATGCTTTCGATACCCTTGTTTATCCTGTAAAGATACTGCGTCTTCGTCGTGTAGTTGACAGCGTTGGCGGGCCATATCGCCACATCGTGCTGATCGTAAATAAATGAACTTGCATATATGGCCTTGACGTGCCTGCTTATCGGGGTGCCCTCTATCATCTCCCTAAGGCCCGATGAGATGATATAGTGTTCCAGCCTTACACCCTTTTGTGCCGCATAGCCGTTTATTTCGCCGAACCAGCTTTTGACTCCCCTGAAGAGATCTACAGTCCTGCCGTAATCCCTGAAGGCACTCCTTGAGACCTTCACCTTGCCGGAGAGCCTCGCCTTGTCGAGCATGAGCTTCATATAGGCGAGTATGGGGTCGACCTCCTGCTCTCTTGCAAGGGCGTTCGATTCCTCCCAGAAATCGCCCGGGGCGATCCTTAGGTCCGGGAAGAAATCATGTTCCTGCATGTTCCCCGGGGCCAGAGTACCGTCAAAATCATAACAAATGGCCATTACCGGATCCGGATTTGACATTTTGTCATACCTCCTGACTTTTCTTTTATACATACATTATGCTTGTAATCGAAAACAAATGATCCGTCAATGGAGCGTTTAATGTGATCATTTTTATCCGTCATTAAATAACACAATAAAATTGCCCCAAATTTACATAAATAACTTCTATCAATAAATTTATAGTAAAAATACCTAAAACAAATAACCCAACCTTCAAATGTTCAGAAAATTGAGCTATAATCTTAGGAGAGCAAATACCAGGCTGCGAAGGGAGGAACCGAAAATGGCAATTGAGATGAATACCCAATACATAGACGTGCCGGGAGGCTATGTCGGACTCAACGTATTAGGCGACAATGATTCCACCATCCCTATTTTGTTCATTCACGGGGGCCCGGGAGGCAATTTCGAATCTTTCACACCAATGGCCGAAATGCTTGCAAAGGACTGCAAGGTCTACTTGTACAACCAGCTCGGAAGCGATGAAAAGAACGATGTCGGCGATGAATCGTTATGGATCCCGGAGCGCTATATAGAAACACTTAACACTATCATCAAAGAGATGAAAGTTGACAGGCTCCATCTGATCGGTCATTCCTGGGGGGCGATGCTTGCGGCTGAACATGTAATAAGAACGCCGGACACCCCTGTAAAGTCAATTACCATGGTGAGCCCTTATCTCAGCACGGAGATATGGATACGTGACGCCAAATCACGGCTCGCGGAGATGGGTGAGGAGTATGTCAGAACAGTCGAGGAATCCGAAAAGGAGATACAGTTCGGCGGCAGGCTTTACCAGGAGATAATCACGGAATACAACAAAAACTACCAGTGCAGGGAGCTTCAGAAGCACCAGAGGCAGTTCAGGCAGTACGCAATGAAGCCCAAGACCCCCAACGGACTGAGAGTCTATAAGCATATGTGGGGTCCCAGCGAATTCACATGCATAGGGGTACTAAAGAACATGGACATTACACCTAAACTCCCGCAGATAAAGGTAAGGGTCCTTCTTATGTGCGGTGTTTACGATCAGGTGAGGAAAGAGACGCTTGAGTACTACCGTTCGCTAATACCGGGGTCTGTAAGGGTTACAATACCCGAGGCATCGCAGACATCATTTCTTGAAAACCCGGACAGCTTTTACGACTCGCTCACAGCGTTCCTGGTGAGATTTAATTAAAAATAACCTTACTCTAAAGAGGCGCCGCCGGTCAGGCGGCGCCTCTCTTTTATTCCTGCTCTTACTGCATCAGTTCCTTAAGGAAACTCCTTACGAGATTTGATGTCATCCTCTTGCGCCACTCCGGACTCTTTCTCGGGTTGACCTCATTGTATGCCGTTAAGGCCGCCTCTTCGACAAGCTCAGGGGTCAGCCTCTTCATCTTAAGGACAGACTCAAGTCCATTTAACCTGAGAGGGATAGGGGACATGCTTCCCGCCGCTGCGCGGATCTCGCGGATAACACCGTCTTCGACCTCTGCGTAAAAACCGAGCGAGATCCTTGAGAGCGTCAAAGCCTTTCTGGAACCCCGCTTGCAGAATTTCTGGAAGCTATTTTCCTTAGGCACAGGGATCACTATCTCCCTCATTATCTCGTTGGGCTTCAGGTCAGGTTCCCTGTATCCGATGATGAACTTCTCAAGCTTCATCTCCCGAGCACCTTCGGGGCCCTCTGTTATCACTCCGGCATCAAGTGGAAGCAGTATAGTAGGAAGATCCGCAGCCCCGGATGCAGTGGAAAGGTTTCCGCCAATAGTCGCCCTGTTCTGGACCGCCGGGGCTCCGCTTCTGAAGGCTGCATCCCACAGGGCGGGAAGATACTTCCTTATGATGCTGCTTCTGATCAGGTCGCCGTTCGTGACACAGCTCCCTATTCTTACAGTATTCCCGGTCTTGTTGATCCCCTTCAGCTCTTTGACCCTGCTTAGGTCCATTATCTTTTTGAATGCATATTTCCCGTTTTTTATGTCGGGAATGATGTCCGTGCTTCCCGCAAGTATTGAAACATCACTGTTGCAGTCAAGTATTTCAAAGACCTCACTGAGATCTTCCGGGGTAAAGCAGTTCCTGTCACTTTCAGAAGATGGCGTCGGGACCTGCCCGCTGCAGAGGTTCTCACGGACCCTGAAGGTATCGCAGTATCCATCGCTGACAGCCTTTTCGACCGCGTTGCAGATCTTCTCATAGCCCGTGCAGCGGCAGATGTTTCCGGAAAGTGCGACCTTTATCTCGTCCCTTGTCGGGGTCGGGTTTTCTTCAAGGAGGGCCCGGGCCGCCATTACCATTCCAGGAGTACAGAAGCCGCACTGGACCGCACCCTCGGATACGAATGCACTTTGGAGAAGGTCCATCTCATCTGGGTCACCCAGACCCTCGACTGTCAGGATCTCGCGCCCCGAAGCCTGCACCGCCGGGACCAGACAGGCATTTACCAGCCTTCCGTCAATAATTACCGAGCAGGCCCCGCACTCACCCTCTCCGCAGCCTTCCTTCGATCCGGCAAAGCCCAGATCTTCCCTGAGAACTGCCAGAAGCGGCTTCATGGGAGGAACATCGGCGTAATAAAGGGCTCCGTTTATTGTTATTTCTATCCTCATTATTATCTTCCTCCCCCTATGACTTCTTTTCGTCCGGGCACATAAGCCGGAAGAGCTTCTCCCCGGTACAGGGTATAGAGTCGCATAATACGCCTACGGCACTGTCGACCGCAGATACAAATGCAGGCCCCGCGGCGTTCATCGGAAGCTCTCCAATGCCTTTTGCGCCGAAGCATCCCTGTGCGCAGGGATCCTCCAGCAGCTCTATCTCCCACTCCGGAGTATCGAGCGTTGTCGGGACAAGATATGCATTCATGTGCGAAGCAGTATACCTGCCCTTGTCGTCGATCCTCATATCTTCGAGATGCGACCATCCGATAGCCTGGAGCATACCTCCCGTAAGCTGCCCTTTCAGCTGCATGGGGTTTATAGCACGGCCGACCTCTGCCGCTGCATAGACCCTCTCGGCTGAAACTTCGTACGTATCAGTATCCACTTCTACTTCTATGACATTTGCGATCCATGCGTAGCCCCTGTAGGCGTCGCCTTCGAATTTTTCCTCGTCCCAGGAGCTGCCGTCGTCGAATATGTTGTATCCGAACTCGTCCAGCCTTCCCTTTTCCCGCATGTATTCCGCAGCAAGGGCAGTCACCGCTCTCTCTGCCGGCAGGCCTTTCGCGGATCTCCATTCCTCAAGCTTTCTTCTGATGTTCGAGCAGGCGTCCCTTACAGCCTTCGAGGCGTACATCGTCGTCCTTGAGGCGACTGTCGGGCCGGTGTTGGGTGCCTTTGAGGTATCGGGCATCATATATG
>DAIRTK010000002.1:0-120543 GCA_036803945.1 Synergistaceae bacterium
ACGGTATGAATATTAAGTGCTGGGTGGGCTGCAGTGAATATTATCAAGAGCTTTTCCATTAAGAAAAATATAATGGCAATATATATTGTTACGACCCTCATAACCTTTGGGATCGTCTTTTATGTCCTTTTTTCAAACTGGATCGAGACTGCAGATAATACTCTTTCCTCTGTGGCACAGGACATGAATGAGACTATCTACAGGAAATTTGATGCATTTATCAGGCTTCCCCGATATATCAACGAAATAACAGAGAACCAGATCCGCAGCGGTGTAATTGACTTCAGCAATGAAGTAACCCGCGACAAATTTTTTGTGGGACTTCTCAGCGCACACGGGAGCACACCCATTTACAGCATAAGCGTCGGAACAGAGACTGGGGAATACTACGGAGCGCGCAGAAATAAAGATAACATTATTGAAATTATGAAAAACAATTCAGATACCGGGGGAAAGTCCAGATACTATAAAGTGACCGAAGATATGACCAAAGGAGACCTAGCTCTGGAAACAGGCACTTTCGATCCGAGGACAAGACCCTGGTACAGAGAGGCGTTAAAAAACGGCGAAACAACTTTTTCTCCGCTCTACAAACATTTCGTAATGGATGACCTTACTGTTTCAGTAGGAACTCCGGTGCACGACAGTGATGGGAATATCTGGGGAGTTCTGGGAACACACATAACCCTTTCCAAAATGGATTCATATCTGAGAGAGATAGTTAGGCAAAACAATGCCGCAGCGGTAATAATCGATAGAAATACAGGAGAGCTGGTCTCAAACTCTCTCGGTGTCCGTAATTTCAGAGTAAGCGACAACGGCACCATAGAGAGGACTCTGATTGGAGAAATTGACAACGAGAGCATTAAAACCGCATACAGGAACTATCTGGATTCACAGGATAAGAATATACTTACGGTGAATGGCGAAAACAGCCATGTCAACGTATTCGAGTTCGACACAGCGGGTGTTGACATGCTTCTCATTACATCGGTACCGGACGCACTCCTAACCAAAGAAATATACGAAACGATAAGGCTGACGATAGTTTTCTCTGTAATGATACTGCTCGCTACTGCACTATTATTTTTGAGCTTTGTTTCAAATATGCTTAAACCGCTTGAAAGCCTGAATTTGAGCGCAAAAAAATTCAAGGAGGGAGATTTCTCCTCAAGGTCACACATTCACAGGGAAGATGAGATCGGTACGCTGGCAAGGACGTTCAATACTCTTGCCGACAAGGTAAGCGAGCTTGTCCAGAACCTTGAAGAAAAGGTCAGGGAAAGGACCTCCGACCTGGAGAAGTCAAATCTGGTACTTGAAGAAAACAGGGAACAGCTCAAACTTATACTTGATTCGACCGCTGAGGGCATATACGGAATGGACACGGAGGGATCGTGTACCTTCTGCAATGAGAGTGCCTTGAAGATGCTCGGGTATTCAAGCCGGGAAGAACTGATCGGACAAAATATGCATGATCTCCTGCACCACACGAAACCGGACGGCAGCAATTTCCCGCAGGAAGAATGCAGGATAATGCAGTCCGTTAAAAAAGGGATAGGCATATACGTAGATGACGAAGTTTTCTGGCGAAGGGACGGATCTAGCTTTGACGTAAGATACTCGTCATACCCGCAATTCAGGGGGGGGGTGCTTGTCGGCTCTGTCGTCACGTTTATGGACAACACTGAACGTAAAAAATCAGAGGAGCACATCAAGTATCTGACTTATCACGACCCTCTGACCGATATACACAACAGGCTCTTCTTCGAAGAAGAGCTTCCTTCTGCAGATGTTGAAGAAAACCTCCCGATATCAGTTATCTTCGGCGACGTAAACGGGCTCAAGCTCACAAACGACATCTTCGGACACGCCGCAGGCGACCGGCTGCTTATGGAAGCTGCCGGGGCCTTCAGGAAAAGTTCGGACGGAAAGGGCATCCTTGCAAGGATAGGTGGCGATGAGTTCGCGCTCGTTCTCCCGTTCTGCGACGAAAACAAGGCAAGCGGGATCATGTCCGGGATCCAAAAAGCTTTTGGCGGAGGGTCTTCTACCGATATTATCGGCAGCATCTCCCTGGGTTCAGCCACCAAAAGATCCCCGGAACAAAGAATAGAAGAGGTCATTGAATCTGCGGAGAACAGAATGTATAAGGAAAAAACCATAAACAGAAAAAAAATCAATACAAGGATGATATACAAGATCATCAGCCTTCTCCACGAACGGAGTCCTCGTGAAAAGAGGCACTCCGAGAACGTCGCCGCCCTTTGCAGAAAGACAGCCTTTCAAATGGGCCTTTCCGGTTCTGAGGTCAGCAGGATCGCGGAAAACGGATATTACCACGACATAGGTAAAATAGTCCTTGAGGATAATCTCCTTAACAAGCACAGGAACTTTAACGAGGAAGAATACAGGAAGATGCAGCAGCATACTGTCGTAGGATATAGAATACTAAATCTTTTCGATGAAACTATAGATCTGGCCGAAGGCGTGCTGAGCCATCATGAACACTGGGACGGTACAGGCTATCCAAAGGGGATCAAAGGGGAGGACATCCCTCTTTCAGGAAGGATAATTGCAGTTGCGGAAGCATATGACGCCATGACCAACGACTATTATGACAGGTCAAAGACTCATGAAGAGGCCGTGGCTGAAATTGAAAGATTGTCGGGGAAAAGGTTTGACCCTTATGTAGTCAAAGCATTTATAATGGCATCAGGCAAAGAGGATCGGAACATGTGATCCGGTAAATGACAATTGGCCGCAGAATGCGGCATTAAGGGTGTTTTTATGGGGCGATTCCTGATTTTCCTCGCGGTCAGCTCATTTTTGCTGATCCTGATAAATATATATCTTTCCGGAAGATACAGGAGGCTTCTGAGGGATCACAAGTCATGGATCCCTCTAAGTTCCGTAGCCTATATTCTTTTTTCAGGTCTCTTTATCTTCCTTTCGTCCTTATTCTTCCAAAACTGGATCTACCGGTACAGGGCACTTACCCTCCCCGTGAGATACATTTCAGCCTTTTACATCTGCATGGTCATATATTCGTTCCTTTTTTTCATTGCAGGCGACGCTCTTTCTCTGCTTGGCAGTTTATTTAAAATGCCTAAGAAAGTGCGTGAGGCTTTTTCAGGCATATATGCAAAGGGGCTCCTGGTCCCAGCCTCAGCTCTTGTTATAACCCTTTATGCTTTTTATAACGCGGTCGATTTTAAAGTCACCGACTATGAATTATTCGTTGACAAAGCCTCTTCGACACCCGTTATTGAGGCTGTAATGATCACTGATCTGCATGTTGGGACCTCTATAGGGAAAAAAGAGATAACTGAGATCAAAGCTATTATCGAGCAGATTTCGCCACAGATCCTTTTTATATGCGGAGACCTCTTCGACCATGCATCAAACGAAGATATCATGAGGTTTTCGGTGGAGAAGCTGGGCAGCATCAAGACAAAATACGGAACATACTTCGTAACCGGAAACCATGAATATTACCTGGGGGATATCTCAAAAATACTCTCTTACTTTAAAGGGACCTCGATCAGGGTCCTTCATGATGAAATGGTAATGGTCGGAGACATTTATCTGGCAGGCAGGAAGGACATAAGGGAGAAAGAGAGGGCGCCACTTTCCGAAATACTTAAGGGAGCCGGATCAGATCGCCCCGTCATAGTGCTTGACCATCAGCCCAACGCAATTGACGAATCAGCCGAAAACGGAGTTGATATACTGCTTTCCGGGCATACGCACAATGGTCAGCTTTTTCCATTCAACTACATTGTAGGGCTTGCAAACCACACACATTACGGGATAGTAGATCAGGGAGCCTTCAAAGCAGTAGTGAGCTCAGGCTTAGGGACCTGGAAGTATCCCGTAAGGACGGGCAGTTCTTCTGAAATAGTAAGAATAAGGATAAACTTTACAAAACAGGGGAATATGCCTGCAGAATGACCATACGGGTCCGCTCAGATTTGATCCGTAATATTTAACCTTACTACTTTAACGTGGTATAATAAATGCTCAAAAAAATACGTTTTTATTAAGGAGTCGGGTCAGTTCATGGAAAATGAAAAATTCGAAGAAGCGACTGAAGCGCCCGAAATAAAAGATCTGCCGGACGAATCCCCCCGGCCAGAGGCCCCAAAAGTGCCCGAAAAAAAGAACAGCCTTATTTTTATCCTTATCGCGCTCGTGGTCATTGCGGCGGGCGGAGCCTGGTACTGGAGATCCGAGGAGGCCAGAAAGGCGGCGGCATCTAAAACAGTACAGATGCCCCCCGTCTTTGTAAGCGACCTCACAGTCAAAGCCGCTGATTTTCCTGTAACATTCGAATACACCGGTCAGACAAAGGGCTTTAAGGAAGCTGAAGTGAGGGCTCAGGTCAGCGGTGTTTTAAAAAGCAAGGAATACAGGGAAGGCGAACCGGTAAAGGCCGGACAGGTCCTCTTCAGGATAGATCCGGCCCCGTACAGGGCTGCGCTTAACAGGAACAGCGCAAACCTTAAACAGGCAAAAGTCCAGATGGATCTCGCAAAGACTGAATTAGACAGGATTTCCTCACTTTATTCCAAAAATGCAGTCAGTAAAAATGAATTCGACAACGCCGAAGCATCCTATAAGGCTTCACTGGCATCTGTGGAATCTGCAGGGGCCGCTCTGAGACAGGCACAGATCGACCTTGACTGGACCGTTGTGAGGGCTCCGATATCCGGACTGAGCAGCAGGGAAGAACGCTCCGTCGGCAACCTCATTACTCTGGATGCAGCAGGAAGCCTTCTGACCACAATTGTCCAGGCTGATCCGGTATATGTCGAATTTGCTGTTCCTGCCGATGAACACAGGATAAACGAGCTGCTGAGGTCCGCAGGACACCTTAAAGTAAGCCGGGAAGGGATATACGTTAAGGTCTCGCTGGGTGACGGCACTTACTACGAGAAGAATGGAAAGATCGACTTTCAGGATCAGTTTGTAGATCCTTCGACTGCAGGCATCAGGGCCCGGGCCATCTTCGACAACCCCGGCAACATGCTTTATCCGGGACAGTTTGTCCGGGTATATGTTGAGGGAAGCTATATACACGATGTGATCGCCATACCTCTCCGATCAGTCCTTCAGACTTCATCAGGTCCTGTCGTGTACGTTCTGGACGGGGCCAACGTACCTTCTCTCAGAAGCATAAAGATCATAAAGACTATCAGGAATTCCTGCCTTATAGAGGATGGACTGAAGGACGGCGAGAGGATAGTAGTAGACGGCGTCGCGAAGGTACTGCCCGGAAAACCCGTAAAAATAGCTGAAAAAAAGGGCCAGCAGGAAAATAAAACTGCCGCTGACGGGAAGTCCGGCGGTGAACCCCCAATGAACTGAGGCGCTCAGTCTGATGTTCTCATCGATATTTATCAAAAGGCCCATACTGGCAACTGTTTGTTCAGTTGTGATCATCCTGTTGGGGATAGTTTCCATAATCACCCTTCCGGTGGCACAGTTCCCTGAACTTGTGCCTCCGCAGGTGACGGTAAGCGCTCAGTACCCGGGTGCGACACCTGAGGTCATTGCACAGGTAGTTGCATCTCCCCTTGAAAGCCAGATCAACGGCGTGGACAACATGATCTATATGAATTCCGTAAGTACAGGCCAGGGAAGCATGACACTGACCGTCACATTTGAATTGGGCACTGACCCTGATATGGCGACCATTAACGTCAACAACAGGGTACAGATGGCTTCCCCTTCCATACCGGAAGAGGTCCGAAAGTACGGCATAGTAGTAAAGAAATCATCCCCCAACCTTCTGCTGATAGCAACTCTGCTTTCACCCGACGGACGCTATGACACCATATACATGAGCAATTACGCACTCCTGAATGTGCTGGACGACCTGAAGAGGATACCGGGGGTAAGTGACGCGCTTATCTATACCGCTCAGGATTACGCCATGAGAATATGGATCAGGCCTGACAGACTTGCACAGCTTGGACTTACACCGGCTGACATTGCTTCGGCAATAAAAGATCAGAACAGCCAGTATGCGCTCGGAAGGTTCGGAGACCTGCCGACTGACGCGGACCTTGAAAAGACATACATAGTAACTGCAAGGGGACGCCTGAATACCCCTGAAGAGTTCGGCGAGATAATCATCAGGACAAACCCTGACGGCACGACTGTCTACCTTAAAGATGTCGCAAGGGTCGAGCTGGGGGCAAAAACATACAGCTTTATAGGAAAACAGGACGGCATACCGGCTGTTCCCATCGGGATAACGCTCGCCCCCGGAGCGAACGCCATAAAAGTCTGTGATCAGGTCAAAAAACAATTTGAAGAGGCCGCCAGGCATTTTCCGGACGGTATAAAGTATGATATCCCATATGACACTACAACTTTCGTAAGGGTCTCCATTGAGGAAGTCGTAAAGACCCTTTTCGAAGCTGTATTTCTCGTTTTCCTTGTAGTCTTCCTCTTCCTGCAGAACTGGAGGGCAACCCTGATCCCGTGTCTGGCGGTCCCGGTCTCAATAATCGGTACTTTTGCCGGGCTTAAGCTCTTTGGCTTCTCGATAAATACGCTGACCCTTTTCGGTCTGGTTCTGGCAATAGGGATCGTTGTAGACGACGCCATCGTTGTCCTCGAGAATGTGGACAGGCACATGGAGGACGGGCTGCCGCCCAAAGAGGCGGCTTTCAAGGCAATGGAAGAAGTAACCGGTCCTGTTATCGCAATAGTCCTGGTACTCTCATCAGTTTTCGTGCCTATAGCTTTTCTGGGCGGACTGACAGGTGAGCTTTACAAACAGTTCGCAATTACCATAGCAACATCTGTGGTAATATCCGGTTTTGTTGCTCTGACCCTTACTCCCGCAATGTGTGCACTTATTCTGAAGCCTAAGGATAAAGAAAATAAATCTTTTGTCCTCTTCAGATGGTTCAACTCATTCTTCGACTCTATGACCTGTGCTTATTCTGCAGGCGTCAGGTTCTTGCTTAAGCGCACATTGATCGTAATAATACTTTTTCTCCTTGTCGGGGCAGCTACTTTCAGGATAGCGTCAACAGTCCCATCATCACTTGTGCCGGACGAAGACCAGGGAATAATAATGTCCGCTATGGCCCTTCCTGACGGGTCTTCGCTCAATATGTCAGAAAAACTTACCGACAAGGTAACTAGGATAACCAAGGGCATGGATCAGGTCAAAACTGCACTTGTCTTTACAGGCTATAATCTTCTCAATTCTTCCAATCAGTCCAATTACGGCGCGGCTTTCATTACGCTGAAGGACTGGAAGGAGAGGGAAGCCCCGGGCAAAGATTCCTTCTCGACCGCAAGGGAACTGATGGGCAAGGCCTGGTCTATCCCCGATGGACAGGTCTTTGTCTTTAACCCTCCGGCAATCATAGGAATGAGTACAACAGGCGGGATCGAGGCATACATCCAGAACAGGGGCTCTGACTCAACCGAACAGATGGAGAAAGTTATTGCCGGATATATCGCTGCGACCGACGCAAGAAAAGAAATATCAAGCGTTACGACAACATTCTCCACCAAAGTTCCTCAGTACTACGCAAACCTTGACAGGAACAGGGCAAAGGCACTCGGTGTCGATTTGAACGACGTATTCTCCACAATGGGAAGCATCTTCAGAAACTTTTACGTAAACGACTTTGACAGGAGCGGACGCACCTTCCAGGTGATAATATCTGCCGAATCAAGCTACAGGAACCGCCCTGAAGACCTCAGATACACATATATACGATCTAAAACGGGAAATATGATACCGCTGATGTCCCTGATAGACCTTCGTATGATAACCGGACCGGATACAATGGAAAGATTCAACGTCTTCCCGGCTGCCAAGATCACAGGGACCCCTGCATCAGGCTTTACTTCAGGACAGGCGATCAGGGCAATGGAAGATGCTGCAAGGGAATCGCTTCCGGAAGGATATACCCTTGCATGGACAGGATCCGCTTATCAGGAGAAACAGACCGGAGCGGCTACAGCGATCGCCTTTGCTCTCGGGATAATAATGGTCTTCCTGATACTCGCAGCACAGTATGAAAGATGGAGCCTCCCGTTTGCAGTTGTCCTTGCTGTTCCCTTCGCGCTTTTCGGTGCCTTCCTTTCGATAATGCTGAGGGGGCTTTCCAACGACCTTTACTTCCAGGTCGCACTTGTTACCCTGATAGGACTGGCGGCAAAGAACGCCATTCTGATCGTTGAGTTCGCTGTGATGCAGCATCAGGGGGGTATGGGCATAACGGAGGCTGCGGCGACAGCTGCGCACCTGAGGTTCCGGCCTATAGTAATGACTTCCCTGGCATTTATTCTTGGATGCATGCCTCTGGCCCTAAGCGTAGGAGCCGGTGCAGCAAGCCGCCATTCAATAGGGACCGGGATAGTTGGAGGAATGCTGGCTGCGACATGCATTGCAATCTTCTTTGTGCCGAGCTTTTTCTCGATTATTATGAGGCTCTCCTCAAAAAAAGAGACCCTTACAGAAAATAATGACAAAATTACGTCGGATAATGAGACAAAACCATATCCGGCAGATGATGGGGGAGTGAGATAAATGACTGCCAGCGCCCTTTTGGCCGCTCTTTTTATCGGCTCTTTTTTCCACATTAACCTCGGTCCCGAAGTAAAGGCGCCTGATCCTTACGACATCCCGCCGGCATACGTTGTATCACTTTCCGGAGATGTCACGGAGAATACGGCAGATGACCGCATCAGGCCGGATAACGCATGGTGGACTTCCTTCAATGAACCTGTGCTGGATAAATGCATCGAAGAGGCTTTTGCACAAAACAGGGATCTCGAATCAGCACTTGCCAGAGTGCAGCAGGCAAGGGCTGTCTTCAGGGAGACAAGGGGCAACCAGAGACCCAATATTGGTGTTGAACTTGATGCAACAAGAACTTATACAAAGGTAGGCATGACAAATGATCTGAATGAGCAGAATATTCTCTATGGGATGGGGGCAGCCAACTACGAGGCCGACCTTTGGGGAAAACTTCAGAAGGCTACAAGAGCTGCGAAAGAGAGCATACTTGCTTCAGAGTCTGCAAAAAACAGCATAAGGCTTGCCCTCGCATCACAGGTCACCAAGACATATTTCTCCCTCCGGGCTGCCGATAAACAGCTGATAATTGCAAAGGATACCCTTGAAAGCCAGAGGAGGACCGTTGCGCTCAACAAAATTCGTTATGACAACGGAAAAATAAGCGAACTGGACCTGAGAAGGAGCGAATCGACAGCAGCAGCTTCTGCTGTCCGGGTCAACCAGCTTGAAATGACACTGGGGAAATATGAGAACAGCCTGTTGGTCCTTATGGGCAGAGAGCCCAAAGAGTTCATAAACAGAGAGATTCCCAGAGGACTGACCCTCGATGAACTCCCTGAGCCTCCCTCCGTTCCTCTTGGCATACCGGCTGACATGCTTCGCAGCAGGCCGGACGTAAAAACAGCTGAGCAGAACTACAAAACTTCCCTGGCAAACCTCGGGTCCGCAAGAGCCGGACAGTACCCGACGCTTTCTTTTGATGGGCTGATAGGCAACCCGGGAAGGGCAGTGAACCAACCGGCAGAACTTTTCACAGGTGCCACCGGATGGTCACTTGCGGCTCAGGTTTTCGTCCCGATATTCAACGCAGGGAAGCTTTCTGCGAGGGCAGCAAAGGCAGAGGCGGCAGCCCAGCAGGCCTGGTCAGATTATTATAAGACGGTACAGACAGCCTTTGAAGAAACTATGAATTCCATCAACAATTACGCCGGGACCGAAGAAATTCTTAATATCCTGGAAGAACAGCAAAAAGTTCAGAGAAGAGCATACGAACTTGCCAACATCCGTTACTCGGATGGAATGGTTAGCCAGATAGACCTGCTTGATGCAGAGAGAGAGCTTTTATCGGTACAGCTTGAACTTGAAGGAAGCCGCGCAGACAGGCTTAATTCCATAGTGGACCTTTATACCGCTCTTGGAGGCGGATGGGCATGGAGGGCCGATAACGATCTTGAAAAACGCGACCTGCAAAAACCATGGGTCAACAAGGAAAAGTTTTCTGAGTAGCGTTGATATGTGCCTTCCATGTTGCCAAATGAAAATATGGAGGCTATAATATCCCTCGTTCACCGAATAGTGCGGACATAGCTCAGTTGGTAGAGCATCAGCTTCCCAAGCTGAGGGTCGCGGGTCCGAATCCCGTTGTCCGCTCCAGACAATATCAGATCCCCTGCGATGGCAGGGGATCTTTTTTTGCTTCATCATTGGGCCTGCGGGAATCCAATTTCCAAATTTTTCATTTTTTTCTTACTGCCGGACCTATAATTTCAGCCTGCTGTCAAATTGCAGATTTCGTTGCAGTCATAATATGCATTATAAGCATATCTGCAATTGCTTTAATTATTTAATAATGATATATTGCCAACATATAAATATCAAAATCCAAAAAATGATTAAATTTGTCAAGTAACAGCAACGACATAAAATAATCAGGGGGGATAATTATGGAGATTAAATTTTTTGATGCAGTGAAAATGAGAAGGACACACTACGGCCTTTCCAAGGACAAAACAGTAAGCGAAGAAAAGGTCCTCGAAGTTGTAAAAGAGGCTGTCACCCATACACCGTCGGCATTCAACTCACAGACAGCAAGGCTTGTGGTCTTATTTGGCGATCAAAGCGACAGGCTCTGGGAGATCGTTAAGGACGAACTGAGAAAAATCGTTCCGGCTGAAGCATTCAAAAAGACCGAGGAAAAGATCGACGGATCTTTTCGGAGCGGTTACGGCACCATTCTCTTTTTTGAAGATATGAGCATCGTTGAGGGTCTGCAGGAAAGATTCCCCCTCTACAAAGACAATTTCCCCATATGGTCCGACCATTCGGCGGGCATGCACCAGTTCGTAATATGGACTGCGCTCTCCGCTGCAGGGCTGGGAGCTTCTCTGCAGCATTACAATCCTGTGATCGACGAGGCTGTAAAGAGAGAGTGGGATATCCCGATAAAGTGGAAGCTCATTGCTCAGATGCCATTCGGAAAACCCACTGACGTACCCGGAGAAAAGGAAGTAATGCCTCTTGATGAGAGGATCAGGGTCTACCGTTAGAATTTGGGCTGCATGCAAAAATTGATCCGGCAGACATAGCACCTTCACTGAAACATGTGGGGGTGCTATGCTGTAGAGGGCGCAAACTTCGACCATGTTGTGCCATCTATGGCTCTGTGATAAAATATTACGGTTATTGTCAGCAAAAGGCAAACCGAAAGGGGTAGTAAAAATTGAAGACAGAGGTAGTTTCACAGGAAAAAAACATTATCGTTCTAAAGGCCGAGTTTGATGCAGAACAGGTCAATAATGCAATAGATAAAACGATAAAGGATCTGTCCAAAAAGGCAAACATTAAAGGATTCCGCAAAGGGCATGTGCCGCGCAAGACTATCGAGCTCTATTTCGGCATGAAGGGAATATGCTCAGAGGCGCTCGAGAAGATAGTGCCCGAAGCGATCGACAAAATGATAGAAGAGTATGAGCTCAGCCTGATCGCAGAACCCAAACTTGAGCCGTGCGAGCTTAAGGAGGGTGAACCCTTTGTACTGCAGGCAACTTTTGAAGTCACTCCGGAAGTCGCACTTCCCGACATTGAAACGATAGATGCAGTAAAGACAGTATATCTCCCGACCGAAGAAATGCGGGACGAGAATATCAAACGCATACTTGAGTCGCGCAGCGAGATAGTACCGACCTACGAAGATCGGGAGATCACAAAAGAAGATTATGTCTCCGTAAAATATACTTCTTCGGTCGTTGATAAGGACGGCGGCACAAGCCCCGTTGAACAGGACCAGAAGACCGAAATAAATCTGGGGCAGGAAAACATGCGGCCTGAAGTAGTTGATTCTGTAATAGGGAAAAAACCGGGGGATACCGCAACCGTAGAGTTCTCTGTGGAGGACGACCCTCAGAACAAGGAACTGTCCGGGAAGTTGATGCGCTATGAGATAGAGGTGCTCGGGATAATGAAAAGAGTTACCCCTGAGCTCACAGACGAAGCAGTTGTTGAGATCACCCAGTCAAAACACAAGACTGTGGATGAATTCAGGGAAGAGGTAATGTCACAGCTGAAGGCCGCTGCCGAACAGCACAGCCAGGACAGTCTGAAGGATTCTGCCGTAGAGAATCTATGCAGCCTCTCGGAAGTTGAGCTTCCCGAGACCCTTATCACAAGACAGAAGCAGGCAATGCGCGCTGACCAGGCACAGAGGATCAAGAAGGATTCCGGAATGGAGATGGAAGAGTTCTTTGAAAAAAGCGGCATGGATAAAGAGGGTTATGAGAATGAGCTTGAGCAGGCAGCCAGGGTAGTTGTCAAAAGGGCCCTCGTGCTTGAAGCCCTTGCTGATGCCAACGATATCCAATGGACCCCCGAAGAACTGAATGCCGAGATACACCGTATGGCTGTCAGCTCCCGCATAGACCCCAAGAAGCTCCATGATTACATTTACGAAGACAGGGACAGGCTCTTTGAGATCGCAGAAAAGATCCGCAACCGAAAAGCCGTTGATTTTCTGATCACAAAGGTAAAGGTAACAGAGCAGGAAGATAAGAAAGCTGAAGAAAAGAAAGAGGACAAAGAATAATACTGTCCCGATCGATTTCAACAGAAAGGGGAGTTGATAACTTGTCTTATCTAATTCCAATGGTAGTGGAACAATCCGGAAGGGGAGAACGTTCCTACGACATATACAGCAGGCTTTTGAAGGACAGGATCATTTTCCTTGGTACCGAGGTAACTGATGAGGTGGCAAACCTTATAGTTGCCCAGTTGCTTTTCCTTGAGAGCGAGGACCCGGAGAAAGATGTTTTCCTTTACATCAACAGCCCGGGAGGAGCAGTATCGGCAGGATTGGCGATCTATGACACGATGCAGTACATCAAGCCTCCCGTATCGACCATATGCACCGGACTGGCCGCAAGCATGGGTGCATTCCTTCTTGCCGCCGGCACGGCCGGCAAAAGGATAGCCCTCCCAAACTCACGTGTTATGATACACCAGCCTTCCGGCGGTGCAAGGGGGCAGGCTTCAGATATCAAGATCCAGGCAAAGGAGATCTTATACATAAGAGAGAGGCTGAACGATCTCCTGTCAAAACATACCGGACAGCCCCTTGACGTAATTGAAAGAGACACAGACAGGGACTTCTTCATGTCGGCGGAAGAAGCTTTGAAGTACGGGATCGTCGACAAAATAATCGAAAAGCGCTGACCGAAAATATCTGTCTTTAGGGGATTCCGTCAGGAGTCCCCTGATTCTAATCCATGGACGGCCCCACAATAATTTTTTAATAGAGCAATTTGACAGAGGTGCTTAAAAATGTACGACAAAAACCAAAACAAGGAAAACAATAACCGCAGGAAACTCAGATGCTCATTCTGCGGCAAAAGCCAGGACGAGGTATCAAAACTGATCGCCGGTCCGGCAAATACATTTATATGTTCCGACTGCATACAGCTCTGTAATGTGATACTCAGGGATGAAAAGGCAGCACCCTCTTTCGCCGATAACGCGGTCAGCAAAACAAGGCCGGACTACTCGTCTGTGCCCGTTTTGGAGAACCTGCCCAGACCCAGGGAGATCAAGGAGTTCCTTGACCAGTATGTGATAGGACAGGATCACGCAAAGAAAGTGCTCTCTGTTGCTGTATACAACCATTATCAGAGGATAACCAACATATGCACCCAGGACGATGAAGTTGAGCTCCCCAAAAGCAACGTTCTGCTGGTGGGGCCTACCGGATGCGGAAAGACCCTGCTTGCCCAGACCCTTGCAAAAATGCTCAATGTCCCTTTTGCAATGACAGACGCAACTACCCTTACAGAGGCAGGCTACGTGGGCGAGGATGTTGAAAACATACTCCTCAGGCTGCTTCAGGCTGCAGACTTTGACATTGCTGCCGCACAGAGGGGGATCATCTACATCGACGAGATAGACAAGATATCAAGAAAGTCCGAGTCCGTCTCCATTACCCGCGACGTATCAGGCGAGGGTGTACAGCAGGCATTGCTCAAGATAATCGAGGGGACAGTCGCAAATATCCCTCCCAAGGGCGGCCGAAAGCATCCCAGCCAGGAAATGATACCGATGGACACAAGCAATATACTTTTCATATGCGGAGGAGCCTTTGACGGGCTTGAGAAGATAATTGCCAAAAGGACCAATGAAAAAACTCTTGGGTTCGGCGGTGACTTGACCAAAAACCTTAACATGAATTCCTCTTATGAACTGCTCAAGCAGCTCCAGCCGGATGATCTTCGCTCATACGGCTTCATACCTGAATTCATAGGAAGACTCCCCGTGATCGTAGCACTGGAAGCCCTTACAGAGGAAGCGCTTGTAAGGATCCTCCTGGAACCCAAAAACGCTCCTTTGAAACAGTACAAAAAGCTTTTCTCTCTGGAAGGGATAGAGCTTGTCTTTACAGATGACGCAGTAAGCACGATAGCGGAAAGGGGCGCAAAACTCAACACCGGGGCAAGGGGCCTTAGGACCATACTGGAATCACTTATGCTTGACATGCAGTATGAACTTCCTGAAAAATCGACTGAAATCAAGAGGCTGACAGTAACAAAGAACGTTGTAAACGGGCTCGAAAAGCCTATACGTTCTTCAAAAGACGAAAAAGAGGCTGTCTGAGCCATGCACATCCATCCTGTCGTACCCGTGAGGGATATGGTGGTTTTTCCGGGTGTCATTGCCCCATTATTCGTGGGCAGGCCCAGGTCGGCCCGTGCGCTCGAAGAGGCCAATTCACGAGGACACCTTGTTTTTATAACTGCCCAGAAAAATTCGCACACAGACAACCCGGAACCTGATGAACTTAACAATGTCGGCACACTGTGCAAGATCCTTCAGACAGTGCGCATGCCTGACGGCACAATAAAAGCAGTGCTTGAGGGAGGCTGGAGATGCAGAGCAGTCCACTTCATATCAGGAGACAGCTTCCTTGAAGCTGAACTGGAAAAGATACCTTCTTCCAACACTTCCCACACGAACCAGGCTGAGGCGCTGCGAAGGGCAGTCCTGTCGGAGTTTGAGTCGTATGTAAAACTCAACCTGAAGCTTCCTGACGAAGTCTCTCATTCCGCAGAGAACATCGAAGACATTGATCTTTTTGCCGATCTTGTCGCTTCCCACAGCCTTTTAAAACATCAGGACAAACAGAGGCTGCTTGAGATTTCCGACCTTATCGAACGCCTTCGAAGGCTCCTTGCAATACTGATGAGGGAAAATGAATTCCTCAAAATGGAGCATGATATCCAGGAGAAGGTACGTAACGAGATGGACAAGGGGCAGAAGCAGTACTACCTTCGTGAACAGCTCAAGATCATCCAGCAGGAGCTTGGAGATGACGGCCCCCTCTCTGAGACCGAAGAGCTCCGCGTGAGGGCAGATAAGACAGAGATGCCCGAAGAGGCAAGGGAAAAAGTCATCCGGGAGCTTGACCGCTACGCCAGAATGGCACCGATATCACCTGAGGCGACAGTTGCCAGGACATATATCGAGTGGCTGCTGGACCTGCCTTGGAGCGTATCCTCGGAGGACCACCTAAGCCTTAAGGATGCACGCAAGGTGCTTGAAGAAGACCATTACGGCCTCGACGAAGTTAAGGAGCGCATCCTTGAGTTCCTTGCTGTAAGAAAACTTGCTGCAGACAACATGAGGGCACAGGTACTCTGCTTTGTCGGACCTCCGGGCGTCGGTAAAACATCGCTCGGCAAATCTATAGCCAGGACCATGGGCAGAAAATTTGTGAACATGTCACTGGGAGGTCTTCGCGACGAGGCTGAAATACGCGGCCACAGGAGAACTTACGTAGGCGCGCTCCCGGGAAGGATAATACAGAAGATCAAGGCTGCGGGGACCAACAACCCCGTGCTGCTTATGGACGAAATAGACAAGATCGGCAATGATTTCAGGGGAGATCCCGCAGCAGCCCTGCTGGAGGTCCTTGACCCGGAGCAGAACTGCAGTTTTACTGACAATTTCCTTGAAATATCCTTTGATCTCAGCAAGGTCATGTTCATAACGACAGCAAACAGCACCGCAACTATCCCCAGGCCTCTCCTGGACAGAATGGAAATGATACCTCTCCCGGGATATGTCGCAGAAGAGAAGGTAAAGATCGCAAAAAGGCATCTTCTGCCCAGGATACTCAGGGAGCATGGGCTTACCGCAAAAGACATGGCTGTTCCGGAAACGACCATCAGGAATATCATTACAGCCTACACAATGGAGGCCGGAGTAAGGAACCTTGACCGCCAGCTCTCAAAGATAGCAAGGAAGGTTGCCGCGGAGATGGCAAATACCTCATCAGACGATAAGGGAAAGACTGTAAGGATAACTAAGGAACTTATGAAAAAAATGCTGGGTGCCCCTAAACTCCATACAACGCGCATTCCAAGGGAAGATCCGCTTGGCACAGCCCTTGGGCTTGCATGGACAGAGACAGGCGGCTCCGTCATCCTTATTGAATCGGCTGTCATGGACGGCAGCGGAAGCGTCTCCTATACCGGAAACCTTGGCGATATAATGCAGGAATCGGCACAGACCGCCCTCGCTTACCTCAGGTCAAACGCAAAGGACTTTGGTATCGAGGATATCGACTGGAAGAAAAAAGACATCCACATACATGTCCCCGAAGGTGCCGTTCCGAAAGACGGGCCTTCAGCCGGGATAACTCTTGCACTTTCCCTCTGCTCGGCACTCACAGGCAGAAAAGTGGACGTTTCATATGCTATGACCGGGGAGATGACCCTTCATGGTGACGTTCTGCCTATCGGTGGTGTAAGAGAAAAGGTTCTTGCAGCAAAAAGACTTGGCATTAAAAAACTTATACTGCCCGAGGACAACAGGTCAGACGTAGATGAACTGGGTGAATGGATCAAATCAGGAATGAAGATCCACTATGTATCTAAAATGTCTTCTGTTTTCCAGCTGGCATTGAAGTAGGGGAAGATAATATGTCAGTATGGAAGTCAGAACTTTACTGCACTGCTTTCACAAAACAGCAGATACCCGCGCCGCAGGGCAGTGAGATAGTATTTGTCGGACGTTCAAACGTAGGGAAGTCCACCCTCATAAATTCGCTTCTGGAAAGAAAGATCGCCAAAGTAAGCTCAAAACCGGGCAAGACAAGAAGCATCAACTTTTACAGCGTCTCGACCGGAGGGGAAGACTTTACTCTGGTAGACATTCCCGGCTACGGATATGCCGCCAGGGGGATGGATGAGCGCAGGACATGGTGGCGACTCATCGAGGACTACTTCAATTCAGAGAGACCCATCCGCTTTGTGATCCATCTTATGGATTTCAGGCACGGTCCGCTTGCAAATGACAACGAACTGACTGAATGGCTCGACCAGATGGACATGCCGAGGCTTGTAGTTTTCACCAAAGGGGATAAAATATCTCCCGGGAAGAGAAAAGGTCTATATCAGCAGTATATGAGGGCAGGCCTTGATTCCATACTGCCGCCCTTCATTACTTCGGGGACGAATGACAAGGAGATGTCTGCCCTGAGGGAGGGCATTAAGGATATTCTCAAAGAGATAGCCAAACTTGACCGTATGGAAGAAAAAGAGGGAAATTGACCTGTATACCCGAGGAACCGGAACGGCCGGACTGTCGGGATAGGCAAATAGATCCGGATATAGCCACCAGGCTTATCCAACGAGGAGGAAAAACGGATGGAATCCGAAAAGACCGTGTTGGGCAAAGGATACGAACCAGGACCGATCGAAGACAAGTGGTACAGGAAATGGACAGATGAGGGGCTTTTCAAGGCTGACCCTTCCTCTGCAAAACCTCAATACTCAATAGTTATCCCGCCGCCTAACGTAACGGGCTCCCTGCATGTCGGACATGCGCTGGACAACACTCTCCAGGACATACTCTGCAGGACAAAAAGGATGCAGGGCTATGAGGTGCTTTGGCTCCCCGGTACAGACCATGCAGGGATAGCGACCCAAAACGTAGTTGAGCGTTCCCTTGCGGCAAAGGGGATCTCACGTCACGATCTTGGGCGTGAGGAGTTTGTATCCAGGGTATGGGAGTGGAAAGAAGAGTACGGAAACACGATAATCGGCCAGCTGAAAAAGCTCGGAGCTTCATGCGACTGGGAGAGGGAACGCTTTACAATGGACGAGGGTCTCTCTGTCGCAGTACGCAAGATATTCGTCGACCTTTACAGGAAGGACCTTATCTACAGGGGCAAGTACCTCATCAACTGGTGCCCCAGATGCCACACAGCACTTTCAGACCTTGAAGTGGAGCATGAGGACAGGGACGGCAAATTTTATGAAGTTGCGTATAAATTTGAAGACGGAGAGGGCGACCTCAGGGTAATGACGACCCGACCGGAGACAATTCTTGGGGATACTGCGATAGCAATACACCCAAGAGACGAAAAGAACCGACACCTTGTGGGCAGAAAGGTCATAGTACCGATGGCCGGCAGGGTTATACCGGTCATAGAAGACAACATGGTCGACCCTGAGTTCGGCTCAGGATGCGTCAAGATAACACCGGCCCATGACCCCAATGACTTCCTTGTAGGGCAGAGGCATGGGCTTGAGCAGATACAGGTCATCGACGACAACGGCATAATGTGCGGAGAGGCCTCCGGAAAATATGCCGGAATGGACCGTTTTGAGGCAAGGAAAGCCGTAGTTGCGGACCTTGAGAAAGATGGTTCGCTTATCAGGATAGAAGAGATAAAACACTCGGTCGGCGAATGCTATCGCTGTCACACTGTCATAGAGCCCTACCTTTCAGAGCAGTGGTTCGTGAGAGCCAAACCGCTTGCCGACGCAGGCGTGGAGTCCGTAAGGGCGGGGAAGATACGCTTTGTGCCGGACCAGTGGACCGGAGTATATTACCAGTGGATGGAAAATATCAGGGACTGGTGCATTTCCAGGCAGCTTTGGTGGGGACACAGGATCCCTGCCTGGTACTGTGACAAGTGCGGCGAGATCATAGTTGATACCGAAGATCCGACAAAGTGCCCGAAGTGCGGAAACCACGACCTCAGGCAGGATGAGGACGTCCTTGACACATGGTTCTCAAGCGCACTCTGGCCTTTCTCGACTATGGGATGGCCCGAAGAGACAGAACTTCTCAAAAAATTCTACCCGACATCTGTCCTTGTTACCGGATTCGACATCATCTTCTTCTGGGTAGCAAGGATGATAATGTTCGGCCTTGAAGGAATGAAAGGCAAAGTCCCCTTCCATGACGTATATATCCATGCCCTTGTCAGGGACGAAAAGGGACAGAAAATGAGCAAGTCGAAAGGCAATGTGATAGATCCTCTGACGATAATCAGCGAGTATGGGGCAGATGCCCTCAGATTCACACTTGCCGCCCTTACCGTGCAGGGCCGCGATATATTCCTTTCAACAGAAAGAATCGCTACTTACAGGCTTTTCATGAACAAGCTCTGGAACGCAAGCCGTTTTGCCCTTATGAACCTCGAGGATGCAGAAGATGGTATGGAGTGGGAGGAAGATCAGCTCTGCCTCCATGACAAGTGGATACTGAACAGGATCTCAACTGTCTCGGCAGATATGACACGACTGCTTGACGGTTATTTCTTCGGAGAAGCCGCGCGTCTGATGTATGATTTCGTATGGGGTGAACTCTGCGACTGGTACCTTGAACTTTCAAAACCCGCACTCAGAGGCGAGGAGGGCGAAGCCAGAAGGAAGACCACTCAGGCTGTCCTGCTGGCAGTCTTCGAAGATGTTCTAAAACTTTTGCATCCGTTCATTCCATTTGTGACAGAAGAGTTATGGCATGCGTTCCCCTTCGGCAAAGGCATAATCGAGCACACCGAATGGCCCGCTCCCAGGCTGGATAAGATCGACGGGGATGTAATAAGGGACATGGACCTTGTTCGTGAAGTCATCCGCTCTGTCAGGAACCTCAGGGCGGAGGCGCGGATAGCACCCCAGCAGCAGATACCGCGCGCCGTCTTGTCAGTCCACAACGATGGCAAGCTTGCCCTGTTAAAATCATCCGAGGCCCTGATAACACTGCTGACAAAAACAGAAAAGCTGGAGATCACCGACATGTCGTCTGCTAAACCGCAGAAGAGCCTTGCCTCTGTCCTTGATGACGTACAGGTATACCTTCCCGTAGGAGATCTGCTTGACGTTGACAAGGAGATCCAGCGTCTCAAAAACGACCTTTCAAAGATAGAGAGGGACATCGAGAAGGGTACGGCCAAACTTGCCAACCCCCAGTTCGTTGAGAGAGCTCCTGAAGAGGTCATACAGAAGGAGAAGGCCTCCCTCGCGGACAACGGGGCAAAGAGAGAAAGGATAATGGAGAACCTTTCAAGCCTGAACAACTGATAATGGATGATGCAGCAAGATTCCACCAGATAGAGAAAGAACTGCAGATACTGGCAAGTTCGGGGATAAGACCCGGACTTGCCAGACTTTCACATATGCTTCATCTTCTTGGCAACCCGGAAAGAAAATTCAGGGCGGTACACATTGTCGGCACAAACGGAAAGGGCTCGACTGCAGCGACGCTGGCTTCGATACTCAGCGAGTCAGGCTGCAGGACTGCCCTTTATACCAGCCCCCATCTTATATCCTTCGGCGAAAGGCTTCGGATAGGAGGGGAGGAGGCCGCCCCGCAAAAATGGGAAGATGCTCTCTCTGCCATCAGAAGTGCAATTGAACACTCAGAAAAACTTAAAGCTGATCCCCCGACATATTTCGAGCTTATCACAGCTGCGGCCTTTATTATCATAGCTCAAGCCGGCGTTGACGCAGCAGTTGTTGAAGCTGGGCTGGGAGGAAGGCTTGATGCTACGAACATTCTTGGCTGCGTGGTATTGACCCTTATAACGCCGATAGGGATCGACCATTCCGAATACCTCGGCAATACTCTTGCCTCTGTCGCAAAAGAGAAGTTCGCTGTCATGAGACCGGGTGTCCCTGCGATATTTTCAGGAGGGGATGATGAGACAGAAACCATATTTTTCGATACCGCATCCAAAAAGAAGACACCGGCGCAGGTGCTGAGGCGCCTTTGCAGCTACGGGACCGTTAAGGTATCTATATGCGGCACCGATTTTTATGTAGAGTCAGAGTGCCTTTGCGCAGACTGCCACACCCCCCTGATCGGCACCCATCAGACTGAAAATGCCGTCCTTGCCCTGGCCGGAGCATGTGCGCTGAAGGCATCAAGCCTTAAAGCATTTGAAAATATTACCTTTCCTTCGCTTTATACCGGAGTCGTCTCCGTCAAGTGGCCGGGACGGTTTGAAATAATAAAAAAAGATCCGCCGCTGCTTATCGTAGACGGCGCTCACAACCCTCATGCATTGAAAAAGCTTGCTGAGAATATAAAAGTAATTTTCGGTTACAGCCCCATAAATATTGTAATGGCAATGATGAAGGATAAGGACATCGCAGAAAGCCTTGATATTATTGCAGGTACAGGGGCAAGTCTTTATTGCACGCAGATACCGTTCATGGATCGCTCTCTCTCTGCCAAAGAACTTAGGGATATTTCTGAGACAAAAGGAATAGAATGTGCAGGGGAGTGGGAGGATCCGATCGAGGCAGTAAGGAAAAGCCTCTCTTCAGGAAACGAGACTATTTGCTGCGGGAGTCTTTTCCTAAGCGGATATATCAAGGAGCATGCGAATGAGCTATAAAGGGTTTGAATTTATATATGAAAAGGGACAGACAGAGATCAAACTGAAGATGCCCCTTGAACTGGAAGGACTGTTCAGAGCCTCCCTCTACTGCAGGGGTGAACTTATGGACCGTACCCAGGGAGATCCTGCCGCGATCTGGGACTCTTTGTCTTCTAATTTCAATAACATTCCTTTGGTTGCCCCCTTACAGGTCCACGGTACCGTTGTCATACCTGCATCAGAAGAATACGCACTCCCATCGAGGCCTGAAGCCGACGGAGTTCTGATCGGCCTGACGTCGGACTGCATGGCAAGTCTCAGGTTTGCCGACTGTGCCCCCGTAGTCATTGTCTCTGCCTCTCCTGAACCTTGGATGATGCTGCTCCATTCAGGATTTGCAGGTACATCAAAAAACATCTCGGGGGTATCGCTTTCAGCTCTTAAGGAATGGGATCCCGAGTCAATGGGAAAAAAGACCTGGGCCTGGACTGGTCCGTGCATTTGCAGAGATTGTTACTCAAGAAGAATTGACGACCCTTCAACACAAAAAGCCCTGGGTATATTTTCCCCCGAGAATTACAATCAAAAGGACGGAATGATCCATTTTGACATCGTTGGAGAAATTAAAAGGCAGTTGGTGCATTGCGGCATCCCTTATGATAATATCTACGCGATCGGTGACTGTACCTGCTGCAGAAGATCATCATATTATTCCTACCGGGCCGGAGACGAAAGAGCAAGGATATTTCTTCTGGGAGGAAATACCACAAAAGATCCGGTTTGAGTGACAATAGTTAAAGATATCGGAACCGAATATTTCCGCGTGAGGTGAAAATGGAATGGACAACATAAAAGTCGGAGTCATCGGCGTCGGGCATCTGGGCATGCATCATGCCAGAGTATACACAGAGATCCTTGGAGCCCAGCTGGTCGGTGTGGTCGACATAAACGAGGAAAGGGCCCATTCAGTTGCAGACCCGCTGGGAGTAAATTCATACAGCGGAATAGAAGCATTTATCAAACAGACTCGTCCCGATGCGCTGAGCATAGTTGTCCCTACCAGCTACCATTTCGAAATAGCCAGGATCGCGATGGAAAACGGGATCCACGTCCTCATAGAAAAACCTGTCACATCAAGCGTAGATGAGGCGGAACAGCTTCTCAACCTTGCCGTTAAAAAGGACCTGATCCTTCAGGTCGGCCATATTGAAAGATTCAACAGTGCAGTACAGCATGTCAGAGAATTCATAAACGATCCCTATTTCATCCAGACAAGGCGGATGGGGCCATTTTCACCAAGGATAAGCGATGTTGGGGTAGTTCTGGACCTTATGATCCACGACGTTGACATAATCCTCTCAATGATAAATTCAGAGCTGGTCTCGATATCGGCAATAGGAAGATGCATAAGGACCGATCACGAAGACATCGCATCTGCCCAGCTTACCTTTGCAAACGGCGCGATGGCGCAGGTCCTTGTCAGCAGGGTATCCGAAAAGAGGCTGCGCCAGATGGAGATCACTGAGGCAGAGAGATATATAACAGTCAACTATGAGTCACAGGACATTTCCGTTCAGCGATGCGTAAGACAGAGCGGGGGAAATCTTGTTGAAGTCATGGAACATCCTGTCTTCCCAAAAACAGAACCTCTGAAGATGGAGCTTCAGCACTTCGTATCATGCGTCAGAGAAGGGCGTCAGCCAATGGTAGGTATCAAGGACGGTAAGAGGGCGCTTGAGGTATGTGTGGCTGTGCTGAGACAGATCCACGAAGAAAAACCTGCATCCGGCTCACTTCTTTCCGCAATATAAGTAAATAACAAATGACATTCCGGCCAATAAGAGTTATTATCTAGAGAGGAGATATTCCTCTCTTTTTTTTTTTGAGGAAATATCCCTTACCGAAAGGATGTATCGCATTTGACGGACTTTATCAGAAATATACCACCTGTAAACCTCCAGGCACTGGTGGCGCTTGCCCTTTTTGGAGCATCTCTGCTTGTTGCGCGTATGGTCGTTAATATCCAGTCTGGGAAATGGCCCGGAAGCCCGATGTTTGTGCTCTATCTGAGGGTGCTTCTGGGTTTCCTTTTTGCAGGATCTATCGGTCTCGGATTTTACTGCTTTGCCGGAATAAATATACTTTTTAAATAGCATCTTCCCGGTATCCGGCCATCTCCTCGGGGATCCCGTGCAGATTAGCAAGGCATGGATCGTAAAAATATGCAATTTCGTTTTTAATAAACAGTTAGGAGAGTTGATTTATGGAAAAGCTTCTGAACAACGCCCTAAAGGGGGACCCAAGATCTATAGGCCGCCTTATAAGTCTTGTTGAGGCGGACACCCCGTCCGCAAAAGAGATCATGAAGCAGATCTATCCCCGTACGGGAAGCGCCAAGGTAATTGGCATTACGGGAAGCCCCGGAGCCGGCAAGAGCACTTTTGTAGACAGGCTGATAGAACAGTTCCAGAAAGAGGGCAAGCGTGTCGGAGTAATTGCGATAGACCCCTCAAGCCCATTTACAGGGGGGGCCATACTTGGTGACAGACTGCGCATGCAGAGCCATGCCCTTAATGAAAACGTATTCATCAGGAGCATGGGTTCCAGAGGACATCTTGGCGGTGTAAGCAGGTCGACCCACGAAGCTGCTCTTATACTTGATGCCTGTGGTTTTGACGTTGTCCTTATTGAAACTGTCGGTGTCGGCCAGTCTGAAGTGGATATAATCAAAATTGCCGATACTGTGGTACTTGTCCTTGTGCCCGGAATGGGAGACGACGTCCAGATAATGAAGGCAGGCATTATGGAGATAGCCGATACATTTGTTGTAAACAAGGCAGATAAAGAGGGCGCAGACAAAGTCGCCGCGGATGTTCAGGTCATGCTTAAGATGCTGAAAGAAAAGGACTGGATCCCACCTGTAACATTGGTATCGTCCCAGAACAACACTGGCATCGAGGAGGTCAAAAATATTCTGAACGACCACTGGAATTATCTGCACAATTCAGACGAAGGCAAAAAACGCCGTTTTGTTCAGCTTGAGATGGAAGTAGAGGCAGTCCTTAGGGGTGAGATCTCCATACTCACCGAAAAGGTCTGGAAAAGGCGCAAAAATACCGGTGTTCTTGAGGATCTGGCAGTAAGAAATACAGACCCTTACACGCTTGCAGGAGAAATGATATCCCAGATAATCAAATAACTTTTGCTCCAAAGATAATAAATCCATCAAACCTAACTTTCAGGAGGATCATAAATGAAAATTGCACTTGGTGCTGATCATGCGGGCTATGGATTGAAAGAAGAGATCAAAGAACATCTTGTTTCCATAGGACACGAGATCCTGGACTGCGGCACTTCTTCGGGTGATCTGAGCGTAGATTACCCCGACTGCGGATTCAGGGCAGCAGAGAAGGTTGCCAGCCATAAGGCCGACCTGGGAATACTTTTCTGCGGAACAGGCATTGGCATGAGTATTACAGCAAACAAGGTGGCCGGCATCAGGGCAGCTCTTTGCCACGACCACTTTACGGCAGCAATGAGCCGCAGGCACAACAACGCCAACGTGCTGGTCATAGGGAGCAGAGTAACGGGATCAGGGCTGGCAAAAGAGATAGTCGACACCTGGCTTAGCGAAGAGTTCGAAGGCGGAAGGCATGCAATCCGAGTAGAAAAGATCACAGCATTTGAAAGAGACCACTCATCCGAAACAGCCAACGGCAAGTGCTCGTCAAACGCTGCAGGCGGAAGGACAGTGGTGATCGAACATCCGCTTGTAAGGCACAAGCTTGGCCTGATGAGAGACAAGAACACATCTTCAAAGGATTTCAGGGACCTTGTTCAGGAAGTTGCCGGACTCATGGTATATGAGATAACAAGGCACCTTTCACTTGAAGAGATAGAGATCGAGACCCCTGTCGCAAAGGCAAGGGTATTTACTCTTTCCGGGAAAAAGCTGGCAATAGTCCCTGTTTTAAGAGCAGGATTGGGCATGGTCGAAGGCATCCTCAAGCTGATTCCAAACGCAAAGGTGGGGCATATCGGCCTTTACAGAGATCCGGAGACACTGCTGCCTGTAGATTACTACTGTAAACTGCCCAAGGATATTTCAGAGAGAGACATATTTGTCGTGGACCCGATGCTTGCGACCGGCGGCTCTGCAGCAGCTGCGGTAGCGCATATAAAAGGTTACGGCGGCAAAAGGATCTCACTGGTATCGCTTCTTTCCGCACCCGAGGGCATCGCAAGGTTCCATGAAGAACACCCCGACGTCGATATTTATACTGCAGCTGTGGACAGCCATCTGAACGACCATGGATACATCGTGCCCGGGCTCGGAGACGCAGGAGACAGACTTTTCGGAACAAAATAGATGATGGGGAATTAGGGCTGATACTGTGTTTTCAATATACCTGTTTACCCTTGTGACTTTTTTGTGGGGGCTGATAGCCACTCCCGTGTCGATCAGCCTTGCTCAAAAGTTCAGGCTTCTGGACATTCCCGGCGGCAGAAAGCAGCACCGAAGCATAATGCCGCGCGGGGCAGGCATTGTCCTGTGGAGCGGTTATCTTCTTTGGGCACTTTTTGTAGGCAATCCCGGAGTTGAAGTCCCCTTTATAGCTACAGGGGCTACGATCGTTTTCATAGTAGGGTATATGGATGACATGCATCCTCTGCCGCCTTTGCTGAGGCTTTTTTTCCACCTCGCGGCGGCTGCGTGGGTATCCTACCCCCTGCCGGTTCCCCTCTGGCAGAGAATGCTCATAATTTTCTGGATCACCGGCACTACAAACGCCTATAACCTGATAGACGGTATGGATGGTCTTTGTCTTACAATGACGCTGATAACAGCTGTAGCGGCTGTCTTTGCAGGAAACTCCTATGTATGGATGCCCCTTGCGGGACTGGTATTCGGAGTTCTGCTCTGGAATTTCCCGCAGCCCAGAACATTCCTTGGGGACGGGGGAAGCACTCTTCTGGGATATATTTGTGCATCACACTTTGCATGGAGCATTTTCCCGGATCTCTTCGGAAAGGGGTTTTTCAGCGTTTCAGCCGTGCTCTTTTTCATTGGCGGTGTACCTGTTATAGATACCCTTACAGCTATGACAAGAAGGATCCTTACAAAAAAGTCTCCGTTTTCACCAGACAGGGGACATGCCCACCATAAGCTCCTCGACATAGGTTTCTCAAAGCTCCGTACACTGGCTATACTGGGAAGTGCCCATCTCGCTCTTGTCCTGGCAGGACTGAGGCTTCTGGGAACAAAGATCCTATAGACAGGATTTTTCTGTAAAATCACAGGCTTGACAACAGCATGGCAAAGAACTGATTTTGGGAGGATATTTAAATGGACCGTAAAAAAACTGTGGTATGCGTAGTGGGGACACGCCCCGAGGCGATCAAGATGGCGCCCGTGGTAATTGCCCTTCGCACCCAGGGATATTTTGATGTGAAGATACTGGCTACCGGTCAGCATTCAACCATGCTCGACCAGGCTCTTGGCCATTTCAGGCTTACAGCAGACTTAAACCTGCACATAATGAAGGAACGGCAGTCCCTCGACCATATCACATCATCTGTACTGACAGGAGCCGGAGATTATTTTGACAGGGTCACCCCGGCTGCAGTACTTGTCCATGGAGACACGACGACCACCTTTGCTTCCGCACTCGCTGGATTTTACAGAAATATTCCTGTCGGCCATGTTGAAGCGGGGCTCAGGAGCGGAAACATGAAGCTCCCTTTTCCGGAAGAGATGAACAGGGTCCTTACGGACAGGATCACTCACTGGGCCTTCGCTCCGACAGAACTCGCCAGGGAAAACCTTCTTAAAGAGGGCACTCCGAAAGATATGATACACGTGACAGGCAACACTGTGATAGATGCACTCTTTTATACTGTAAAAAGTACTTCCAGACCCGCATGCGAGGAGCTGTCGAGACTTCCGGACGATGCACCCTTCCTGCTTGTAACGGCGCACAGGAGGGAATCCTGGGGAAAACCGCTGGAAGATATTTGCGCCGCCCTCTCCATGCTGCTTGATATACATCCGGAACTCTGGATGGTCATACCCATGCACAGGAACCCGTCTGTAAGGGAGACTATAAGAAATCACCTTGACGGACGGAACAATGTTATCCTGTGCGACCCTCTTGACTATCCCGATTTCGTATGGGCGATGAACGCATCAAAGTTTATACTCAGTGACAGCGGGGGAGTTCAGGAAGAGGCTTCCGCGATCAAAAAACCTGTTCTTATCCTCAGGGATGTGACAGAAAGGCCGGAGGCAGTAGAAAATGGAAGCGGAGTCCTTGTCGGAGTTGACAGGGATAAGATATTCTCAAACGCTGTCGGTTTGCTTGAAAACAGCGAACGCCTTGCCGAAATTGAAAGGAAATGCGCATCTCAGCCTTTTGGCGACGGAACAGCTTCGATAAAGATCGCTGAAGCTTTGAGGGACTATTTTGAAAGAGACTAGAGACTATTATTTCTCAGTTCTGACTGGAGTGACTGTTGTTGGAGGATAAGATGATCATCAGGGGAGGGAACCCCCTTTACGGCACCATAGATGTTCAGGGAGCAAAGAATGCTGCCCTGCCTGCTATGGCTGCCTCGATACTTCTGAAGGGCAAAAAGCTTGTCCTCAAAAAGGTCCCCGACCTCTATGACATTCATACGATGTCTGACCTGCTGAGGCATATAGGCATTGCCGTAGAGTTCAGAAACAATCATATGACCATAGATGTTCCGGAAGATCTGAACTGGGATGCACCGGCAGAACTGGTTCGGAAGATGAGGGCCTCATCGCTTGTCCTCGGTCCTCTTGTGGCAAGGTGCGGCAAAGCAGTACTCCCTCTGCCGGGCGGATGCGTACTGGGCAGCAGGCCGATAGATTTCCACCTCAAAGGTCTTGTAAAAATGGGGGCCGAGATCGATCTTAACAGAGGCTCTGTATTTGCAAGCGCAGGGAGGCTAAAGGGTGAAAGAATAACCCTGGACTATCCCTCCGTCGGTGCCACAGAGAACCTTATGATGGCCGCGGCTCTGGCTCATGGGGTCACATTCATAGAAAATGCGGCACAGGAACCCGAGATCATAAACCTGGCAGATGTACTCAGGCTGATGGGCATACCGGTTAAGGGAGACGGTACCCCTACTGTCAGGATAACAGGAAGGCCCGAGGCAGGTTCTGCCGAAGCCGAGATAATCCCGGACAGGATAGAGGCAGCCACTTATCTCATAGCAGGGATCATTACCAAGGGGTCAGTAACTGTAAGAGGTATTGATTCAGGGCTTATTGACGCTATTTTGATGAAGCTGACCGAGGCGGGAGCCTCTGTTGAGATAATCCTTGACGAGGTTACAGCAAAATGGAGAGGTCAGCTGACCGGTATCCCGGTAAAGACCATGCCTTACCCCGGATTCCCGACTGATACCCAGCCTCAGCTCATGGCAGCTCTTTCCCTGGCTTCGGGGACCAGCGTAATACATGAGAGTGTATTTGATTCAAGGCTCCTCCATATAAACGAATTCAAAAAAATGGGGGCAAAAATCGAGCTTCAGGACACTACAGCCATCGTAACCGGGGTCAGCAGGCTCACAGGGGCAGAGGTACACGCGTCGAATCTCAGAGCCGGAGCTGCACTGATACTGATGGGGCTGGCAGCAGAAGGCGTGACGACTGTGCACGATCTGTACCATGTATGGAGAGGTTACGAGGGAATGGTTGAGAAACTGAGATCCCTTGGAGCAGATATTGAACTGATTGTGTAGTTCGGGAGAGGGCGATCAAATGGATGCGGCAAGTGCTCAGAAATTGACAGAAGAAAAGCTCAAAGAGGTCACTACCTATGCATTCGTAGGGGCCGCCGGCACCGGAAAGAGCCAGAGAGCACAGTCTGTTGCGTCGATTGTCGACGCCGAATATATAATAGATGACGGACTTGTCATCTATAAGGGCAGCATTGTCTGCGGAAAGAGCGCTAAATCTGAAAGGAATCAGATCAGCGCAATCCGCAGGGCTCTTTTTGAATTTGAAGACCACCGTAAAGAAGTAATGGACTTTTTCGCAAAAGCCGCTCCCTGCTCTCTTATGATAATAGCCACCTCTGATGACATGGTAATGAGGATCATCAGAAAACTGAAGCTTCCTCTTCCTGAAAAAGTGATCAAAATAGAGGACATAGCGGCTCCCGAAGAGATCACCAAGGCGAGAAGGGAAAGATTTACAAAAGGGAAACATGTTATCCCGGTCTCACATGTGCTGGTCAGGAAAAATTTTGCAGGAAAACTGGTAGGCCAGCTGAGGGTCTTCTGGAAGTCAAAGGACAACCATGAAGGGGAAAAAACTATTGTCAGGCCTCCTTTCAGCTTTTACGGGGAGGTTCACATTGAACCGGAGGCCATAGAGGAACTGGTCACTTTTATAGCCGGACGTACATCACAGGTCGCCAAGGTCGTCGAGGTCAACGTAAGCCCCGAAAATGAAGAAAGTCTCTCCATAACGATAAAGATCGCAGCCAGCCTGGGTGAAAAAAATTTCGTCACCCTTGCAACGCTGGTCAAAGAGAGAACTGCCGTAAGCGTAAGATATTTTACCGGGCTGAATGTCAAGAATGTCGATGTCATAATAACGGAGGTGCTTATCTGATGGAGAGGGAAAAAATCATCCCGGATCTCTCCTGCGATGAAAAAAATAAGGCAAGATGCATTTTATGGGAGAGGGCAAAGGCCGCGGCACTCTCCTGCAAAGGCTGTTCGCTTTCCGCCACAAGGACCAACGTGGTCTTCGGTGACGGGAACGAGAGAAGCAGGCTCCTCTTTATCGGCGAGGGTCCGGGAGCGGACGAAGACGAACAGGGGCTTCCTTTCGTAGGAAGGGCAGGACAGCTTCTTACCCAGATCCTGACTGCAGGAGGCATAGACAGAAAAGATGTTTTCATAACAAATATAGTAAAGTGCAGGCCCCCTGAGAACAGGGTCCCTACGCCGGAGGAAATGATAGTATGCGACCATCACCTCCAGACCCAGATAATGCTTATAGATCCGGCGATGATAATTTTACTCGGCAACACTCCTACAAGGTGGATACTTAAGACCAACGAGGGAATAACAAAAATCAGGGGAAAATGGTTTGAGTGGCGCGGCATAGCAGTTATGCCGATGTTTCATCCCAGTTATCTTTTAAGGAACGCATCATCTAAAGAGGGCAGCCCCAAACACCTGACCTGGATAGATATACAGGAAGTGAAGAGGGCATGGGACGAGGTCAGGGAGACAGGAAGCCTGGGCAGCATCAAATTCGGGTAGGCCGACATGAAAGAGAAGAAGCTTGACCACATTGGAATAATAATGGACGGCAACGGCCGCTGGGCAAAATCAAGGGGGCTTCCCAGGATATTTGGCCACAGAGAGGGAGTAAAGGCAGTAGAAAGGACTCTCAGAGCTGCAAAGGAACTCGGAATACCATGTGTCTCGCTATACGCTTTTTCAACTGAAAACTGGAATAGGCCGAAAGCGGAAGTTCTGGGACTGATGGGCCTTTTGAAGTATTATATGCAGATAAAGATCGACGAACTGGATAAAGAAAACGCAAGGCTGAGATTTGCCGGGAATATTTCCGGTCTGCCGGAGGATATTCAGGAGATAATTAAAGATGCCGAATATAAAACCAGAAACAATGATGCCATGCAGCTCGTCGTTTGTCTCAACTACGGCGGAAGGCAGGAAATACTGGACGCAGTCAACAAAATCCTCTGCGACAAATTATCGGGGCCTGTCACGGAAGAAATTTTCCGCCGATATCTTTACCTCCCTGACATTCCTGACCCTGACCTGCTGATAAGGACCAGCGGAGAACTGAGGATGAGCAACTTCTGGCTGTGGCAGGGAAGCTACAGTGAATTTTATTTTACGGACAAATATTGGCCCGACTTCGGCAAGCCTGATCTGGAAGAGGCGATAGCCGTTTATTTCAGGAGGGAAAGACGATATGGCAAAGCATGACAATTTTTTAACTTCTATACCTGACCTTCCGCTAAGGGCATTCAGCAGCATCTTTATCGTCCTTATAATACTTGGCGGGATAGTAAAGGGAGGCCACATATGGAACGGAGTGGTCTCTGTAATTGCAATGCTCTCATTATGGGAGTTTTACAGGCTCCTTTCTGTAAAGCATGACATATCTCCCTGGCTGATAATGCTTTCAGGCGCATTTATACTGATCGGCGCATCTTCTCAGATGAGCCTTACTGCGATACTCTGCTCAATATCCTCTATCGTCTTTGTCGCCCTTTTCCTTGAGACAGTGCGCCGCCAGGTGAGCGGGGAAAGTTTTGCGCTCGAAAACATGGGAGCAACCATCGTAGGTATCGCATATGTTATCCTTCCCTGGTCATTTATGATACTTATCCGGTCAAGAGAACTTGGATCACTTTTCCTCATAACACTTTTCTTCTGCACTTGGAGCTGCGATGTGGCGGCATACATCGTAGGAAGCCGTCTCGGAAGAAACCTGCTCTGTGAAAAGATCAGCCCGAAAAAAACATGGGAAGGCTTTTTCGGCGGGGCTGCAGCCAGCCTGCTGTGCGGAGGCCTGCTGGCTCTGATTTTTTCATTTCCTCCGCTTCCGCTGTTGCTTATGGGGCTTCTCTGCGGTGTAGCCGGTCAGCTTGGGGACCTCGGTGAATCAGTTCTGAAAAGGGAAGCGGGAGTAAAGGATACCGGATCGATTATTCCGGGACACGGAGGACTTCTGGACAGGTTCGACAGCATACTGGTCAACGGCACTCTTGCCTTTGTAATTTTCGAAATAATTGGCTGATATGCAATACGACAAGAAAAGAATAAGAGTTGCCGTAATAGGAGCCACCGGCAGTGTCGGTGGGGCAGCTCTGGATATCTGCAGAAGGTTTCCTGAACGTTTCCGGGTCGTTGCTCTTGCTGCCGAAAAAAATGAGAAGAAGCTTCTGGAGCTTGCATCCCTGCACAAAGCAGCTACAATTTGCCTTGCAAAACCCCGATCAGGGAACTTCAAAGCAGAAGGTCTGACCTGTCTTTCCGGGACAGAAGGCCTTTCAGAGATAGCCTCAGACCCTGAGATCGACCATGTTGTCTTCGCTTCGTCAGGGGTGGGTGCGATCAAGGCACTTCAGACAGCCCTGAAAGAGGGCAAGGACGTCTCCCTTGCAAACAAGGAAAGCATCGTCGTGGCAGGCCCCTGGGTGATGCCCCTTATATGCAGGAAGGATCAGCTCCGGCCGGTGGACAGCGAACACAGTGCCATATGGCAATGTCTGCGCGAAGATCCGGGGCGTGAGATATCAAAGATCTGGCTGACCGCATCGGGGGGGCCCTTCAGGGGTCATACAAGGGAAATGCTGGAACATGTAACCCCTGAAGACGCTCTTTCGCACCCTGTGTGGAAAATGGGGGCAAAGATCACTGTAGACAGTGCCACTTTAATGAATAAGGGCATAGAGTGCATAGAGGCCATGCAGCTTTTTGGACTTCCTGCCGACAGGGTAAGTGCACTGATACACCCTTCATCACAAGTCCACGGGGCAGTTCTTTTCTTTGACGGAACAATTAAAATGCTCTTATCAGCGGCAGATATGCGTATTCCGGCTGCAGCTGCCCTTGCATGGCCCGAAAGGCTCGATCTGATCTCTTCAGGTTTTGGGCACATTGGACCTGACATCTGGGATCTTGATTTTAAGGGAATTGACGGTTCACTTTTTCCCTGTTTTGATATAGCCTGCATGGCAGGAGAGAAAGGCGGGCAATACCCGCCGCTGCTGGTAGGAGCGGACGAGGCTGCCGTAAGAGCATTCCTTAACGGAGATATTCCGTTTACAGCCATTCCGGGTGTAATAGAGGAAACTCTCTCCTCATCAAATTCTCCCCGCCCCGTTACTCTTGACGAAGCCATCGAACTGGTTGCCGAAGGAGAAATGAAAGCAGGGGAACTGTGCAAAAAATGGAGGCATTACTCTTGATAAGCATGATATCTTTTCTGATAGTAATATCAATATGCGTCATATCCCATGAAGGGGGACACTACCTCTCGGCAAGATGGCGCAAAGTGCTGATCCACGAGTTTTCATTCGGGATGGGACCCTCTGTATGGAGCAGGCAGAAGGGGGAGACGCTGTGGTCACTCAGGGCTTTCCCCATAGGCGGATTCGTCAGGCTTGAGGGTGAAGATGCTTCAGGGGATGAACCTAGACCCGAGGGGTACGACCCTTCACGCTCACTCTCAGCAAAGAAGCCCTGGGAAAGACTCTTGGTCCTGGCTTCGGGGGCATCGGTCAACCTGTTGTTGGCATGGCTGCTGACAGCGGCCCTTTTGGCCGGGCACGGAGTCATGGATCTGGAAAGGCCGCTGGTCGGCAAAATAATGGAAGGGACCCCTGCTTTTTCCGCCGGAATTCAGCAGGGTGACATTATCAGTTCCATTAACGGCAGAGTGCTGAACAAATGGTCTGACATAAGGGAAGCCATACAAGACAAGAATACAGCAAACGACCGCTTCCACATAACTGTGGAAAGAGGCAGGGATAAACTTGAGCTTGATATAGATATCCCTGCCGACCCGGCACACGGAGGCAGGCTTCTTGGAGTACAGCCTGGAAGGATCACTTACCCCATACACACGGCTCTCCAAAAAAGCCTCGGCTACTCATGGAATATGGGCATGGAAATACTTAAGGGACTGTGGATGGTGCTGACCAGGAAGGTGCAGTCGGATGTAGTGGGTCCTGTCGGAATAGCAGTGATGGCAGGCGACGCGCTTAAGCAGGGCATATGGTCTTTTATTGCTTTTCTGGGAGTTATCAATCTCCATCTTGGTCTTCTGAATCTCCTTCCTTTTCCGGCACTTGACGGCGGAAGGATAATATTCATAATTGCCGAAATGGCGACAGGGAAAAAGATCCCTGAAAAATGGGAGGCGATGATCCATTACGGTGGATTCATTATTCTTATTTCGCTGATAATACTCGTTACAGGGAAAGACATCATCAGGCTCTTTATTAAATGAACGGAAAGGCCTCATAAATGGGAAGCAGAAGAACTGTTGAGATAAAGGGACTGACGATAGGGGGGAACTCTCCTGTACGGGTCGAAAGCATGCTCAAAACCCCCCTCTCTGATGCGGAAGGGTGTGCCGCAGAGTGTGATGATCTCAGAAAGGCGGGATGCGAGCTTATAAGGGTCTCATTCCCTGACCTCTCTCTTGCTCCGAGTCTGGCAAAACTAAACGATCTGTCATCAGTTCCGCTGATGGCGGACATCCATTTCAACCACAAACTTGCAATTGCTGCGCTGGAATCAGGATGCGCATCGATCCGCATAAACCCGGGCAACATGAATGACAAAAAAGGGTTGAAGGATCTGGTGACCCTGGCCGGCAGCCTCGGGGCGGTAATAAGGATAGGAGCGAACGGAGGTTCGATCAGCAGCAAACAGCTGGATCGTGCAGCCGGTGACAGAGCTGCCGCTCTGGCCTACGCCGTTGAAGAACAGCTCTCTCTCCTCGCAGACAACTCTTTTGACAATGTCATCATCTCGGCCAAATCAAGTTCTGTTACCGAAACAGTCAGGGCAAACACACTCCTTGCCCGTAAATATCCATTTCCCGTACATATAGGGATCACAGAAGCGGGCTCGGGAAATGCAGGAATAGTAAAAGGTGCCTCGGGAATATCGCTTATGCTTGCCCAGGGAATAGGAGACACAGTAAGGGTAAGCCTGACGGGTCCCTCCCCGGAGGAAGTAAGGACGGCATACAGCATACTTGGAGCACTTGAAATAAGGCAGCGCGGTTATAACATTATCAGCTGCCCTACGTGCGGCCGCAAAAGGATAGATGTGCTGAAACTGGTGGAAGAAGTTGTAAGCCTTCTGCCCGATGATGCTGCCGACGGGACCACTGTAGCTGTTATGGGATGCGAGGTGAACGGACCGAGGGAAGCTGCATCCGCTGATCTCGGAATCGCAGGGACACCGGATGGCTTTGTAATGTTCCGTCGAGGCAGGCATGTCTGCAACGATACCCTTAATAATTTAAAAAAACGCCTGCTCGAAGAGCTTGAAAGATCCTAAATTACTTCTACAAATTTTCTTTTATTCCACATATTGAACTTCTCTGGGCTTTAAGTTGATTTTTAATTGTGATATAATTTTCAGACAGGCTGTTAGCCAAACACAACATTTCTCTTTTTACGGCTTGATATTAACCCATAACCCAAATAAATCTAATGATTATTAAGTAATCAATTGTTATTGTTATTTTTACAAATTTACTGGGGGGTGTAATAATGTGCCAAGATAAACCTTTCTGTGTTTTTTCCGAAACCGGCCCACTCAAACAGGTAATGCTCCATCGTCCGGGAAATGAACTCAACCGGCTCACCATCAACAATATGAGCGACCTTCTTTTCGATGATCTCATTTGGCTGGAACAGGCCCAGCGTGAACATGATGATTTCGCCGATATTCTTCGACGAGAAGGTTGCGAGGTTTTATATTTTAACGAATGCCTTGCAAAAGTACTCGAGGACAAGGAAGTAAGGGAATCATTGATCAAATCCATTTTTATGCTTGAATGCCTTGACCGGCACCTATCAGAAGGTCTCACCGAAGTTTTCATGGACCTGCCTTCCGCAGAACTTGCATCAAGCCTTATCGGCGGCTACAGCAAAGAAGAAGCCTCTTCATTATTCAAATCATCCCTGAGCCTCATATCCAAGGTAGAAAACGGAGGGGATTTTGTAATACACCCCATGCCAAACCTCTATTTCCAAAGAGATCCTGCCATCACTGTCGGATGCGGCATAGTGATCGGCCAGATGACGTATGAGGTGCGAAGAAGGGAGCCCCTCTACTGGAAGTACATAACTAAGTACCACCCCAGGTTCAGCGGGATGGACATTACTTTCGGCGATGCTCCGGACGAGGTCTGGCCCCACAAGGTCGAAGGAGGGGATCTGCTTGTTCTCTCAGAACATGCAATGGCTATCGGAGTCAGCCAGAGGACTGCTCCCACAACGGTCCAGAGGATAGGCAAAAAACTCGCTCTCAACACCCCCATAAGAAAAATATTTGCATTTGAGATACCGCGTGAACGCTATTGCATGCACCTGGACACGGTCTTCACTATGGTGGACAAAGATGCTTTCACGGTATTCCCCACAGTTTTAAAGGTACTCAAAGTCTGGGAGATGGACTACGACGACAGCGGAACACTGCTCTCTATCAAACAGGCGCGTCACTGGAAGGAAGCAATGGCGGAGGAACTGGGTTTCGACAGTATCCGTGTAATTGAGATGAAAGGCAGGGATCAGGCAGAAACAGACCGGGAACAGTGGCATGACGGATGCAACACATTGGCTGTTGCACCTGGAAAGGTCGTGACCTACAACAGAAACCTGATGTCCAACAAACTTCTGAGGGACAACGGCATTGAAGTGCTTGAGCTTAACGGTCCTGAACTCGGAAGGGGCAGGGGAGGCCCCAGGTGCATGAGCATGCCTCTCAACAGAGACCCAGTAAAATAGCTGATTTTTTTAAAGGCAATCAGAGTTATATTTTCCGCTAATATTTAACTAAAATTCAAGGAGGAGTACCTATGGCAATCAATCTTCGCAACAGACACCTGCTTTCCCTTAAACACCACACACCGCAGGAGATAGAATATCTTCTGGATCTCTCTGCTGATCTAAAAAACAAAAAACGCGCGGGCATCAAAGGCACGCTTCTTGAAGGGAAGAGCGTGGCACTCATTTTTGAAAAACCATCGACACGTACCCGCTGCGCATTCACTGTTGCCGCCATAGACGAGGGAGGACATCCCGAATATCTCGGCAAAAACGATATACAGCTTGGCCACAAAGAAGACGTTGCCGACACCGCCAGAGTACTGGGCCGCATGTTTGACGGCATTGAGTTCCGCGGATTCAGCCAGAAAGTCGTGGAAGACCTGGCTAAATTCTCGGGGGTACCGGTCTGGAACGGACTTACCGATGATTACCATCCGACACAGGTCCTGGCAGACTTCCTTACAGTCCGCGAGAACTTCGGCCGCCTCAAGGGTATAAGGTTCGTCTACGTGGGCGACGGACGCAACAATGTTGCCAACTCCCTTATGATCGGGGCAGCAAAGATGGGAATGCATTTTGTGATCGGTGCACCCAAGTCTCTCTTCCCGGATCCCGCCCTTGTTGAAGAGTGCAAAAAGATGGCAGCGGACTGCGAATCCGGAGCAACGATCGAGATCACCGACGATCCCAGGGCTGCTGTAAAGGGTGCTGACGTGATCTACACCGACGTATGGGCATCAATGGGCGAAGAAGATAAGCTTGCAGAAAGAAAGGCTATACTGCAGCCCTATCAGGTAAATATGGACCTGATCAAGTCAACGGGCAATGATGACGTTATTTTCCTCCACTGCCTCCCTGCGGTAAAGGGTTACGAGGTAACGGAAGAAGTTTTCGAATCACGTTATGGCAGACAGTTTGATGAAGCCGAGAATCGTATGCACACGATCAAGGCTGTCATGGTCGCAAGCATAGGAAATCTGTAAGGCCATTCTTAACGTACTGCAGCGGCGGAGACCCGGCACTTCGGGTCTCCGCCTTATTTCTGTCCAATTTGCTTTTAGACCTTGATGCATACTTTGTGTTAGAATATAACGCGTCATAAAGTGCACCATTAAATTTCAAAGCGAGGCGTTGCAGCTTGTCTATTTACAGGGATCCCCAAAAGATAGCCGAATATCTTACTTCTTGGATCAAAGATCATTTTCGAGACGCAGGGGCAGACTGCGCCATACTCGGAATAAGCGGAGGGATAGACTCTGCGGTGCTTGCAGGCCTGCTTGCAAAAGCACTGGGAAAAGAAAACGTTACCGGTGTCATCATGCCCTGTCACAGTCAGCCGGTGGATGAAGAATATGCCATTCAGCTCGCCGAGGCCTTTGGCATAAATAAATATAAGGTTGACCTTACGGAAACTTACGACAAAATGGTCTCCTCCATCAGTGAGGAGGGACTTGAACTCGGAACACTGGCCTCCGCCAACATAAAACCCCGGCTCAGGATGGCTGTCCTTTATGCGGCGGCACAGCAAAAAGGCTGCCTTGTGTGCGGCGGCGGGAACAAAGATGAGATCATGTACGGTTATTTCACCAAATACGGTGACTCAGGCGTGGATCTCCTGCCTATGTCCGATCTGCTCAAAGGGGAAGTGCGTGCACTTGCTCTTCACCTGGGAGTCCCTCCGGACATAATAAACAGGGCGCCGACTGCGGGATTGTGGGCCGGACAGACGGATGAGTCCGAGATGGGACTGACCTATGAAGAGCTCGACAATTACCTTGCAGGGGGCAAAACAGAAGAGAGCATAAAACAAAAGATAGAGAAGGCCGTTCTCAGATCCGAGCACAAAAGAAAATTTGCGCCTATGGCAAATATTCCGGAGGATATAAAGTAACCAGCTCCTTCACGGCCGGGGGAGCCTAAAAAAAATAATTATGAGGTGAGTTTTTTGTCAGGACATTCAAAATGGGCAAACATAAAGCATCGTAAGGCAGCACAGGATTCAAAGAAAGGGGTCGCTTTCCAGAAACTCGTAAAGAATGTCATTGCCGCAGCCAAGGCCGGCGGCGGGGACCCCAATTCAAACTTCAGGCTTAAAGTTGCGATAGACAGGGCAAGGGCAGGGAACGTGCCTGTCGACAACATCGAAAGAGGGATCAAAAGGGGCACCGGTGAACTCGATGGCGCTGTATTTGAAGAGATCCTTTACGAGGGATACGGACCCAACGGAGTTGCTGTCATGGTCCAGGCTCTGACAGACAACCGCAACAGGACGGCGCCTGAGATGCGTTCACTCTTTACCAAGGCCGGCGGTTCAATAGGTGAACTTGGATGTGTAGCATGGAATTTTGACCGCAAAGGAATAATTGAGGTTACGGGAGAGGGCATTGATGAGGAAGAGATAATGATGGCAGCGATAGAAGGCGGCGCTGACGATGTAACTTCCGAAGATGGGGGATACGAGGTCACCTGTGAGCCTTCCGTCCTTTCAGATGTAGCTGAGGCTCTCAAAAACTCCGGATATAATGTTGAGTCGATAGAAGTTGAAATGGTACCGAAGAACACTGTCTCTGTAACTAACAAGGCAGATGCAGCAAAGCTGCTTTCCATGGTCGAGCGATTCGAGGAACACGATGATGTTCAGGCCGTCTATGCCAACTTCGACATACCGGACGAGATCCTTGCTGAGATCGACGGCTGAAGAGAAAACAAATAACGGCATAAGGGCCCTGGGCATTGATCCGGGGCTCGGCACCCTTGGTTACGGTATAGTTTCTCAGCACGGAGACAGGCTCTTTTGCGAGTCTTTCGGAGTCATAAGGACTCCGTCTTCGCTCTCACTTACAAAAAGGCTTGCTTTGCTTTATGATGAACTGAAGGAAAAGGCGGGAGAGTTCCCCCCTGACATAATCGCCGTTGAAAAACTTTTTTTCGGCAGGAATATTACAACGGCAGAGATGGTGTGGCAGGCAAGGGGAGTGATACTTCTCTTTGCCGCACAGATGGGCCTTGAGCCATACGAAATTAAGCCTTCAGAAGTCAAGCTGGCCGTTTGCGGTTACGGAGCCGCAGAAAAGGGGCAGGTCCAGGGCATGGTAGCCAACCTGCTTGGACTCGGGAAAAGACCCAGTCCCGATGATGCGGCAGATGCCCTTGCCGTAGCTATAGCAGGCCTTTCGATGTCATCTTTCGACAGAAATATCCTGAAGGGGAACTGAATATGATAAATTCGCTCCGCGGCAAAGTCCTCTCAATATCCGATGAAAGCGTTACCCTTGAGGTAGGGGGGTTCGGACTTGATGTTTTCTCATCGCGTTCCCTCATGTCACAGGCAACTCCCTCAGAGGAACTTTTCTGCTATGCATACATGCAGGTCAGCGATGCCGGCATCAGCCTTTTCGGTTTTTCGGACGAGAGGGAGCGCCTTCTCTTCCTTGAACTCCTGCAGGTCAAGACAGTGGGAGGCAAATTGGCGGTGACACTTTTACGCCATCTCGACGCAGACCAGATCCTGCAGGCTATCGCTTCAGGCAGCAGTTCGATGCTTACAGTGCCGGGACTTGGAGCCAAGAGGGCGGAACGCATATGCTTCGAACTGAAAAATAAAATTTCGAAGAAATTCAGTGACATCAAAAGTTTTGGCGAACAGGACAAAAAAGATCATGCATCAGACAGCTTCGTTCTGGAAGCTCTTACCGGACTTGGTTTCTCACAGGGAGAGGCAGTCCGGGCTTTATCAAGGGCCAGGGGCGAAGCCGGAACCGAAATTTCGTGGACGGAAGAAGCTCTCCTTAAAGCCTCTCTGAGTCTGCTCAGAAGGAACTGATATAGGATAATGAGGGCAGATTATGATCGATAACAATGACAAGCTCATAGAAAAAATTAAAAACGACAAAGAGGATGAGGTATTTACGCTGCGTCCTCAGGCTCTTGATGACTTTATCGGACAGAGCGGGCTGAAGGATAAGCTTACGATCTTCATGACAGCATCCCTGCAAAGAAGCGAGCCTCTCGACCACACACTTTTTTACGGTCCCCCCGGTCTGGGCAAGACGACCCTTGCGGGCATAATAGCAAGGGAAATGAAAGGCAACCTGCGGGTAACGACGGGACCTGCTCTTGAAAGGGCAGGCGATCTTGCAGCGATACTTTCAAACATCCAGCCAAACGACGTTCTTTTCATTGATGAGATTCACAGGATGTCCGCTCACATAGAAGAGATACTCTATCCCGCAATGGAAGATTTTTCCCTTTCTATAATAGTGGGAAAGGGACCGCTTGCAAGAAGCATTCGGCTCTCTCTCCCCAAATTTACGCTTATTGGAGCTACGACAAGGCTGGGACTTCTGACATCCCCATTAAGGGCAAGGTTCGGGATCGTTGAGCAGCTGCACCTTTATTCACCGGAGGAGCTTACTTCCATAGTAAGACGCGGAGCAGAGGTACTCGGTGTAAAAGTATCTGAGGAGGCCGCCGTTGAGATAGGGCTTCGTTCAAGAGGGACGCCCCGTGTTGCCCTCAGGCTTCTTAAAAGAGTCAGGGATGTCGCTGAAGTAAAGAAAGTATCCATAGTGGAAAGGGAGCTTTCCAAATTCGCCCTGGATATGCTTGGCGTTGATTCAGAAGGGCTCGACGACGGCGACAGGAAATTCCTTCTTGCTCTGGTCGAGCTTTTTGACGGAGGCCCGGTAGGTCTTTCAACACTTGCGGCTGCGCTAAACGAGGATACTCAGACGATAGAAGATATTTACGAGCCTTACCTGATACAGAAGGGACTGCTTGAGAGGACCCCGAGAGGCAGAAAAGCTACCAGGAATACCTGGGACTACCTGGGAATACCCGTTTCACCGCATTTTGTTCAGTATCAGCAGATGCAGCTGTTGTCAGAGGAAGATATGGAATGCACCAAATAGGAAAAATGATGATCGCTGCAGGGCTTCTTATTACTTTTGCAGGATTTGTACTGCTCGTTGCAGGTCGTTATGACCTGCCCTTCGGCAACCTTCCCGGTGATATGACTTACCAGAAAAAAAATCTCACCATATTTGCGCCTTTCGGCACAATGCTTTTGATAAGCGTGGTCATAACAATAATTTTAAATATATTTTCAAGGTGGAAACATTGAAAAAACTGCCCTTATTTATATTCTTTATTTTTATTCTCTTGCCTTTTTACCCTGACCGGGCATTCCCTGCCTCAAAAGACATATCCGTTCTTCTTGATGGGGAGACTGTTTCAGCTAATATATCAGGAAGGGGAATGAGATTCACAGACTCCGCAGGGAAAGCAATTTCCCTTTCCGGTGATCACAGGATGCATAAGAGAGGCCCGGGCTTAATTTCATCAGGAAAAATCGTCTTCCGCATGCCTTTGAAGGTGAGCTCGGATAACCCTCTCAAATATAACGGCAAGGCATATCACGGAGAGCTGATCTTCAAAAATACCCCTTCCGGGTTCAGGGTATCAAACATCCTGCCACTTGAACAATATCTCCGGGGTGTGATAAAGGCTGAAATGGACCCAAGGTGGCCGATCGAGGCCGTGAAGGCTCAGTGCATCCTGGCCCGTACATTTGCAGTAAGGGCGGGAGGGAAACATGGAGAAGACGACCTGTGCGCCTCCTACCATTGTCAGGTATACAAAGGAATTGCAGCTGAAGACAGGCTTGCAGACAGAGCTATCGAAGAGACTTCAGGGCTTATCCTCAGATGGGGGGGGAGTCCTGCCTCTGTCTATTACCACTCTGACAGCGGAGGTATGGTAACTTCGACATCAAATGTCTGGGGAGGGGATACCCCTTACCTTAAACCAAAGGCTGAACCATTTTCCTACACGGGCCCCAACTCAGTATGGGAAACGACTGTATCTGGGGCATCCATCCAGTCAAAGCTTTCATCTATCGGGATCAATGTCGGGAGTCTAATTTCCATTGTCCCTGTAAAAAGAGACGAGACGGGAAGGGTGCTCAGCATGGAAATAAAGGGATCCTCCGGCACCAAGGTCATTTCCGGCTATGCTTTCAGAAACATCGTCGGGGCAGAAAGGGTCAAAAGCACACTATTTGAGTTTGGGGCCAGGTCACCATACATTAACGAGGAACGTGGGGCGCTTCCCCAGATCAGGCCTTCTGCCGGCAAAGATGTTCCCGACCAGGGGACTTCGGCTGCCGAAGTGGTCGATCTTACCGATATGCCCGAAGACAAGGAAGAAAGGGTAGTATGGTTAACAAAAAAAAGAGTCTTCACGACGCTTGAACTTATGGAGATCCTTTCAAGACCTGAGGAAATTGACAAATACCTCGAAATGGGGGCAGCTCGGGCTCAGGGGCGTCTTCCCATGCCTGATCAGGCTCCCGGCACTGAGGAAGGCCTGAATGAAAATTCTGAAGATATCCTAAGCCTGCCTGTGATCACTTACACCCCAAGGCTTTCAATGTCTCCGGCTTCAGGTCCGTCCATAAGGATACTGGGAAGGGGGTCCGGCCACGGAGTCGGAATGTCTCAGTGGGGAGCAAGGGCTATGGCGGAAAAGGGCTGGACTTTCAGGCAGATACTTGAATATTATTTCCCCGGCACAACTATAGGACAGTGAGGAATGAAATTTTGCATACTGAAAAGCCTGATTATTCAAAGACATCAACATATGACTACGACCTTCCAAAAGAACTTATAGCACAAGATCCCGTTGAGCCAAGGGACTCATCAAGACTGCTTGTCCTTAACAGGGTTTCCGGAAAAAGAGAACACCGGATATTCAGGGATATAAAGGACTATCTGAGGGAAGGAGATCTCCTTGTATTGAATGACACAAGAGTTCTTCCCGCTCGTGTCACCGGGGTAAAAAAGAGCGGAAATGCGGCAGTGGAAATATTCTTCCTCTCTCCTGCGGCAGGACCCAACATTTGGACTGCTCTTGTAAGACCCGGCAGAAAGCTGAAAGAGGGTGCAAGGGTCATTCTGGGGGACGATGCGGAGATCATTGTCGGAGAAAGGCTTGATGACGGGGTAAGGAATATATATTTCGCTGATTCCGCCGATCCTTCTGAGATAATACATAAATACGGGACCACGCCCCTGCCTCACTATATAACAGAGACTCATGCGGGACCGGAACGCTACCAGACTGTCTATTCCAGGCCTGAAAAAGAAAATTCCGTAGCTTCCCCTACAGCGGGGCTTCATTTTACAGAAGAACTGCTTAAGGAAATTAGGGAAAAGGGAGCAGACGAAGCCTTTGTTACTCTCCAGGTTGGTCTGGGAACTTTCCGTCCGGTCAAGACCGAGGACTTGTCTGAACACATAATGCACAGTGAGCTTTGTGAGATATCCGATCTTACTGCCCGAAAAATTGCTGAAACAAAGAAAAGGGGAGGGCGTGTTGTTGCGGTAGGAACAACAGTCGTAAGGACCCTTGAATCATTTGCCGCCCAATATGGGGAAGTAAGGGCGGGAATGATTGACACCAGGCTTTTCATCACACCCGGCTTCAGCTTCAGGGTCATTGATGCCCTCATAACCAACTATCACCTGCCTAAAAGCACTCTGCTGATGCTTGTTTCAGCATTTGCAGGCTATGAGAAGACCATGGAGGCCTATAGGGAGGCAGTGGAGATGCGCTACAGGTTCTTCTCCTTCGGAGATTCAATGTTCATCTGCTGAAGATATATGAGAAGCTGCCGGAAAATTATTACGGAGGAAGCCAATTGCAAATTTCCTTAAAATCAATGGGGCATCTACATTAAGTTTATAAAACAATGAGTCAGGCCTTAGAGAGGCCTGACTCATTGTTTTATAGCCTGACAATTTTTATTACGCTACACGCTCAGCCAGTTTGTGAACTTCCAATACAGAGGTGCTTCCCGCATGGTAGGCAAGTGTGGTCGGTGTCTCTCCGTCAAGGACAAGGAAGTCGGCCTGTTTTCCGGGCTCCAGGCTTCCGACCTTGTGGTGCCTGTTGATAGCATACGCCGCGTTCAGGGTCGATGCCGAAAGAGCTTCCTCGATAGTCATGTCCATGTTCATAACACCAAGACCGAATATGAAGGGTACCGACTCGCAGAAGCATGATCCCGGGTTGCAGTCAGTGGCGAGCGCAACGGGTACTTCCCAGTCGATCATCTCCCTGCCTTTGGCATAGGGCTTTTTGAGGCTGTATGCTGTAGCAGGAAGAAGTACCGCGATAGATCCGGCCCTTCCCATTGCACGGAGGTTTTCCTCCCCTGCAGCGAGAAGATGCTCCGCCGACCTGACTCCGAGCTCGGCGGCAAGGCCGGCTCCGCCAAGGTCGTGGACTTCATCGGCGTGTATCTTCATTTCAAATCCCAAAGCCTTTGCCGCCTTGAGTATCTTTCTGCTCTGGACGACCGAAAAGACGCCTTCCTCGCAGAATATATCGCAGAACTCCGCGATACCCTGCTCTTTGACCTTGGGCAGCATCTCGTTGATAACAAGGTCAACAAAATCGTCGGGTCTCTCTTTGTATTCGGCTGGTACGGCATGCGCGCCCATGAACGTCGGAACTACGTCAAGGGGAGTCTCTCTCGATATCCTGCTTATGACAGAGAGCATCTTCATCTCCAGCTCAAGATCGAGTCCATAGCCGCTCTTTATCTCTATCGTAGTCGTTCCCTTTGCGAGGGCTGACATGGCAAGCTTTCTTGTAGCAGAGAAGAGTTCCTCTTCTGTCACTGATCTCACAGACTTAACGGACGAGAGTATACCGCCTCCGCGCCTGAGTATCTCAAGATAGGGGAGTCCGTCCAGCCTCATCTTGAACTCGTCTTCACGCCTCTTTGCAAAACAGAGATGGGTGTGAGGATCCACAAATCCTGGGATCAGACAGGCTCCTCCCATATCCCTCTCCTCGTTCACAGAGGCGGAAGAAATGCTTTTGAGGAGCTCGCCTTCGTCGCCTATCTTCTCTATCAGACCGTTGACGGCGAGGATCGCTCCTTTGCCGTACTCCCTGATCTCTCCCTGCTCTTTGCCCTTAAGGGGATGGCCGGGATCCAGGGGGGTAAATATTCTGGCGTTTCTGTAAAGTTTTACGGTCATTCAGCCCTCTCTCCCATCAGTTCCAGAAGCTGAAGTTCCAGTACCTGTGCGGGATCGAAGTCGTTGATCTGCATATAGTAAGCAGCGCTTTCAAGTATCGCGTTGACGGGGATCATGCCGTAGACCTCTGTCTCTATTACCTGAACGCCCCATCTTTTTGCTTCCATCCTTATCATCTCAAGGACCCTGTAAAGAGAGTTTTTCTCGTAATCGACGAGATTCATGCTGACCTGGGTTATGCCGCGCTCCTCAAGTGCAAGCCCTATACCCTTCACATGGCAGAAGCCGCCCGAAGATGCCCTGACGGTGTTTGCGATCTTCTTTGCGATCTCAACATCAGCTGTGTCAAGGTTTACGTTGAAGGCTACAAGGAACTTGCGGGCGCCGATAACAGTTCCTCCCGCCGTGGGGTGGAGTCCGGGACCTCCTACGTCTGGCATCCTTTCCTCTTTGGTCTTCGCCTCTTCCTTAAGGACTTCGTACTGCCCCCTGCGTATTACCTCAAGGCGCTTCCTTTCGGGCCTCTTTGCGGCATCTTCATAGTAATAGACAGGAATGCCGCATTCTTTGAAATAACGTTCGCCGAAGCTGTGAGCCAGATCAATGCACTCTTCCATTGAGATCCCCTTTATTGGTGTGAAGGGGACTACATCCACCGCGCCTATCCTGGGATGTCCTCCCTGATGCGAATTCATGTCAATACTTTCAAGTGCTACCCCGGCCGCTTCGATAAGGGCATCCTGTATGGGCAAAGGAGCACCCACCAGGCTTATTACAAGCCTGTTATGGTCTTCGTCAGCTCTGTGGTCAAGAAGGTAGACCCCTCTTTTGTCCTTGAAACAGTCAACGATCTTTTCGATAACTTCGGGACGCCTTCCTTCGCTGAAGTTCGGCACACATTCGATCAGCTGCATTGCCATTCATATTCCTCCCTGCGTATGTTGAGGTATTTTATTACTTCAGTTCTCCGATTTCTTTTTCAACCGCTTCAATTATAGTGCCATCTTTCACGAGTTCAAGGGATTTAAGCATAAGGGGCTGCATATACTGATCCCTGGCATAAAATGGCACCTCTCTGCGGAATGCCTTATATGCTGCCGATGTTCCCCTGCCCGGTTTGAGCGGGGCCCTGAAGTCGATCCCCTGTGCGGCATTCAGCATCTCTATGGAAATGACACGATTTGCGTTGTTCAGCATGGTCAGCCCCTTCCTTGAACTGTATCCGCCCATTGAAACATGGTCTTCCTGGCCTGCGGATGTCGGGATGGAATCGACACATGAGGGATGGGCCAGGACTTTGTTTTCAGAGACTATCGCGGCTGCAGTATACTGTGGAATCATGAACCCGCTGTTGACCCCGCTCTCGGCTACCAGGAAGGGCGGAAGGTCTGAGAGTTTGTGGTCGACCAGCCTGGCAACTCGCCTTTCAGAAATATTCGCCACCTCAGCAACAGCTATTCCGAAGAAATCCATAGCCATAGCGATCGGCTGCCCGTGGAAATTGCCTCCGCTTATTGCCTCTCCGTCCTCATGGAAGATGATCGGGTTGTCTGTGACGGAATTTATCTCAATATTTATCACATTTTCCACATAAGCCAGAGCGTCCCTGCTGGCCCCATGGACCTGCGGCAGGCAGCGAAGCGAATATGCATCCTGTACACGGTCCTTTTTATATGTCTCTATGATCTCACTCGCCTCTAAGAGCCTCCTCATGTTTTCTGCAACAACGCTCTGTCCCACCTGCGGACGGAGGTCATGGGTGCGCTTGTCGAACGCATAGGGTACCGCATGAAGCGCCTCAGCTGACAGCGCGGCGGCTATGTCTGCATTTTTCACAAGTTTTTGGGCATCATAGAGACACAAGGCAGCTATGCCTGTCATTACCGTCGTACCGTTGTTAAGGGCAAGCCCTTCCTTAGGCATCAGTTCCACAGGCTTCATTCCGGTAATGCTGAGAGCTTCTGCCGCAGGCATTTTTCTGCCTTTATAAACAACGTCCCCAAGGCCGATCAAAGTGATGGCAAGGTGTGAAAGAGGACACAGATCTCCGCTTGCCCCGACAGATCCCTGTCTCGGTATTACAGGGTGTATGCCCATGTTAAGATAATTTACCAGCTGTGTCAGGGTCTGAAGGCTGATGCCCGAGTATCCTCTCGTAAGGGTGTTAATTCTCAGAAGCATTATTGCCCTCACAAAATCTTCCGGAAGAGCCTCTCCGAATCCGCATGCATGGCTCATAAGGAGGTTTTCCTGCAGCTGTCTGCTCTGATCCCTCGGGATGACCACTGAAGCAAGGTCTCCAAAGCCTGTGGTAACACCGTAGACTACGCGACCTTCGTTCACCCATTCTTTAACAGAGTCAGCGCATTCCGATATAAGTTTTTCAGCTTTGGAGTCGATCATGACATTGTATCCGTTTCTTGCAACATTGACGATGTCACCTATTGTCAAAGACCTGCCGTCCAGAACTATCGTATTCGAACTCATTGCAATAATCCCCCTTCTGCTGTTTGAATATCATTACCCTTAGTCTCCGGTGCTATAATTATGATATTAAGATGAAACATTTTCCTGCTAGTTGTTTATCATATTTCACAGCTTTAATACTTTCCATTCCTAAATCTTTGCGTTACAATTAGTATAGTACGATATTTTTCTTAGTCAAGAAAAATATCCGGCGAAATTACAAAACAGCAGAAACGGAGTTGACAAAATATGTTTGATCCAAAAACAGGTAAAGCAATCGAGATGTCGCTGGACTTTTCGGACGGACTTCCGCCAAAGGCGGAATTCGAGCCTGGGATCAGGAGAGCCCCCAACAGGGGACAGGTATTGAACGATAGGGAAACGGTACTTGCTCTTAAAAACGCGCTTCGTTACATTCCTGAGAAATATCATAAAGAGATGGCAGCTGAATTCCTTGAGGAATACCGCGAGCACGGACGCATATACGGATATCGTTTCAGGCCGCAGGGACGTCTCTGGGGCAGGCCCATCAATGAATACAGAGGCAAATGCATCGAAGGCAAGGCATTCCAGGTGATGATCGACAACAATCTCGACTTCGATGTTGCACTTTATCCCTACGAACTCGTCACATACGGCGAGACCGGACAGGTATGTCAGAACTGGATGCAGTACAGGCTGATAAAAAAATATCTTGAGATACTGACCCCCGACCAGACGCTGGTAATACAGTCCGGACACCCTCTCGGCCTTTTCAGGTCGGATCCTTCCGCACCCAGGGTTATCCTTACAAACGGACTGATGGTGGGCATTTTCGACAACCCCAGAGACTTCACAAGGGCATCAGCACTTGGAGTCGCAAACTACGGACAGATGACTGCGGGCGGATGGATGTACATCGGACCGCAGGGGATAGTCCACGGCACATACAACACTCTGCTGAACGCAGGAAGAAGCAAGTTCCACCTGCCGGAGGGCAAGGGGCTTGCGGGGCATCTTTTTGTCTCCTCAGGCCTTGGCGGCATGAGCGGAGCCCAGCCCAAGGCTGCCGAGATAGCAGGAGCCGCTTCCATAATCGCCGAGGTAGACCCATCACGCATAGAGACCAGGCACAGCCAGGGATGGGTAAGCAAAAAGACCGCCAATCTTCCCGAGGCTTTCAGATGGGCAAATGAAGCCATGGATGCAGGTGAACCGCTTTCAATAGCATATGAGGGCAATATCGTCGACCTTCTCCAGTTCGCTCTCGACAACAACATCAAAATCGAACTGCTCTCAGACCAGACATCATGCCATGCCGTCTACGACGGCGGCTACTGCCCGCAGGGCATCTCCTTCGAAGAGAGGACCAGGCTCCTCGCAGAGGACAAGGAAGAATTCTGCAGGCTTGTGGACAAAACACTCAGGAAACACTATGAGCTTATAAAGGCACTGACAGAAAAGGGAACTTATTTCTTCGACTACGGCAACTCCTTCATGAGGGCTGTATTCGACGCCGGCGTAACGGAAATTGCAAAGAATGGCGTCGATACATACGAAGGATTCGTATTCCCCTCATACGTGGAAGACATAATGGGACCTCTCCTCTTCGACTACGGCTACGGGCCGTTCCGCTGGTGCTGCCTCAGCCGCGATCCTGAAGACCTCAGGAAGACCGACCGCGCTGCGATGGAATGCATCGATCCGACCCGCAGGTTCCAGGATCACGACAACTGGGCATGGATAAGGGATGCTGAAAAGAACAGGCTCGTAGTCGGCACCCAGTGCAGGATACTCTACCAGGACGAAGAGGGAAGGGTCCGCATAGCACTTAAGTTCAACGAGATGGTCCGTACAGGGGAGATAGGCCCGGTAATGCTGGGGAGGGACCATCACGACGTATCGGGTACAGATTCACCCTACCGCGAAACTTCCAACATCAAGGACGGGAGCAACGTAATGGGTGAGATGGCGATCCACTGCTTCGCAGGGAACTGTGCCAGGGGAATGAGCCTCGCAGCTCTCCACAACGGCGGAGGGGTAGGCACAGGAAAGTCCATAAACGGAGGCTTCGGCCTCGTCCTTGACGGAAGTGAAAGGGTGGACAGCATAATCAAAGCTTCACTCAGCTGGGACGTCATAAGCGGGGTTGCGAGAAGGGCATGGGCAAGGAATGAAAATGCTCTTTCTACAGCGGAGGAGTTCAACCGCAGGAGGAGCGACGGACACATAACCGTTCCTTTCCTTGCTGACGAAGATCATTTGGAAAAACTTGTAAAAGGATAGCAGGAGGGATCTTTATGAAATTTGAAAAAATGGAAATACGCGCTTTTATCGATGAACTTGCCTCGGATTCCCCGGCCCCCGGAGGAGGCAGTGTCGCGGCTCTTTGCGCATCCATGGGAGCGGCTCTTGTCTCAATGGTGGCAAATCTCACCATAGGCAAGGATAAGTACCGGGAAAGCTGGGAGATCATGGAAGATGTTGTCGGTAAAAGCGAATCCCTCAGATTCAAATTTGTCGACTTGATGAATAAGGATACGGAGTCTTTCAACGCATTCATGTCAGCCATGAAAATGCCCAAAGCCACAGAAGAGGAAAAGTGCATCAGGAAAAAGACGATGGGCGAGGCTTCCAAGCTTGCGACAGAAGTTCCCCTAATGACACTGGAAGCATGTGTTGAAGTAGCCGATCTGGCTTATCTGGCAGCCAAAAACGGCAACACCAACACGATAAGCGATGCAGGAAGCGCGGCACTTATAGCAGAGGCTGCGGGAAGGGCAGCAGCATACAACGTAAAGATCAATCTTCCCGGGGTTACAGATGAATCCTTTGCCGCAGATTTCAAGGCAAGGATGGATGAAGCTCTTATCCAGCTGAAGGTAAATACCGATAAAACCACCGATATACTTAACAAAGCACTTCAATAGCACTTAGTGCAAAGAGAGAGAGGGACCGCGGGGATAAAACCGGATGCCCTCTCTCTTATTTTCTTTTATTCGCCTTATTGTCTGTTTATAAATATAAGGCCTGCAATGCAGAGGACCATTCCAATAATGTTGTTCAATGTCAAATGTTCCCTGTAGAAGAATACCCCGACCAGTACCAGGGCTCCCGCAAGGCATATATTTGCGATCAGGGAGCCGATGCTTATGTTCCAGCCGACCTTGTACATCATTATGAATCCAAGTTCAAGGCAGAGTATCGACACACCAAGAACAAGGCTGTTCCAGCTTATTCCTCTGACGTCTGCGGAGAAGTTTTTAAAGTGCCCGGTAAGGAAATATATCGCTAAACATGCAGCACCTGCAACAAAATAGGTCACGAGCAGCGAAAAATAGGGATCAGCTCCTCCTGAGATCGACTTTGAACAGATGTGGTAAAGTACATTTGAAAATACGATAAATCCTATCGGCCAGTAATAGCTCCACATTTTACCTTTCCCTCCGTGATCTTAACTGCGGCTGGAGGAATATTAAGCCAACAGCCGTGCCCGCATATCATATATCAGACCTTCTGCCTGGATCAACACTCTTGATTTTTCCCGGAATCGGGGATCACCGGGAAAGGCAGGGATGATATCGTCCTGCGATATCATCCCTGCGGAAGGCTTTCTCATTTTCAATTCTGCCAGAAAAAGCAAAGGCCGTTTCTCTTAACTTCCGGCCGGTCAACCGGGGCCTCAGCGAGGATATATTCTGATCCACGATTCAGGGCAATTAATGGATTTTGCCTATTCTGCCTCTGAAAAATCTATAAGGGTCAGCCAGAGCATATCTCCGCTTTTCTCAAGCTTTTTCTTTACCGGATCTTCTATATCGCTGTCAATTTCAAGGGCTCCCAGGGCAAGGCCGCTGTTGTCTTTGCGGCCAAGAGCGAAGTTGGCTATGTTTACCTTTGACTCACCCAGTATATTGCCAATTTTTCCGATAACGCCCGGCCTGTCGTGGTTCTGGAAGAGTATGATCTTTCCTTCCGGTACAAAATCAAGCCAGTAATCGTTTACCTTAACGATCCTCATGCGACCCTCTTCAGTAATTGTTCCGATAAGTGAGACGTTGCACTTTTCAGCTTCCAGCTTCACTTCAACAGTGTTTTTGTAGGTTTTTGCCTCTCCGAAGCCTTCATCTATGCCCATTCCGCTGTCTTTGGCAAGCAGGGGAGCGAGCATGTATGATACTTCCGGACCGCGGCTGACCTCAAAAAGGCCCTTAAGCACAGCTATGCTGTATGCGCAGAGCCTGTTCGGCATCGGCTCTTCCTCGTTGAAAAGATCTCCCCGCAGCATAATGTGGACCGCCTGCACGGCTCCGCACTCAGCCTCGGCAAGCTTCGCGCCCAGAACACCCATCTTTCTTGAGAGCTGGAGATATGATTTCTGGTTTTTGTTAAGCTTCTGTTCAAGGAAGGGCAGGTTGACAGCGTGTTCGTAGGGTTCACCGCGAAGTGCTGCGATCATATTTGCTGCAGCTATCATTGCGACCTCTGTCTGTGCCTCTTCTGTGCTCGCACCGAGATGGGGGGTGATCACTATTTTGTCTTCAATGTCCTTTGCCAGGAAAGGGTGTCCTTCATTGAGCGGTTCTGAAGTATAAACATCAAATGCGATCCCGGAAAGCCGTCCTTCCCTTACAGCGTCAGCTGCAGCTTTCTCGTCGACTATCCCGCCTCTGGCACAGTTGATCAGATATGCTCCCTTTTTGAACGCACGGAGCATCTTTTCATCGATCATGTTTGCGGTGTCAGAGGTGAGAGGCATGTGAAGCGTCACTACATCCGCAACCGAGAGAGCGTCTGCAAGGTCTTCCCTTACGGGTATGCCCATTGATTCTGCCTTTTTCTTGGGCGTATAGGGATCATATGCAAAAACATCCATGCCGAAGGCACGGCAGCGCTGTGCGACAGCGGCACCGATCCTGCCAAGGCCGAGGACTAGCACTTTTTTGCCGTTCAGCTGATGTCCGGAGAATCTTTTTCTGTCCCACTGGCCGCTCCTGAGTGAGCCGAAAGCCTGAGGCACTTTTCTGACGAGCGCAAGCATCAGGGCCATGGTCAGCTCTGCCGCTGCCAGAGTGTTTCCGGTAGGGGCGTTTATAACAACCACTCCCTTGCGGCTGGCAACAGGTACATTTACGTTATCCACCCCTACACCGGCCCTGGCTACTACCTTAAGCTTTGTTGCGGCACAAAGCGCCTCTTCATCCATTTTTGTCCCGCTTCTGGTAAGCACCGCGTCCATTTCGGGAAGTTTTTTAAGAAGGTCTTCACGGCTCATGCCCACTTCTTCTATAAGCTCAATGTCAGGTGCTTCCCTAAGTATTTTAAGGCCGGCTTCGCCTACCGCTTCAGCTACAAGCACCTTCCACTTATTATTTTTTTGGTCAGCCATTATTATTTGTCCTCCCCATTCCATATCTTCCAGGCTTCACCAAGGAAGTCGTCCTTTATTTTTCCTGCCATGCCTGCCGCTCCGTAAAGTGCGCCAAGTATTATGCAGAGCTCAGGCCAGCCCCAGTCATTATAATGTGCGACCCTTATAAGCTCGCCTTTAAGTTTGCCCTGTCCGCCTGCAGTCTCTATGCCCATGGAACGGAGTTTTTTACGGACAGCCTCTGTATCTCCTTCAGGGAATCTGAATGCAGTGACACCGGGCGAACGAGCTTCATTTTCCTTGACAAGAAGATCGAACCCCATCGACTCAAGTCCGGCAGCGAGGGCATCCGCATACTTCCTGCGCATTTTGAACCATTTCTCAGTGCCCGTTTCAAGTATTTCAACAAGAGCCTCGTCAAGGGCGTAGTATAGTGATACCGGAGGAGTAAAGGGATTCGCCGGGGATTTTGCCTCAAGGTCTTTTCTGTGCAGTTTGAGGTCATAGCTGTAGCTCGGGCATGTTTTCCCCTCAAGGGCTTTCCATGCCTTTTCCGAAAGCCATACCAGCCCAAGGCCGGGAGGAGTGAGGAGTCCTTTTTGTGAAGCAGTTCCTACAGCGTCAACTCCCCACTCCTGGGGGAAGCATTCCATTGCCCCGACAGAGCTCACTCCGTCAACAAGAATGAGGGGACGTTCCTTCTCAGGGATCGCTGCGATTATTTCCTTAATGGGGTTGACAACTCCTGTCGAAGTCTCATTCTGGGTTATCATGAGGACCTTGCAGCCCGGATTGTTTTTTACAGCTTCTGCGGCGACCTGAGGCGTCACAGCCTTACCGAACTCCACGTCGATATTGATGCCTTCAGCGCCTGTTCTCAGGGCTATCTCACGGAACCTGTTTCCAAAGACCCCGCAAGATATCGATATGAATTTGTCTCCTTTCTCAAGGAAGTTGACTGCCATGCATTCGAGGGCTCCGGTACCGGAAGAGGGGAGTATTATTACTGGGCCTTCGCTTTTCAGAAGCTCCCTAAGCCTGTTCTCGATCCTGGTAAAGAGTTCCGAAAAAGCAGGGCACCTGTGTCCTATGAGAGGGCGGGAGCCCGCTCTGAGAACTTCCGCCGGCAGTTCCACCGGGCCCGGGGTAAGCAGATATTTCGTGTTCATTTCTTGTAACCTCCTTATTTGATTTTTCTGTATGAAATTTCTATAAAAAAAGGACCGGAAGAAATCCTTCCGGTCCCTGAAACGCCCTTGATGAATCTTTGATCTAAGAGAGATCTTTTTTCATCGGGTACACGTTCCGGGACCGGCAGAGACAACCAGAGCCGCCGCATGAGGAGGAAGCGCCGGAAGAGAGAGATGATGACACTGTGCCTTTGCAGACAAAAATTTGTATCTCCCTCAATTGAAGCACTCCCTTCATGTGTATCCGTTGAATGGTTAACATATATACTCTCCTTGGAGCTAAATGTCAAGCATTATTTTTAAACATGGTTAAACATCATCATGGTGAAGCGGGCGTTAAAGACGGCGGCTTCGCCGTGGAGAATTGCGGCATGGAGGCTGCAGATTCACCGCCACTGCCCCTTTGCGCCTACAACTGCTCAGTTATTGCTCAGCGACTGCTTAGCCATCTTTTTTTAACCGTCGTACGCGGTGCGGAGACCGCAGTTTCACGCAGGATCAGATATCCTGTTGTTCGGCCGTCGTTCTCTAAGTATTTCACTGTTTAACCTTGCCCGCATTAAAGGTATAATCCCTACGTGTGCCCAGATATCGATGCTTCGTCAGTACAACGAAGCATAAGGAGAGAATTGCTTGATAAATAAGATCACAGATAAACTGCCCCTTTTGGCCGGACTCCTGCTTTTCTCTTTCCTCTGTTTTGTCGTGCCCGCTCTTTACCCGGATATGTTTGCTTTGTCCGCTCCGGGTGTAGAGGTCACGATATCGGGCGGGATGTCTGCCGGCGAAGCGGCAAGGGCGATCAAGGAGGCAGGGGCAGTCAGGGACGCCAACAAACTGATCAGATGGATGATAAAGCTTGGAATTGACAGGTCACTGAAGCCCGGCACATACATTATCTCTCCCGGAAATGAGATCTCTGTGGCAAGACAGCTTAAATCAGCAGTACCAAGGACTCTTAACGTAACCATAATACCGGGCACCAGATTCGCATCTCTGCCGGGGGCCCTCGGTCTTCCTGAGGAAAGTCTCAGCGGGACTATTCTGGAAGCACTTTCAGACATCAACAACTTCCCGTCCGATCTTCACGGACTTCTGCCGGACGACCCAAGGGACAGGATAATATTTTTGCTTCCTGAGACTTATTCGATAGCTCCGGGGGACAGCATAGCTTCACAGACAGTAAGAAGAGCTTCCGGGCTGTGGATGGAAAGGGTCGGAAAACTTCTGCCTGAAGATGCAGGCAAAAAATTCACTGTCGAAAGGGGTATTCTTGCTTCGATAGTCGAAGGTGAAGCAAAAATAAAGGAAGAACGTCCCATACTTGCCGGAATATTTTTGAACAGGGTGGAGAAATGGATGCCACTCCAATCCTGCGCAACAGTGATATATTGCTGGGATGAGCTTGGCATTAAAAAGAAAAGCCTCACATATAAGGACCTGGAAATAGATTCCCCGTACAACACCTATAAAAACTACGGGCTGCCTCCCGGGCCCATCTCTATCCCTTCACAGGACTCGTGGATAAGCTCCCTTGCTCCGGAGAAGACAGACTATCTCTTTTTCTTCGCCACATCAAGCGGAAGCCATATATTCAGCAGAACTTACGAGGAACATCTGGAAAAACAGAGGAAGATATCCGAATGAGGCACAAAATGTCGGCCATATCACTGAACGTCAAACAAAAGGATATATACTATATCAGCTGGATCATAGATGCCTGTGAAGGTCTCGGATTATTAAAAACCGACGACCCTGTCAGGGGGGAAGCAACCGTATTTACGCCTTCAGAGCTTTTGGAGGATATGCTCTCATGCATTGAAGGACTTCGTGCGGAGGGGATCGAGATAAATGTGACCGGGATCTGCGGATCAATAGGAGAAGATATTACATGAGAGATAAAAAAATTGACAGTATTATTCAGATGCTTGCTGAAACCAATGCCAGAGGTGCCCTGCACGCAGACATTTTTATACAGGCAGGAACAGCGCATTCTGCACATTATGAAGACGGAAGGATCGAGGAGCTCTCTTCATCGAATACAGATGGTTCCGGGGCAAGGATAATAGTGGGCGACAGGACATTTTATTCCCATTCGCCAGGCACTTCATTCTCATCCGTCTCACAGATCCTTTCAGAAGCTGAGAGCTCGGCATTCGGAACATCGGCCCGGTTTGACAATGAAAAGGGCAAGGTACCTTTGCTGACGATGGAGGAGCATTTATCTCCACCCGAGATCGATTATATGAAGGAACTCGACATAAAAATCCGGGGAAGATCAAAGTATGTAAGACAGGCAGCTTTCAGGTACAGCATATCAAAAAGAAACGTCATGATAATACGTTCAGACGGCCTTTGCGCGGAGGATACCCGGACATACTGCAGTTTCACGGCGCAAGTCATCGCTGAAAAGGACGGGGTGCTCCAGACAGCGTCTGAAAGGCGCTGCATGGCTGTTCCACATAATGATTTCTGGTCAGCCTCAGATCCCGATAAAGTGGCATTCGCAGCACTGGAAAGGGCTTTGCTTATGCTGGAGGCAAAACCCTGTCCCGCAGGCAAAATGAAAGTCCTCCTTGCAGGAGAAGCGGGAGGAACTGTCATACATGAAGCCTGCGGGCACGGACTTGAGGCTGACATAGTTGAAAAGGACCACTCCGTATACAGGGACAAAATAGGCAAGAAGGTCGCGCACAGCTCAGTTACAATGGTGGACGACCCTACGATGCCATGCCTCTACGGTTCATACAGATTCGACGATGAGGGAACTCCTGCAGCAAGAAACGTACTTATCGAAAACGGCATACTCAGGGCCTATCTTACAGACATACTTTCAGCAAAGACGTCGGGGCTTCCGCTGACAGGCAACGGCAGGCGGCAGTCTTACCGAAACATCCCGGTGCCCAGGATGAGCAACACCTTCCTTTCACCCGGGAATTCAGACTTCGACTCGATGCTTGCACATACAGAGAATGGCCTTCTGGTCAAAAAGATGGGCGGAGGGGAAGTCAACCCCACAACAGGTGATTTTGTCTTTTATGTGTCGGAAGCGTATATAATTGATAAAGGCAGGGTATCGCACCCTGTAAAGGGTGCCATACTGACGGGCAACGGTCCCGATGTGCTGGAAAATATCGTTGCGCTTGGCAACGATCTGGTAATGGACCCGGGGGTCTGCGGCAAGTCAGGCCAGGGCGTGCCTGTAACTGACGGACAGCCGTCGATGCTTATCGAAGGGATGACTGTAGGGGGTAGTGAAGCCTGAGATGATATTCAGAAAAAAAAACAAAAAGGATGTCAAACAAGCCTCAAGGCAGACAAAGGCAAAGACCGGACATAATCGTGCGGAAGGCTGGGGAAAACTTGCATTCACGATACTCTCGCTTTTATCCCTCTACCTTACGGCCTCCTTTTATACCCCGTGGACCGGCACCCTGGGAAGGGACATATCTGCCTCCATACTTAACACTGTGGGCGGAGCGTTCATAATACCGACACTGTTCGTACTTTATTACAGCCTATCAAAATTACTTTCGAGAAGCATTCCGCACCTGCTCAGGCAGTCTGCAGGGACAATTGTTATATTCTTAACAGCAGCCCTCCTTCTGGGACTCAATACGATAACCTCTGATCATGGAAGATATCCCAGATGGCTTTCCGCGGGTGCATTCGGCACGTCTTTTGCAGAACATTCCTTCGCAATGCTAGGGGCCTTCGGGACATTCATCGCAGGAGCACTTGCAATATATATTTCTTTATTGCTATACAACATTCCCTTGATTTCAAATATAAAACTGCCCGGATCAAAACTTTTTTCCTCCCTGCGGAACAATGCCAGGCAAGGAAGCAACGGCTCTTCCGAAGATGCGGCCGGGGATGAAGCCGTCAACATATCCGAATATGACGGGAACGACTACTTCGGAGATGTAGGTGAAGAGATAGACCAGCCCCCCGTCACTGTCACGGGACTTGGACAGCCGGCATCGTCCGGCTCACTTTACGCGAACGAGGAGATACAGGATCCTGAGTTCAATCTGGACGACTATCCGGCCTTTGACGGGGTAGAACAGGGGCTCTTCCCCCCGCCGCCTGAAATATTCGGCAGCGAAGAGTCTCATGACGGAGAAATGGATGAAGAAAAGTCCATGCCGTTGGGAGATAAGATAATCAAGGCCCTGAAACAGTTCAACATTGATGCCAGGCTTGCAGAGATACTTGTAGGTCCGACTGTCATACAATTCAGGATACAGCTTGCACCGGGAATAAAAGTAAACAAAGTTGCAGTGCTCTCAAATGACATCGCACTTGCAATGGCTGTCCCAAGCCTCCGGATAGAAGCACCCATACCGGGAAAGCCTTATGTCGGAATAGAGATACCCAATCCGCGAAGGCGGGGGATACCATTAAGGACCATAATAGAAGATCCGGCATACCAGGAGACAGAGATGGCACTTCCTCTTCCCTTCGGCGTGGCCGTCAATGGAGATTCAGTCATAACGGGACTTGAGGAACTGCCGCATTTGCTGGTGGCAGGCACCACGGGATCAGGGAAAAGCGTCTTTATAAACTCATGCATAGTAGGCCTCTGTTCCATGAGGACTCCTGAGGAACTTAGGATGATCCTGGTAGACCCCAAGAGGGTCGAGATGGCAATTTACGACAAGCTTCCGCATCTGCTGACACCTCCCGTCACAGATGCCAAGAAAGCAGTGCATGTTCTCGCATGGGCGATAAGGGAAATGGAATCACGGTATTCTATGTTTGCAAAGGCAAGAGTGAGGAACCTTGAAAATTTCAACAAAAAGGTGCTGCCCAAAGACAGGCTTCCCAGTATTGTCATTGTTGTGGACGAACTTGCCGACCTTATGATGACAGCCCCCAAGGAAGTCGAGGAGTACATCTGCAGGCTTGCCCAAATGGCAAGGGCCACGGGAATACATCTCATGCTTGCGACTCAGAGGCCTTCGGTAAATGTTATTACAGGACTGATAAAGGCAAACATACCGGCAAGGGTGGCATTTACCCTTCCCAGTTCCGTAGATTCAAGAACAATAATTGACTGCTCCGGTGCGGAAAAGCTTCTGGGCAAGGGGGATATGCTCTTCCTTTCCACCAGACATCCAAAACCGATAAGGATACAGTCTCCATGGGTAGATGAACAGGTGCTGTGCGTATGGCTGAACTACCTTGTAAATCTTTTCGGCCCGCCTGACTTTATTGAAATAGACAGGCAGGGCAGCGGACCCTCAGGCATGGACAACAGCGCGGCATTTGACGATGAACTCCTTGAGGACGCCATTGAGACTGTCATGTCGACCGGGATCGCTTCAGCAAGCGGACTCCAGCGAAGGCTGAGGGTAGGTTTTTCAAGGGCATCACGTCTGATAGACATGATGGAAATGATCGGCATAGTAGGGCCCGCAGACGGTTCAAAACCCCGCGAGATACTTGTGGACGAGGAAGAAGCCAGGGAAATGATAAGGGACACCAGAGATGGGTATTAAAAAAAAGGATAAAAAAAAGAGCCGTTTATTAAACGGCTCTTTGGACTTTACCGGAACGGAGGCACTTCGTGCAGATATGAAGTTTGCGTGTCTCTCCGCCGCCCACATCAACACGTACACTCTGAAGGTTAATGAGCCAACGACGCCGTGTATGGCGGTTAGAGTGGCTAACGGCATTTCCCGTCGCCGGTCCGCGACCGCAGCAATCACAAAACTTAGACAATTTGTTTCCCCCCTTATACCTTGGAACATCCAACCTGTGCATTGTATCATAGTATATGAAAATCTTGCAACTAAAAGTATTGGAGGATAATAAATGAACTTCAGCGAAAAAATGTCGGAACTTGATAAAATTCTCCGCAGGCTCGAGGGGGAGGCACTCCCTCTGGAGGAAGCGCTTTCCGAATTTGAAAAGGGCATAGGCCTTGTCAGGGAATGCCGCGCATATCTTGAAGAGGCGAAACAAAAAGTTGCCCTGCTCACAGACGATGGTGAAGTCCCATTTCAACATAATAAGAGCGAGGATGCATGATGATGGGAAAGAGGAGCTCCGACCCGGGAGTCAAAATCGAATTTGAAAACTACAGGCTCCTTTTCGAGAAATATCTTGAAACCTCGACAGAGTCAAGAAACCGGGGAGTACCGAAAAAGCTGAGTGAGTCTATGGACTACTCCCTATTCGCCGGAGGCAAGAGGCTGAGGCCAGTACTCTGTCTTGCTGCTGCAGAAAGGTGCGGCTGCAGCCCTGACGATGCGCTCCCGCTTGCACTCGGTTTTGAGATGCTTCACACTGCGACCCTGATACATGATGATCTGCCTTGCATGGACAATGACGATATGAGGAGGGGAAAACCTTCAAACCACGCTGTCTTCGGAGAGACCATTGCCGTTCTTGCCGGAGATGCGCTTTTGGCCCTTGCCCTTGAATATCCTCTGTGCCGCAGCAAAAATATACCTCCTCAGAACCTGTTGAAGGCAATGCAGATATTCAGCAGCGCGATCGGCCCCTCGGGGGTATGCGGAGGACAGATGATGGACATGGATAATTCTCAGGGTGAGAACGATCCTGACTATGTCAGAAAAATAGCTTCTCTGAAGACCGGAACTCTTATCAGGGCTGCATTAACGGCAGGCGCGGCACTGGGGACGGAAGACGAGGAGGTGCTTGGCCTCTATTATGCGTACGGTACCCATATCGGCTCCGCTTTCCAGATAATTGACGACATGCTTGATGTTTCTGCCACAGCAGAAGAGCTTGGCAAAACACCTGGAAAAGATGCCGAGCAGGGCAAAATCACACATGTCTCCGTATACGGAATGAAAAAATCATATGAAATGGCTTCTGAGGAGGCCAGGCTTGCAAGGGACTCCATCATTGGAATACTTCCGGATGACGATTTTCTTTCAAAGATGCCTGAATATCTCCTCAGAAGAACTCATTGAGCAGGGACACCATGTTATTTACATCTTTGGGAGACGATAAAAAGATACAATGCCGGAGAGATCCGCGATGAGCATACTTGAAGCAGTTAGGGACTTCAGGGGACTGCGGGGCCTGAGCGTCAGCCAGCTGAACAAACTCAGCAGCGAGTTAAGGGAAATGATTATCAGGGTCACACTTAAGAACGGCGGACATCTGGCATCTTCACTCGGTGCAGTCGATTTGACTGTAGCGCTTCTCAGGGCGTTTGATCCGGACAGAGACAAAATCATTTTTGACGTAGGACACCAGTCGTATGCTTACAAAATACTTACGGGCAGGCTTGACCGTTTTGAGACGCTCAGGACCAAAGGCGGCATAGCCGGATTTCCCAGAATGGACGAAAGCCCTTATGATTTTTTTACTACGGGCCACAGCAGCACATCCATCTCCGCTGCCATGGGTTATGCAAAAGCAAGGGACATTAACGGCCGGGACCATGAAGTGGTAGCTGTTATAGGGGACGGAGCCCTTCTTAACGGAGTCTCTTTTGAGGCGCTGAACTGTGTTGAAAGCTCAGAAACAAAGCTGATCATAGTCCTCAACGACAACAAAATGTCAATAAGCCCTAGGATAGGCGGGATGGCCGGGCATCTTGCACGTCTTTCGGTGAACCCTACCTACCTGAAAATAAAGGATTTTATAAGGGATCAATGCCACACTTTAAAAGGCGGGGACGCCCTTGAAGATGCACTTAAAAAAATCAAGTCTAAGCTGAAGTCCCTGCTCCTCCCTACGAATATATTTGAAGAGATGGGCATCAATTATTGGGGACCTTTTGACGGACACAACATTGAAGAGATGGAGGAGGTCTTCCGCCTTGCCAGGCATTGCAATGAACCGGTGCTCATCCATGTACTGACAAAAAAGGGCAAAGGCTGCTGCGAGGCAGAAAACGATCCCCCCTTCTTCCATGGGATAGGACCGAATACACACCTTGAAACGCAGCAGGGCAATATTGCCCCTTCGAGACCTTCATGGAGCAAAGTCATGTCTGACACACTTATTGATGCCGCGTATGCTGATCCTTATATTACAGTATGCACCGCAGCTATGGCTGACGGAACAAAACTCAACGGATTCTCGGCAAAGTTCCCTGACAGATTCTTTGATGTCGGCATTGCTGAAGAACACATGCTCACGTTTGCCGCAGGTATGGCTGCAGGAGGAATGAAACCTGCAGTCTGTATCTACTCAACATTCCTGCAAAGAGCCATGGACCAGATAATGCATGACATATGCCTTCCAAAACTGCCCGTTCTTATTGGCATAGACAGGGCCGGACTCGTTGGGGAAGACGGGGAGACCCACCACGGCCTGCTGGATGTCCCTTGGCTCAGATCCCTGCCGGCTATCACAATAACAGCGCCGAGAGACGCTGCGGACCTCAGGTTCTTTGTGAACAGCTGGAGGGAAATGGCATTGCCCCTTGCAGTAAGGTATCCGCGGGGAAAGGCTCCTGAAGACATAATTCCTGAGGGATGCACAAAAAGGACCCCTGCTCCCTGGGGAAAGCTTGAAGTCTTGGCAGAAGGCAAAGAAGTCTGCCTGATGGGCGTTGGAAGCACTGTTGAGCTGATGCTCCGGACAGCTGAAAAACTGCGGTCCGAAGAGGGGATATCGCCGACTGTTGTCGATCTCCGCTTTATTAAACCCCTCGATGTCGAAGGCATATCAATGGCTGCAAAAGAGCACAGGATAATCGTTACAGCTGAGGAAAACTTCCTTAACGGAGGTATCGGAAAGACAATAGCGGAGATCTTATTAAAAAGGCAGCCGGGGCTGAAGGTCATCAACATTGGCGTACCGGACAGCTACATATCTCACGCGACACGCTCTGAACAATGGATGGAGTGCGGTCTCTGCCCGGGATCGATAACTGACTCCGTAGTAAGGGCCTTATGACAAGGAAAAAAATATTAAGACTTGATAAGATGCTTGTAGAGCGGGGGATCGTTGACTCACGCACTCTTGCCCGTAACTATATCGAAGAGGGAAGGGTCAAGGTCGGAGGGATGACCGTAACAAAAACTGCTTCCATGGTCCCTTTCGACGCATCGATAACACTGGACGCTCCGGAAAGGGAATGGGTCAGCAGGGGAGCACACAAACTCCTCAAAGGTCTGGACCATTTTCACATTGACCCTTCGGGAAAGACATGTGCAGATATAGGAGCTTCAACCGGCGGATTCACAGATGTACTTCTTTCTCGCGGAGCAAAAAAAGTTTACGCTGTTGATGTCGGCTATGGACAGCTGGCATGGAAACTGCGCAGTGACGCAAGAGTAATCGTTATGGAAAGAACAAACGCGCGCCACCTGACTTCGGAAATGATGGGCGGGGAAAAAGCCGACATAATTGTCTCGGATGCTTCCTTCATCTCACTGAGGCTGCTTTTGAAACCTCTGGAAGAGCTGCTGAAAGATGACGGAGTCATGATAGTTTTGGTAAAGCCGCAATTTGAAGTTGGAAAAGAAAAAGTCGGCAGGGGAGTTGTCCACGATCCATACCTGCACGAAGAGACCCTGAACGGTCTCGAATCATACATCAGTTCAGAGACCGGGCTGTGCCTCATTGACGCAACCTTCTCCCCGATAAGGGGGCCTGAGGGAAATATTGAGTTTTTATTTCTTTTGTCACCAAAGAAAGGTACAATAATGGAACATGCCGATATCGACTTCAGAAAGCTTGTCGAAGAGGCACACGAGGCTACTCGTTAAAGGCAGGGGAAGATCATGCATAAAAAGAAAGTGGGACTCCTTTTCAATACGCAGAAACCGGAAGCCATCAGCCTGGCGGCCAAACTGTACGCATGGGGAAGGGAGAGCGGGATAAATTTCATGCTGCCTCCCCATGAGGCTTCTGCTTTGAGCATACCCGAGATCCCCGACAACATCTGGAGGGATGAAGTTTCTTTTGCTGTCATACTTGGAGGGGACGGGACCTTTCTGCGGGCAGCCAGATACACTTTTGGATACCCAATACCGCTTTACGGGATAAATCTGGGCAGACTGGGCTTCCTCGCCACAGGCGACCCTGAATGCGCGAAGGAAGATATTACTTCGATACTTGAAAACAACTATACTCTGCAGCAGAGACATCTGATAAAGGGGCTTGTCTGGAGAGGAGACCGCGTTGTCTACGAACTGCACGCACTGAACGACCTGGTAATATCAAAGGGCAGCCTGGCAAGGGTAATTGACCTGGAAGTAAAAGTTGGTGACGAGATACTTTCACTCTTCCTGGCCGACGGACTGATCCTCTCAACCCCGACCGGATCTACCGCATATGCGCTCTCGGCGGGAGGACCGATCGTACCGCCGCATGTTCCCTGTATGCTTCTGGCCCCAATATGCGCACACACACTCTATGCCCGCCCCGTAGTCCTGAGCGGCACAGACAGGGCATACGTGACCCCCAAGGGCGACAACAGGAACCTTATCCTGACACAGGACGGACAACTCTGTTACGAACTGCTCCCGGACGACCATCTTGAAGCAATGCTTGACCCTGAGATACATATAAACATAATACAGCTCAAGGACAGAAGCTACTACGACCTTCTGAGGGAGAAGCTCCGCTGGGGGTTCAACGGCATCACAGACGGGGGAGACTGATATTGATAGAAGAGATCCGCGTCCGTGGCGTCGGAGGCATTAAAGAGGCCGGATTGGCATTCAGTGAAAATTTTATTGTAATAACAGGTGAAAGCGGCTCCGGAAAGAGCAGCCTGGTTCGTGCCATGGAATTCATTGCGGGCAAGCGGGCCCAGACAAACAACATAAATGCGCTGGAAGAGTCGGCCGATGTTACTGTTACCCTTTCTTCAGAAGATCCCCTTCCCGGCCTTGGAGATGAATTCAGGCCTCAGGAGGGTACTGTCATTATCAGAAGGCAGTTCAGCCGTAATGGAAGGGGAAGGTGCACTGTACAGAATTATCCCGTCCCATTAAACCTTTTGTCATCTGCAATGGAAAACGAACTTGTGATACAGAGCCAGTTTGCCCAGCTCGGGCTGACAGACCCTGCAAAACAGCTTGACCTCGTCGATTCCTGCGGAGGAAAAGAGCTCGAACTAATAAAAAAAGACCTGGAGAAGACCTTTTACGAAGCCTTGACCGCCGAACGCAAAATCGTCAGCCTTAAAAAGGAACGCGAAGATGCCGAAGAACGCTGTCAGGATGCCGAAAACGCGATAAGGCTGATAAAGGCCCTTGAGATCGAAGAGGACAGCGAAATCAAATGGGAAGCCGAACTTAAGGATCTTGATTCCAAAGAGAGGGAGAAAGAGTCCCTCAACATTATCAATGAAAGATTCACCGGAGGCGCCTCGGGCGGAGGGGTGACAGGAGAGCTGGATTCGATAAGCAGAGAAATATACGCATCCTTTCCCTCAAAAGGCGGGGACTGGAAAGAAAGCATCGAAAATATGCTTATGGCTGTCCAGAAAGTATCTGCGCTGATCCAGGGAGAGATAAAGTCAATTTCGGCAGAGGGAAGCATTGATGAGGCAAGGGAACGTCTTGAAAAAAAGATGGGCCTGCTGCGAAAACTGAAGCGTTCCATAGGAGTCCTAAACTGCAGGCAGCTTCTTGAATACGCCCTTAAAGCAAAAGAAGACATGTCCTGGCTCAAAGAGAGCCGCGCAGAGCTGGAACTTATTGAATCAGAAGCTGTTTATAAGAAAAAAAGGACAAAATGCCTGGCTCTCGAGCTCCGCAGGCTCAGAAAAGCAGCCGCGGCAGAGCTTGCAGAACGAGTAAACATACATCTGGCCGATCTGGCCATGGAACACGCCCTGTTCTCCATAGAGATAGAGGAACTGGACAAACTCCGGTCAGGGGGCGCCGAAGCAGCCTCATTTAAACTGAGCATGCCTGACCAGCCTCCAATGCCGGTAGGAAGGACTGCTTCAGGAGGAGAGCTGAGCAGAATACTGGTTGCCCTTCAGCTTTCTCTCGGAGATGACCGGCTGCCGGGAACTCTGGTTTTTGATGAGGTCGAGGCAGGGTTGGGAGGCAGGACAGCCCTTCTTGCAGGGCAAAAGCTCAGGGAGCTTTCGGGACGCTGCAGAACAGTTCTGATCACGCACGAAGCGGCAATAGCATCCATGGCGGGTCAGCATTTCCTTGTGAAAAGAAATGGCGATGAGACCAGCATTTCTGAGATAGAGGGAGAAGAGAGGGAGAAAGAGATAGCTAGGATGCTTGCAGGAAATGAAAATTCCCGGGAGGCGCTGGATCATGCGAGATCCCTTTTGTCCTCCGGCTGGAAGGAATTGAATTTTCAGAGAGGCAGCAATTCTTCTCATATTGACTAATACACATTTTTTCTCTATAATACGCAGGTTGTAGAATGCGCTTGGTGCAGGCCATAAAAGCCATAAGGCTGCCTGACACGCAGCGGAGGGAGGAAAAACAAGTATGTATGCAGTTATCGAAACAGGCGGCAAGCAATACAGGGTATCAGCCGGGGACAAACTCCGTCTTGAGAAGATCCATGAGGATGAGGGTTCCCAGGTATCCTTCGACAAGGTCATCCTTCTCGGCAAAGACGAAGGTCCGGTCATAGGCACCCCCTATGTTGAGGGTGCGGTTGTAACGGCCAGGGTCCTTGAGCACGGCAAAGATGACAAGGTCATCGTCTTCAAGTATCGCAGGAAGAAAAACTACCGCAAATTCCGCGGACACCGTCAGCAGTATACACTTGTCCAGGTCGACGGTATCAAAGGTTAGAGCAGCACCCTAAAGAGGAGGTAATCAAGTTATGGCACATAAAAAAGGTCAAGGAAGCAGTACTAACGGCCGGGACAGTCAGCCAAAATATCTCGGCGTAAAGCGCAGCGATGGTCAGTTTGTCAATGCAGGGACGATAATAGTGCGCCAGCGCGGAACAAAATTCCACCCCGGGCATAACGTAGGTATCGGCCGCGACCATACACTTTTCGCCCTTGCCACAGGAAAGGTACGTTTCTTGACCAAAGCAGACCGCAAATTCGTAGCCGTAGAGCCTGAAGCTCTTTAAGCAAAACAAGTTTTGAGAACGATTCCGGGGGCCTTTCTAACAGGCCCCCTTTTATAGTATTTCAGGGACGGGGTAACTTCATGAAATTTATTGATTCAATGCGTCTTTCCGTAAAGGCAGGAAGAGGAGGAAACGGCTGTATGAGTTTCCTCCGTGAAAGGTTCAGGCCGAACGGGGGACCGGACGGAGGCAACGGAGGCAGGGGAGGCAGCATAATTTTTGAAGCCACGACCAATCTGCAGACACTTGCCGATCTTGAATATCAGAGGAATATCAAGGGAAACGACGGAAGCCACGGAAAAGGCAACGCCAGAAACGGTGCCATGGGTGATGATACCGTAGTGCTTGTTCCTTGCGGAACGATAATATATGATTCAGAGACAAACGAAGGACTCGCCGATCTCGTCGAACCCGGAGACCGTTTTGTGGCCGCCAGGGGGGGAAGGGGCGGAAGGGGAAACCGTTACTTCTCGAGTTCTGCCAGAAAAGCCCCCAGATTTTGCGAAAACGGCGACCTCGGCGAAGAGGCCGAGCTGAGGCTCGAGCTTCGCCTTATAGCCGATGTGGGGCTCGTAGGACTTCCAAACGTAGGTAAGTCAAGCATCCTTGCGGCAATATCAAATGCTCAGCCAAAGATCGCCAATTATCCGTTCACGACTCTTTCGCCCAACCTGGGAGTTCTGACTGCCGGGTATGAAAGAATCGTAATTGCAGACATTCCCGGCCTTATCGAGGGAGCCCACATGAACAAAGGGCTCGGCATACAGTTTCTAAGGCATATAGACAGAAGCAGGCTTCTGATCCACGTACTGAGCCTTGAGTGCGGTGATTTTGACAAATTACTGGAGGAACTTGACACAGTCAGGAGCGAGATGCGCTCCTACGACCCGGACCTTGACAGACGCCCCTATTTCGTTGCGGCAAACAAGCTGGATGAGCTCGAAGATCCAAATGATCTTACAGACAGGCTGTCGGAGCATTTCAGGTCAATGGGCGTAAGCTTCTGCGTATTAAGTGCCCTTACCGAAGAGGGAATTCCGGAACTTGTAAAGCAAATAATCGAATTCACTGAGAAACATCCGAGACCGAAGAGCGAGGTCAGACTTTACGCACTTGACACGCCAACAGAAAAAGCCTCACAGCCAAGGACCAGAAATAAGATCCAGATCATATCTCTGCATGGAGGCGGCTACCGGATACTTCATCATCGCCTGGAAAAAGCGGTTGAGCGTTATGATCTGAGCCAGGATGAAAACGTCGCAAGGTTTACCATGCTGATGAGAAAATATAAGGTTGAAGAGCTCCTGGAGGCTGCAGGAGCAAAAGAAGGGGATCAGATAACTATAGGCTGTAAGGATTTCATTTTCTACCCCGACTACTATCCCTCAGAGACTGAGTACCCGGATGCCCCTGATCAGGGGGAGTCCGATGAAGAAGAGGGCCGGACAGATCCGGAAAACCTATAAAAAAGAGGCATAAAAATGTCGGAAACATACAAGAGAAGGATTGGCATCATGGGGGGTACCTTCGACCCCATACATTACGGGCATCTTAGGGCAGCAGACGAAGCGCACATTGCGTTCGGGCTTTCTGAAGTCATCTTCGTGCCGACCGGGCAGCCTCCGCATAAGGCGGGGGAGAGGGTATCATCTGCCGAAGACAGGTATATGATGACTGTTTTGGCAACAGTCGACTGTCCCTACTTTTCGGTTTCAAGGATAGAGATCGACAAGACCGGCAAGAGCTATACAATTGACACGCTGAGACGGCTGAAAGCTATGCCTGAATACTCGGATACCGAGTTTTACTTCATAACAGGTCTGGACGCAGTGATGGACATCGTCTCATGGAAAAACCCCGAAGAAATTATGAGCTTATGTAAATTTGTAGCCGTAAGCAGGTATGGTTATACTCATAAAAGGATGGAAGAACTGCCCGAAGATCTCAGGTCAGCAATTATTTCTCTTGAAATACCACTTCTGGCAATTTCCAGCACAGGACTGAGGGAGAGGGTCAGGCTCGACAGGAGCATCAGGTTCCTTGTACCGCCCTCGGTAGAGCACTACATAAGAAAAAAGTCCCTTTACAAAGACATTTGATCTTCAGATGGAGGTAAAGACCCTTGAAACAATATAAATCAATGATAATGGTACTGATCTTCGCAGTTTTGGGGATCGCAGCAGGAGCAGGATTAAAAGTTTACTCTGTCCTGCATACCAAATCAGAGGACATACTGGGTACCATCGAGAGTTCCATAGACAGCGGAAGTGCGCAGTACACAGCTCTGAAGGAACAGGGACGGTTCAACATCCTCATAATGGGCGAAGACGATGTTGAAGGCTCAAGGCGCTCTGATACTGTACTTTTTGCAACCATAGACATTGATGACAAGAACATGAGAGTGCTGTCTCTTCCAAGAGATACCAGGGTACAGATACCGGGACACGGGGTACAGAAGCTTAACCACGCATTTGCATACGGCGGTCCGGACCTCTTAAAGGCCACAGTTGAAAAATACCTTGAACAGCCGATCCTTTATTACGTAATCATCGACTATGTAAGCTTCCCTGCGGTCGTAGACATCCTAGGGGGCGTAGAGATAGACGTTGAGAAGAAGATGCGATATGTCGACAGGGCAGGAAAGCTGGACATAAATATCCAGCCGGGGCTTCAGGAAATGGATGGCAAAACTGCATTGCACTACGTCCGCTTCAGAATGGATGCCCTGGGCGACATAGGGAGGGTACACAGGCAGCAGCAGTTCATAAAGGCCTTTCTGAAAAAAGTCTACGACCCCAGGATACTTGTGAAGATACCCGAGCTGACTTCGCAGATGATGAAGCTCTTCAAGACCGACATGTCGCCGGGACTTGCGATCCAGCTGGCAGGGTTCGCACAGAATGAGCTTGGCAGGGAAAGGATATTCTTTTCAACGCTTCATGGTCAGGCTGCAACGGTAAACAACTTAAGCTACTGGATAGGGGACACCAAATCGGCAAACGAATTCCTCAATGCACCGTTGGAAATGCTTATGTCCGGTGAGGTAAACGAAAACAGAAACACGAACAATTTTGCAGGACTCTCCCTCTCATATTCATCTGCAGCTGATGAGACAAAAGCAAACGGAGCTGCCTCCGAAACGGCCGGTACAGAAAAAAAGAAAGAAGATACGGCGATGTCAAACGAAGAGCTGATCAGCCTGATAAGATCGATGCCCGAGTCTGTAGCAGTACTTAACGGGACAGGGAAGTCAGGTATAGGGTCAGAGGTCGCCTCAAAGCTCCAGAAGATCGGAATCGATGTCGTAATGTCAGGGAATGCAAAACATTTTGACTACAGGAGCAGCAATGTTGTATACCCGCTGAATGCCAAGCCTGAGGTAGTGAATACTGCAAAGACACTCGGAAAGCTCCTTGATATTCCGGCCGCTCTTGTAAGGTCAAACAATCAGGCCTTTTACGCTTCAATAATAATCGGGCATGACAGCCAAAAACTTATAAGCCGCATTGACAAACTGATAGAGATAAGCAGACAATAAGGCATGCAGGAACTGACTTTACATAAACACAATAATGATGAAGGTGAGGTGTAAGCTTTAATGACAGCGGCAAAGACATTCGAACAATTTTACGAACCCTACAAGCCTCTTGTAGATGCGCTGATGGAGAAGCACGCACTTGAAGTTACTGTACACGATCTAAGTGAAGTCTCGGGTTTCACGGAGGCCTTCATTGTGGCCATAGCACGCTCCGACCTTCATGCGAAAACGCTCCGGGATACAGCCAGCGACAAGCTTGACGAGATGAAGCTGCCTCATAAGGTTGAAGGTGAGGAAAGCAGCAGATGGTGCCTGATGGATGCAGGTCACCTGGTCGTCAATATACTGAGCAGGGAAGGCCGTGACTACTATCGCCTTGACTCCCTATGGGGAGATGCACCCGCACTGAAATTCCAGGATCAGGACGAATGATCGGATAAAGGAAGTTTTGAAGATGAGCTGCGTATTTTGCGAAATAGAAGATTACATCCTAGACAATGAACTTGCTTATGCCATTTTTGACAGGACCCCTGTAAACAAGGGCCATATGCTGTTTATTACAAAAAGACACGTTGAGAACTTCTTTGAGATAACAAAAGAGGAACGCGAAGCGCTGTTCGACCTGATAGACGAAGCAAAACCCATGCTTGACCAGATATATTCGCCTGAAGGTTACAATATCGGAGTAAACTGCGGAAAAACTTCCGGCCAGTCTGTAATGCATGTGCATATACATTTGATACCCAGGTATTCAGGGGACACCGAAGCGCCTCTTGGCGGAGTCAGAGGCGTAGTGCCGGAAAAGATGAAGTACTGATAAAATAATTAATTAATGTCTTATAATATATCTTATGTTACCCAAATAATATAAAAAATATTTATGTCTTATAAATTTAATAACCTTCAAAAGAGTGTCCTTGAATCGGGCTCTCTTTTTCTTTTTTGTCTTTACGGCTTAAACGCAGTTTTTCGGTAGGCATGACCATACCTCCCGCACCAACTTACCCTCCTTCCTGTCGATCCTGGAAGGCCCTTTTTTTCGTCGCTTCAGAAAAAAAGGCCGGAGGGCTGCAAAAACTTGCATCACGCCTCCGGCCGTTATTATTGTCTTTTATTCTGCAGCATCATCTGTTATCGAATGGCATTTCATCCATTTTGCTGACGCACCGCGGCTTTAACTATTTCAAAGAAGCTTTCCGGCTTTAAAGAAGCTCCGCCTACAAGAACACCGTCGATATCATCCATTGAAAGGATCGATGCGGTATTTTCCGGCTTTACGCTTCCGCCATAAAGCACGATCGTCTCAGCTGCGACACCTTCGCCGAATGTGTCTGCCAATAATTTCCTGATAAAGGCACATACTTCCTGAGCATCATTACTGCCGGCGGTTCTGCCGGTCCCTATTGCCCATACGGGCTCATATGCAACTATGATCCTTTCGGCCACATCCCTTCCGTCCATACCCTTAAGTCCTGACAGAAGCTGCGTCCTGATAACATCAAAGGTCTTTCCTGATTCCCTTTCCTCCAAAAGTTCTCCGACACAAAAAACGGGCATCAGGCCCTCGTCAAGCGCTGCCATCAACTTCATGTGAAGTTCTTCACATGTTTCGCGGAATATATGACGTCGTTCACTGTGCCCGATGATCACATGCGTGCAGCCTGTCTCCCTGAGCATCGGGGCTGAAATTTCACCCGTAAATGCACCGCTTTTTTCCCAGTGTACATTCTGCGCACCCACTATTAGAGGAGTTCCCAATTTTCCATTTATCGCCTCCGCAAGGGAAACAAATGGCACAAATACCGCCACTTCCATTATCCCTGCACCGATATTTGATTCGACATCTTCCGATGAGACAAGCTTAGGCACAAAATCGGACATAAAACCTGAGGCAGCTGACGGACCGTTGAACATCTTCCAGTTTCCTGCAATAAATCTTCTTCGCATCTCTGCTCTTCCTCCTGTCAATAATAAAAGGGCGGTCCGGGAAAGCCTTTTCCCCGAAACCGCCCTTTGAGTTATTCATTACTTCGTTATATCGTAAGGTTCTATTCCGGGCAGTATTTTGCCTTCAAAGAACTCAAGACTTGCCCCGCCTCCGGTAGAAACATGTGAAACGCTATTTTTAAATCCGAACTGGGCGATAGCTGCCGCTGAGTCCCCTCCCCCGACAACAGTAAAGCTGCCCCCGGCAGTAGCTTCTGCAAGGGCTTTTGCAACTGCCTCCGTACCTTTTGAAAAAGCAGCCATTTCAAAGACGCCCATAGGACCGTTCCACAGTACTGTTTTTGAGGCAAGGATCTCCCCGGCAAAGGCTTCGGCAGTCAGCGGACCGATATCGAGCCCCATTTTGTCCGAAGGGATCCTATCCGGGCTTACTACAGCGTGGGGGGAATCAGGCTTGAATTCGTCGGCCACTGTTACGTCCAGAGGAAGCAATATTCTCACACCGGCCTTCTCTGCCTCATTGAGCATCCTTGAAGCGAAATCTATCTTGTCAGTTTCACAGAGAGACCTGCCTATTTCAAGCCCCTTTGCCTTGAAAAAGGTAAATGCCATACCTCCGCCGATCAGAATGGTGTCCACTTTTTTTATCATGTTCTCCACCACTGCGATCTTATCTGATACTTTTGAGCCTCCCAATATAAGCACGAACGGCTTTTTGGGGTCGTCACGGACGGCTCCCAGCATCTCCGTTTCCTTAACTACCAGAAGACCGGCAAAGGAAGGGAGGACCTCCGCTATTGCCCTGGTGGATGAATGGGCCCTGTGGGAAACACTGAATGCATCCATAACAAATATGTCGAAACCTTCAGCCATGCGCCTTGCAAATTCCATGTCGTTCTTTTCTTCTTCAGGATGGAATCTTACATTCTCAAGCAGGAGGAAGGCATCATCATGCCATTCTGAGATGGCTCTTTCGGCATCAGGGCCTACACAGTCATTTACAAACCGGACATTCCATCCGGTCATCCTGACTATCTCATCTCTGACAGGTTCCAGGGAGTATTTCAGATCAGTCAGGCCTTTGGGCCTTCCAAGGTGAGATATCAGTGCAACTTTGGCTCCTGCTGCCTTCAGTGCCCTCAAAGTGGGAAGGTGCGCTTCGATCCTTGTAGGGTCTGTCACCTTCCCATTTGAAATCGGCACATTGAGGTCGACCCTGACCAAAACCTTTTTTCCGGATACGTCGCCGGGCAAAAAAGTTTTAAGCTTCATCAGGTTACAGCCCCTTTGAGAAAATATATTCTGCCAGGTCTATGACTCTGTTGCTGTAGGCCCATTCATTGTCATACCAGGAAAGGACCTTGACCATTTTATCTCCCATCACCATTGTGTGCCTTGGGGCAAAGATTGATGAACGGGGATCTCCGACGAAGTCCATCGACACAAGGTCTTCCGGTTCATATCCGAGTATGCCCTTAAGCGGACCCTCTGCGTATTCTTTCATAGCTGCATTTACATCATCTGCGGTAACTGCCTTTTCAAGCGTAACTGTCAGGTCTACGACAGAGACGTCGGGGGTGGGAACTCTCAGCGCGAATCCGTTGAGCTTCCCTTTAAGTTCCGGCATTACTTCAGAAATAGCCTTCGCTGCCCCTGTCGTGGTGGGGATTATCGAAAGTGCTGCCGCCCTTCCGCGTGAAGGGGTCGTTTTATGCGGAAAATCCAATGTTACCTGGTCGTTTGTATATGAGTGGATCGTGTTCATCAGGCCTTCCACTATCCCGAACTTTTCCTGGAGAACTTTGCATACCGGGGCAAGGCAGTTGGTAGTGCAGGAAGCATTTGAGACGATATTGTGCTTTTTCGTGTCATATATCCCCTCATTCACTCCCATTACGATCGTAGCATCCTGGTTCTTTGCAGGCGCAGAAATGATAACTTTCTTCGCTCCCGCTTCAATGTGGGCCTTTGCAGCATTTGCATCGGTAAAACGGCCCGTGCTTTCGATCACAAGGTCGACACCGAGTTCTTTCCAGGGCAGCTTCGCGGGATCGGGTTCTGCAACAGCCTTGATCCTTTTTCCGTTAACTACAAGGAAGTCTCCGTCAATTGAAACTTCCCCGGGAAACCGACGGAAGACTGAGTCGTATTTCAGGAGATATGCAAGGGATGCCGGCGGTGTAAGATCGTTAACTGCCACGATCTCAAAAAGATTGTCCTTCCCGTTCATGAAGAATGAACGGAGCGAGAGACGCCCAATTCTTCCAAAACCGTTGATTGCAACCTTGTACTTTGCCATAAGTATTGCCTCCTTAGATTTTTATCACAAATGCCTTGTGAATATTAGAGCAAAGATTAATTTTTGCTCAATATTCATTTTGCTACCACAGAGCTTTAAAGTCAAACCGATTTGTTCGGTTTTACTCTTCAAATTGCAGGTTTTCGTGCAAAACCCTCAGGAGTTCGCCAAGGGCCATAGCGCTAAGGACATCTCCGTGCGGCTTGTAAGGCATCATTCCGTCAAAACATTCTGCAATTCCACCAAGACACCTGTGCCTCAGATGTGAATTGAAAGGCCTCATGAATATCCACCCAAGGTCCGTCCTTGACGGGTTATACTTGAGGAAGGCAGAAATAAATTCCCCCAGCAGCCACGGCCAGGCCATACCGCGGAAACGTGCCTTCATCCTCTGATCAAGACGCCCCTCTGACCTTCCCTTGAACTTGTCCTGCCTCGGATCAAGCGTACGCAGTCCATAGGTGGTGTAAAGTTCATCCCAGCAGATCCTTATTACTCCCCTGGCCATTTCCTCGCTAAGCGGGCTGTAGGGCAGAGATGCGGCAAAGATCTGGTTTGGACGGATAGCTGTATCTTTTTCTGCCGCTGATGGGTCGATCCAGTCAAAAAGGCATTTTTTATCTGTGTTCCAGAATACTTCGCGGAAAGACTCTGCACACTTCTCCGCCATTGCAGCATACCTGGCTTTGGCTGCATGGTCGTTGTCCGCTTCGGCAAAATTTTCACATATCCTGAGAGCATTGTGCCAGAGTGCATTTACTTCCACCAGGTATCCTTTTCTGTGTACGACCGTCTCTCCTCCTGCGACCGCATCCATCCAGTGCCTTAATGGATCATCGGAGTCGACGCAGAGCAGCATGTTTTCTTTGCATGCAAGGTCAAGCATCTCTATACCTGCGGCATAGCGGTCAACTATCATTCTTGACGCATTTCTGATGTCGGAGTCTTCCTGCTTTATACCTGTGTGTTTTGTGAATTTGTCAGCTGCATATACAAACCAGAGCCCGTTGTCCGCAGCCTCGAAGACGCATTTTTTGTCAGGGGCTATCCGCTCCGGCATCACCCAGTCGTTTTCTTTACAGATATCTGCCCAGATACGGAGTGCCCTTTCTGCAATTTTTTCCCTTCCGGTAGCCAGTGTCAGCCCGGGGAGAGAGACGAATGTGTCCCTTGCCTTGAATTCAACGGAGGGATAACCGGTGTATACCGGTGAGAGAGGATCATCCCTGTCATCTATGAGGTGGTAGGACGCCGCGATCATATCCTGTTCTGCGCTGCTGAATGCAGGAAGGTTAGCCTGCTCAAGGATGTTTTCAAATCTTCCGGCACACTCCCTTTCGGCCGAAAGAATGTCATCCATGGACATTGCCGCCGGTTCATCTGAAAGGATGACGTAGATCACATCGCCCTCAGAAATGTCCCTGCTGAAATACCCCGGTGACCAGAGATGATCGACCGAGGGGGTCTCAGGGATATCATCCTGTTCATAGATAAGGTTTTCATACCAAAGTGGCTTCTCTGACCATGTACCCGATGTTGCATTGAAATAACTTTTGCGACCCTTTCCGCTTACGCCCATCGTCCCATCTTCCTCACGGGACAGGACAAATTCTCCCTTGCCCGGTTCCGGGCATACTTCCGAATTGATCCGGTGAGCAAACAGAGGACGAAGGTCAATACGAACTTTTTCAGGTGCTGCCAAAAGTTCATACTTTACTATCGTACATGCTTTTCCCTGCGGCATAAAAATTGATTTTTTGAGGAGGATGCTGTGGATAACGAACAACATGCTTGGAAATGGGTTGCCTTGATATTCCTGAAGATATCTGTATCCGTCCGGATAGACAAGGTCTTTGTAGCGGTTCGTGGAAAGCTGGTACTTTTTCTTTTCGTGGAAGATCGTCTCTTCGATCTTGCTCACCAGCACCGAGTGCTGTGTTTCTCCCTCCGGGCGGACTACAAGGAGTCCATGCTCTCTTCTTGTGTTTGCTCCGATGACCGTAGAGAAACCATAACTGCCCCGGCCGTTCGAAACAAGATACTCCCTGCCCGCCCCTTTATCATAGGTGTTAACGTCTGCCTTTCCCAAATACATGGGCACCATCCCCCTTCAACAGCTTATGCAGTAAATTTTCACATTTCCTCCATCTATATTCTACCGTACTTTTGCTAATCGGTCTCGGTAGATTTTGTCCAAGCTCCTTCAAGGAGATGCTTGGATTTTTTTTCCTTGCAAAGAGCAGCTCCCTAAGCTCGTCAGGCAGCTCTTCAAATATTCCGGCCTCTTCTATCAGGCTTATAAGTCTCATTTGTCTTTCTGCTGCCTCAAGAGTCTTGTTAATATTTGCAGAATCACAGTTGACAAGCTTATTTGCGCGGCTTCTCATAGACCTGTATATTGCAGTCTCTTCAAGAGCCAGCACGGTCTTGACAAAACCCAGCCTGGAAAGAAATGTTACTATCTGCTGCTGATCTCTCAGCATCAGCTCCCGCATGCGGTCCTTTTTTCTTACGCCCACGCTGAAACCTGCGGATTTAAGTATGCTTTGAAGCCTCTCTGCGCTTCCATTTCCTGAAGGCGGCCTCATGACCAGATGATAGCCTGCCTTTGGCATATAAAGGGCTCCGCAGCTGCCCCACATTCCCCTGACCCAGTTCCAGTTTCTTTTTTTTCTTGACGAACCTGAGAACCTCTGAAATATCATCTCGGCCAATTTTGGATCGAGGGAAAAACGAAGTCTGTTCTTCTGCTGTTCACCGTAAACTATGCGTATGGCACCCATCTGCTGATATTCCGAATCAGCCCACAGTTTCAGCAGCCGCCTGAGGGCAAAAAGCCTTCCGGAAGAAAACTCATATTCACTTCCGATATTTCTGCACACCAGTCCGTCGAGTATGCCTGCAATTTCATCCTCAACAGGGGTGACGGCCTGAAGTGAAGTCCACTCATCCCAGATCCGGTGGCTAAGATGTTCCATTCCTAAGAATCCTTTATGTCCCTGTTTTCGCGCGCCAGCCTGATTATAGCTTCAGAGAGGCTCTGTGAGTTGTGTCTAAGGTATGCCCCGTTCTTGATAGTGATAAAATCTCCGTAGATCACGGTCGTTCCGAGTGACTCAAGGTATTTTTCCTCTTCGTTTGAAAGATAGAGAGGTTCTGCGCCTATCTTGCTGTACCGGCTCAAAAACTCTTCAGGTATCGGGGTCTGGTTGGCGAGCAGATAATCAGGAACTGTTCCAAGGACCCCGGCGACCCAGTCAACATGGGCAAGTATGTTCATTCCCTCTGTCTCTTTGGGCTGTGTAACGAGGTTGGCGACATATACTATTGGGACAGGAGACTCTTTAAGTATGTCCGATATTTCTTTCAGCAGAAGATTTGGAAGTACGCTCGTAAAAAGGCTGCCCGGACCAAGTACTATCAGGTCTGCAGAGTTAAGTGCCTTCTTTACGCCTTCAAGGGGAGGCGCTGTGCTGGGCTCGATCCAAAGCTTTGCAAGCTTGCTGCCGTTGTCGGAAACCTCAAGCTCTCCCTTTACGATCGTCCCGTCTTTCGTTTCACCCTTTAAAGTCACGTTTTCAGTGGTTACCGGAAGTACCTGTCCCCTGATAGCAAGCATTTTGTTCAGTTCTTCGACTGCGCGCTGAAAATCCCCCATCATCTCAGTGGTAGCAAGAAGTATCAGGTTTCCCAGGTTGTGCCCCTTCAGCTCCCCCCTGTCAAACCTGAAGTTGAGCAGCCTGTTGAGCGAACTGTCATTTTCAGCAAGAGCAACTATGCAGTTCCTGATATCCCCGGGAGGCAGCATACCCCATTCCTGCCTGAGGCGGCCTGAACTCCCTCCTTCGTCGGTAACTGCAACTACGGCAGTAATGTTGCGTGTGAATCCCTTAAGTCCGGAAAGAAGCGTCGAAAGGCCTGTGCCTCCCCCTATCGTAACTATCCGCGGTCCAAGAGAAAGCCTGTATTCGACTGCATTCGTAATTATGCCGTGACGCCCGGCGGCATTCCTGATGTTATGTCTGCTCCTTCCGGAGAGAATATAAAAGGAGATGGCAGAAGCAGCTATCACCGCTATTATCAAAAACGCTGAAAAATAAGTCACATCAATTCCCCTTGTCTATATCCCTGTGGTCCACAATAACATTGTTGCCCCTTTTTCTGAGGTGGACCGCCAGCATTTCCGAAACAGCTACAGACCTGTGCCTTCCTCCCGTACATCCTATTGCTATATGGATCTGTTTTTTGCCTGTGCTGCTGTATACAGAAGAGACAAAATCAAGAAGGTCTTCGGCCTTGTTTATGAAAGTATCAAGGTTTTCAAAACCGCAAAGGTATTTCTGTATTTCATAATCCTTCCCCGAAAGAGGATGGAGCTCATCGACGTAATTGGGATTGGGCAGAAAACGGACATCCAGAACATAGTCCGAATCCTGCGGAAGCCCGTATTTGAAGCCAAAAGAGCTTAAAATGACAGAAGTTTTGTCAGACGTCATCCCCATTACCTTAAGAAGTCTGGAACGAAATTCATTGGATCTCAGACCTGTTGTATCAATTACTATGTCCGCATTTTTCCGGATAGAACCCAGCTGTTTCCTTTCAAGGGCCAGGCTGCCAAGGATCGTTGTGTTGTCAGAGAGAGGGTGCCTCCTTCTTGTCGTTTCAAACCTCCTGACGAGCGTCTCGTCTGCAGCGTCTACAAAAATGATCTCAAGCCTTTCGACCTTTTGCCTGAGTTTTGCAACGACCTTTCCCAGGTCGTTAAGCAGTTCTTCTCCCCTGACATCTATTACCGCGGCGACCCCGTTGTTGACTGCCGACTGATGGCCGACCAGAACATCAAGAAGCTGAGGCAAAAGGGTCGGCGGAAGGTTGTCAATGACATAAAAACCCTGATCCTCGAAAACATTCAGGGCTGAAGATTTCCCTCCGCCTGACATACCTGTGATGATCACACATCGTTTTATACTGCCTGAGGTGCAAGGTTCCTGCATCGACTCGACCCCCTTCATAACATACTTTGGCCCTGGAGACAAAAAACCTCAAAGGCTCTTCCGTTTAAAGCACCTTTCAATGACGGTGCGTATGGCTGCCGCATTCACTGTCCCATCCGGCAAGCGTCTCTACACCATGCCTCAGTGCAGGAGCCACTGCCTCGAAGCATTGCCGGACCCCCTTCAGGCTTCCGGGAAAGGCTATGATAAGGGTCCTCCCCCTTATAACAGCAACGCTTCTTGTAAGAAATGCCCTCTCAGTATATTGGAGCGTCTTCATCCGCATCATCTCCCCGAAGCCGGGGACGATCTTTTCTGCGATCCCCGCCAACGCTTCCGGTGTGACGTCCCTGGGCGAGAGTCCTGTTCCTCCTGTAGTAAGTATGAGGCCGTAGTCCTCTTCGCACCATGCTCTTACCGCCGCTGCTATTGCCTCCTGTTCGTCGGGAACTATCTTTCTGTCTCCGATCTCTCCGCCTTGGGCAGTTATAAGCCTTTCCAATTCAGGGCCGGCTGTGTCTATTCTTTCTCCCTTACTCCCTTTGTCGCTGATCGTGAGTACGGCTGTCCTTATCGTTTTCCATACGCTGATCTGCGATGAAACACTGAGGAAGCCCGGGGTAAAAACCGCAAACCTTCCTTCCCGGCCGTTCCATCTGAGAAGTGTTTCACCGCTGCCCACAGCAAGAAAATCCCCATCTTCGAGACGGCTCCCGGGAGGAAGGACTATCGTCATTTTATCGGAGTGATAGTCAGAGGAGATGTCATCTCCCGCACAGGCATATGTTATGTCGGCAGGAACTTCATTTATACAGCTTCGTCCCGAAACATTGGAGTGAACATAACAAAGCGTGTGGTCTCCGATAAGCGACGGAGCGTACAGCCTCAGTATCCTCATGATACATATCCCCCTTCCGCCGTCCATTCGCCGCTCTTGCCGCCTGTCTTCCTCAACAGCCTTATTCCCCTTATGACCATACCCTTATCAAGCCCTTTGCACATGTCATAAAAACAGAGAGCCGCTGTCGAGACGCCTGTCAATGCCTCCATCTCCACCCCGGTGACCTCGTTTGCAGTGGCCTCACAGGTTATCCGTACTGACTTGGAGCCTTCAGCCAGGGTGCATTTAACTACAACGTTGTCGAGCCTTATCGTATGGCAGAGAGGGATCAGTTCGGGAGTCTTCTTTGCTCCCATGATACCCGCAAGTTCTGCTATGAGGAGAGGATCCCCCTTTTTTATACTGCCGGATGAGACTTTTTCATATATGACATCGGGAAGGTCTATCCATCCCTCTGCCCAGGCCGTGCGGGACGTTGCCTTTTTATTGCTGACATCTACAAGCACAGGCCTTCCCTCACTGTCAAAATGCGTATAATCTTTCATTTATTACCCTCCTATTCCGGACATCTGCTGATGACCGGTCCGAACATCGTTCCAGCATCTCGGCTTGTTTTTTATGCTTTCAAGGATGAGTTCCTTGAGGCCTTCCCTGTCTTTATCGAGCAAAAAGCCTCTCATGGGGATCTCATCGGGCGCAAAAAGGCATGTTCTCAGCTTTCCTGTAGCTGACACCCTGAGGCGGTTGCAGTACTTGCAGAAATGGTTGGATACGGCAGTGATTATCCCTATTGAATCACCTGTCTTCTCATTCCTGTAATATTTTGCCGGGCCGGAGAGTGCTGAATTGGGCCTTTCCGCTCTCCAGAAATCTCCGTCCGGGAGCATCTTCAGTATTTCTTCACCGCTGATAAATGCCTCTTCCTTCCAAACGCTGTCCTCAAGCGGCATAAACTCTATGAGCCTCAGCAGAACTTTTTCCTCTTTTGCAAAGGACATCAGGGCGCCGACTTCACTGTCGTTAAAACCCCTTATGAGGACCGTATTGAGCTTTATGTTGCCAAGTCCCGCCCGCACAGCTGCCCTGATGCCGGAAATGACCCTGTCGAGGTCTCCCAGCCTTGTAACATCGGCAAACTTGACCGGGTCGAGCGTATCCAGGCTGATGTTAAGAGAGTGCAGATTTGCCTCCGCAAGGCCTTCGGCATACTCTTCAAGCAAAGAACCATTGGTGGTCAGAGCCGTTTTCATCCTTGGAAATTCTCTGTTCAGTTCTTTCAGGAAGCTTACGAGGCCTTTCCGTACAAGCGGCTCTCCCCCGGTAAAACGAACCTTGCCGACTCCAAGATCCCAAAGCACGCTGCACAAAAATGCTATCTCCTCATACCTCATTATCTCACTGTGCTCCAGATATTCCACACCCTCAGGGGGCATGCAGTATCTGCATCTGTAGTTGCATCTGTCCGTTACCGAGATCCTTACATAGTTCAGGTCCCTTCCGAAATCATCCGTCATTATGGCCATCTGTAGCCTCCCATTGCTTCAACAGTCTCCCTCCACGCGCTGTCGCTCAGGCTGTCGAGAAGCGCCCTGACTGCGGGATGCCCCATATGCTCTGAAGGGATGACGAGTTCATAGGGTTCTTCCGCAAGCGGGATAAAATCAAGTCCAAGTGCGTCAGCAGCTGATTTTATGCCAAGTGTAGCATCAGCCAACCCGGTGAAGACACGGTTTGCAGCCTCCATGTGGGTCGTACACTGCTGCTCATAGCCCTTTATCTCCGAAGGAAGCTTTCCGGCCTTTTTAAGCAGATGGTCAAAAAGGACCCTTGTGCCGGCGCCCGGCTGCCTGTTTGAGAAGACGTTGTCTCCGGCGCAAAGCTCTTCAAATGTATTGATATTTTTGGGGTTGCCCTTCTGTACAATTATGCCCTGCGTCCTGTAGAAAACAAGTATTCTCTCCCAAACGGCACCGTTGGCAAATCGTTCAATGAAACTGTCGTTGTATGTGCCGTTGCTTTCGTCAAGCAGATGCGCCGCTGCCACGTGACATTCTTTCCTGCTCAGTGCGGCCAGTCCGCCCATGCTCCCTACCGCACGCGAGACAAAATCTCCGCCCCGGCGTCTGATATGAGTCACCAGAAGCTGTATCGCCGGGTCGTCCGAACCCTGGAAAAGGATCCTTCTGTCCAGGTCGACCCTTCTTTTCATCCAGACGGTCACATCTGTACCCTTCTCACACTCAAGCGACGATGAGGGCAGCAGGGCTATCCCATCTGCCTCTGCAAGGGCCCAGAGAACGCTGGCTCCCGAAGTAAGGGCCCAGGAATAGAGCGTATCTCCCACTTTGGCTGTCTTTACCCTCAGCCATTCCTCTATGCCTGCAGGAGAGGAGTGCTGGACAAGCAGTTTGGTCTTCCAGGTCTCCCTGCAGCCGACCGCCTCTTTGATCATACTCTCCCGATCCTCGTCTCTGCCCGACAGGAAGTTCAGAAGAGGATATACAAGGCTCCAAAGGACAACTGTGGTAGACATGGGGAATCCGGGGAGGCATATTACAGGCTTTCCCTTTATCTCCGCTGCCATTGCGGGCCTTCCCGGTTTCATTCGGATCCATCTGAATATCATATTCCCAAGGTCTTCAAATACCTCTTTTGTATGATCCCTTCGTCCTTTTGCGGAACCGGCGCCGACGAGGACCAAATCGTACATTTCTGCTCCGGCCGACACCTTTTCCTTAAGGACCGCAGGATCATCAGGCACGACCTGGGATACATCAACTTCATATCCCCATTCCCTGAAGGACGCTTCGATGAAGAGAGAGTTGCTCTCGGCCACAGTTCCTGATTTCGGGCTTGGGTCCTCAAGCCACCTTTCTCTCTCTATTACCTCATCACCTGTTGGTATGTAAAGGGCCCGCGGTTTCCTGAATACCGGTACACTCTCTATCCCTGAGCACAAAAAGAGCGAAATAAGTGCAGGGGTAACGCTTTCCCCTTCGCGTGCGATTATCTGTCCGGCCATTACATCTTCCCCGAGCGGCCTTACGTTGGCTGAGGGCGTAAGGCTTTTGAACACCAGCAGATCGTCCCCCTCAAGCGAGGAATCCTCGACCATCAGCACTGAATTTGCCCAGTTCGGGATGTCGGCTCCGGTGTTCATCCACCTGTATGAAGAAGCATCAAGCTTTACCGGAGTTCCCTGGGAGGCTCCTATCGTGGAAGATGCGTCAAGGGCATAGCCGTCCACCGCAGAAGCTGCATAATGTGGGACATTCCTGTGTGCCGTTATGTCTTGCGCAAGTACGCACCCAAGCGCATCCGATATTCCTGTTTCTGCTCTATTTTCGAGGATCCGGTCCTTAAAGGCTTTTTTCAGAAGATCCATAGCTGTACGCAGTTCAATGTGTTCACTGTATCCCGCTACCATAACCACACCTCCGCCGTTTGACCGGCCCTTATAGTTTCCCTGTCTTCTGGTATCCTTATGAATCCGTCTGCCGCTGCAAGCGAGGATACATAGCCTGACTTCGCAAGTATGGGGTCGATCTTCCCATCTGCCGTTACCATGCAGGGCACAAACTCCTCCGGACCGGTCCTTGCGGTGACGTCTTTGTTCATTGGCAGATACATCTTTATTCCGCAATCCTCACGACGGGCTCCGATAAGCTTCAAAAGCAGAGGCAGCAGAAGGACAAACGCCACTGTCAGGCAGGAGAGCGGATGTCCGGGAAGGCTTATCACAAGCTTTTTCTCTGCCAGACATCCTGCAATAAGGGTAGGTTTTCCCGGAACAATGTTTATCCCCCTCACCATCAGGCCTGGGGAGGGAAGTTTTTCCAGTACCCTTGAACAATGGTCCCTCACTCCGACAGAAGAACCTCCGCTCAGCACCAGTACATCGCAGCTTTCGATCTCCCTGAGCACAGTCCCTTCAAAATTGTCTCCATCATCTGAAAGTATCCCCATGTATCGGGCGTCAAAACCATATCTGGAAAGAAGGGCTCTGACTGAACATCCGTTTACATCCCTTATCTTACCGGGCAAAAGCGGGTGCGTATCGACCGGAACAATTTCGTCTCCGGTACTGAGTATGCTTATTTTCAGGTCGATCGACGGTACCTTCCCGATACCTATTGTGGAAAGTATGCTCACTGTCCTGAAGTCTACAATGTCCCCCCTGGAAAGCACCTTTTGTCCCGCCGAAAACTCCTCTCCGGCCAGGATAACGTTCTCGCCGGACTGGACGGCACCACGTACTTCTATCCATCCTCCCACGGAGGCTGTGTTTTCAAGCATCACCACAGCATCCGCACCGGACGGAAGGACTCCGCCGGTCGGGATACCGGCAGCCTCGCCAGGTCCTATTGAGATATCCGGCACAAGCCCCATTGGGATATCTCCGCATTTATTAAGAAAAGTCGGAGTTCCCGGAGTTGCCGCAACAACATCCGGGCTATGGACGGCAAACCCGTCTCTAAGGCTTCTTGTGAAGGGGGGATATTGCTCTTCTGCCCCGATATCCCGGCATAGCCTTTTGCCCAGGGCAGAATCAAGCGGTATTTCTGAAGTTCGGCCGGGCCATGGAAAACAGAGCTCTTCAGCAACATGGCTGATTGCCTGTATACGAGGCGTGACCTCTTTAACAAAACCGGACATCTATACAGCGACCTTTCTTACCAATATTCTAAATCTTAGTAAAAGGTTACCTGACTTCTACAAGAAAAATCGGGTATCCCTCACTCTCCAGTTTTTTTGACAAAGCGGCGGCTTCATCCCTGCCGGATCCGGGGCTCCTGACCCGCACCTTGTAAAATATAGATCCGTCCCTTTTTTCTTCTGACAGATAGACTGAATGCCCTTGCCCCCTGGCCTTTTCCATGAGCTGAAGCGCATTGTCCTTTGAAGTGAAAGCTCCTATCTGCACGTCCCATCTGGGACCTTCCTTTATCGGTGCCGGTTGGGTCTTTTCTGCTCCGGCTGTTGTTTCCTTAACGGCAGCGACAGGATTTGCCTGTCCTGCCGAGGGCGATTTGGCAGTGCCGGCTTTTTGCGTCTCCTTATCTGTTGCTGCTGCAGGCTGGGCCGGCTTTATATCCACCCTTTTCTCTGCTGTCCGGGCCGGAAGGGCCGGTTCCTGCTTATCCTCTGCGGGGACGGTGCGAAAAGCCCCGCTTTTAGAGGAGTCATTAGCCGGCAGGACGATATCGTCCGGGTCGTTTGCATTGAAGAAAAAAAGCTTGACGCTGAAAAAGAGCAGTGCGACCGCCATTATTACAGTTAACGGCAAAATGAACTGTCCGAAAGTTGTCATTGGTTTCTTTTCCTTGTAGTTCCGCGTCCTTCTTGTAACCATGCAGTCACCTCCCAGATAAACTACTGCCAGAGACGTTCTAATTCTAACAGTGTTTTCTCCCTGGCGTCATTGTAAAAATCGATTTTTTTTGAAGCTCCTCCGTTTTTTGCCAGCAGAGCACTTTCATTATACCCGCACCAAGCAAGCAGAAACTCGTTCTCAGCTTCCCTTGGGCTTGTCAGGCGTACCTGCGGCCTTTTCCTTTTGATCTTTGCAAGCTCCCGGCTCAGGATGTCATACTTTCTTCTGATTCCGGCCGTGCCTGCAAAATCCATTCCGCTCCAGAAAGTCCCTGGTTTTGGAATGAAGGGGTTGACTGAGAGGATAAGGTTCATTCCCGTTTTTTTAATTATAATGGAAGAGAGTTCCGATATTGCCTTAATGTCCTCATCCGTCTCACCGGGCAGCCCGATCATAAAATAGAGCTTTGCCTGATCTATGCCGATCGAATGCGCCATTTCCAGCTTTTCAAGGACAGTTGCGTTTGTAAAATTCTTTCCGCAGGAGATACGCAGCTCATCGCTTCCTGTCTCAGGGGCTATAGTGACGCTGTGTCTCCCTCCTCTTTTAAGGGCTCTCATCATCTTTTCCGTAAGCCTGTCTGCCCTGAGGGAGGCAAAAGATACACCCTTATTTTTTTCCTCCAGAAAGTCGAGCATCATTCCGATCTGAGGGTGGTCCCCCGCTTCCGGGGTCACAAGCCCTACCTGGTCTACATCCAATGAAGAGAATATCCCCTCAAGGCTCTCTGTAATAAGAGACATGTCCCTGTACCTGGCCTTGCCGAAACATCCGGGAAGCGTACAGTATGAGCAGTTTCTCATGCAGCCTCTCTGAAGTTCAACAAGAAGTGTCTTTCCAAATGAACTTCTGGGGGTGAGCCAAGTGCTGTGCATCGGGTTGACCCCATCAAGAGGCTGGATGTTCCCCAGAGTCCTTTTTACCGCTACCCTGCCATTCTGAATGTGAAGCGGAGGGACAAAAATGGAAGGATGCTCCGCAAGCCTGCTGAAAAGCTTTGATTTGTCCCCGTCTGCCAGATACCTGCGCAGGGCCTCTGCAGCAAAGGGGAGGACGTCCAGAGCATCTCCCAAAATTATAAAATCGCAGACTGCCGAAAGAAGCAATGGATTTATATATGACATTGCACCTCCCGCACCTATCACGGGGAAACTTCCGCTCAGCCTCTCTTCAAAATGCAGAGGGATATTGGCTGAATCGAGCCATCTGAAGAAAAGCTCTGCATTTCCCTCATAAGAAACACTTGCAGTGATTACGGGAAAACGCTCAAGCAGAGTATCTCCGTCTATCGAACGAAAAGGGACGGGATCACTGCAAAAGCGTTCAACTGCCACCCCAAGTTCCCTAAGTGTCCTGAAAACATAATGAAACCCAAGGCTTGCTGAAGCGACAGAATAATCTGCGGGATAAAAGAGTGCCCAAGGAAGGTCTCCCCCCTTGGGCAGTTCTGTTACGCATTCTTCATCGATGCGATATTCTTTCCAGCTCTGCCACGCGGTTATTTTTCCTGCGCAGGAGCCCGGCTCCCTTTTATTTCTCAGGATCAGCGCCTCCGTCTCAGGTATGCCGGTACATCAAACTGGTCCAGAGGTGCACCGCTGCCTTTGAACATGTCTTCATCCTGAGGCTGGGATGGCTGATGAGTAAGTGTTTTCTGGGTTCTTGTTACGGCAGGCGTGTCATGCTCCACCACCGGAGAGATCGGGTTGGCCGATCTGATCTCCTCATTTGCGGTCCTTCTGACAATGCCGGTAAAATTCTCCGCCCTTATCTCGGAAGTTTTTTCAGCTGACGGATCTTTTGCAGATACCGAGATGACCCTTACCGAGGCAGGGCTCCTTTCCGGGCTCTCCGCGGTCTGCTGCGGCTGACTCTGCTGAATGCCCCTTGAGGAACTGAAAGCGTTCAGATGTTTGACAGCGGAGATATCGACCTTTCTTGAGACGGCAAGATCGGGTGTAGATTCCCTTCTTGTCTGATTGTCGAATCCTGTTGCAATAACTGTGATCTGTATGGAATCGTCCATCTCAGGGTCAAATACATGTCCCCAGATTATAAACGCATTTTCATCTGCCGCTTCGGTAATGATCCTGGTTGCCTCGTTTATCTCGTGTATCCCGACATTTGCTCCGCCTGTAATGTTGAAGAGTATCCCTTTTGCTCCGCTCATATTTGTATCCATGAGAGGGCTGTTGATAGCATTGTAAGCTGCCGTTGCCGCACGCTTTTCCCCGTAGCCCTCGCCGATCCCCATTATAGCGGACCCGGCATTTGACATTATGGTCCTTACATCGGCAAAGTCAACATTGACGAGTCCGGGGCGGAGTATAAGGTCTGTTACCCCCTGGACGGCCTGGTGAAGAACTCCGTCTGCTATCCTGAAAGCATCGTTGATCGTCGTCTTTTTCTCTGTAACGCTGAGAAGCCGGTCATTTGGAATAATGATAAGTGCATCCACCTTGTCCCGCATCTGTGATATGCCAAGATTTGCCTGGCATATTCTTCTTTTACCCTCAAATGAGAACGGCAGTGTGACTACTGCCACTACAAGTGCGTCAGCTTCCTTGGCTATCGATGCTATTACGGGAGCAGCTCCTGTGCCTGTTCCGCCGCCCATGCCCGCTGCTATGAAAACCATATCGGAGCCCTCAACAGCTGCCCGGATCTCCTCCCTTGATTCCTGCGCGGACTTAAAGCCTATCTCGGGGTCTGAACCCGCGCCCAACCCCTTTGTAAGCTCCTTGCCGAGGATGATCCTGTTCTGTGCCTCTGAAAGCTCAAGGTGTGCCATGTCAGTATTTGCTGCAATGAACTCAACTCCGTTGAGACCGCCTCTGATGATATGGTTAAGCGCGTTGTTGCCGGCTCCGCCGACTCCAACGACTTTAATGACTTCCCTTGTCGGAAAGTTAGATTTGTCCAGCTGAAAAACTTCAGTCATATCGACCACAAAAAGTCCCCCTTCTGATCACTCAGGGTCTGAGCTAAAACAGGTCCTTAAAGGCGTTCTTGAGCCCTTCAAGCGGATTGAATCCGGAACCTGAAGCCTTGTTGTTTTCATCAAGCTTTATCCTGACACGCGTTTCGGGAACGATGGAAGGCCTCCCCTGGTCGCCTTCGGATACTCCGCGGATAAGAGGGTTGTCAAGATAACGGAATGGATCTCTCTCCTTTTCTGCAATGTACCTGATTATCCCGGCAGCGGCAGAATATTCCTGCGTATTTCTTCCGGGAGGCATCCTGTTTGCGTCAAGAGGAGCAGAGACCCTTGAAGGCAGGTCCATGATGTCCAGTACAAAGGCATCTATGCCCTCTGTCTTTGAGACTCCTCCGGTAAGTATGATCCCTGCAGGCAGCATTGATATGCCAGCCGCCTTGATCTGGGGGCGGACAAGGATGTCACAGAGCTCCTCCATCCTGCATCTGACTATCTCATGGAGGTCCTTTTTTGAAATGCTGTAGTTCCTGCTGTTGTATATAAAGTCGACTGTCTCCGCCGGATCTTCCGGGGCGGTAAATACGGATATCTCCCTCTTGAGCTCCTCTGATTTGTTGAGCGGGAGTTTAAGTACGCTTCCTATGTCATTTGTTATGTGGTCTCCCCCAACTGAGATCAGGCCAAGATGTTTCGGCCTGCCGTCGGAGAATACCGCGACCCCTGTTGTTCCTCCCCCGATATCAATTACCGCGGCCCCGGCAAGGGCTTCCTCGGGAGAGATGACTCCCAGAGCAGCTGCAAGGGGTTTAAGGACCAGTCCCGATACATCAAGACCGGCCTTGTCAACACAGTTCAGAACGTTCTGTATGGTAGATGTGGGCACAATAACTGACTGAAGCTGGATATCAAGCCTTATCGCCGTCATGCCCAGCGGGTCATCTATTCCTACGTTCCCGTCAAGGGAATACTCTACGGGAATGGTATGCAGGATGCTCTGGTTTGCCGGAACAGCTACATCAGCCTGTGCGGCTTCAATGACTCTTTCGATGTCGAGCTGCATTACAGGTCGGGGCGTACGGCCAAGGGAAACCATTCCTTTTGTGCGAATGCTCGTAACTTCCCCTCCGCCGAAGGCAACGGTAACTTCGGTTATGTCCTGGCCGACCATATTCTGTGCGTCGCTGACTGCCTGCCTGACAGAGCGAACTGCCTGATCGAGATTAACGATCAGCCCCTTCCTGATGCCGTTTGACGGAGCCTGTCCGACACCGATGATCTGGGCTTCCTCGCTCCCGTGCTCTCTCTCTGCGACAACAACTGTGACCTTGCTTGTACCAAGGTCAAGTCCTGCAAGGAGTTCGGGCTCCCGATCCGATGAATAACCTGAGGCTTTCCTAAACAATCAAATAGCCCCCTCTCTTCTTGATGAGAAACATTTCCGACACTTATTGTACCTTATTTTTCACAAGAATTTTACCCTTGTATGTTGTATCAATAAATACATTTGAAGAAATTTTTGAAACGTCCGGATATATTTTCCTGACCGCAAGTCCGGCTGCCGGCCACTCTACCGGATCATCGCTGAGCATTATCTCCGCCCCGTTGCCCCCTTCCGGATCATAAAAAACAAGCCTGACTACGTTCCTTCCCTCTCTGAATCCAGCCTGTATGAACTTTACCCTCTCTGACCAGCCAAGGGCCCTCAGATTCTGGTACCACAAAAAGACCCTTTCCAGAGGAAGATTGGAGTAAAACACATTGCCATGTTCGTCTGAAATATCTATGGGCGTGGTTCTGTCACTGCTCCATGACAGCAGCGGCAGTGATTCAGCCTTCTCCGAGATCACGTGCCTGTTCTCCCTGAGCGATGTCAGCCATGTTCTTCCGTCAGCTGCAACGTACCAGAACCTGCCCCCCCAGTACATCCTGAAAGCCGGTTCCAGCGGCAGCACCTCAAGCCTGAAATGCCCCCATCCCGAAATCTCCATCCTAAGATTTACGGGATAGTAAGATTCAATGTTGTCACAGTACTTGTCCTTTGCAAACCAGAGGAGGAGCCAAATTTTTTCCTGACCCGGAGAGATTGTCCCCCATACTGCCTGCTCCGAAAGGATCCCGCCGGGATCCGTCTCAATGCCCCTGAGCCTTAAAACCGCATATCTCTCTTCTGCTGCAGCAAGAATGCCTGCAGAGAGAGAAATGAGGACCAAGAGAAACTTAAGAACCTTCCTAGCCCTTCTCGAAGGTGCCCAAAAACTTGATTTCATATTCCAGCTCTACTCCGTAAGACTTCAGCACCTTTTCCCTGCAAAGCTCGCAAAGCCTGTAGATGTCATCTGATGATGAATTGCCCAGGTTTTCAATGAAATTGGCATGCGACAGGCAGACCTGCGCGCCGCCCACCCTCAGCCCTTTGCATCCGCACTCTTCAAGCATTCGTCCCGCAGAAAGGCCCGGAGGGTTTTTGAAGACACACCCGGCTGTCATTTTACCGAGAGGCTGGGCTCTTTTCATTGACGCAAAGTCTCTTATTCTTCCGAATATCGACTCCCTGCGGGAGGGGCTGATTTTGATCACCAGTGAGGTAAGCATGGCTGCTGTTCCTTCTTCAAGGGGACATTCACGGTATCTCCATCTGAAAAGGTCTTTCCCGATCCTTACTGTCCGTCCCTCCGGATCCAGAGCTTCTGCTTCCTCAATAAGCCCGCTGAAGCCGCACCCTGCCGCTCCGGCGTTTCCCCAGACGGCCCCTCCGATAGTCCCCGGGATACCTGTAAGGAATTCAAGCCCCCCATATCCCTCTTTTATCGCTAAGGCAAGCAGCTTTTTAACAGGATAACCTGCTCCGGCCACTATCTTCAGAGTATCATCGGCACCATTACGGCTTATCCTGATATGATCAAGCCTGCCTGTCTGGATGACAGCTGCGTCAATGGACCGGTCAGAGACGAGGATATTAGATCCTCCGCCAAGAATATAGGGGCTGAGGCCTGCTCTGAGAGCTTCGGCAAAAGAATCGGCTGCCTCTGCTTCGTTCCGGGGCATAAAGCATATTTTGCAGAAACCGCCGACTCCCCACGTATTTAGACCTTTCAGCGGAAAGCCGTTTTGCAAATTACTCTGTCCCCTCTTCTTCGTTCATCGACTCCAGGGTCTCGCATATCTTTTTGCCAAGCGTTCCGACGCTTCCTGCACCAATGGTCAGTATTACGTCACCGCTCCTTGCAGTTACGCACACCGAACGGACAAGATCGTCAAAGTTACCTGAAAGCTCGTAATGTGCCCTGTTGTCCTCAGAAGCGGCATCAAAGATCATTTTTGAAGTTACTCCCTCTATGGGCATCTCGTCGGAACCGTAGACAGGAAGGATGAATGCTCTGTCCGCAAGAGAGAGTGCCTCTGCAAACTCCTTGTAAAGCGCTGCTGTCCTGCTGAATCTATGCGGCTGAAAAACAGTCACTATCCTTCTTTTCGGGAATATTTTACGCACTGTGCCGAGCGTGGCACATATCTCGCTCGGATGGTGCCCGTAATCATCATAAACAAGGATGTCGTTGACTTCCCCCATTTTCTGAAGGCGGCGCTTTGCTCCCTTGAATCCGGCAAGTGCACTTTTTGTCTTTTCAAGCGAAATGCCCATTTCATGTGCAGCAGCACACGCAGCAAGAGAGTTCAGGACATTGTGCTCCCCTGACACGGCAAGTGTCATCCTGCCTGATCTCTCACCCTTGATGTTCAGCGTGTAGGAGACTCCGCCTCCGTCATTGTGCTCCACCTCAGTAGCTCCCCAGTCCCATCCCGTACCCCATCCGTATGTGACTATCCCTTCAGGGATACCGTAATCGGAGCAAAGTGTGCTGACTCCGGTGTCCTCCATGCACATTATGCTCTTGCCGCCCTCTTTTCTGTGGGCAAGGAACTCAGCGAATGCGTCCGTGACCGACTTGAATGTCATGTAATGATCCCTGTGGTCCCAGTCTATGTTTGTTATTACAGCGATCTCCGGGTGAAAATAGACGAAGGAGCGATCGCTTTCATCCAGCTCCGCTACCATATATTCGCCCTCTCCGAGTTTTGCGTTGGTTCCGATATCGGCAAGCTCTCCCCCGATAGCAACTGTGGGATCTTTATCAGCCAGTTCGGCGATCAGAGATATCATCGAGGAGGTCGTGGTCTTGCCGTGGGTACCGGCTATGCCGACTCCGCGCCTTGAGTTGAAGATCAGACTGAGTATCTCCGCTCTGCGGGAAACAGTTATACCCTGCTGCCAGGCCTTGAGTATCTCTGAATGGTCTTGGGGGATCGCGCTTGAATAGACCAGGATATTGGGCATAAAATCATCTATGTGTTTTGCGTCGTGTCCCATCTCGATAGGAATATTCCTCTTTTTGAGGCTCTTCATATAAGAAGTCTGAAACATGTCACATCCGGAGACCCTGGCTCCGATCTGGTCAAGAAGTATTGCGAGACCACTCATTCCTGCTCCGCCGATCCCCATCAGGTGGATGTTCTTGGTTTTAAGATCTTTGTCTGTCACAAATGCCAATAAAAGCTCTCCTTTCAAAAATAGGAAGAAAGTGCAAGCCACAGATCCTCGCTTATGCACCCTGCGTTATTATACTGTTTTTCTCTTTCTTTTTTGTTTTCATCCGACAGGATATCATACAGCCTGTTGAGGCTTTTTGCAAAATCCTGCGCAGTGCTCTTGCCGTCCCAGATCAGAGCCCTGTTTTCAGATGAAAACGAAACCGCATTATGGTATTGGTGGTCATCGGAGGCCTCCCTCCATGGTATTACAAGAGAGGGTATGCCTAGGACTGAAAGTTCCGTCAGGGTCGATCCTCCGCCCCTGACTACCGTCATGTCAGCAAGGCTGTAAAGCAGCCCCGCTTCCCATACTTTGGGAAGAAGATAGACGTTTTCACCTGATTTTTCAATTTTTTCCGATACTGCCGGAACTATAAAAGTCCACCCCGAAAACTCATTATAAACGCTTACCTCCGTCACAAGATCTTTTATCGAAGAACTCCCAAGCGACCCTGAATAAACAAGAAGCTTTGGCCCCGAAGGCAAATTACCGGGCAGGCCAAGCCTGTGCCACGCTTCTTCCTGCGGTATCCTTACAAGATCTCTTACAGGGACCCCTATCCTGGTATACTTTGCTGAAGGAAGCGGGATACATTCACGCCATCCTGTAAATATTTCAATTCCCATCCTTGCGGCAAGCCTTGTGACTTTGCCTGCATAAGCATTCTGTTCATGCATTGCTGCGGGTTTTCTGAGCATTTTGCAGGCAAGAAGCACAGGCAAAGAGATATAGCCTCCGAAAAGAAGAGTGCAGTCAGGGCCTATCGATCTGAGGGCGTTTACAGCACCTCTGAGAGCCGATATCTGATCAAGCGTTCTTCTTACCTTTTCAAGCCCTCTCCCCGAAAGGGGGGAACCTTCGATATCCAGCATACAGGGCTCGATGCCTGCGGCACGATATATTTCAAGCTCAAGGGGACGGCTTCCGCAAAGATAGGATACCGAAGTCCCCGGCTTGTTTTTCTCTACCCATTTGCCGAAAGATATGGCAGGCCATATATGGCCGCCAGTCCCTCCGGCAACAAGAAGAAGTTTTGATGTCATCTCCTATTCCCCTCCGGAATAACTCTCTTTTTCAAGGCGGAGCATCACGCCTACCCTTGACCACATCGTCAGAAGGGATGTGCCTCCATAACTTATAAAAGGAAGGGGCATCCCGGTCAGGGGTATCATTTTTGTCACTCCTGCCACGTTGATCACAAGAGGAAGCACCACTGTCAGAGTGACCCCCCAGGTCAGGGAGGTCTTGAATCCGTCAGGCACCCTGTAGTATATCATCCTTGCCTGTGTGACCCAGAACGCAAAGAGCCCGATGACCCCCAGCGTACCCATCACGCCAAGCTCTTCCCCTATCGCAGCATAGATAAAGTCAGTGTATGCCGCAGGAAGGTAGTTTAGTTTCTGAAAACCATGTCCCAGTCCGGCCCCCCAGAAACCGCCGTTAGCAAATGCTATCAAACCCTGTATTGCCTGAAATCCTTTGTCAAGCGGGTCGCTCCAGGGATCAATAAATGCGGTCACCCTTCTCATCCTGTAGGGCTCCAAAAATATCAGCAGAGGAAAGACGGTAGCACTCAGCATCCCTCCGGCAATGACCGGCCATTTCCATCCGATCCTTTCAACGTACATTCCCATGGAAACGAGAAATATCAATATAGTTGTTCCCAGGTCGGGCTGCAGGAAAAGGGGGACTGCAGCAATAACAACAAGTGTGACCGTAGAGAGGAAGGCCCTTCCAGGATCTCTGTCCCACCTTGAGAGAACCTTTGCAAGGTGCAGGGCCATGGCGAGGCAGAGAAGCTCGCCCGGCTGGATCGATACTGAGGACCCGGGGACGTGGATCCAGCGGCTCGCCCCTCCTACGTTCATGCCTACTCCCGGAATAAGGGGCATCCAGCACATGAGCCAGGTCAGGATCAATATGGGGGTACTCATCCTGTACCAGAAACGCAGCGGGATCATAAAGACAACAAACATGAAGCTTATGGCTATAAGGAGCCATTGTCCCTGCTTTATACCCATCTGGAAGGGGGTCCCGGTAAGGGTGAAGGAATTCGGACTTGTCGTAGATGTTATCATAAGGATGCCTACCCCGCTCAATATAAGCGGGATGACCCAAATAAAGGGGTTGATCCTGTAATTTTTCCTTCTCTCCCGAATTTCTTCCGACCCTTTCATGCAATCAGGACTCTCTCTCTATTATCCGTTTAACTATCTCACAAAAATGGTCCCCTCTTGCCCCGTAGTTGGGATACATGTCCCAGCTCGTACAGGCAGGCGATAGCAGCACTGTATCGCCGGCAACAGCTTTTCCGTAGGCTGCTTCGACTGCCTCCGCCATTGTGCCGGCCTTTGTAAAAGTTCTGAATCCTGCAGCCTCAAGCGCCAGCGCTATCTTTTCCTTCTCCTCGCCGAGGAGCACTGCACATTTGGCATATCTTATAACCGCCTCGGCAAGAGGTGCATAATCCTCGCCCTTGCCCTGACCGCCCAATATCATTATCTTATTTCCCTCAAGGGAGCCCATTGCAGCTACTGTTGCGGCAACATTGGTCCCTTTTGAATCATCGACGAAAGTGACCCCCCTGACAGAACCGGCAGGCGCGCACCTGTGCCTCGGCGGTTCGTATGCTGAAATTACAGATGGGCAGGGCAGCTTTTGGCCAAGCAGATAAATAGATGCCAGTGCCATCGCGGTATTCTCAAGATTGTGTGATCCAAGCAGTTTAACTGAATCAAAATCAAACAGCTTTACCGGAGCTTCTCCCTCTCCCGTAAATATGAAAGCGGAGTTTTTTCCCCTGTCCATAAATATCCCCTGTCTGGCGTCTGCTGAACGGTCCCAGCTAAGCGGGATGCCCATCTCCTTCGGGACGGCAAGCTCCTGCATATCCCTCTCCTGACATATCGCATGCCCTCCAGGGACAAGTGATTTCACGGCATTTGCCTTTGCCAGGACATAATTCCGATATGATCCGTGCCAGTCGATATGGTCGGGAGCCAGATTCGTGACCACAGCCACATTACATTTAAACTTCCTCACAACGTTTAGCTGAAAACTGCTGACTTCGAGCACCACACAGTCAGTCTCTGAGAAAGCCGCATTGGCGGCCGGGTTGCCTATATTGCCGCCGGTAATGACCGAAACTCCGGCTTTTTCAAGGAAAAAGCCCGTCATCGAGGCAGTAGTCGTTTTTCCATTGCTTCCCGTAACAGCTATTATCTTTCCTGACAGGAAGGGATATACGAAGTCCAGCTCACCGGTCACTGGTATGCCGAGAGTACGGGCCTGATCCAGGATCGGTATTTCATGCCGGATGCCCGAACTGAGTACTATCTCATCGGCATCAAGGACCCTTTCCGAATTTCCCTCCTCCTCCCAAAGGATACCGGCGTCATCAAACTCTTTGACTGTATCCTCCGGCACCTTTTTCAGATCGGAGACAAATACCGCTGCTCCAAGTTTACAGGCCAACAGGGCCAGGGCCTTGCCGCTCACCCCTGCACCAATAACCGAGACCTTTTTTCCCCTATAATTTTCTTTATACATATGACAGCCCCCAATGATCCTGTTCTGAATAATTCCTTAGCGGCCCTACACCAGGTACAAGAGTAAAAACAATACAGACATGATCACCAGCATTCCTGACGCGTGAACTATCCAGAAACGCACTACGATCTGAGTCTCTTTCCAGCCGAGCATTTCAAAATGGTGGTGAACTGGGCTCATCAGGAATATCTTTTTATTGAATTTTCGTATTGAGACTATCTGCAAAGCGACAGAAACTATCTCCAGCCCAAAAATGAACGAAATGGGGATTATAAAAATAAAAGCTCCGGAAACAACGCACAGCGAAAGCAGCAGTCCGGCAAAAAAGTGGGCGCCTACATCTCCCATGAAAACACTGGCGGGATGTGAATTGTGCCACAAAAAGCCAAGGCATATCCCTGCTCCCGAAGCAATAGAGATCACTATTGAAGGATCCCCTCCCAGAAATGAAAGTGCCCCCATAAGTGAGATCATGACAGATCCGGCAGCCAGTCCGTCAAGTCCGTCTGTGACATTTACCGCATTCTGCAGCCCTACTCCGGTGAATGTCAGTATGGCTATTCCGATGTAACGCGGAACCGCCAATTCAGGAAGTATCAGCATCGGCCCCGGTGTCACCCATATTGCCCATGGAACGGTCACTATCACCTGGAGTGCCAGCTTTTCCATACTTTTCAGTCCGTCGCTCGACCTTCTTGAATATTTCAGCCAGTCGTCCAGCAGTCCCACTGCTGCCCCCAGTATCGGGTAAACTGCAATTTTTGCCAGCAGTTCCATGTTCGGAAAGACCGTCAGGAGAGAACCGGAGAGCACGGAAATAAGGAATACAGGTATAAAAATTACACCGCCCATCGTAGGTGTGCCGGTTTTGGTCTTTTCATGCCAGGAAGGACCATAGAGCTTTACTGTCTGCTCGATTTTCAGCCTATGCATTTTGGCGATCCACTTCTTTTGCAGAAAAATTTCCGCAAGGAGCGAAAAGACCAGAATAATAACGAAATCAGTATACATATCCGCCCTCCGTCAGAAGCGCAACCAGCCTTTTCAGACCGTATGAGTTTGAACCCTTTATAAGCAGGACCGAGTCCGGCGCCGAAAAAATGTTAAGCTGAGACGATATCTCTTCAAAAGTTCTGTAACGCTGCGCACATGGCGGCAAGACCACTTCAGGGGCAAACCACTCGTCACCCAAAAGTGCGGCCTTACTGAAATGAGATACACTTTTAAGGATATCATTGTGCCAGAATGCCGAAGATCCTCCCAGTTCCCTCATTCCTCCCAGTACAGCAAATGCGGACAACCCTGACCCCCGGGCGACATCGAGGGTATTCCTGACAGCCGCCCCCATGGAACTGGGGTTCGCATTATAGGCCTCATCGATCACCCATTTGTTTTGGGGCAGTTTTTTACATATACCCCTGCCTAATATTGGCATAAATTCAGACAATTTCTCTTCTGCATCAATTATCCCTACCCCGAAATGATCTCCGATAAGATAAGCATAGCCGGCATTGTAGGAATGCTGTGAGCCAAAAAGGTTCAGGCTGAATTTAAGTTCTCTTCCGCAGTTTTCATATACGGCAAGGAGATGGGCACCGTCTCCTCTTAAAGTAGGAACTGATTCGATGATCCTCATGTCAGCCCCTTTCCATCTTCCCACGCCAAGTTTTTTAATGTTATCAAATTTATAAGACAATGCATTCCTGAGGCTTTCGTTGTCTGCGTTATATATTAACATTTCAAGCTTTTCTGATTCACATATCTCCATTTTGGCACTCAGCACTCCGTCCACATCTCCAAACCCCTCCAGGTGTGCCGGGGCCACCTCGGTTATTACAGCCAGCTGAGGCGGAAAAAGAGCTGCCATCTCCCTTATCTCGCCGAAATGGTTGGTCCCGAATTCCAGAACCAGCACCTCAGTATCCTCTGGCATTGCAAGGATAGTCAGGCTGCATCCTATGACAGTGTTGTAGCTTCGTATCGCGCTGTGGACTCTCTTTTTTGCCTTAAGGAGACTCACTGTAAGTTCCCTTGTAGTTGTCTTTCCTACACTTCCCGTGATGCCGACTGTTTTGGGTGCAAGCCTCCTGAGATACTCCCCTGCTATTTGAGTAAGGGCCTTTGCTGTCTCCCGAACTGCTATCACAGTTATTCCGGAACATTCTGGACTGCAGAGAGAGAGCTCATCCATTCTGTCTGCGTCAACAAGCAGAAGTCTTGCTCCACGCTCTATCGCCATTTGTACAAAGTTGTGGCCGTCAGCTTTTTCTCCCTTTAAAGCAACAAAAGCATCTCCGGGCGCTATCTCCCTGCTGTCGTTCTTCCATAGACGACATAGCTGTATGTCCGGTCCGTAGTGCCTGCCCCCTGACCAGAGGGCTGCATCGGATGCCCTGAATATTGTCATCAGATCACCTCTTTGCTCTGTTCCCTGCACCATTCAAGCATTACATTTTTATCGAGAAAGGGTATAGGACCGTCCTTGAGTATCTGATATGGTTCCGGGCCCTTTCCCGCCACAAGCAGTATATCCTCAGGGCCTGTCCTTTTGAGCCCCTCTCTTATCGCCGACCTCCTGTCGACGATCCTTGAATACTCCTGTGAATACTTCTTCGCTCCGGTTTCAATTTCTGAGACTATCACCTCAGGGTCCTCGCTCCTTGGGTTATCTGAGGTAATTATGACAGAATCAGCAAGCTTCGCGGCGATCTCTCCCATTATGGGACGTTTTGTTTTGTCCCTGTCACCGCCGGCTCCGAAAACTACCAGCAGCTTTCCCTTGCAGACATCCCTGAGGGTACCAAGCACTTTTTCAAGGCTGTCGGGGCTGTGGGCAAAATCTATAACACAGGTGCCTGATCCCGATATAAGGTATCTTTCCAGCCTCCCGGGTACCTGTTTCATACCAAGGAGCCCCTCTATCGCAGTTTTGTCCCTGACCCCCAGGGACCAGCATACAGAGAGTGCCTGGAGGGCATTCATGATATTGTATCCTCCCAGCAGGGGCAGTCTTGAGGCTATTGGCAGAGATGAGTCCGGAGTCAGTATCTCTACATCCATCCCTTCTATGGATGTCCCTTTTACCTCGGCAAAAAACCTTGCGCTTCTCTCTCTTGTCCCGTAGCTTATGGCTTTGGGTCCAAGTTCGCAGAAAAGCCGCGCTCCATATGGATCATCTATGTTCACCGATGCCATCCAGTTGTTTCTCATATATTTTTCGAACAGAGTCTTTTTTGCGGAAAAATATGATTCCATATCCTTGTGGAAATCAAGGTGATCCACAGTAAGATTTGTAAATCCGCCCCTGTCGAAAAGCACTCCTTCTATTCTCCCCTGAACAATGGCATGGGAGGAGGTTTCCATCACACAGGCTCCGCATCCGTTTCGGACCATCCTCTGAAGCCAGCTCTGGAGGTCCGATCCTTCCGGGGTCGTGTGTTCCGCATCTTCGACAGAATCGCCGTCATCATAGCAGACGGTACCCAAAAGTCCTGTTTTTATGCCTGCATGATCAAGTATGGATTTTGTCATGAATGTGGATGTAGTCTTGCCGTTTGTGCCGGTAAGGGCGATCATGGTCAGTTTTTTTGAAGGCTCTTCATAGAGAATCGAAGCAACGACCCCCATGTTGCGTCTTATGTCTTCCGCAATTATCTGCGGAACATCCAGGATCATGCCGCGTTCGCAGAGCATTACGGATGCTCCTGAATTCAATGCCCTTTCTGCATATTCGTGCCCGTCGGCGTGCTCTCCCCTCACGCATGCAAATATCGATCCTGGGACCACCTTTCTGCTGTCAGAGACTAGCTGCGTGATCTCCGGATCATTAAGCGGGTCATGGTTTTCAGGAAGAAGCAGCCTGTACTTCAGATCTGTCTTTTCAAGTTTTGAAAGCAATTCGCTCATTTTCATTTCACAAGCACCCCCGCATGCATCAAGGCTTCCGGTCCATTAAGTTCAACTGCACCTCTTTGATCTGCTCAGATAAATTTTTTCCCGTTTCTTCTGCACCAGGAGGCCATTGCCTCCATGTCCGAGTACGGGACAGGGCCCTCTTTGACTATCTGATATGATTCAGGACCCTTCCCTGCCAAAAGCAGTATGTCTCCCTTCGAGAGACCATCTAGTCCAAAACTCACTGCTTTTTCCCTGTCGATGATCACAGTGCGGCGTGCCGGATGTTTTTCAGCGCCCTGAAGTATCTCCGCTGCTATTTGGTACGGATCCTCACTCTTTGGGTTGTCCGAGCTAATTATCACATGGTCGGCGATCCTTGATGCGACTTCTCCCATAAGCGGACGCTTGCTCTTGTCGCTCTCTCCGCCTGCCCCGAAAACAACTGTCATTTTGCCGTCACAGACCGAACGGAGCGCAGTCAGAATTTTTTCAAGGCCGTCGGGGTTATGGGCAAAGTCTATCACACAGGTGCCGCTTTCCTCTATCAGATATCTCTCAAGCCTTCCGGGGACCTGTTCCATTTTTCTCAGGCCCTCCAAAGCCGCGTGATGGGGCACGTCCATGCTCAGGCATAAAGAAAGGGCCTGCATCGCGTTCATAACATTATAGACCCCTATCAGAGGAAGCCACGCCTTTAAGGGATCCTTCCTCTCAGGGACTTTTATATCCACTTCCATTCCCTCTGCCGACACTTTTTTTATAAATGCGCAAAAGTCGGCACTGCTGTCAAAAAGGCTGTATCCGAGACATTGACCGCCATATTCCCTAAAAATACGTGCACAGTAGGGGTCATCGATATTAACGGATGCAGACCATCCTGATCTCATATAATTTTTAAAAAGACCCTTCTTGGCTTCAAAGTATGATTCCATATCCTTATGGTAGTTCAGGTGGTCTACTGTAAGGTTGGTAAAACCCGCCCTGTCGAAGAGCACTCCGTCTATCCTTCCCTGGCTTATGGCATGCGAAGATGCCTCCATCACACATGCTTCGCATCCGTTTTTGACCATTCTGGAAAGCCACAGCTGAAGGTCTGAGCCCTCCGGGGTAGTATGCTCAGCATCTTCGGTTACTGCGCCGTCATCACACCAGACAGTGCCCAGCAGGCCGGCCTTTATTCCGGCCTCCCTCAGGACAGATCTTGTCATGAACGTTGATGTCGTCTTTCCGTTCGTGCCTGTCATCACTATCATCTTCAATTTTGAGGCCGGTTCCCCGTACAGCAATGATGCAATCCTGCCCATGTTCCTTCTGACATCCTTACAGATGATCTGTGGGACATCAGTATCGAGAGGCCTTTCACACAGGAGGGCAGAAGCACCTGAGGAAATTGCTGCCGCCGCAAAATCATGGCCGTCCGTATGTTCACCGGCAACACATGCAAAAATCGAACCCTCTGATGATTTCCTGCTGTCGGAGACGAGTTCCTTCACTTCCGCCGAATCCGGAGATCCCTGATCGGATCCGCATCTGACTGAGATGTCCAGAGTGCTTTTTTCCAATAATGAAATCAAATAGTTCAGCTTCATAAAAAGACCTCCATCTCATCCAAGCGGCAATTTTAGTACCAATCTCTTTTTTTGGTCAAGGCATCTTTATCAGGAGCGCCCCCTGAGCATTTCTCAGTTTGCCGCGCCCCTTACAGGTCCTGTTTCAAAGGGGGAGATCTGAACTATATCCTCCGCAACGGAACGGAATATCGGAGCTGCGATCTGCCCGCCGTAATATCTCGCACCGTGGGGCTCCCCAAGACTTATTATCATTACATACTTTGGTTTTTCAGCCGGCCAGAATCCAACAAAAGAAGCCACATACTGTCCTTTGGCATATTGTCCGCCGGTTGCAATTTGGGCAGTTCCTGTTTTCCCCGCAATTGAAACTTTTTGCGAAAAAGCCATTTTTCCGCCGCCTTCACTTACAACCTTCTTCATCGCCGAGCGCATGAATTCTGCTGTACCGGGAGACATGACCTGGTAACGGACCCTTCTTCCTCCCTTGTGTATGACCTTTCCGTCACTGTCCAGGACCTCCGATATGAGGTACGGCTTCAGGAGCGATCCGCCGTTTGCAATGCTTGCTATTGCCATAACGGCCTGAAGCGGAGTCACAGCGATCCCCTGACCAATAAAAATATTCGCGGGTACTGTTCCAAGCCATTCCTCAGGAGACTTGAGAAGTCCGGATTCTTCGCCGGAGAGTTCAACTTCCGTTTTCTCCCCGAATCCGAACTGTTTTAACATCCCGTAAGCCTGGTGTCTCGGCACTCCCATAGACATCATGCTCATACCGATATTGCACGAATTCATGAGGACATGGGTAAGATCCTGAACACCATGGGCTTTTTTGTTGACATCGCTCATAGTCTTGTCAGCAAGCTTCATCGTTCCCCTGCAGTTATAAGTGCTGTTTTTACTCGCAGCCGCAGTTTCAATTGCGATAGACATTGTTATGGGTTTGAATATCGAACCCGGTTCGAATACCCTTCCTACAACATTGTTCCTTACCGCATATTCATTTTTAAGGTTTTTCCTGTCATTGGGATCAAGGGCAGGGAAACTGGCAAGTGCGAGGATCTCTCCGGTATTGGGATCCACACATACCCCCGCGCCCCAGGAAGCCTTTGCTTCTTTTGCTCCCTCGCTCAGACGCCACTCGATGATCTGCTGGATACGTGAATCTATGGTCAGCCTTATTGAACCTGAAGTATTTTTGGGAACGCCTGACTTTCCGCCCATAATATCCAGTGTCTTGCCTTTTGAATCCCTGGTCAGGAATCTGGTCCTCGGAGGGGAAAAGAGGATATGGTTCCAGGCCAGTTCCACCCCTGCCTGTCCATAGTCATCTATGTCGCAGTACCCAAGTACATGTGAAGCCAGTTCCCCATGCGGATATACCCTGATCCTCTCGCTTATCGTGTATAGTCCGGGTATCTCGTTTTGCAGAAGCCTGTCGGCTTTTTCTTTCGGAACGTTCCTTGCCACCCAGTGGAAACGCCCCGGCAGCTCTTTGGAAAATTTCTTCGCAGTATTCCTGCCAAAAGGATTTGAAAGGAGATCCGCACTTTTAGGATCCCAGTACTTGGGATCAATAAAAAAACTTGTGGCAGGTACAGATACTGCCAGGGGGATATCGTTGCGGTCTTTGATTTCCCCTCTGGAAGCGCTGACTGCCACACTTGCCCAGTATTGTTTCTGTGATTGCCTGACTACCCTTGTGTCCGGTTTCAGCTGGACCCATGCCGTACCCGCAGCAAGGATCATGAGAACCATGTATACAGACCCCCACACCAGCTTTGATCTTCTGATGCCGAGGGGTCCGCTTTTCTTAATTCTTGGCATGTGCCTTCCTTACAAAAGGATTCAGGTAGTCAAGCAGCCCTGCCTTTTCTTCAACAGGATATATAACTGCCTGGGCAGTCATTATATCGGAGTTGTCGACCTTAACCGTCCTGATGTTCTCGGCATTGACCATGCCAAGTTCTTCACGCGCATAACTGTATATCCTTGCCGGCGAAAGCAGCTCGGAGTACTTCTTTGACATGTCAAGGTTGCATTCCCTGCATGCCTCGATCCTGCCGGCGGTTTCAGAGATGCGGTGCTCAAGGTAAAGGCCGTAAAGACGCAGGGTCCCAAGCGCGGCAGCGCAGATAAAGACAGACAAAAAACATATTACGAAAAGCGAAGAATGAGGTCTTTCGGTCTCATGTCGGCATTCTGTGTAACGCATCGGCTTTGTCTCCTTTCTTCGAGCTATCCCTGTCCGAAACAAATATCCTTAGTTTTGCGCTTCTTGACTTATAGTTCGTCTCTATTTCGTTTTCAGAGGGCGTTATGGCTTTGCGTGGCCTGGCCTCCCCCAATCCTTCCTCCTGCCATTTCCTGAACTTTGTTTTTACGATCCTGTCTTCCAGGGAGTGGTAGGAGATAGTCAGCAGCTTTCCTCCCGGACTTAATATCCTGAGAGATCCTTCCAGGGCCTCTTCAAGTGCGTGCATTTCATCGTTTACGGCTATCCTGAGTGCCTGGAATATCTTTCTTGCCGGGTGCCCGCCCATTTTTCTCTGCACCGGGGCAGGAAGTATCTTTCTTATCAGCTCGACCAGTTCTGCGGTCGTATTTGGGCTTTCGCCCCTTTCCCTGTTTCTTACTATGCCTCTTGCGATCTGATAGGCATACTGTTCTTCACCGTAGTTCCTGAATATTTCAGTCAGCTCTTTGACCGATCCGCTGTCAAGAATTTCCTTTGCCGTAAGGGTGCTGTTTGTTCCTTCCGAAGCATCCATCCTCATATCCAGAGGGCCGTCGCCCTGAAAAGAGAAGCCTCTCTCAAAATCTGTGAGCTGCATGTTTGAGACCCCCAGATCGAGAAGTACCGCTGATGCCCCTTCCCATCCTGCCCTCTCCTTGAGCTTTTCAATGTGCCTGAAATTGTCCGCTACAATTTCAAATCTTCCTTCGAACCTTGAGAGGTTTGACTGAGCCTCCCGCCTTGCGTACGGATCCTGGTCGAAACCTATTATGAAAGAGTTGATGCATCTGCTTAAAATATATCCGGAATGTCCGCCGAGCCCCAAAGTGCCGTCTACTGTGACCCTTACGTTTTCCCAGGGCCTGAGTGCTTCAAGCACTTCTTCGGCAAGAACAGGGACGTGCTCCTTCATATCTCGTCAAGATCCTCTGCAAGGTCGCTGAAATCCATCAGCACGCCGCTGCGCTGTTCTTCCCACCTTGGGCTGTCCCAGACCTCAAGGTGATCCTCGAGGCCTATGAGTGTAACTTCCTGATCGATACATGCATATTCCCTGAGGCCTGCCGGTATAAGGACTCTTCCTGAACCGTCGATCTCCAGTTCGGTTGCCATGGAGAGAAGGACTCTCCTGAAATCCCTGGTTTTTTTCTTGAATGCAGAGAGATCCTTAAGCTTAAGGATAAGCTCCTCCCATCTTGACAGGGGATAAACAGCGATGCACCGGTCAAGCCCTATAGTCGCCACCACGGAGGATCCAAGCTCCCCCCTGAAGCGAGCGGGCAATACTGTTCTGCCCTTACTGTCCAGTTTGTGGTTATAGCTTCCCACCAGCATCTACTATTCACCCACTTTGCACCACTTTATACCACTTTGTCCCACATTATACCCAAAGGAATTCCAACGCAATACCTTTAAATTTAATCCCGTAAACATAATTAGTTCTATAGGATCAAAATATTATTTTTTCGTGATTATGACAGGCTTTTGGTAGCTTCTTTTTTATAAAAACTAATATTGCTACCTCATTGTATGCATACAAACATTTTTTCAAAAACCTTTGATTTTAAATATAATCGACAAATATATTAAAAAAAGAGGTCCGACAGGTTTTTAACTACCTGTCGGACCTCTTTGTATGGGAGCATAACATAAGCCGGGTTTTGTTGAGGACTTCGTCCCCTCCAGCCATTTATCTAATCCCGTCCTTACAGACGGACTCAAGCGGTCGTACCCGGGAGTCAGCGGGCAGCCTCGTCCTCCCCTATTCGACCTTGCTCCGGATGGGGTTTGCCTGGCCCGAAGGTCACCCTTTCGGCCGGTGGGCTCTTACCCCGCCTTTTCACCCTTACCCGCATTGCGGGCGGTATATTTCTGTGGCACTTTCCCTGAGTTCGCACCCGCAGGATTTTCTCCTGCATCCTGCCCTTTGGAGCCCGGACTTTCCTCCCGCGCATTGCGCCGGCGGCTGGAACTAATACTCCCTTTGCAAGTATAGCAGATCATATCTGCTATGCTAGTGTGAACGAACTATCTCCTTGATGACCATAAGCCTTGAAAGCGTCGACCTCTCCATTTCCTCCAGCTTCATTGATATGGAGTGGATGGCTTCGGCAAAAGAGGGTATCATAACATGCTCAAGGGCATTGACCCTTCTTCTTGTCCTCTCGATCTCAAGGGCCATGGACTTCAGGGCCTTTTCTTCGGCTGCGAGCTTGACCAGTCTCGGCATAAGCTTCAGGAACTGCTCAAGCGCTATGTCAAGACTTCCGGGCGACGTGCCCAGCCCGTAATTTAATTCCACTTTCTGTTCGGGCAGCTCGAACGAAGGGGCGCGTACACTCATTATGTTCACAAAATGTACATTGACTCTCATATTGCCGCCTGCGTTCATAAGAGTCTGTTCAAGCATTTCCGGCAGAGTCTGGGCCCTGGCAAGCAGAAAACCGGCATAACATGAACTGATTTCCTTTTCGATCTCCTGCCTGAGTTCCCAGACAAATTTCGCTTTTGCAAGAAACGCCTTCACGAGTGCGTCCTGCTTGTCTTTCAGCAGTTTGTGCCCCCTCTTGGCTACGACAAGCTGTCTCTTGAGCTTGGAAAGCTCCATACGGTTGGGGTTTACGTTCAGTGCCTTCGCCATCAGAGGTCACCCCTTCCTATGCTTCTTTAGTCTCAAGCGTTTCGTCTTTTTTTGCTTCAAAGAGCGGCTTCAGATACTTTTCAATGTACTCGTCCCTTACTCGCTTAAGTTCCTTTGTCGGAACGATGGTCAGGAGTTCCCAGCCCAGGAGCAGTGTATCCTCTACGGTCCTGTTCTCGTACTCTCCCTGACGTACATATTTATCTTCAAAAAGGTCTGCAAACTTGGCAAAGGCCTTATCCTCATCCGAAAGCGCTCCCTCTCCGAGGATGACTGCAAGTTCTTTTGCTTCCTTACCCCTGGAATATGCCGCGAATAGCTGATTCATCAGGTCTGCATGGTCTTCGCGTGTCTTCCCTTTGCCTATTCCCTTGTCCTTGAGGCGCGAAAGGGAGGGCATAACGTCTACCGGCGGGTAGATGCCCTTACGGTGGAGTCCTCTGGCCAGAATTATCTGTCCCTCTGTGATGTACCCGGTAAGGTCGGGGATGGGATGTGTCTTGTCGTCTTCAGGCATTGTAAGTATCGGGAGCTGAGTGATCGATCCCTCTTTGCCGCGCAGTCTTCCGGCCCTCTCGTACATTGTTGCAAGGTCTGTATAGAGATAACCGGGATAGCCTCGGCGTCCGGGGACTTCCTTTCGTGCAGCGGAGATCTCGCGCAGAGCTTCGCAGTAGTTGGTGAGGTCTGTCAGTATGACCAGTACATGCATGCCCTGTTCAAACGCAAGGTACTCCGCTGCCGTTAGGGCAAGACGCGGTGTCGATATGCGTTCGATCGCGGGGTCGTCAGCCAGGTTTACGAACATTACCGTGCGTTCGAGTGCCCCGGTCTTTCTGAAATCTTCCATAAAGAATGATGCTTCTTCAAATGTTATGCCCATTGCGGCGAATACGACGGCAAAATTTGCATGTCCGCTTATGACCGAAGCCTGACGGGCTATCTGTGCAGCCATCTGGCTATGGGGCATTCCGCTTCCGGAGAAGATTGGCAGCTTCTGGCCCCTGACCAGCGGGTTCATCCCGTCGATGGTCGAAATGCCGGTCTGGATGAACTCCGAGGGGAAGTCGCGGGAATAGGGGTTCATCGGGTTGCCGTTGACATCAAGGTATGTCTCGGCAATTATCTGTGCGCCTCCGTCAATGGGGTCTCCCCTTCCGTTGAAGATGCGGCCGAGCATGTCTTTTGAGACCGGGAGCTTGAGGACATCGCCGAGGAACCTTATCTGGGTAGTGTTGACGTCTATACCTGTGCTGCCTTCGTAAACCTGCACAAGAGCCTTGCTTTCGGAAATTTCAAGGACCCTTCCGCGCCTGCGCTCACCATTTGCAAGGCGGATCTCAGCCAGTTCATCGTAACTTACATCTTCGATCTTCTCAACCATCATCAGCGGTCCGGACAGGTTGGAGATCGTCTTATACTCTTTAGGCAACATCATCGAGATCACCTCCGGCAGCGCTCAGTTTTCCAAGTTCTGTCTTGATTTTGGTCTCGAGGGCATCCAGCTTCTCGATCTCGCCCTCTTCCGTGTATCTCATACGCGCTATCTCTTCCCTTATGGGAAGGTCGATGACCGACCGGAGCAGACCGCCGCGGGTCAGGACCTGCATCCCCAAATGATGGAAGGTGAGTATGTTCCGGAGCATCTTGAACTGCTTGTCCATCGAGGCGTATGTGTCTATCTCATGGAATGAGTTCTGGTGGAGGAAGTCTTCCCTTATGGACTTGGAGGTCTCAAGGACCATCCTTTCTTCTTTTGAAAGGGCATCAAGTCCGACCAGGCGTACGATTTCCTTCAGCTTGTCCTCGTCTTCGAGCAGGCTCATGGCTTCGGTCCGGTAGACACTCCATTCCCCGTCATAAATAGCATCCCAGTGCTCTCCCATGGTATGCGCGTAGAGAGAGTAGCTGGAAAGCCAGTTGATCGCCGGGAAGTGTCTCTGGTAGGCCAGCTGTGCGTCAAGGCCCCAGAATACCTTTGTGACTCGAAGCGTATTCTGTGTTACAGGTTCCGAAAGGTCTCCTCCCGGAGGTGAAACTGCTCCTATTACCGAGACTGCCCCTTCCCTTCCGTCGCTTCCGAAACAGATGGCCCTGCCTGCCCTTTCATAGAAGGAGGCGAGCCTTGTGCCAAGGTAGGCGGGATATCCCTCTTCACCGGGCATTTCTTCAAGCCGTCCGGACATTTCACGGAGAGCCTCGGCCCAGCGGGAGGTAGAGTCGGCCATAAGCGCCACTGAATATCCCATGTCGCGGAAATATTCAGCGATCGTAATGCCGGTATATATTGAGGCCTCACGTGCGGCGACCGGCATGTTGGAGGTGTTTGCTATCAGAAGTGTCCTCTTCATAAGAGGCTGTCCGGAGCGGGGGTCCTCAAGTTCGGGGAACTCAAGAAGGACGTCCGTCATCTCATTTCCGCGTTCGCCGCATCCGATATAAACAACTATTTCAGCATCAGCCCATTTGGCCAGCTGGTGCTGTATGACAGTCTTGCCCGATCCGAAAGGACCCGGAACGCAGGCTGTCCCTCCTCTTGCTATTGGGAAAAATGTATCAACGACTCTCTGACCGGTCGTAAGGGGGATCTGAGGGGGGAGCCTCTTGACTACGGGACGAGGCTTACGGACAGGCCATCTCTGCAGCAGCCTTATCTCGTGGTCCGTGCCCTTAGTGTCGGTTATTACGGCTATGACCTCATCGACTGTAAAATCTCCCTCTTTGATCTCCTTTATCTTTCCTTTGACTCCGTGGGGCACCATCACCTTGTGGTCAACAAGTACGGTCTCCTGAACGGAACCGATGAAATCACCGGTGGATACATCGGCCCCCGCTCCAACGCAGGGGACGAATGCCCACTTTTTCGTTCTGCTGACCGCAGGCACGCTTATCCCGCGAAGTATATAGGGGCTCTCCGCTGCTTTTTCGATGCTCTCAAGCGGACGCTGTATCCCGTCGAAAAATTCTTCGATCAGCCCGGGGGCCAGTTCAACACTCAATGGTTCTCCGGTGCTGACAACGGGTTCTCCCGGCATCAGGCCCGAAGTTTCTTCATAGACCTGAACAGAAGCCGTATCATCTTTAAGTTCGATTATTTCACCGACAAGGCCTGCATTTCCGACTCTTACAACGTCGAACATACAGGCTCCGGCCATGCCTTTAGCAATTACAAGCGGGCCGGAAATCTTTGCGATGAATCCTGCTATGGCATTAGGAGTAGCCACTCACATCGCCTCCATTTTCATCATTTCACACCAAAGATGTCCATTCCGACAGCCCGCTCTACATTACGCCTTATAGACTTCAGGCCGACTCCCATGGATCCGCTTTGGTTGGGTACGGGTATTATGCACATATCTGTAGATTCGTTGACTTCGTCAACAGCCTGCTGATATTTTGAAAACAGTTCCTCCTCGATAAAAAGGGCTGCATAGCCCTGACGGGCGAATCTGTTCATTATCTGCCCTATGGAATCCCTGTTCTCATCTGTTATCTCAACAACATCAAGGCCTATTGCCTTGAATGGAAGTATGCTGTCATAGCTTCCGACTGCTGCCATCGGTGAACCCTGATTAGACGTAGCCATGGCGCATAAGCCTCCTCAGATGGTCCTTGTCCCCTTTGTTTCTCTTAGAGACAGTGATCACCCTGATATTTTTTATCTCCATCTCCTTCGCCCAGAGGTAGGCGGGGATGTTCTCGGGAGCTGTGGGACTGAATCTTCCGGCTGCTATCTTTTCCATATAAAAATCATCAAGTACCTTCTCAAGGGTAAGTATGAGATCTGAAAAACCACCGGAGGCATCTATTCCGCCCAGAGTCTTTCCAAAATCAGAAAACTCCAGTGCTCTGCCCCATGTCTCAAATGGTTCGGAGATAAGTGATGCCAGCATATTGACATCGACCATACCTCCCTCATGAAGGAAGGGCAGCGCTTTTGACGCATCGAAATTGAACCTTTTAAGCCTCAGCAGTGTCCTTATGTTTTCTCCGTCGACCCTTGTCCGGACCCAGCTTATTATCCCAGGCATATCAAGTTCCCTGGCTTTTTCGACCATCACTTCGAACATCCTCTTGTCGAGAAGCCTCTCGACTTCAAGAACATCCCTGCTCTGTTCCCACACAGTTATGCATTTGGGAAGCAGTGTATTGAGACCGAAGGGAAGAAGCCTGTATTCTTCGGATTCGACATTTGTAATGATGTCGTCCAAAGGATGGGAGCCCAGAGATGTCAGGAGATCCCATCTCTTTTTGCCGCCCGTCCTGACATTGAACGTGCTCTTCAGAAGGACTTTCACGTTGTGGAAGTCATACTGCAGCCTCATCAGATCAACAAGGACCTTGTCAGGAACAAAACCGCGGACTTCTTGATAAATGCTGTGCAGGTCTGTCTCAAGCACTTTGTCGAAGTCTGCTCCGTTTGTCTGGGAAGTAAGCGCGGAGGCATAAGATGTCTCCCCAAGTATCTTGAGGATCGACGGAAAATCTTCGGCATCGATCATTCTCTGCAGTACTCCGGAATCAAGAAGGCGATGCTCCATCGCACGTATACGTGCAACGGCATAACCATATGCCCCTTGACTTGACATCAGGCCACCTCCCTCATTCTGTTTCTGCTGCCGGGAACAAACGTTTTACGACGTCGGATTCCTGCTTTTCCTGAGCGATCTGAATAAGCATGTCCCATGAGCAGTTTGTGCTGATTTTTCCCCTCGAGAGGATAAATCCGCCGGCAATGTCAGGTTTATCAGCTGAAAAAAGCAGTTCAGTGCCGTTTTCTTTATTGAAACCGTCCAGCCAGGCCTGATCCAGATATTTCTCCTCGCGTGAGACCTTAATTTCTTCGTCTTTTGTTGATATTGCACATTTAAGAAGCGCTTCACAGAGTTTTACGTAATCATCCCTATCCATCATCCTCATCTTTTCAAGGGACAGGTCGTAAACATCCTGTATGAGATTACGGCTGGATTGAAGCATCATCCTTTTGACATCCAGATTCGCAACTATTTCACGACGACGGAAAATCTCGGGACGCTCAACTTCAAAACGGCGAATAAAGCCTGATTTTATGGAGTCGATCTCCTCTTCCGCTCTCTGTGTTATCAGTTCTGCCTTAGCCCTCGCCTTAGCCAGTACTTCATCTGCCTCCCGCTGGGCATCGCTTCTGATTTTTTCTGTGATCTGGGCCAAAGACATGGTCTTTCCCCGATTCTGATTAAAGCTTGATGCCGTTGAGCATCAGAATACTGACAAGAAGCCCAAAGACTGCGTAGGTTTCGCACATTGCCGGGAGGATAACAGCTTTGCCTATCTGTTCCGGACGCTTTGATATCATCAATATTGAAGCGGCTGAAGATTTACCCTGCCAGATCGCAGAATAGAATCCGGATATGGCGATCGGAAGGCATGCAAAACAGATACCCAGACCCTGCCATACTGTAAGGGCAACATTTCCTCCGCCGAGGAGACCCGCTTTCTGGAGCGAGAGTACTGCGACGAGAAGTCCGTAGATGCCCTGCGTACCGGGAAGTGCAAGAAGGACCAGCGCGTAACCGAATTTTTTGGGATCCTCAGTCATGATGCCGGCAGCGGCCTCATTTGCCAAACCTATTCCCCATGCAGAGCCTGATCCTGCAAAACCTACTGCCAGTGCTGCGCCGAGAACTACAAGCATCGGGCCCAGCTGTTCGGAAATCGTTGCGAGCATTGTTTCCATAATGAACCATTACCTCCTCAGTTGATAAGTGCTGATATTTTGTATTTAAAAAATCTACTGTTTTTCTTCTGACAAGCGGGCAAATGACGTCACGTTGCGAAGAGGGGTGAAATCCTTCCCGTTCGCATCATAAAACTTACCGAAAAACTCAACATACTGAAGCCTTAAGGAGTGGATAAAAGCTCCGAGAAGGTTTACAGCAATGCTGAAAAGGTGTCCGACGACAAAAATGAGCACAGCAAGCGGTATCCCTATATAGGGTGTCCCCGCAACAAGATTGGCAAGCAGGTTGATGACCATGCCGACCGCGGCAGACCCCAGGCCGAGAGCAAGCAGCCTGCTGTAGCTGAGCACGTCTCCCAGATAGCCGGTAACGTTGTACAGGCTCAGTACGCCCGAGAAAAGCTTGCCTGCAATGTTCGTCTTCGTCCTGCCCTGGGTCGCTATCAGTATCAGGGCGCCTGCTGCGGCGATATACTTTGCAGTGCCGGAAATCGGTCCTGCAAGCTTTCCTGAAGCGGCAAGCCCTGTAAGGAGAAGTCCGCTGAGGAAAATTATCCAGCCTCCGTTGTCTGCGAGGGCTTCGACATACTCCCCGTGTTTCCAGCTGTTTTTGAATGCTATCAGGAGACCGAAGATGACCTGCACAAATCCGAGCCCCAGGGAAATAGTAAGCAGGGTCATCGGATCGTTCATCGGATCAAGGAACTGGACTGCATCCTTCAACGGGACAAGTGAACTCAGGAACGGGAAGGCCGTTATGCTGTCACCGAACCATGAACCTGTAAGTGCTCCAACTATTACAGAGAAGACCATGCCTATCGTCAGCATGATAAAGAACTTGCGCAGAGTTGCAGGAAGGCTGTGCCTTACAATGAAATAACCAAACACTCCGCTTAGGACAAGCCCGTAGCCGGCATCACCGAAGCACATCCCAAGGAAGAGGAAGAAGAAGGGAGCCATCAATGAAGTGGGGTCCACCCCGCCATATGTGGGGGTCCCGTACATAAGGGTCAGCGGCTCCATGGATGATGACCATCCCGGGTTCTTCAGCAGCGTGGGGGCAAGTTCCCCTTCGTCCGGGGAGACAAGAGAAAACTCAGTCAGCTCTTCATATGGCTTTATGGTCTTTTCCACGGCACTGCAGAATTCCTTCGGCATCCAGAAAGACCATATGAAAACATCGTCTGTCGGGATCCCGGATATCATCGACTCTATCCTGTCTCTCAGTATGCTCCAGTAATCTCCGAAATAGCGCGCCATCTCAAGGCCTTCATCGGCCTTTGACGAGATATCTGCACAGAGAAGTGTTTCTTCCTCTTCTGCCCTTTCGATCTCTGCGGTGAGCCTTTTTTGCTCCTCTTCCGCAGTGAGTTCGAAATCTTTCGGAACATCGAGCCTTCCGGCAGAAAACTCGGATGTTACAGCCTGGACCTTTTCAAGGTCTGTTTTCCTGAAAAGAACTGCGAAAGTTGACACCGTATCTTTATCACTTTCCGGAAGCCTCTGGAATTCAACGAATTCGCCCAGGTCCGAGGTGAGCTTTGCCGCAAACCCGTCCGCAAATGATCTGGGAAGAGTGTAGACAGCCCCTCCGACCATTTCCGTACCGGCAGTAAAAAATTCAAGTGGATATTTGATAGAATTTAAGAGTAACGACTGTGCAAGAAGACCTTTGAGCCTTGATATCTCAGCTCTTGTTTCTGTTGCCTTTCTTTCTTTTTCCCTCAGGTCGGCCACGAAAGCCCTGAATTTATCTTCATCAGCTTTTGCAGCCAGTTCGGAGAATCCTATGACAGGCACATCACCCAGCATCCTTGCCAGGGCGCTGCCCCTGTTTACTTCAAGCGGTTCAAGAAGGCGCACCGTAAATCTTACATCGCTGAGAAGCTCGTCTATATGACGCTGCCTGGCCCGAAGATGGAACATTGCCGCGCTGTCTATCGCACCGGTGCTCTCTCCGGTGAACTCGCAGCAGCCAAGTGCCTGCAATTTTTCCACAAGCTCGTCTGCAACAGATCTATGAACAGCTATCCGCGCCTTACTCATCTCAGCAAGAGCCATAAGTCGTCATCACCTCTTTCACCAGCCAATCGGCCACTTCGGCAACAGAAGCCTTTTTTCCCTGATAATAATCCTGGGCTTCCATCCGGCCTTTTTCCAGGATCTCCGCAGCTTTTTGCTCTGCCTCTTTTTCGGCATTTGCGACAGATTCACGCCACTGCCTGTGACATTGCTGCTTAGTGTCCTTTATAGACTGCTCTGCCTCTGCCTGTGCAGCTGCCGTTATCTTTGCCGATTCGGCCTTTGCTTCTGCTATGACAGCCTTTGCCAGAGACTCCTGTTCACGTATTTCCTGTGCCAAATTCTCTGTCAACAAACTCACCTCCCCCCGTAGATCGTAAGCCTTTTTTTACACAAATACCAAGTGATTTTAACCCCTACATTTAATTGCGTCAATTTTCACACATTAGAGTAAATTAAACGCAAGGCATTAATTTTCATTACAAATTAAAACCGCTTGTCAATTTTATCAGCTTTTAACATTGCTAAATATGTTTTTTTGAACAAATATCACTCCAAGGGCATTTCAAACAGTGTTCAATTACAGGTTCAAAACTGTCCGAAAGTGCTCTCACAGCCATTTCGTGTATTTTATCCCCTGTCAGCCTGATCATTTCCTCCGTCATGATCACGGTATTTTTTTTATTGGGAGCGCCCCTGAGATAATTTATGCCCGTTTCAATGTTTTTTTGACCAAGCCCCTTCTCTTTCCTGAAAACATGCATGGCATAAGCATAAAACTTCAGCTGCTCCTCATAGTAGAGGTCCGGAGAGTCCTCTTCCGAAGTCGTCTTCCAGTCTCTCAGGTGAAGAGCTTCCCCGTCCTCCCAGAAAATATCCGTAGAGCCTACCATCAGCAGATCTCTGTCAAGCACTCTGAACGGAGTCTCCCTCGATATCGTCATGCCGCTCTTTTCTGTCATCATTGCTGCAAGATTTTTCCCCTCCCGGCTCATTGCGTATTCGGAAAGCATGGACCTGATGGCATGCCTCGAAAGAGGCGACCTGAATTCCCCTCTTACCCCATAGGGGACTGCGTTCACTATCCTTGCTGCCGCGGCATCATTTTCAGGGACCCATTCATCAAGGGAGTCCGGGGAAAAATCCCATTTTGAAAGGATCCAGTGGGCAAGACTTCCAAACTCGGCTCCCCCTGTTTCCTCCCCGTGGCTTGATGTCCACTGCATGGTCCTGCCCTGCCTGTAAGCTATCCTGTAAGCTGCCGGACACCAGGATATCATCGCATAGGCCGATGCCGACAGCCTGGCAAGCTTTGCAGGAGATACTGTTTTCGGGCAGAGCATGAAGGCCTCTGCCGCGCTTTTGCCTGATCTCTTTTCAGGGGCAAAGGAAGGTCCCGGTCCCTCCTCGGGACAGAGGGTCCATGTAGAGGCTGTATCCTGAGAATCTGCTGCCATTCCGAGGAAGCTTTCTTTTGCCGGAGGGACTTCTTCGCCGTTATCGCTGTCAGTTTTCGTAAGGCCGCATATGATCAGCTTGTCCCTTGCCCTTGTGGAAGCAACATACCAGAAACGCTCATTCTCCTGCCGGAGGGCCCGGGTCTCTCTTTCATCATGCCAGAGGCCGGCAACCGTAAGCCCCTTATTGTTCGTTTCATCGAGAAGAAAATCCGGGATATGTTTTGCAACTATGCCGTATCTGACAGAGGCATCGATCGAAGGAGGCCCTTTTGGCAGCTCCTCAGCGCCTCCGAGGGCAACGACGGGATACTCCAGCCCTTTGGCCGAGTGTATGGTGAGAACATTCACGGCGTCATGGTCTTCGTCAGTTATCTCGGGCTCCTCCTGCTGTTTTGATTCTTTTACAGAAAAACGCACATATTCGGCGCATCCCGTCAGGGAACGTCCCTGTGAAGCCTCGTATTCAGAAGCTATCTCGGCCATGTATGAGATGTTGGCCCTGACGCGCCGTCTCTGACCGGGTTCATATGAAGTCAGGAATTCAGGAGAGCAGAGGAGCTCCCTTATCATGGCCGAAACACCGCGAAGTTCGGCCATGATCTTCATTTCTTCCAGATAATATGAAATTTCCGGATGTTCATTCCTTATTATCTCGGCAAGGGAAAGAGCGTCTGCGGGGCCTCCCGGAAATTTTGCCCTGGAAAGAAGCCCTTCTGCCAGGCCCGGAGGCATCCCGCTCAGAGGAGAAGCGATCCAGCCGGCCAGGTACGCAGGATCCTCAGGCTCAGCCAGAAGCGATATCAAATTTACCAGATCCGCGATCTCGCCCCGCGTAAAGTAGTCCCTCCGCGTGCAGAGAACGTATGGTATGTCTTCAGACTCGAATGCGTCTTCAATTGCCTCATAAAAGGTCCTTTTCGGAACAAGCAGGGCAAAATCGCTCCACCTGACTCTCCTGAAATTGTCTCCGCGGTCCCTGTTCTTGTCCCATATCAATTTTCCTGATCCGTGGATCTCTTTTATCCTGCACGCCAGTTCCCTGTAGAGCCTTACCCTTGCATCATATATTTTCTCTGTTTTGACATACTTTTTCTTTTCTTCATCAAAGCTTCTTTTCTGCCTTGAGATCAGAACTTCAAATTCCGGCTCGATAGGGTGCGAGATCCTATACTTCCACCATTCTTCTGATGATGGAGAAGCCAGCGGCTCATATCCCGTCGGCGAACCCTTTTCGATCCCTTCGGCCCATACCGAACCAAATATAGAGTTTATCGCCCCGAGAAGCTTGTCCGTTGTCCTGAAGCTTTTGTCGAGCGTTATGTATTTGCGGGAGTCTCCTTGCGGCTGCCTTGAGGCATTGATATATTCCCGGAAAATATCGAGGTCAGCATGCCGGAAACGGTAAATGGACTGCTTAATGTCTCCCACGATGAAAAGGGTGTTGACACCCTTTTTCCAAATTCCTTTGAGCAGCAAGTCCTGCAGCGTATCCGTGTCCTGGAACTCGTCAACGAGAATGTGTTTGAATTTGTTTCCGTATTCCGGGTTTTTCCTTAATACCTCGCCTGCATATTTTATGAGGTCATTGTTTGTCAGGTACCCCTCCTTTTGCCTTTTGGACTCCCAGCACTGCCATCCGAGTGCGCCTGTTCGGCAGAGGAGCCTTGTGAGGATGGCTTCACTTTGGGAAGGAGGCAAAGCCATTGCGGCTTCCCTTTTGTACTCGTCCCGCCATTTCGTCAAAGGGACACCCAGGACATCTTCAATAGATGCTTTTATTGAGGACGACCGCAGGTTGGATAATCCCTCATTAAGAAGCACCCGTGAAAACCTGATGCAGGTTTCCTTGTCAGGCCGGGCCCCGCAGTACTCAAGCTCTATCTCACTGAGCCTTGTCAGGCTCTTGCCCGGTTTTTCCCTGAGCTCGTTCCTTATGGCCGGGAAGACTCTTTCCTGCCATGTCTCCCATATATCTGCAAAGATATCCTGCCTGCTTGCTGCATCCCCGAGCAGTTCTTCTGACGACTGCTCCCACAGGTCATCGGGAGTCCTTCCGAAGCTTCCCAGTTTCTCAGAGGAACTCCTTGATATTTCTGCCAGTTTATCCGGACCGTAGTAATTGACAAAGTCTTTAAAATATTTATCATTGAAGAGTTCCTCCGCTCTCTCTGTCCACTTTTCCGAAAGCGTCCTCTTTACCCTGCCGATCGAGAGAGTGCCGATGATATCTGAAAATGTCTTCCACCAAAGCTCTTCCTCCGGTTTTGAAACTATAGATGCACCGGGGTCGATGTTCAGGACCAGACCGGACTCCCTTATGATCTTCATGGCAAATGAGTGGATCGTTGAAATGTACGCGTCGTCTAACCTCTGGATGCTTCTTGAAAGATGGGGAAGCTCCTTTCCGGAATTGGCGTACCATTCCGCCAGGGTCTCTTTTATCCTGCCATGCATTTCCCTTGCTGCTTTTTCGGTAAATGTCAGGACCAGTATCTGATCTGCCCTGCACTCGCTGTCCATTGCCAGCAGCCATGCAAAACGCTGCGAAAGGGTCTG
>DAIRTK010000003.1:0-119602 GCA_036803945.1 Synergistaceae bacterium
AGCCCGCAAAGCAGCTGGCAGATAAAAAATAACGACTCATAAAAAATTTTAAATATGAAAGATCTGTGCCGGGCAAAAATATTTGCCCTCCGCAGATTTTTTCATATAAAGAACATTAAATACTATTTTCACAAGGCAGGGGAGTGTTTTTAATGCAGAGACCAGGATTGTTTTCTCCAATAAAGATAAACATAATGGAACTTAAAAACAGGGTAATTATGTCTCCGATGTTCACAAACTCGGCAGGCCCCGATGGATTTGTATCCAAAAATACGATCAAGCACTACGTTGACAGGGCTCGTTCGGGTGTAGGACTGATAATGACCGAGCATACCAGCGTAAGTTCAAAATACATCCATGCGGGGCTGAGGCTTCAGATAAGCAGGGACGAGCACATCAACGGCTTTAAAAGCCTTATTGCGGCTGTCCATGAGGAAGACTGCAAGATCGGGCTGCAGATAGCGCATTCGATTTACGGCGTTGGCATGAAGCCTCACGAGCTGACAAATGAAGAATGCTACGGCATTATCGACGATTTTGTCGAAGGTGCCAGAAGGGCCTATGAAGCCGGGTTCGATGCAATTGAACTTCACTATGCCCACACCTATACGATGGCTGATTTTATTTCCAGAAGGACCAACCTCCGCACCGATGAGTTCGGGGGAGATGTCTACGGAAGGATGTTTATCCACCTTGAGATACTGAAGAAGGTCAGGAAGCTTGTAGGCCCTGATTTTCCGATCTTCGCCAGGATAAGTGCAGAAGAATTTGTGCTTGGAGGCAACACGATCGTCCAGAGCAGGATATTTGCGCAGGAACTGGTGAAAAACGGAGTTGACTGTATGGACGTGTCAGCCGGTGTCCGTTTTGACGACGCCCCCGTACAGGGCTACTCGGACCAGAGAGGTAAGCCGACCATTGAATATCCTGACGGCCCAAACGTATACCTTGCCGAGGAGATCAAAAAGTGTGTTGACGTACCGGTAGTAACTGTCGGTAAGCTGGGCAACCCTGAGTTTGCTGACGAAGTTATCGCCACGGGAAGGGCTGATATGGTCGCTCTCGCAAGGCCGCTGATCGCGGACCCGATGTGGGTAAAGAAGGCCCAGGACGGCCGGCTGGACAGGATCACGGAGTGTCTTTACTGTACAGAGTGCCTATATGAAAGGCATGATCCGACGGCCTATGTCCACTGCATGCGCTATACGTGCCAGAATGCCTGTCCGTCAAACGTAGAAGTCCCGCTGTACCTTGATTTTGCCAGAAGAGGAATGTACAAGGAGGCATATCAGGTCATCCAGACGGAGCTTCCTTTGGTGCTTACCTGCGGACGTGTCTGCAATCATCCCTGCGAAGCTATGTGCAACAGGGTGAAGATCGATGAACCCATAGCGATCAGGGGAATAAAAAGATATATAACAGATACTCTATATGAAAAAGATGGAAAGTTCCCTCTTCCAAAGATGGAGCCCGGCAACGGGAAAAGGGTAGCCGTTGTAGGCTCGGGGCCTTCAGGGCTGTCCTGCGCATTCTACCTTCAGAAAAAAGGATATTCCGTAACAGTGTTCGAAGCACTTGATGTTATTGGCGGTATGCTTGCTGTAGGCCTTCCCGAATATCGTCTGCCAAGGGAGATGTTTGAAAGGGAACTTGACGTCTTCAGAGAAATGGGAATAGAGTTTGTCACAGGTACAAGGATCGGTGTAGACATCAGGCTCGAAGAACTCAGATCGAAGGGTTACATGGCACTATACCTTGCCGTTGGGGACCATAATGACAGAAAGCTTGGAGTGCCCGGAGAGGATTCTGCAGGAGTAATGTCAGGCGTTTCCTTCCTCCGTGCCCAGAGACTTGAGACTAAGGCCGATCTGAAAGGCAGGGAAGTCGTGGTCGTAGGCGGCGGAAACGTCGCTATGGACTGCGCAAGGACCTCCATCAGGCTTGGAGCCTCCAAAGTCTCTCTTGTATGCCTCGAAAAAGAGAATGAGATGCCTGCACATGCCGACGAGGTGAGGGAGGGCAAAGAAGAGGGGCTTCATGTAGTCAACGGCTGGGGTCCAAAAGTTATCAATGCCGATAACGGCACGGTGAAAGAGGTCGTATTTAAAAAGTGTGTCTCAGTCTTTGACGCTTCGGGGCGATTCTCACCATCTTATGATGATTCAACTACAATGACACTGAAGGCAGACATGCTTATATGTGCCATAGGACAGGCGCTCAGCTGTGATGTAGTGTGCGATGAATGCGGGCTGGTCGAGATAAGGGGAAATGTGTTCAAAGCGTCTTATCACGGTTTGACCCATACCCCCTGGATATTCGCAGGCGGCGACTGTGTCTCGGGACCTGATTCAGTTGTATCGGGCGTTAACAGAGGCAAGCAGGCAGCTTCTTCGATCGACCGTTACCTCGGAGGGGACGGACAGGTCATCGACAGGAAGACTCTCAAGAGAGAGCTCACCAAACCGGTGGATGAAACAAAAACAGACCGTGAAGTTATGCCGATCCTTTCGCCGGACGAAAGAAAAAGCTGTTTCTGTGAAGTGGAAAAAGGCTTCACTCCGGAACAGGTGGAGAAAGAAGCGGGCAGATGCCTCAGGTGCGACGTATTAAAAATAAGCATACTGTAGAAACAACGGTAAATGAGGAGGTTAAATTCAATGGAGACAGGTAAACTTGCGATCGTTCGGGGCGGCGGAGATCTGGCCACCGGGATCATCTACAGATTATGGAAGGTCGGCTTTTCGGTCCTTTCACTGGAGATCCCTGCCCCCCTCGTCGTGAGAAGAACTGTCTCCGTTGCCTCCGCGGTCTTTGACGGAGAAATAGTAATTGAAGATATGAAGGCTGTAAGGATAGGCTCACTGAAAGATCTTACTTATGACAGGAGCAGGGTCTCCGTACTGGTAGATCCCGAGGGCAGATCCATCAGCGAACTGAGGCCGGGCATTCTTGTAGATGCGATAATGGCAAAACGAAATCTGGGAACGAAGAAGGACATGGCACCTGTTGTAATAGGGATCGGTCCCGGTTTCTCAGCTCCCGAAGAAGTCGATGCTGTGATCGAAACAAAGCGGGGCCACTATCTGGGCAGAGTGATCAGAAATGGCTCTGCCATACCAAACACAGGAGTGCCCGGACTGATCAGGGGATATACGGTCGAGAGGCTGCTCAGGTCTCCCGGCGAGGGTTATGTTGTTCCGGTAAAACGCATAGGCGACTCAGTTATGCCGGGCGATGTTGTTGCTCATGTTGAAGGTATTCCTGTATGTTCTCAGATAGAGGGGATAGTGAGAGGACTGATACACCCGTCAGTAGTGGCAGCCAAAGGACTTAAGATAGGTGACATCGACCCAAGAGGTGAGAGGGAGCACTGTTTCAGCATAACAGACAAGGCACTTGCGATCGCAGGAGGGGTGCTGGAGGTAATAATGAGCTCATCAGGGTAACGTAAAGCATCCTGGAATGACCTTGTATCAATATAAGCAGGGAAAAATTTTTTACATTTGGCAGCCGCTGACGAACTGAGTCTGGGCTGTCAAATTTTAATTATAACGGCATTAAAATTCTATCACTTTTGCATGTTATAATGTTGATGTTTAAAATCGATAGTAAGAATATACAGATGAGGTGTTGTAAATGAAGCAGAAGAGTGTCCTGATAATTGGTGCGGGCGGCGCAGGGCTTACCGCAGCAATAGAGGCCTCCCTGGCCGGAGCCGATGTTGCGGTCCTGACCAAAACATCTGCGGGACTTGCCACCTGCACAGCCTATTCTGCAGGCATTTTCACACTGCCGGTCTGCGGGATCAGCCCCGAAGAACATTTTCGAAGAACAATGGACGTGGGTAAAGGTATCAACGACCCCTCCCTTGTAAAGATACTCTCTGAAAAGAGTGAGGAGAGCCTGAGAAGGCTCTCTGACTTGGGTGTGGATATAAGATTTTCAAAAGGAACTGCCAGCACAAGAGTTACGGCGGTAAATGAGCTTATGGGCGGAGGCGGCTTTGCAGGCCAGCTTGTGGAGATCGCAAAAAGATCCGGTGTAAGGTTTATTGAATGGACCGTTGCAACATCGCTTGAGATGACCGACGGTAAGATCTCAGGCATCAGCGCTGTGGACTGGAGGACCGGAAAGTCATTTTCTCTTGAAGCGGATGCAGTGATCATAGCCACTGGCGGAGGCGGACAGATATACAGGAGAAGCGACAACCCGGCAAGAATGACAGGAGACGGCTATTCCCTTGCAAAGAGGGCCGGGCTTGATCTGATAGATATGGAATTCGTCCAGTTCTACCCGATCGGATGGAACGAACCCGGGCTTCCTGAATGGATGGCCGATACCGGGCTTGTCGACTACGTAAGGATAACGGATGAGGACGGAGACGAGTTCTTCAAAAGGGAGATCATCGGTTGGGGGTATAAAAGCGGAGCCGAGGCCAACCTGTTTGCCAGGGACAGCTGCTCGGTGCTTATGGCACAGAAGGAGCGCACAGGACGAGTCCTGGCACATCTCGAAGATATCTCTCCCGCAAAATGGGAAGATAAAGGTCTTCGCTACTCCCTTACTATAGACCACAGATTTTTTGATGAGTTCAGGCGCCCGGTCAGGGTTTCCCCGATCCAGCACTATATGTCCGGCGGCATCAGAATTGACGGCGGATGCAGGACAGGGATTTCAGGACTTTATGCATGCGGTGAGGCGACCGGCGGGGTAGACGGAGCCAACAGGATAGGCGGAAACGCGCTCTCCAATATTGTGACTTTCGGAATAATTGCCGGAAAAAACGCGGCCCGAGGCGAGCCGTGGGAGACAAGACCAGACCGCGAACCCGAAGCATATCATCCTGTTGTTGGCTCCGAGAGCGGTGAGGTGCCGTCAAAACTGAGAGCAGAACTGAGAAATGCCGCATGGGAACATATCGGTTCTCTTAGGAGCGAAAAAAGCATCAGGATCGCTCAGGAAAAAATAAGGGAAATCAGTGAAAGCGAGATGCGGATAGAGAGCCGGGCAGAGATGCTTCTGGCACTTGAAATGAGAGGCCTCATTGATACTGCCTCTGCTGTTGCCGATGCGGCCATGAAGAGAAAGGCTTCACTTGGAACTCATTTCAGGGAAGACAGCCGGTAATTGGGCAGGATCCTTCGGATCATTTATTATCGTTGTTTTTTGATAATTGATGAAGATATTATTTTTATCAGAATTTATCGGGAGTTTGATTATTTGATTTTACAAAAAACATCTATAATATTAACGGGTTCTGATTTAATGTCTTAGTGAACAAATAGTTCCCTATAGTATTTATATTTTTATAAGATATGTGCATTTTGCTTATTGTAACTGCTTGTAGCGGGTCGTTTGAGGGCTTAGCCTCGGAGGCTCGTTTTAATGATACCCTCAGAATATTCCAGGGGAGGTCAAAAGTTTGCAGAAGATGGAGAACAGCAGGTCTATAACTACTTCAGCAGTTGTGGCCGCCTTTATATTCATTATTTCTTCATTGGTCTTCATGAACTTTACTTATGACAATGTAAAAAAAGATGTCCTTGCTTCGATCCGGGACATAGAGAACCGGAATATTGCGCTGCTGAAGCAGAACCTGCAAATAAACAGGGATTTTGTGGCCAGCATAGCTATGACATTGGGGAGGCTTACGCCCGAACTCAATTCTCCCGAAGCCATACGGTTCTTGAGGGAACAGGACTGGTTAACGGATTTTGGAGCTCTCTATCTTGTGAACACCGAAGGCAATATGTATTTCGGGAGTTCCATCCCGCAAGAGGAGCGTGAGTATTACAAAACTCTTATGTCTGAGAACGGATCAAATTCCGACATACGGGTAATTTCTTCCGGCTCAGGGAAAAATCTTACGATAAACGCCTCGATAATACACCAGAACAAGCCTATAGGAGTGCTCTCCGCCAAGTTCTACAAAGACAGGCTGAACGGCATAGTTACTTTTGATATTTTTAAAGGCAGGGGCTATTGTTATCTACTTTCAAGGGACGGGACAATAATAGCAAGGTCTGACGATGATTCGACAAATAAAGATGCGGTCGTTCTGGGGGATCTTTTCTCTTCGGTCCCTGGTGGTGACGAGGGCAGCAAATACCATACCGCCATAGCTGATGCGATGAAAAAAGGATTGCCCGGAGAGACGGTATATCCCATGAAAGGCGGGAATAGAGTCGTAAGCTATGTCCCCGTCGGGATTGCCGACATGTACCTCATCACATCTATACCCGAAGATGTTGTTTTTTCCGCCGCTTCCGAATATTTCTTCAATGGGCTGGCCTTTGTCATCATGGCCATGGGCACCTTCGGTCTCTTCATGTACTTTTTTTTCAATGCAATAAAAAAGAATTCAGACATCATAAAAAGTGCGAACAGGGAGCTCTCTCTTGTCTATGACAGCATGCCGGGCGGTATCATCAGATACGTGCGCGACGGAGAAACCTGGAGAATAAAATCGGCTAATAAGGGGTTTTTCAGGATCATAGGATGCTCTGAAGATGATTTTGCAGATAAGTACGGCAACAATCTGCTTAACATAATATCAGCCCCTCTGTCCAAAGGGGACAGGGCGGACTTCGTGAATAAAATCAATAATGGCGAGCCTTTTGAGACTGAGCTCAGGATCCCTTCGGAAAAGGGTAAGTTTAAATGGGTATGCATAAATGTTGACTATGTTAAGGGGGATGAAGGTTCAAAGGAGACTGTTGCCATCTTTTCCGACATAACAACAATTAAATCTGCAGACCAGGAGCTTTATATAAGCAAGGAACAATTTGATACCGTAAAAAAACTGACCAATGTGATATTTTTTGAATGGGACATTGAAACCGGCAGATTTTCGCACTCCGGAAACTACCTTGATCTGTTCGACCCCTTTGAAAGCTATGATAATTTTCCATACTGCCTGAAAGGTTACGGAGGTCTTGCCGGGGAGGACTCGGAGGGCCTGATAGGGCTCTTTGAACAGTTAAGGAACGGCTTGAAGGAGAGTTTTGCAGAGATAAGGACAGTGAATAAATTCGGAGAATCACGCTGGTACAAAACAGCGATGTCTACCATTTTTGACGAATCGGGCAAAGCAATAAGGGTAGTTGGGGTACTTAATGATATTGACGAACAGAAACGAAAGCTTCAGTCTGCCCAGGAGAGCGCAATGAGGGATCCTCTGACTCAGCTTTACAATAAAACATCGACGCGGGAACTTATAAGGCATTATATCGACAGCACAGACGGACATGGCGCATTCATGATGCTTGACATCGACAATTTCAAACAGGTGAACGATACACTGGGGCATCTTTACGGAGACGCGGTCCTCAGCGAGCTGGCACATACCCTAAAGTCCCTTTTCAGGGACAGCGACATCATAGGCAGGGTAGGCGGGGACGAATTCGTGGTTTTCATGACGAATATTAGTGATCTCGCTGTTATCCGCACCAAGGCAGAGAAGATCCTGAGTGCTTTCAAACGTTCATTCAGAAAAGAAAACACCGAGCAGGGGCTGTCCTGCAGTATCGGTGTATCAGTATACCCCGGCAACGGCAGCACTTACGACGAGCTTATGGAGAAAGCTGACAGCTCACTCTACTTTTCAAAGAGCAGCGGGAAGGACCGCTACACATTTTTTTCCGATGATGTCGAAAATAGTGATGTTTTTGGAGAAAAAGGTACAAGGGGCACTACTGAGATCACGGCAATGAATGGCTTTGTGCAGAAAAACTTCAGGGAGAACGTGGCAGAGTACATACTCAAACTCTTCTATCAGTACGATGATGTAGAAACAGCTGTGCCGATACTCCTTGAATTCGTCGGCAATTCCTTTAAAATGGGGCGTTTGGATGTCTCAGTATTTTCGGATGACGATACTTACTATGAGATCCTTTACGAGTGGTGTCAGGACGGTGTGCCTCCTCTGAAGAAAGAAGGGAAGAGATTCCCGGCAGACGAGTGGTTCAAAATAAAGCCTCAGCTTGATGAGAACGACATACTGCTATGCGAGGACGCAGATATCGGGATCCCCGATTTTCTCGAGAATGACCACCTGAGAGTACGCGGGGTCAAGTCGACGATGCTCTGTTATATTGTTGAAAAGGACAAGAGAAAGGCGGTCCTTGCCTTCGAATATTTAAAGGAAAAGCATACCTTCACCAAAGAAGAAAAGGATACCATAAGAACAATATCAGACACCTTAAGCCTCTTTGTCCTCAGGGCAAGAGAGCGTGCCCTTTACAACGAGAAAGTGTCTCAGATGAAAAATTGGGAAGTCTTGCTCGATGAGACCGACGATGTTGTCTACGTAAGCGATGCAGAAAACTACGATCTCCTATATCTGAACAAAGCAGGAAGGGAACTGCCATGGCTCAAGAGAAGGGACTTCAAAGGCAGTAAATGCTATGATTTTTTCTATGGCAACGATCAGCCCTGTTCGTTCTGTACCATGCACCTCCTTTCAAGGGATAAATATTATGTCTGGGAAAATACAGACTCCAATTCCGGCAATCATTACCTGCTTAAGGACAAGCTTCTCGACTGGGACGGCAGGCTTGCAAGGATAGAGTGGGCGATAAACCTGACAGAGAAGCAGGAACAGCAAAAAAGGCTGTCTTCAAGGCTGAAGATCGAAAAGGCCCTTCTCGAGGGAATAGGCGAGATGAATTATGCGACCTGCCTCGAAGAGTCGATGAACGTCATTCTCAGGCGAGTGGCTGAACTGTACAGGGCAGACAGAAGCTACATGATGAGGATCAACGAAGACGGGCGGACGATCAGCATGACCAATGAGTGGCTAGCAGAGGGAGTAGCACCGGAAATTGGCAACCTGCAGAATTTTCCGCTGGACAGGTCTCCGCTTTGGCACAACGCATTTACAAAACAGGAACCTGTATTCCTGACGGACATTTCAGTATTCAGAGAAACCGAACCTGACGAGTACGAAAGGCTTGCCGTCCAGGGGATAGAGGATATGTATGCGATACCCATAACGATAAAAGGAAAGTTCTGGGGATTTTTAGGTATCGATACCCCGAGAAAGTACAAAGGGGACATGTATGTGCTCGAGTCCGTGGCGTACTTTGTCGCGGACGAAATCAGCAAGAGACGTCTCATCGAACTGTCGGAAGGAAAGGGTGATCAAAGGAAATGAAGAATGTATTTCGTTCACTCATATTCTGGGAAGGGCTTTCATTTACAGTAGCATTTCTTGGCGGCAGGGCAATGGACGGCAGCTCGATGCTCTGGTACAGCGAACTCTCAAGATCATCGCTTACTCCTCCAAATATCGCCTTTCCGATAGTATGGACATTCCTCTATGCGATTATGGGATATTCGGCCTACAGGGTAGCAAACAGGGCGAATATAGGTTCCCTGATCCCATACGCCGTCCAGCTTGCCCTTAACCTGGCATGGAGCTGGGTCTTCTTTTACTTCAGACAGCCTGCGGCAGGCCTGGTCAATATTTTGCTTTTGGTTTTTGCTGTACTGTGGACTGCTGCAGAATTCAGGAAACATGACAGAGTTGCCGCAGCGCTGCTGATCCCCTACATCCTCTGGGGATGCTTTGCCTTCTGGCTTAACCTTTATATCGTTCTTTACAACTGATCGCAATGTGAAGCAAGGAAGGGGGTCAATAAATGAAAGAGATCAAAATGTTTATGTTTGAAAGCTGCCCGCACTGTGCAAAAGCGAGGAAGATCATATCATCGCTTCTTGACTCAAACCCTGAGTACAAAAATATACCGTTTGTTATGATCGATGAAAAACTGCAGCCCGAAGAGGCAGATAAATGTGACTATTACTATGTACCGTGCTTTTTTGTAGGTGAAGAAAAGGTACATGAGGGCGCCGTAGACGAAGACAAGGTAAGGGCGGTCTTTGAAAAAGCAGCTGAATAGGTTGGATAAGGCAGGGATGGTCGAAATGAAAGTTAACGATATCGAAATATTGAGGCTTATAGGAAATACCCCTCTGTACAAACTTAAAATCGATACAGGTGGAGCGGAAGTATGGGTCAAACTTGAAGGCTCCAACCCCGGCGGTTCGATAAAGGACAGGGCCGTCTGGGGTATGCTCAAAAGGGCAGAACTTAAAGGCGATCTGAAGAGAGATACCGTCCTTGTGGAGCCCACGAGCGGCAACACAGGCATCGGGCTTGCTCTGCTTGGAAGAGCAATGGGCCTTAGGGTAGTCCTGACAATGCCTGAGTCGATGTCTGTAGAGAGAAGAACAATATTGTCATCCTTCGGGGCGCAGCTGCTCCTTACCCCTGCATCCAAAGGAATGCAGGGGGCGGTCGATGCTGCATGCGAGTTCCTTTCAAAAGAGAAGAACGCCCTGATGCTGGACCAGTTTTCAAACGAAGGCAACCCCTGGGCACATGAAATGACTACCGGTCCTGAGATAATATCTCAGATTCCGGAGGGGAAAAAAGCCGCAGCTTTCGTGGCCGGATTCGGTACCGGGGGAACGATAAGCGGCGTAGGAAGGGTCCTGCGCAGGGAGTTCCCTGATATCAGGATAATAGCTGTTGAACCACTTTCCAGCCCGCTGGTAACAGAAGGAAGGGCAGGCCCGCACAAGGTCCAGGGTATAGGTGCCAATTTTGTGCCTAAAAACCTGGATAAGGGCGTTGTTACAGCGTTTGAAAGGGTAAGTGACGAAGATGCCCTTAATACGGCCAAATGGCTGGCATCTGAAGAGGGGCTTTTCAGCGGGATATCAACAGGCGCAAATGTATGGGCAGCACTGCAGGAAGCAAAAAGCCTGCCAAAAGAGAGTGTAGTGGTAACGGTCCAGCCGGACAGGGGAGACAAGTATCTGAGTATTTTTTCTGCATAAATGGGAGCATCCTGTTTTTGACATGGTGAGGGAGGTATGACATGTCAGCATACAAAAAGATAGAGCTGATAAAAGATTCCAATGTGGCTGTCATAAGGATGAATTCCCCGGAGACGATGAACGCTCTTGAAAGCCACCTCTTTGATGAGCTTTGCGATGCTACAAATGATGCCGAACGGGACGATTCCGTGAGAGCTCTCGTTCTTACGGGAGCAGGAAGGGCCTTCTGCGCCGGAGGAGACCTCAAAAGGTTTTCAGAAGGTTTCGGCGCAAACGAAGGCTATTATTACATGAGAAGCTTCGCGCCATGGGTCAGGCAGTTTGCAGGCATGGGCAAACCGACCATAGCGGCTGTAAATGGCTATGCCGTAGGTGCAGGTTTCTGCATCGCCCTTCATGCAGATATGATAATAGCTTCTGATGATGCAAAGTTTGGGATGGCTTTTGCGAATGTGGGACTTATCCCTGATCTGGGGGGACTTTACGCACTGCCAAGGCTGGTCGGACTCCAGAAGGCAAAGGAGCTTGTATTCACCGGGAGGAACATCAGTGCCGCCGAGGCAAAAGAGATAGGTATAGTCAATAAAATAACTGCTCCGGAAAGACTTTTTGACGATTCCTTCGAACTCGCAAAAAAGATCGCAGAGGGTCCTTCTGCAGCATACAGAATGGCAAAGACGCTGATCAATTCCTCTTCAGAAATGACCCTTGAACAGCTTCTTGAAGAGGAGGCACTTCTTCAGGCACAGTGCATACAGACTGAGGATCACAGAAATGCCGTAAAAGCTTTTTTCAGAAAGGAAAAGCCTGTCTTTAAGGGGAAGTGAGAGGGTCGGGGAATATGCAGCCTCTGGGCTGCGGAGAATTCGCGTCCTTCGGCCGCTGGAGAATTTGCTCGCTTCGCATCGCGGAGAATTCGCGGCAGTACCGGCCGCTGGAGAATCACAAGCACCGTCGTTCCGGAATGATCTCATCGGAAACGACGGTGCTTGTTGTTTAGGTTCAAAAGAATAGTAACAGCAAGGATCTAGAGCCGCTGGATCCCCGATTCAAGCACTCGGGGATGACGATATAAAAGACTTTTATTCACCGCCGGATGGGTCTTCCGGCAAATTCTCCGCGATGCGAAGCGAGCAAATTCACCGCAGCGTTTCTCAGCTGCAAATTCTCCGCGGCCCAGAGGCTGCAAATTCTCCGCAGCCCAGAGGCTGCAAATTCCCCGCCCCTGCCCTTGGCTCCTGCGACTGCTCAGCTATTGCTCAGCCATTGCTCAGCGATCTTTATAACTTGTACGCCTCATCCGGGGCTGCAGGCATTCCGGCAAGCTTTGACCGGCTTTCAGCTACAGCCGAAGCTCTTTTCTTTGTCCATGAGATCAGTTTTTCAGAAATCAGCGGGTCATTTATCGCAATTATCCTTACTGCCAGCAGGCAGGCGTTAAGAGATGCGTCAAGGCCCACAGAACCCACCGGAACACCCGGAGGCATCTGTGCGACAGAAAGCAGTGCGTCCAGCCCGTCAAGAGCCCCGCCCTTCACAGGTATCCCGATAACGGGAAGTGTTGTTGATGCCGCCACCACTCCGGGGAGGGCAGCTGAAAGGCCGGCTGCGGCAATAATGACCTTTATTCCTCTTTTGGGAGCGTTTGCCGCATATCCCTCCACATCCCGGGGAGTCCTGTGGGCGGATGCTATTGCCACTTCATAAGGAATGCCCAGTTCTTCAAGGACCTTTGTGCCCTTTTCGACTACCGCGATGTCTGATGCCGAGCCCATAATTATTCCAATCAGGGGAGTACTCATTACATATGGCCTCCTTTCAGTGATTTGTCTCCGATGTCTTTCCTGTAGTGAGCATCTTGGAAGGAAACATCGGCAACACGCCTGTAAGCCAGGTCTTTTGCCTCTCTCAGAGAACCTGCAATACCTACGACAGTAAGTACGCGTCCTCCTGAAGTGACCAGATTTCCTCCGCAGTCACTCGATGTTCCTGCATGATATATGAAAGTTCCGGGGAGATCCTCTCCTCTGATGCTGATTTCAAAGCCTGTATCATATTTTTCGGGATATCCCCCTGATGCCATTACGACACCGAGCGCGACCTCTTCCGGCGCCGGCCACTCATAATCGGACAGTTCTCCTTTGCAGCAGGCAAGTATCATCTCGCCGAAATCTCCCCCGAATACAGGGAGGACTACCTGAGCTTCCGGATCTCCCAGCCTGACATTATATTCGAGCACCGACAGAGAGCCGTCAGGCTTTACCATTATTCCGGCGTAAATTACGCCGCAGAAGGGTATGCCTTCATTGCGGAGGCCTTCGAGCGTAGGCAGCAGAACCACCTTTTCCACCTTTTCCAGGAATTCATCATCCACCCAGGGGACAGGGGAATATGCTCCCATCCCGCCTGTGTTGTTTCCTCTGTCGCCGTCAAGAGCACGCTTATGGTCCTGGCTGGAAGGAAGTATCCTGACTGTTTCACCGTCAGTGATCGCGAGGATAGTCATTTCCTGTCCTTCAACATGATCCTCTACGATTATGTTCTTGCCGGCCGGACCGAGGATCATGTCTTCAAGCATCATGCTGCATATGTTGACTGCCTCTTCCATTGTTTCGGGAATAAAGGCTCCTTTGCCTGCGGCAAGACCGTCTGCCTTTACAACAAAGGGAGCAGATCTTTTTTTCAGGGCCTCTTTGCACTCATCGATATTCAGGCAGCATTCGAAGGCGGATGTCGGTATTCCGTGTTTCTGCATAAATTTTTTTGAAAAGACCTTGCTCCCCTCAAGCCGGGCTCCCAGTTTACCGGGACCCATAACGAGGATACCCTCATTTCTCAGGGCATCTGCAGTTCCTGCAACAAGAGGGGCCTCCGGGCCGACGAACACGAGATCTATTCCAAGCTTTCTGCAGAGTTCTGACATCTTCAGAGGATCGCACGGATCCCCGGAATGGCATTCTGCCAGTTTAGATATTCCCGGATTGCCCGGGCAGCAATGAAGTTCGGTGACAATTTTAGACTTGGAGAAGGCATGGACTACCGCATGCTCTCTTCCCCCGCCGCCCAGGACCATTACCTTCATGAGAGTTTTCCTCCCCTAATGTCTGAACGTACGGCCGCTGCCGACGAACATACTTATTCCAAGCTCCTCAGACCGTTTGAATACCTCTTCGTCCTTAATGGAACCTCCCGGCTGAATAACAGCTATTACTCCCTCTCTTGCCGCGAGTTCTATAGTGTCGGGGAAGGGGAAGAACGCGTCTGATGCAAGGACAGCGCCCTTTGCCTTTTCGCATGCAAGCCTGAGTGCGTAGTCAGCGGCATCCACCCTGTTGGTGAATCCTCCGCCTATGCCTACTGCAGCTCCGTCCTTTACCAGGACTATTGCATTGCTCTTTGTTATGGCGGCGGTCTTCCAGGCAAAAATAATGTCATCCCAGAGGTCGGGCCTTGCATTGCCGATCCACTTGCCTTCATCCATCTTAGGAAGGATCGGCAGCTTATCCTCCTGAACGAGGAAGCCGCATCTGTTTCCTGTTATCTGAAGCTTTGGGGCATATCCCGGAGTTATCGTCAGGACACGAAGGTTTGGTTTCTTTTCACTGAAGAATTCAACCACTCCCTCTGCATAAGAAGGCGCAGCGACTATCTCAAAGAATGTCTCGGTGATAGCCTTTGCAGTCTCCATGTCAACGCTTCTCGTCATCCCGATTATGCCTCCGAAGGCAGATACGGGGTCACACTCAAGTGCTTTCCTGAATGCCTCAAGCGGTGTTTTGCCGTGTGCCGTCCCGCATGGAGTCGTGTGCTTGACTATGGTGCATGCGCAGAGGTTCTGGAATACGGAACAGCCGCGAAGAAGAGTGTCAAGGTCAAGAAGGTTGTTGTAGGAAAGTTCCTTTCCGGAGTGCTGTTGGAACGGCTGCTTCTCAAGCGGCGGAAGGAAGAGGGCTGCCTTCTGGTGAGGATTTTCGCCGTATCTCAGATCCTGGACCTTACGCAGAGGAAGGATCTTGTCATCTTCCGCTGTGTCCTCAGCACCGATCTCCGAGCAGAGTCCCTTGTATATAGTCGCGTCATATGACGATGTCAGGCGGAAGGCCTTAAGTGCAAGCTTCTGCTTGAATTCGAGGGTGAATTCCTGCTTCTTCCCGAGTTCCTCCAGGACGTTTCCGTAATCTGCAATGTCGGTAATAACTGTAACGTGGTAGTAATTTTTTGCCGCCGCCCTTATCAGGGAGACACCGCCGATGTCGATCTTTTCTATCAGTTGGTCAAGGTCGGCACCCTTTTCAGCTGTTTCTTCGAAGGGATAGAGTGTGCATACGACTACGTCGATCAGTGGGATAGAAAACTTCTTTCTGTCCTCATCGTCCTGGGCCAGGCCTCTTCTTGCAAGGATACCGCCCATAACTGTCGGATGCAGCGTTTTGACCCTGCCTCCGAGGATCGCAGGAAGGCCTGTCATATCAACAACTTCAGTAACCTTAATGCCGCCTTCTTCGAGATGTTTGGCGGTCCCCGAACTGGAAACTATTTCGTATCCATGCGCAGCCAGCCCCTTTGCCAATTCCAGCACGCCCGTCTTATCCCAGACAGATATGAGCGCTTTTCTGGTTTCCATCATTAGTATTCCTCCCGCTCTTCTATTGATATAGGGTTTTCTTCAAAATGTTTTTTCAGGGTCTCCTTGTAGATTCTGTGCTCGACCCTGTGTATTTTCTCTTCAAGAGTCTCAATTGTGTCGTCCGGAAGGATATCGACCCTTTCCTGTGCGAGGATGAGTCCGTGATCGACCTCCTCATCCACGATGTGGACCGTAACGCCTGTATGGTCGGCCTTCGCCTGCCATGCGTCCAGTATGCCGTGTGCTCCCGGAAAAGCGGGAAGCAGTGCCGGGTGGATGTTTATTATCCTGTCAGGGAATCTTTTTACGAATTCAGGAGAGAGTATCTTCATGAAGCCTGCAAGTATTATCCAGTCTGTTCCGGTCTCTTCAACTGCCCTGGCGATCGCTTCCTCCGCAGATCTCCTCCCGTCTCTTTTGTAAAAGAAGACACGTGTGGGAGCACCAAGCGCGGCTGCTGTGCCGAGTCCCTTTGCGTTAATATTGTCGCTGCCGACGAATGATACCTCTGCGGGAAGCTCACCTGTGATGCAGGCCTTCAGGATCATTTCCATGTTTGAGCCTGTGCCTGAGATCAGGATCGCTATGCGCGGGAGGTACACTTTACTACCCTTCCTATCTTCACGGGGCTTTCGCCGAATTCAGAGAGAGCGCTGCTGATCAGTCCGACCTGATCGGGATCGGCTATAAAGACATATCCGATGCCGAGGTTGAAAACTTTCCTCATCTCGTCTTCTTCTATTCCGGCGCTCTGGATAAGGCCAAAGATCTTTGGCCGCTGCCATGAGCTGAAATCGATATCTATGTCCAACCCTTCGGGGATGACCCTGATGACATTTCCGTACATGCCTCCGCCGGTAACGTGAGCCATCGCATGTACTGCGCCGGTCTCCACAGCGGCAAGGGCCGGCCTTACATAGAGCCTTGTAGGTCTCATCACTGCTTCAGCGATAGTTTCTTCCCAGCCTGCCGGTACCGTGTCGAGCCGGGCAGCCAGGCCTTCACTGCCCAGTGCTTTCCGCACAAGGCTGTAGCCGTTGCTGTGTACGCCTGAGCTTCTTAGTCCCAGGAGCACGTCGCCCTCTTTTACGGCATTTCCGTCAATTATTTTGTCCTCATCTACCAGGCCGACGGCAAATCCGGCCAGGTCAAATCCCTTTTCGCCGTAAACATCGGGCATCTCGGCCGTCTCTCCGCCGAGAAGTGCGCACATGCTTTCATTGCAGGCATCCAGTATGCCCTCCAGGATCTCTCCGAATATCTTTACGTTAAGTTTCCCGCACGAGGCGTAATCAAGGAAGAAGAGGGGTCTTGCTCCTCCGGTGACCAGATCGTTGACGTTCATGGCTACAAGGTCCTGACCAAGACCGCGGTAAATGCCGGTTTCCTTTGCAAGCTCAAGCTTTGTCCCAACGCCGTCACAGCAGGCTGCAATGCACTTGCCTCCCCCTATCCTGTAAAGGCCTGCAAATCCGCCTACGCCGCCCACGCAGTTGGGGTCTTTGGGGCGTTTCTTCAGCATCTCTTTTATAGTTTCGACCCAGAGATCTCCGGCCTCGATGCTGACGCCCGCCTTTTCGTAAGTGAGGTTTTTATCCAAGATCAAGCACCTGCTTTCAAATCTGTCTCGGCAAGATATTTGCCGGTGAAACAGGCTGTGCATATCTGATCCTCAGGGAGACCGACTGCCTTTGTAAGGTTTTCTTCGGTCAGGTACTCAAGAGAATCTGCCCCCACCTTTATGCAGAGTTCGGGGATGGACATCCTGACAGCCGCAAGGGTCTCCTCTTTCCTTGTATCAATTCCGTATCTGCATGGATGGAGAACAGGGGGCGATGCTATCCTCAGGTGGACCTCGGATGCTCCGGACTCCCTGATCATCGATACCACTCTCTCTGCAGTTGTTCCCCTTACAATAGAGTCATCTATCACGACTGCCTTTTTGTTATCAAAGACCTCGGATATCGGGTTAAGCTTGATTTTTACCCCCAGTTCCCGTACTTTCTGGGTTGGCTGGATAAAGGTGCGTCCAACATAGCGGTTTCTTACCACACCCATTTCAAGAGGGATCTTTGACCTTTCGGCGTATCCTAATGCTGCAATAGTCCCGCTGTCGGGCATTCCTGCAGTTATTTCGGCTTCCGGGCACGGAGACTGCTCTGCAAGAAGCTTTCCCATTTCTTTCCTTGCGTCATATACAGACCTGCCGTCAATTATGCTGTCCGGTCTGGCTGTATATACGTATTCGAACGAACACCTCATGCCCCGGCAGCCGTTATTTTGGTGTATCCTGAGGCTTCTTGTTCCTCTTTCATCCATGACCACTATTTCTCCTGGCTCAACATCGCGAAGGAGATCAGCTCCTACAATATCCAGAGCGCAGGATTCCGAGGCCGCATAATAATTGTCATCCTTTGTTCCTATGATAAGAGGCTTGAAGCCCCAGGGATCCCTGGCTGCGACAAGAGCCCCGTTAAGAAGGACTATGACGGCGTATGAGCCGTTAATTTTTCTCAGTGAATCTATCAGGGCGTCCAACGGCTGCATATGTGATTTGTGAGCCATCAGATGAAGGATAGCCTCTGAATCTGTGGAAGACTGAAAAATTGCTCCCTGTTTTTCAAGCTGGGAAGTCAGTTCCCTGAGGTTGGTTATAAGCCCGTCATGCGCAATGGCAACTGCTCCCCGGGCATAATTTGCGCCTATCGGAAGCACATTGTGCTGCTGTGAGCCCGGAAGGGGAGTATAGCGCACATGTCCTATGGCGCAGGAAGCATCTTTTTGTGTGAGACACTGTTGTTCGATCGCGTTGTGGAGCAGCCCCATTCCCTTGGCTGCAGCTATCCTCCCGCTGTCGCACCATGCAATGCCGGCGCACTCCTGCCCCCTGTGCTGGAGGGCATACAGCCCCAGATAAACTTCTTCCAGTACAGGTTTGCCTGTCTTGCTGTATGCCCCGAATATCCCGCTCATCTTTTTACTCTGATATCCTCTTCCAGATCTCTTCGTATGCGCCCAGGACGTTTCCAAGGTCTTTACGGAATCTGTCCTTGTCAAGACGGTCACCGGTAGAACTGTCCCAGAATCTGCAGGTGTCGGGGGATATTTCGTCAGCAAGCATCAGCTCGCCCTTTGAGTTTTTGCCGAATTCCAGTTTGAAGTCGACAAGAACGATCCCTTTTTCTGCAAAGTATTCTTTCAGCACTGAGTTGACCTTAAGCGAAATTTCTTTGATCCTTGCCAGCTCATCCTCTGTTGCCCATCCAAAAAGCAAAGCATGGTCCTCAAGTATCACAGGGTCTCCAAGCTCATCGTTTTTATAGCAGAATTCCAGAAGGGGACGTGGCAAAATCATGCCTTCCTCAACTCCCAGCCTCTTGCAGAGGGAACCTGTCGTAATATTCCTTACGATAACTTCCAGAGGTACTATGCTTACTCTTGTCACTGCCTGGTGCACTTCGTCGAGCTGCTTGATGAAATGCGAATCGATCCCTTTTGACTTAAGGTACTCGAATAGTTTTGAGCTTATCTTGTTGTTCAGCTGACCTTTGCCGCTCATCGTAGCTTTCTTTTCTCCGTTGAATGCGGTAAAGCTGTCTTTGTACTCAACGATCACAACATCAGGATCGTCAGTGGTGTAAAGTTTTTTTGCCTTGCCTTCGTATATGAAATCCTTCTTCATAACTTCCATTTGAAGCACCTCCGGGTCGTTAAATAGATAACCGATCATATTCTTGTAATTGCCTGATGCTGTGCAGGGAACAGTTTTTTTGTTTACCGCTGATCATTGCTCAATTGTTTTTCATACTTCCAGAAGATCGGGATATTCTCCGTTCTCGAGATAGTTTCCGTCAAAGCATGCAGTGCATAGCTCTGAAGATGAAAGGCCGATGGCCTCCCTGAGCTGTTCGCATGTGAGGTATTCAAGAGAATCCGCACCGATCTTTCTGCATAGTGAAGGGATATCCATCTGTGCGGCCGCCAGCTCGTCCGAGCTGGGAGTGTCTATCCCGTAATAGCAGGGAAAGCATACAGGCGGGGACGCTATACGCATATGGACTTTTTCCGCACCGCTCTCCCGTATCATAGATACGATCCTTCGTGCGGTAGTACCCCTTACCAAAGAATCATCAACCACTACGGCCTCTTTTTCTTTGAATACAGTCTGTTGGGGGTTAAGCTTTATTTTTACACCGATATCCCTTACCAACTGTGTGGGTTGGATGAAGGTCCTGCCGACATACCTGTTTCTGACGATCCCTATTTCGAAAGGTAGTGAAGCTTTCTGGGCAAAGCCCAAAGCTGCCAGAGTCCCGCTGTCGGGCATACCCGTGACAACAGAATTGGGCGATGCTCCCGATCCGGCCAGTTTGACCCCCAGTTCCTTCCGGGCCCTGTATACGGATCTCCCGTCAATAACGCTGTCAGGGCGCGCAAAATATACATATTCGAAGGAACAGTGACATCTCTTTTCAGTTTTGACAGGAAGTTTTCTGGAGATCATTCCCCTTTTGTCGATAACGAGTATCTCTCCCGGTTCTACGTCACGTACTATCTCGGCACCCAGAATATCCAATGCGCAAGATTCTGAGGCAACATAAACAGTTTCGTCCTTCCTGCCGATTATCAGGGGCCTGAATCCCCATGGATCCCTCGCGGCTATCAGGCATCCGTCAAAGAGAACGGCAAGGCTGTATGCCCCCTGAATTTTAGAGAGTGACCTTTCAAGCGCTTCCAACTGCACTACTCCGGGCTGATGGGCCATTAGCTGCAGTATTGTCTCTGTATCCGATGAAGTGTGGAAAATGGCTCCCCTGTTTTGCAGGTAGCCGCCAAGGCCCTGGGCGTTCGTGAGGTTGCCGTTGTGAGCTATGGCCACCGGGCCCTGGGAGTAATTTGCTCCGATAGGCTGGGAATCCTCTATCCTTGTCCCTCCCGCAGTGGCGTACCTGACATGCCCGATCGCCGTATCTGCATATATCCTGGAAAGGCAGCTCTGGTTCAATGCTTCATGTACAAGCCCCATGCCCTTCTTGATATTTACGGTCCCATCCTCGATCCATGCAACTCCGGCAGAGAGCTGTCCCCTGTGCTGAAGTGCGCACAGGCCAAGATATACATCCTCCAGTACGGATGATCCGTCCATGCTGTAAGCACCGAAAACACCGCACATTTTTAGCAGCTGCCCTCCATGAAGGCATTTTTCAGCTTCGGGAGTTCAATGCTGAAGATATCTTTCCATTCGAGCTTTTCTCCCCCTACAGACCCTATCTTTGTGCAGGGGAAACCTTCCCATATCTCCTCGAAATATTTTTCCTTCTCTTTTGGAACAGTGTAGACGGCACGTGCTCCGCCTTCGGAGAAAAGGACTTCTTCCAAAGACAGGGAGGGATCTGTCTGAACAGACATCCCGCAGCCTGAAGCAATGACCTCATTTGCAATTGTCACAGCAAGTCCTCCTCCGGCTATGGCCCGACCGGAAGAGGCGGCTTTTTCCCGTGCCGTTTTAAGGGCTCTGTCCCTGAAGGCCCTTTCTTTTTCGTGATCAGGAGAGACAGTTTTACCTGCTGCCTTTCCTTCTTTCATTACCTGGTATCTCGAAGCACCAAGGGATCCCGTCAGTTCTCCGGCCAGATAGAGTGAATCGCCTTTTTGGGCAAGCCCGGATCCCAGACGGGCATTTCTGTCTGAAATAAGTCCTGCGCTTACCACAAGGGGAGTAGGATATATCTGACCCGAGGCAGTTTCATTGTATAGGCTTACGTTTCCTGAAACTACAGGACAGTCAAGAGCCCGGCATGTGTCTGAAAGTCCCCTTACGCACTCCTCAAGCTCATAAAACTTTTCGGGAACTTCGGGTGACGCAAAATTGAGGCAGTTCGTCATTCCAAGGATCTCAGCCCCGGCTATCCACAGGCCTCTGAGCGACAGTGCCATTGTTTCTGAAGCGCCGAGGTACGGGTCGGTCCGGCATTTATTGGGTTCGGCTTCCATTGTGAGCAGGCATGCCCTCCGGGTATCGGGGACCTCTACCGCGGCGACCGGGGCTCCCGGTCCCGCTATGGTGTGCAGCTGGACCATTGAGTCATACTGTTCCCATATTCCGTGTTTGCTTCTTCCGTTGGGACAGCCTATAAGCATAAGCAGGTCTCCTGCAGGTGAATCTGTCTTGATCGAGTCTTCGTTCATTGATGATCTCTCGCCCATGTCTGAGGGTTCAGATGAAGGCCATACTATTTCAGGGGCATCCCCAAGTATTGAAGTAGGCAAATCGGCTATCATTTCATTCCTGTCGAAAACCTTGTAGCGGCCTGAGTCTGTCATTATTCCCACCACGGCGCAGTCAAGATCGAAGTGCGCGGCCATTTGAAGGACCGGATCAAGTTTGTCAGGTTCAACGATAAGGAGCATTCGCTCCTGTGACTCGGAGAGGAATATCTCCCATGGGGCCATGCCTTTTTCCCGCAGAGGGATCTTTTCGACCATTATTTCGATCCCGCATCCGCTCTTATGAGCTATCTCGCTCGAAGAGGAGAGTATTCCGGCAGCACCCATGTCCTGCATTGAAGCTATAAGTCCTTTTTCGAGCAGATCCATGCAGCATTCTATAAGCAGCTTTTCCTCAAAGGGGTCGCCTATCTGGATCTGCGGCTTGCTTGCCTTTGAATCCTCATCAAGTTCACGCGATGCAAAAGATGCACCCGCTATGCCGTCCCTTCCGGTCTTTGATCCCAGAAGGACAGCAAGATCGCCCTTTTTTGCGGTCTGTGAGCTTGCCATTTTGTCAAGACGCACAAAACCTGCGCTGAATGCGTTGACCAGAGGGTTGTCGTTGTAGCAGGGTGAGTAAAAGGTCTTTCCCCCTACTATCGGAACACCTACAGCATTGCCGTATGCCCCTATGCCTTCTACTATTCCCTTTGAGAGGTTTTCTGTTTTTTTAAGGGAGGGATCTCCGAAAAAGAGTCCGTCCATTGATACCGAAGGGCGGGCGCCCATAGCAATTATGTCCCTGATTATTCCTCCCACGCCTGTAGCTGCTCCCTGAAACGGAGCTACTGCGGAGGGATGGTTGTGGCTTTCAACTTTAAAAGCAAAGCCCCAGCCCTCTCCCATATCTACAACGCCGGCGTTCTCTCCCTGCCCCTGAAGTACATACTTGCCTTTTGAAGGAAATGTCCTCAGCAGCCTTTTGGTCGATTTGTAGCTGCAGTGTTCCGACCACATGACACCGATGAGCTGAGTCTCCAGCTCATTAGGCTCCCTTCCAAGAAGCTCTTTTATGCGCATGTATTCCGATTCGGACAGTCCTGTACTTTTGAAATCCATCAGCACGCACCTCTTTCTTCAAAAGCCCTGGCTATCGAATCCCAAAACCGTCTGCCGTCACTCCCGCCGTTAAGGTGGGGGACGGTAGCACGTTCGGGGTGGGGCATAAGTCCGAGAATATTGCCTTTTTCGCTGCATATCCCCGCAATGCCGTTAAGTGCTCCGTTGGGTGCGTATTCCGCTCCGGCCCTTCCCGTCTCAGGATCCGCATACCTGAAGACTACACGGCCTGCATCTTCCAGTTTTTTCAGATCATCATCGGGCAGGAAAAAGAGACCTTCATGGTGGGCTATAGGGAACTGCATGACCTCTCCCTCTTTCAGGCCGGATGTGAATTTATTGTCAGTCCTTTCTACACGGACATGACACCTGCGGCAGATAAAGGTAAGGGAAGTATTTGGAAGCAGGGCACCCGGAAGCATTTTAGTCTCGGTGAGGATCTGGAATCCGTTGCATATGCCTAGGACCAGCCCTCCTCTCTCAGCATGCTCCCTCACTGCCTTGATTATGGGGGACCTTGCAGCCATTGCACCCGAACGAAGATAGTCTCCGTACGAAAAGCCTCCCGGCAGGACCACCAGGTCAGGCTGTTCTTCGAATGACTCCTTATAATGCCATACCATTTCCACCCTGCTTTTCAGGGATTCCCTTACAGCTCTCTCGACATCCCTGTCGCAGTTGCTCCCGGGAAATACAACTACTGCTGTTTTCATCGCAATTTTTACCTCACTGAAATATTAAAGGTCTCTATCAGATCGTTGCAGAGAAGGTCAGAACACATTGAAACAAGCATTTTTTCAGCTTCTTCCCTGTCGGGGGCATCCAATTTCATTGTTACTATTTTTCCTACCCTTACTTCTTCAAGTCCCTTGTAGCCGAGGTGAGACAAGGTTTTTTCTACAGCTTTGCCCTGCGTGTCAAGTACTCCCTCACGCGGTTTGATGATAACTTCAGCCTGAAAGATCATAAAATGGGCCTCCTTAAAATGTTTGTTAAAAACAAATTGTCCACTCAAACGTTCATAATATATTCCTCACCTAAATAAATGTCAACTTATTTTGCCATTTTTTATGCCATTCGCAGAGTAAAAATACGGAAGTGAGGCTTCCTTCAAAAAGTATGGCCAAAGGATCTAAAAAAAAGGGTATTCCCTTTACATTGCAGGTTTACAGGCGGAAGGGCCGAAATGTGAAATCGGACAAAAAATTGACATGCTGTTACAAAATTAACTATAATTACAAGGTAACTGATATACCAGGATCTCTGGTTGTCATATCTTAATTATCCTTATGGGAGGTCGATTTTCAATGCAACTCAGAAAGCGTTCCACGATCGCGGTACTTATGGTATTGGCCCTTTCTTTGATGATATGTTCATCAGCTTTTGCTGCGGATAAAGTCATCAAGATCGGCGCGCTCTTTCCACTCACCGGACCCGCTGCTGTTTCCGGGCAGAACTGTGTAAATTCTGTTCTTGCGGCGGCTGACGTCATCAACAAGGCTAACCCCGACATTAACGCTCCTCTTGCTGCAAAGGAAGGTCTTCTCAATGGGTATAAGATCGAAATAATCAAGGCTGACCACCAGGGCAAACCGGATGTCGCCAAGTCTGAAGCCGAGCGTCTTTACAACCAGGAAAAAGTCTTTGCGGTCATCGGTTCATACAACAGCTCAGCGACAAAACCTGCAAGTGCGGTCGCCGAGCGTGCAAAAAAGATCTTCATGTGCGGATGCTCAAGCTCTGCTGCACTTACAGAGCGCGACTACAAGTACTTCTTCCGCCATGCCCCGACAGACGCGATCGAATCAAAGGAATTTGTTGAGTACATCGAATACCTCAACAAAGAGAAAAATGCCGGCATAAAGACACTCGGACTTATCTACGAAAATACAGAGTTCGGCAAGCATGCCGCAGAAGAGGCCCATAAGGCCGCAAAGCATTCAGGACTTAAGGTCGTTGCCGATGTTCCCTTCAACAACGGTGCAACGAACCTCAACAGCGAAGTTCAGACCCTCAAGGCGGCCAATCCCGACGCAGTATTCGGAGCAGCTCTTGGCGGAGACTATTCACTCTGGGTCCGTACAATGAAGCAGGTAAACTGGCTCCCGAAGATAGCGCTCAACTACTGCACAGGATACCAGAACCCTGCAGTCCAGAAGGAACTTGCCGGCGACGGAGACTACTTCATGGGCGGAATGGGATATTCGCCGGCACTCGCGAAAGAATTTATGCCTGAAGCCGTAAAGATCGAGAAGAAATATTACACGCCCAGAAGCAACCAGCCCTTCGACAGCGACTCCATCCAGGAAGCTGTAATGCTCTTCGTGCTTGCTCAGGCAATAGAGAAGGCCGGATCGCTCGATACCGAAAAGGTCGCTCAGATCCTCAGGACAGAAGAGTTCCCCTCTGTAATGTCCCTCAGCGGAAAAGTCAAGTTTGAGCCCGGCGGACAGAATGTATATGCACTCAGCGTAATTACCCAGATCAAAGACCAGGACTACAAGACGGTATTCCCGCTTAAGTACAGGAAGGCGGAGCCTGTCTTCCCGATGACCCCGTGGGGCAAACGCTAGTCGATCTTAAAGCATAGGCGTTATGAGGCGGGGCGATTTTTGGCCCCGCCTCTTTTAGGGAGGTTATTTAAGTGAGTAATTTTGTACAGGTTTTGATAGACGGGATCCTCAGCGGTCTTCTGTATGCGCTTGTCGCTGCGGGACTGAGCATGATGTGGGGAGTAATGGATGTTATCAACTTCGCACATGGGGAATTCCTGATGGTCGCAATGTACCTCTGTTACTGGATAGGTGAGATCCTCGGGATAGACCCGCTCTTTTCGTGGATCGCAGCCGGTATTTTCCTGTTCCTGCTTGGCGCTTTGACCTACAGGCTCATAATCAAAAACAGTCTCGGAAAGGCAGCAATGGCTCCGCTTCTAGCAACGTTCGGTCTTTCTATGCTCCTGAAGAATTTCTGCATGAATCGCTTTACCCCTAATTTCCGTCTGCTCTCAGGCACAATAATGGAAGGCAAAACATTCCATTTTGCCGGAGCAATAGTTTCCGTCCCCCAACTTGTTACGGCCATCTTCTCGCTTGCGGTCCTCTTGGGCGTTTACTGGCTGATCAAAAAAACGAGGGTGGGCTGGGCGATCCAGGCTACCGCAATGGATAAGGAAGCAGCTGAGCTTATGGGTATCGACACGGAAAATATTTATCTGCTCGTTTTTGGCATAGGAGGCGCCTGCGTCGGCGTAGCGGGCGGACTTATGACTACATATCTTGCAGTGCATCCGGAAGTGGGGGGGCTCTTCAGCCTCATAGCATTTGTAGTGGTTGCCCTCGGAGGTTTCGGCAGCATTCCGGGAGCCCTCTTTGCAGCTCTTCTGATCGGGCTTGTGGAATCCTTTGCAGGATTCTACGTTGCGGCGGTCGTTAAATATGTGGCTGTATTTGCTATATACCTTGTTGTAATAATGATCAGACCTAAGGGTCTGTTTGGGTGGTGACGGCGATGTTTAAAGAGAAATCAGACAAACTCTGGTACGGGTTCCTTGCTGTCGCCGTCGTGCTGCCGTTTATCCCGGGCGTTATAGGGGGATCCTTCTTCGGTCACGTTGCTACGATGATCCTTCTTTATGCGGCGATGGCACAGTCATGGAACATAATCAGCGGCTACTGCGGACAGACCTCCTTCGGACATTCTGTCTTCTTTGGAATAGGGGCATACGCAGCAGCTTTGGCGGTAGTAAATTTCGAAGGCCTTCCATGGTACGGAGCCCCTCTTGGAATGCTGGCTGCAGCAGTGGTCTCCGTCATAATAAGCTATCCTTGCTTTAAGCTTAAGGGGCACTACTTTGCAATAGCTACATTCGCCATTGTCGAAATATTCAACAGGCTCTTTATGATCTGGGATGCTATCGGCGGAGCGCTGGGACTTGACTATCCTATACTCCCGGACGGATGGAAGAATTTTTCCTGGTCAGACACCAAAAACGGGTATTATCTGGGGGCCCTTGCAATATTCATACTTGTATTCAGCGTCGTCAGATGGATAGAGAGACATAGGATGGGATACTATCTCAGGGCCGTGCGCGAAGGACAGGAAACGGCGGAGTCCCTCGGAGTCAACAGCACTGTGGTTAAACTGTCGGCAATGGCTCTTTCGGCGTCGCTTGCGGCACTGTGCGGATCTTTCTTCGCACAGTACAACTATCGCGTTGACCCTCCGATGGTGATGTCCCTCGACATGTCGATGAAATTTGTCCTGATAACAATACTTGGCGGCCTCGGAACATTCTGGGGTCCTTTCCTAGGAGCTCTTGTCCTGATACCGCTTCAGGAGTACACGCGGGCATATCTTTCCCACCTTGGAGCAGGTGTAGACCTGATGATATTCGGGCTGATAATAATCATCGTTATGATCAAGCAGCCTCTCGGTATTATGGGACTGATAAGATACTTTACAAAGGGAACAATTTCAAGGAAAGAAGGTGACGCGTGATGGCACTGCTTGAAGTCAGAAACCTGACCATGAAATTCGGATCCCTGCTTGCCAACAGCGATGTCTCCTTTGATGTCGAAAAGGGTACGATAGTTGGTCTCATCGGTCCCAACGGGGCCGGAAAGACGACCCTTTTCAACTGTGTCGCAGGCCTGTACAAGCCCGCGGCCGGGAAAGTTACGTTTGACGGGCTGGATGTGACCGGATATCCCTCGTGGAAGATGGCCCGCCTTGGTCTGGCAAGGACCTTTCAGGTCGTAAGGCCCCTGAAGGAGATGACTGTGTATGAAAATATCCTGGTCGGGGCATACATGCGCTACAGCGATACAGCAAAGGCCAACGAGGTCGCTGAGCAATGCGTGGAACTTTGTTTCCTCGGGGATCTCAGGAACAAGCTGGCCGGCGGACTTACCATAGGCAACAAGAAGAGGCTTGAGGTGGCAAGATCACTTGCGACCGGCCCGAAACTTCTTCTTCTTGACGAATCTGTTGCGGGACTGACATCAACTGAAGTAAAAGAGATGGTGGAAGTCATAGTCAGGCTAAAGGAAGAAGGCGTGACAATACTGATGGTCGAACACATCATGGAGGCCATAATGCCGATAGCAGACAAGATAGTTGTCCTTGCAAGCGGAAAAAAGATCGCAGAAGATCGTCCGCAGGCGGTTATCAACGACCCGACAGTCATTACGGCATACTTCGGTGAGAAATTTGCGAAGAGACTCAGGGCCTGTGAGGAGGAACAGTGATGTCAGCCATGCTCGAAGTCAAAAACATACACTGTGCCTATGACGCGGTTCCTGTCATCCACGGCATCTCGCTGGAGGTAAACGAAGGCGAGCTTGTAGCAATAATTGGAGCGAACGGAGCCGGCAAAAGCACTACAATGAGGACTATCGCCGGACTGATGCACCCGGTAAGCGGTACTGTAAGCTTTATGGGAGAGGACATTTCTAAAACACCCGCCTCTAAAACCATCAAGAAGGGGCTCAGCTATGTGCCCGAAGGCCGCCGTCTTTTCTCGAAACTGACGGTACGTGAAAACCTTGAGCTTGGTGCCTTTGCGACAAAGGACAGAAAAGTAATAGATGAACGCCTTGAAGAGATGTACGATCTTTTCCCGATCCTCAAAGACCGCAGGGATCAGACTGCCGAGACTATGAGCGGCGGGGAGCAGCAGATGTGTGCTATCGCCAGGGGACTCATGTCCAAACCGAAACTTATCCTGCTCGACGAGCTTTCCCTCGGACTGCAGCCAAGCCTTGTAGAGAGAGTATTTGAGACTGTGATTGAGATCAACAAAAGGGGCGTTACGGTCCTCCTCGTTGAGCAGATGGTCCAGGAGGCACTTGAAATAGCAAAGAGAGGCTATGTAATCCAGACAGGTACAATAGTCTACTCTGGAACATCGCAGGAACTTCTCTGCTCGGAAGAAGTCCGCAAAGCCTACATGGGAATGTAGACTGTCAAAAAAGAAAGATCATCTTTTATTAATTAATGGGACCGGCAGTTTTCCCGTATGCGGAAGATCTGCCGGTCCTTAACTTTTTATCTGCCGATAACCGGTCAGATCCAGGGCCCTTCAAGAAGTTTTTTTGCAGGCTCTGTCAGTGGCACCAAATCTGATCTGCAGATGTAACCGACAGAAAATTTCCGGTTGAGGCCCATGAGAAGGCGGAGACCGAAACCGATCCGGCTGAGGTATGAGAAGACCCCGACTGAGCCCGGTGAAAAATTCGCGGCATCCTTGCCGTAGAGCATGTGAAGGTCCTGCAGTTCATAATATATCTCCCCGGCTGTCGATCCAAACTTTTTGACTGAGTCAGGTATATTTTTCTTATCGATTCCTTCTCCGACCATCCCTGAGAACATTGCTGCGGCCATTGGAGCCCTGCAGACGCCGACATGCGAGATATAGGGCGCACCGAATGCAAGACCCTTAAATATGCTGTCCTCGAGAGAGAATCCTCCAGTTATCGCAACGCCCGGCAGCTGTTTGCCCTCTTTTTTCATCCTGTTCAGGATGTCCCATATGATGCTCTCCAAATATAGGGCGGGAAGTCCCCATTCATTCATCATTCTGCATGGACTGTCGCCGGTACCGCCGCCTGCGCTGTCAAAGGTGACAAGGTCAGCTTCCGCCTCAGATGCTATCTTCAGGGTCAGTTCGAGGTCTTTCCTGTCATATCCTCCAACCTTCAGCATCACTCTCTTTGCTCCCATCCCCCTAAGCGATTTGATGTAGGCTGCCAGCTTCTCTTCGCTGTACATGGGGAGGCGTCCCATTATCCTGAAAGCTGGCTTGAATCCCGAGGAGATCAGTTTGGTTATCTCATCAGACCCGGGATCCGGGAAAACAAGCCTTCCCCTCGCCTTGAGATCCTTTGCCTCTTCAAGCGAAAGTTTTTTGGAGATTGCCTGGATGCCCTTTGCGGCCTGACCAAGTTTCAGTTCGACGCTTTTTACCCCCAGTTTTTCTATCGCGTATTCAAGGACCCCGTAAGAGACATCGTCATAGTTAGCCTGAAGGACAATGTCTCCGTATCCCCTTTCATAGTTCCTGAATGAAGAGACCATATCTTTGATCAGCGGAGAGGATGTAACTTTGCCGTTTGCGAAAGAAGCGTCCTTATCCTTGTTTACCACGGCTTCCCCTATTACGGCGCTTACCCCTCCCATTGCAGCTCCCGCATAGTAGTCTTTCCAGTTGAGTTTTGCGACAGCAGGAAGTATAACGGGCAGCTTATGCATTACAGGGTGCCTTATCCCCATGCTGCATGATAGATCCACGTTCAAAGGGTGTGCTGTGTCAGCATCCTCAGGAAGCCCTTGGGCACCGAATACCCTCCCATTGATGTTAAAATCAGAGAGACCAACAGGATATTTTTTCTCGGAAGCGAACTGGCTTCCGTTTGGATCGGAAGGGTAAGCCGCTTCCGTCCCCCTCAGCGCGGAAAGCCCTATCTCGCAAAGCACAGGGCATTCCCGCACGCAGTCGGAACACATGCCGGAACAGGATGCGTGGTTTGGAGTACGCAGCCTGGTTCCGTTGAATCCTGAGCCTAGATCCGGACTGTAAGACATTTTTATCATCTGCCTTTCGTATTCCCATTATCATCCACCGGTTCTTTTGTTGTCAAACCGGGAAAGCCGCGGTGAATGTGATCAAAAAGTAGTTGTTTTATCCTTGTGGGCAAAAAACGTTCGTGATACGATTCACTAAAATATAAGCTGTTGACCTGAAAAGAAGGGAAGATGGACGTGATGGACAACATAACAAGGATAGACGATCTTGCAAAGGCCGGGATCCTGCCTAAAGAGGAGCTTGTGGAGCTGCTCTCGTCTTACAGCGAAGGGGACAGGATGTACGCTGCCGAAAAGGCAAGGGAAACGTCCCTCTCCGTATTTGGCAGGAAGATATTTTCAAGGGGGCTTGTCGAGATATCGAACTACTGCAGGAATGACTGCTATTACTGCGGTATTAGAAGAAGCAACACTAAAGCTGTCAGATACAGGCTCTCTGAGGATGATATACATTATTGCTGCGACTGGGGATATGGGGCCGGGTTCAGGACCTTTGTACTTCAGGGCGGTGAAGACAGCTTCTTCACAGACGACCTTCTTGTGAAGATAATAGGCAGGATCAAGGAAAAATACAGCGACTGCGCGGTCACGATCTCTCTCGGGGAAAAGGAGAGAGCTTCATACCAGAGGCTCTTCGACGCCGGTGCGGACAGATATCTTCTCAGGCACGAGACTGCATGTGAAGCGCACTATTCCAAACTTCACCCCTCCTCTCTGACTTTGGCCAACAGGAAGAGGTGCCTCTATGACCTCAAAGAGATAGGCTTCCAGACAGGATGCGGCCTGATGGTGGGTTCTCCCTTCCAGACGAGGGAGAATCTTGCGGAAGACCTCCTCTTCATGAAGGAGTTTGGTCCCCACATGGTCGGGATCGGCCCCTTCATCCCGCACAGCGAGACCCCCTTCAGGGACTGTCCTGCCGGAAGCGCTGAGGACTCACTCTTTATGGTAAGCCTGGTAAGGCTTATGCACCCGAGAGTCCTTCTGCCGGCCACAACTGCACTTGGGACAGTGAGGTCAGACGGAAGGGAGCAGGGCATACTTGCAGGCGCCAATGTCGTGATGCCAAATATCTCTCCTCTTGAAGCAAGAAAAAATTACCTGCTCTACGACAACAAGATAGGTACAGCGGATGACGCATCCGAGAGTCTTGCCTATGTAAAGGCGAAGATAGAAAGCATAGGATATGAGATGGTTCCTGAACGGGGTGATTACCGCTGACCAATTTCTCTTCTTTGACTGGTCAGGCTGCGTATATTAGAATAGGAAAGCTGTGATAAATGGGAGGGACGTCATGAAGCTGCGCGATGTCATATGTCTTATTGAAAAGAGGATTCCCCTGAGATGGGCCGAGGATTGGGACAACCCAGGACTGCAGGTTGGTGATCCGGGCTCCGAAATATCAAAGATAGGCATTGCGCTCGATGTGTCCGAAGAGACGGTCAGCAAAGCGTCTGAGAGAGGATGCAGCCTTCTCGTATCGCACCATCCCATTATTTTCAGACCACTAAGGAACATAATACCGGACAGGCCTGCAGCCAGAGCAGTGGTGAGTGCCATCAAAAACGGAGTCGCGCTCTATGCTGCGCATACCAACTGGGATTCGTCACCGGAAGGCGTCAACTTCACGCTTGCGGAACTGCTTGGCCTTGATGATATCGCCCCCCTCAAAGATCCGTCAGACGGGACTTCATGGGGAATGGGCGCAGTCGGCGAACTTATGGTGCCCCTGCCGCTTGAGACGGTCACGGGACTGATCAGGGAGCGATGGTCGCTCTCATGCTGCAGGGCTTACCGTACAGGCCCTGCCATGATAAAAAGAATAGCGCTCGGGGGCGGTTCGTGCGGAGATATGTGGCCTTTTGCCGCAGATAAAGGCGCATCCCTCTTTGTTACGGCCGACATCTCGTATCACGACAGGCAGGATGCCCTGAACTTCGGGCTTGGGCTTGTCGAGGTCGACCATGGTGAAATGGAGAGGGCCAGTCTGCCGAAACTCCGGTCGATCATTGAAAAAGAGACGGGACTGACTGTTGAATTGATCTCTGAAACGGAGAGGGAGAGTTACACAATTTAGTAAGGCTGTAATATTGCCGTTCTTGTGCGGATCGGCGGAAATTTAGAAGGGAAAGTGGAATAAATGGACGAAAAAAAGAGGATATTCAGCGGAATGAGGCCTACAGGCAAACTTCACTACGGCCACATGGCAGGTGCCCTGATCAACTGGGTAAAGCTTCAGAACGAGTACAACTGCTTCTGGGGAATAGTCGACTGGCATGCCATGATGTCGGATTACGCCGACTGCAGCAAAGTTAAGGCAAACTGCAGAGAGATCCTGCTGGACTGGCTTGCCGTAGGAGTCGACCCGGAGAAGTCTTCGATATTTATCCAGTCGCATGTAAAGCAGCATGCCGAGATACACCTTGCCCTTTCCATGATAACTCCTTTGGGGTGGCTCGAGCGCTGCCCTACCTATAAGGAACAGATACTGAACCTGCAGAACAAGGATCTTTCAACCTATGCATTCCTTGGTTACCCGGTGCTGATGGCGGGGGACATACTGCTCTACAAGTCATGGGCTGTTCCTGTGGGTGAGGACCAGGGGCCGCACCTTGAGCTTTCCAGGGAGGTGGCGCGGAGATTCAACCATTTCTACGGGGACATATTCCCCGAGCCCGAAACACTGCTCACTCCCTCTGCCAAAATGCCCGGTACTGACGGGCGTAAAATGAGCAAGTCATACGGCAATGCCCTTGATATAGCAGATGACATGAAAACCATTTGGGACAAACTCAGGACAATGACTACCGATCCTGCCAGAGAGAGAAGGACTGACCCGGGAACACCTGAAAAGTGTCCTGTCTGGGATATACAGAAGTTTTTCAACAGGGATCCACAGGAGATGTCTGATATTCACGAAGGATGCATGACAGCGGGAATAGGATGCGTGGACTGCAAGAAAAAACTTATGGTACATCTCGAAAAAATGATGGGTCCCATACAGGAGCGCCGTGCCTATTACGAAGGACGCGAGGATGATCTGATGCAGATACTGGAGTCAGGAGCGGCCCGCGCCCGGTCTGTGGCGGAAAAAACTATGGAAGACGTATATAAAGCGATCGGGCTGCTCCACTGAGGGGAGTTTGACAGAACTTCTCAAAGAGTTACCCAAAGATAATTATCAGGACCGGAAGAGTTTCGAGGTACATCTCGGATCTTTTTCCGGTCCGCTCGACCTGCTTTGCCACCTGGTGGAAAGCAGGGAGCTGGATCCTGCAGAGATAAACCTGACCGATCTTGTCACCCAGTATGTCAGTTTCCTTGTAAACAGCAGGAGGACGACGCTGAACGAGATGGCCGAGTTTTTTTCGTTTGCCAGCAGGCTTCTCCTTAGGAAGGTGCACTCCCTTTTTCCCGCACACCGTGATGCGGAGGAAGAAGAAGAGATCTGTGAGGGTGACCTGTACGCTGACGAAGAAGAGATCAGGAGAATGCTGGAGGTTTTCAGGCCTTACAGGAATTCAGCCATATATCTTGCAGGGCTCCAAAGGGAGAGAGAGCGGTCTTTTATCAGGATCGCTGACGAAGAGAGCACTCCGTTTTATGATCTTGGAGACCTTTACGGACTGGCATCCCTCTGGTGGCAGATGCTTGACAGATACAATGAGAAACGAAATTGCGACTGCTCCGGAGAAATATCCATCTGGGAAGATATTCCTGATGCGATGCCGGAAGAACGCCAGGTCGAGCAGAGGATGGAAGAGCTTCTGCGCTCGATCAGGAAAAGCAAACTGCCGCTGAAGGATCTTCTTGAAGAAAAAAACAAAAAGATACTTATAGTGACGCTTCTTGCCCTGCTTGAGATGTCACGCCTCGGAATGGTCAGGATCACACAGTCGGAAACGTTGGGAGATGTTATGGTTGAAGCAGTCTGATGAAAATGGAAACGGAGAGATGGGACTGCTTGAACGGCAGGTGGAGGCGATGCTTTTTGTATCCCCGCAGCCTGTCTCGAGCCAGGAGATAGCCTCATATCTGGGAGTAACAGCGGCCAGGGCAGAGCGTGCGGTCAGTAAGATCAAGGATATATATGCATCTTCGCACGGACTCACGGTACTTTTTGCAGCGGGCGGCTGGCAGATGGCGACCGCCCCCGATCTGGCGGATACTATAGAGGCATTCTCAAGTTCCGTATCACTTCAGAAGGTCAGGCTGAGCAAGGCAGCTCTCGAGACACTTTCCGTAATTGCATACAATCAGCCTGTTACCCGTTCTGAGATAGAAGATATCAGGTCTGTCAGGTGTGACAGGGTAGTGGATACGCTGTTGAAACATGGTCTTGTAAGAGTGGCCGGTAGGAAAAAAAGTGTCGGCTCACCTCTGCTTTTCAGGACTACGGAAAGGTTCCTTGAAATATTCGGGCTGTCAGGGATAAACTCACTGCCGACACTTGACGAGCTGAAAGACTATAAGGCAGAAGACAACGGCACAGATCCTTTTGAAGCATCCTACAGTACAGCTGTTGACGGAGAAAACTATGAGTGAAGGCAAAAACAATATCAGACTGAACAGATATCTCGCAATGTGCGGGATAGGGGCAAGGCGAAAGGTTGAGGAGCACATCCTTTCGGGAAAAGTAACGGTAAACGGCGAGGCTGTTACAGAGCCGGGGCGGCAGGTCGGAAATGATGACGTGGTTATGTTCGAAGGGAGGGAGATCTCTCCTGTCGAACAGAAATATATGATATTCAACAAGCCGCGCGGCATACTCTGTGCAGTTGAGGACAGCAGGGAACAGACAGTCATAGACATACTCCCCGTGGAATTCGACAAATACCGGCTCTTTCCCGTAGGAAGACTGGACAGGGACAGTGAAGGGCTGATAATACTGACCAACGACGGGCTGTTCTCCCAGGAACTTATCCACCCGTCAAAGGGAATAACGAAGACATACGAGGTAGAACTCAGAAAACCACTGCCGGAAGATAAGCTGATCGAGTGGACCGACGGTGTGGAGGCAGAAGGTCTCTTCCTGAAACCCATATCTGTCCGCAGGATTGGACGAAAACCCCTTCAGTGCTGGTTTGAAGTAGTCCTTGGCGAGGGAATAAAAAGAGAGATAAGGCTGATGGCACGTTCACTGGGAAATGACGTCAGAAGACTTATCAGACGAAGGATAGGAAAACTTGAACTGAGGGAACTCAGCCCCGGCAGTTTCCTTTCCGTCAGCAGGGAAGAACTTTGGAGTTATATTAAAAACGGAAAGATAGTATAATAATAGTTTAGGAAATATAAATTTTTTAGAATTTCGGTCCGGAGACCTTGGTCCGAAATGTTTTTGTGTTGCCGTCAGGCATAAGGAGAGTTTTTTGTTATGGAAAAATCAAAGATCCGTCGGCTTGTTATAACAATAGACGGGCCTGCCGGTGCGGGCAAAAGCACTGTTGCAAAGGCAGCTGCAGAAAAGCTCGGGCTTCCCTACCTTGATACAGGGGCAATTTACAGGGCAGTCGCATGGATGCTTACCCAGGAAGGGATCGCTCCGAATGAAACAGAAAAGGTGCTGTCTGCCATAAAGAACATTTCAGTCTCACTTTCGGGTCCAAAAGTCTCAGTAAACGGCAGGGACGTAACTGCCGAGATAAGGACGCCAGTGATCGATTCTGCAGTATCTTCATTCTCTGCACTCAAGACCGTAAGGGACGCGCTTATGGGATTTCAGAGAAAAGAGGCCTCAGATGGGCTTGTTGCAGACGGGAGGGACATGGGGACTGTCGTCTTTCCGGATGCAGATCTCAAGATATTCCTTACGGCAGATGCCGAGGAGAGGGCAAGACGCCGTTACAAAGAGAGAATTGAACGCGGTGAAGACGCGGACTTTGAAGAAATACTGCAATATGTCAACGAACGGGACCTTTACGACATGAACAGGGAGATAGCGCCGCTTCGCCCCGCTCAGGGCTGTGTGATAATTGACAGCACAAAAATGACGATCGAAGAGGTCACTGACGTTATAGTCAGCCTGGCCATGGAATTGGGAGCAGACAAAGAGAATTGAGCCGGCAAAAAAGGTCATCCATAGATCTCTCGATAAGGCCCAAAAAAGCAATAGTGTGCGGAGTAGACATCAACAGCTCAGAAGAGACTGAGGTATCGCTTGACGAACTGGTAATGCTTCTTGAAAATTTGGATATACCGACTCTTGCCAGGGTGATCCAGAAAAGGAACACACCGGACCCCGCAAGCTTTGTGGGTTCAGGCAAAGCTGAAGAGATCAGGGATTTTGCACAGAAATCAGGGGCCACACTGCTTGTTGTTGATGATTTTCTGAGCCCGACCCAGAAGAGCAATCTTCAGAAGCTGACGTCAATGACAGTATGGGACAGGGCCTTTGTAATTATGAAAATATTTGAGAGCAGGGCCCATACAGCAGAAGCAAAGCTTCAGGTGGAACTTGCTCAGTACAGGTATGAGATCCCCAGCCTCAAAGGACTTGGGCATCAGATGTCCAGGACAGGAGGCGGCATTGGTACCAGAGGTCCCGGAGAGACTGAATTCGAAAGGCACAGAAGAAAGCTCGAAAGAAGGATAAAAAGCATTACTTCCCGCCTGGAGGAAGTTAAGGAGAGAAGAAGGGACAGACGTGAGAGGCGGAGGAAGGACGGAGCCTTTACGGCAGCCCTCGTCGGCTACACCAACAGCGGCAAGTCAACTCTGTTGAAGGCACTGTCAAAAGACAGCGGTATACTGGCAGCAAACCAGCTTTTTTCAACGCTTGACACCGTTGTGCGGAAGATCAGCTTCAGAAACGGCGGAAGTTTTTTGCTTTCCGATACAGTAGGATTTATAAGGAAACTGCCTCCTGAGCTTGTAGCTGCATTCAGGGCCACGCTTGAAGAAGTTGCGGGCGCCGACTTGCTGCTCCTGGTGATCGATTCAGCTGACAGAGACCCCGTGGGCAACATGGATGTAGTGCTTCAGACGCTTAAGGAGCTTAAGGCTGATGATCTGCCCAGGATAGTTGTCCTAAACAAGATAGACAAGGCAGGCCCGGAAGCTGATTATATAGCTATGGAGCTGAGGGCCAAAGGTGAAGAAACAGTTAAGGTCTGCGCTCTGACCGGAGAGGGTTTTGAAGAGCTTCTTGCCGCCGTTAAGAAACATTCGCGCGAAGACAATGTTGCGCAGCCTGGGGAAAACGATGAAATATAGAGCATACAGAAGACAGGGTGTGATCGTATGTATGTAAGCATGACGGGATTCAGCAGGAACCAGATACAGAGGTCATGGGGAACGGTCAGTTTAGAGATTTCAAGCGTAAACCACAGATATCAGGAAATCTATGTTAAGCTTCCGCGTGAATTTTCCAGCTGGGAGCCCTGGTTTCATCAGAAGCTTCGCAAAGGTTTCAGAAGAGGCAAGCTGCAGGTGAGGATGGAGGTCCTATGGGCGCCTTCTTTCAAAATGGGAAGGATAAACAAAGATATCCTCACATCCTACTGTGAAGAACTTATGCAGATACAGCGTGCACTGGGACAGGCAAAAGACCTTCAGCTGGAAAGTGTTGTCACCCTGCCGGGCGTGCTTGACATTCCCCGATTTGAGGATTCTGCCGAAGCTGAGGAATTGGAGAAGGCATTCTCTGAGCTCATAGATAAAGGGCTGAGCTCATGGCAGTCGATGAGGGAGACTGAGGGAGGCCATCTCAGGGAAGAGGTGCTTTCCCATCTGTCTGAACTTGAAAGGCTTTCCGGACTTATTGAAGCAAACTGGATGCCGGCAAGAGATAGGGCCTTTGAGAATACGAGGGGACGAATAACCGAGATGCTTGCCTCACTCGGAGGTGTTCTCGAAGAGTCTCGCTTTATGCAGGAGATCGTGATAATGACGGACAAGTGGGACGTAACCGAAGAGATCGCGCGTCTTAAAAGCCACATTGCCAAGTTCAGGGCAACAGGGGAAGATACTGAATCTTCAGGACGCAAACTTGATTTTATTGTCCAGGAGATGAACCGTGAAGTCAATACCCTTGATTCAAAAATATCCGACGCCGATATCAGGTGGCTTGCAGTTGATTCAAAGGCAGCTCTTGAGCGGATACGTGAACAGATCCAGAACCTGGAGTAGATGAAGATGAATTACAAGCTTGTACACGTAGGTTTTGGCAATATGGTGGTCGCAGACAGAATTGTAGCGATAATAAGTCCATCTTCCGCCCCTATCAAAAGACTCAAGGAAGAGGCCAGGGAGGCCGGACTTCTGGTTGATGTGACCCAGGGACGCAAGACCAGGGCCATACTTATAACCGACAGCAGGCATGTGATACTGTCGGCCATTCAGCCGGAGACGATCACAGGTCGTTTTGAGGGAGAGGAAGGTAAAGAAGAAAAACAATGAGAGGAAGGCTTTTTGTCCTTTCCGGACCCGCAGGGGTGGGAAAAGGTACAGTACTTAGGCGGGTCTTTGAGAAACTTGACAATATAGTCTATTCGGTTTCATGTACCACCAGGCTGCCCAGGCCCGGAGAAGCTGACGGAGTGAGCTATGTTTTCATGGACGAAGGTTCTTTCAAAAAGATGGTCGAGGAAGGACGGTTCCTTGAGTGGGCCAATGTTCACGGTCACTTTTACGGAACAAGGAAAGACATAGTTGAGGATACGATAACGGACGGCAAAGATGTCCTTCTTGAAATAGATGTTCAGGGCGCGGCCCAGGTAAAAAACAAAATGCCCGATGCAGTAATGATTTTCATTCAGCCCCCGTCATTCGAAGAGCTGATAAGAAGACTTAAAAAAAGAGGGACAGAAGGTCCTGATGAACTCGAGCTGAGGATCAGCAATGCAAAGAAAGAAATGAGCCATGCTGCGGAGTATGAACATATGATAATAAATGACAAGGTCGACAAAGCGGCCGATGATCTAATTAAAATAGTAAAAAAATACCGGGAGGGTTCACTATGATATACATGGATCTGGAAAAGATTTACAAAAACAGGAATATTCCGAACAAGTACATACTTACGCTTGTCGTCTCTGCTCGTGCCCGCCAGCTGAGCGAAAGGAAGGGAGCGATAAGCGGTTACGACGAAAAATTCATTACAAGGGCAGTAGATGACCTGACTCAGGGAAAGATCAGGTACTCATTTACTGATGCCGCTTTGAAAAAGAACGCCAATGAGTCCCTGGAAGCGAAATAGAAAGATACTTTTCGGAATAACAGGAGGCATCGCCGCTTATAAGGCGCCTGAGATCCTCCGTGGCTGGAGGAGGGAAGGGTGTGAGGTCGAGGTCATTCTTACCCGTTCAGCCGAAGAGTTTGTAAGTCCGCTTGTCCTTTCAACACTGACAGGGCGGAAGGTGTGGCGCGAAAAAGATTTCCTTTCCGCGGAAGAGGGATGGAAGATACCTCATATAACCCTTTCGGAATGGGCCGAGGTATTTGTGATAGCCCCCTGCACCGCAAACGGACTGCGTATATGCGCACAGGGAGACGGAAGTACGCTTCTGGGTGCCGCTATGCTGGCAAACAGGGGCCCCCTGGTCATTTTTCCTGCAATGAACCCCAATATGCTTCATAATCCTGCAGTCAGGGCCAACATAGACAGGATCCGGGAGATGGGACATAAAGTTGTGGATCCGGACAGCGGAATGCTTGCCTGTGGTTATGAAGGCAAGGGCAGACTCCCGGATAACTCAGTAATATACGAACATGTCTGGAACGCGCTCTCTCCGAAAAAGGACATGAAAGAAATGAAGGTCCTCGTCACAGCGGGACCGACTCACGAATATATAGATCCGGTCAGATATATAAGCAACCCAAGCAGCGGGAAAATGGGTTATGCGATCGCGAAAGCTGCCTGGTACAGAGGTGCGGAGGTTACATTGGTCTCCGGCCCGGTCTCGATAGCAAAACCTGAGGGGATAAGGGTAATAGATGTTGTTTCCGCTGAGCAGATGTACGAGGCATGCATAAAAGAAGCACCTGAAATGGACGTTATAATCAAGGCTGCAGCTGTCGGAGACTTCAGGGCAGAGGAAGAAATGAAACAAAAGCTGAAGCGCAGGGAGGGCGAGCCCCTTACTGTTACATTTGTGCAGAATAAGGATATTGCAGCGGAACTTGGCAGGATGAAGAAAGAGAAACAGCTGCTGATCGGTTTCGCAGCAGAGACACAGGATCTGATAGCGAACGCGCAGAAGAAAATGATCGCCAAGAATCTGGATATGATAGCCTGCAACGATGTGCTTGCAAACGGCGCCGGATTCGCCTCAGATACCAATACCCTGATGATAATGACAAAGGGCGGAGCTGAAGTTGAATTTTCAGGGACAAAGGATGATGTTGCCGATTCCCTGCTCGATGCGGTCATCAGGAAAAAGAATAAAGAATAATGGGGATAATTTCTGTCGCGGTCCCGGGACCGTGGTGGACCCATCTCTCTTATAAACATGAAGATGCCCTCCGCTTAGGGACGAGAGTAAGAGTGCCTCTGGGGAGGTCTTTAAGGGTTGGATTGACTGTTCCTGCCGGCCATGATGATGCCGGCCCCGAACTGCTTAAGGAAATAAATGACCTGATAGACATAGTCCCGCCGCTTCCTGACGATCTCTGGAATACGATCCTGTGGTTTTCAAAAACATGGTTCGCAGGTACTGGGATGGCAGCCAAGTCTCTTCTGCCTGCGCGGTTCTTTAACGGAGAGCCTTTGGAGGAGGTCAGTTATCCTGACCATGGAAAGAGCCCTTCCGTGAGGTATGTCTATGAACCTAAGGACGATGACCGGGCGGAAATATATAAAGGCCTTATCGAAAAGTCAGAGCGTTGCGCCATAGTGGTTTTCCCGGAAGTTGCAGCGGCGAAGCGATTCTGGGAGAGCCTTCCCGAAGGCCTGAAAAAAGAGGGAGTTTTATGGCCCGAACTTTCAAATGCCAGGCAGTGGGACCTATGGAAAAGGTCAAGGACCGGAGATTTCAGATTTGCAGTCGGATGCCAGACGGTATCCTTTATCCCGTTATCAGGATTGTCAACTGTCATAATTGACGAAGAGAACAGCGGTGCACTGAGAACTCAGAAGCATCCCGAATTTCATCACAGAACCCTGCTGGCTGCACGTGCCAGGTTTGCCGGAGCCGATCTGGTGCTTGGAGGAAGAATGCCGTCAGCCAAGGTGTTTAGGCAAATGGGAAAAGAATCAGGCAGGACAGGGATCCGGGAAAGGCTGATCTTTGTTGACATGAGAGACTCCTCTTCATTTGAGTTTGCCGGAATTAAGGACAGGCTCCCTGTCAGCAGACCGCTTTTAAGAGAAACAGAAAAGACTCTCGGAAATGGCGGATGGGCTTTCTGGATACTGGACCGCAAGGGCTACGCCGGGGAGATCTTCTGCGAGGACTGCGGTTTGCCTGTTCGCTGCCCTAAATGCGGGGGTGTCATGAGATGGGAAGGCAAAGCCGAGACTCTGAAATGTCTTGACTGCGGGATGAGGGGGTCTATACCCGAGAGATGTCCCTCATGCAGGGGACCTTTCCTCGAGGGCCAAAGGCCCGGACTCGAGGCACTCGAAGAAAAGGCATGCAAAATTTTCGGGAAAAGATATGTCCTGCTTCAATCGGATGAAAAAAACAGTCTTCCTTGTGCTTCCGCGCTGCTTAAGGACCACCCTGACGGCGGTCTGATTCTGGGAACAAGGAAACTTATTTCACTTTCAGACGATATTCCCCCTCATACGGTAGGCTGGATAGACGCGGATGCGGAAGCGAGGGTCCAGGAGTATGATGCCAAGGCAAAAGCGTTTTCTCTCATGTGGGAGTCCGCATGGAGGGGGCCCTGCCCGGAAAAGAGAAAAATTGTCATTCAGAGCAGGAGGCCGGACAAGAGCTGGCAGCAGGGCCTAAACATAGGCTGGCGGCATTTTTGGGAACGAGAGCTCAAAGAGCGCATGGAATGGCAGCTGCCCCCGTTTATGCCCATTCTTAAGATAGACGTACCGGCCTTCAAAAGAAAGAGGCTTGCATCAGATCTCGAAGCAGCCGGGTTTGATAACTGGGAATCAGAAGACAGGTCGGATCAGCTCTGGGTAAGGACAAAAAGGTTCGAAGAACTTAGATGTGTTCTCGGGCCATATTTCGAAATAGATAATACGAGGTCAGGTATTCCAAAAGTAAGCATAAAACTGGACTAAATGAGATAATACATTCAAATGGCATATGAAAGAAGCCTTATTATGCCGGCAAGGAGAATAAAATGGCAATAGTGGCAATAGTGGGAAGGCCAAACGTTGGCAAATCCTCAATATTCAACAGGATGATAGGCAAAAGGACAGCGATAGTTGATGACCAGCCGGGAGTTACCAGAGACAGGATATATGGTGAGGCCGAATGGGCCGGGAGGAGATTTTATGTCGTCGATACAGGCGGCATTATGTCCGAAGTCGATCATCCTTACATGGACCTGATCTCAAAGCAGGTCGACCTTGCGCTTGAAGAAAGCTGCGCCGTTATCTTTGTTCTTGACGGAAGACAGGGGATCACTCCCATGGACAAAGATATTGCTCTCAAACTGAGAAAAGGCGGGAAGCCTGTAATAATTGCAATGAACAAGCTTGATAACCAGAAACAGGAAGATGAAATGCTCTATGAGGCCTATTCTCTCGGGTTTAATGCTGTAATAGCGACAAGCGCCGAGCACAATACGGGGCTCGATGAGGTATTCGACGCAGTGGTCTCCAAGCTTCCGCCTGATGATGCAGAGTCAGAAGAGGATGATATAAGAGTCGCCTTGGTTGGCAGGCCGAACGTCGGAAAATCAAGCCTGCTCAATGCAATTGCCGGAGAAGAACGTTCGATGGTCAGCGAAATAGCAGGAACCACACGTGATGTTGTCGACTCGCAGATGGAGATCAACGGAGTAAAAATGAGATTTCTGGACACTGCAGGCCTCAGAAGAAAGAGCAGGGTAAACACAGACCTCGAATATTATTCAAACGTAAGGACATACCAGGCTATTGACAGATGCCATGTAGCCCTGGTGCTCCTTGATGCACAGGACCCTGTGACAGAACAGGACAAGCGTCTTATAGGGCAGGTCCTTGAAAGGGGCAAGGGGTTGATAATAGTTGTCAACAAGTGGGACCTTGCACCCAGGGAAGACAAGATAGGCGACAAAATGACCGAACTGCTCAAGGATGAAATGCCTTTTGCGTCCCATGCGCCCAGAATATTTATATCAGCGCATTCAGGTAGGAGCATATCAAAAATCCCCGATCTCATAATGAAGGTGGATGAGAACAGGAGAAGAAGGATCCCCACATCAGAGCTGAACAGGCTGGTCAAAGAGACTTTAATGTTTGAAAGAATGCCGGGTGACGGAAAAGGACACAGTCTTAAGATCTACTATTGCACCCAGGCAGACGGTGCTCCTCCGGCCTTCATATTTTTTGTCAACGACTCGGAACTCAGCACCAAGTCTTTCAGGCGCCATCTGGAGAACTGCTTAAGATCGATGGCGGACTTTACGGGAGTACCAATAAAGATTTTTATGCGAAACAGGGCTGAAAACTGATCTATTTTGCCGAAAGTACTTGACCTGAGCGGATTTTATCGGTATAAATGCTATTGAACTGCACTAGCAGTGTCAATCTTGTCAGGAGGTGGCAGAAGGTGACAAAAACAGATCTCGTCAATGCCGTAGCAAAGTCTGTCGAAGGAATCACTAAGAAGAAGGCCGCAGAAGTTGTAGACGCAGTATTTGCAGGTATCCACGGCTCCCTTAAGAAGGAAGACAAGGTCCAGATCGTAGGATTTGGAACGTTTGAAGTCCAGAAGAGAGCTGCTCGTCAGGGCCGTAACCCTCAGGATCCCAAGAAAGTCATCCAGATTCCTGCAAAGAAAGTCCCCGTCTTCCGTGCAGGCAAGGCCCTCAAAGAAGCAGTCAACAGCAAAAAGAAGTAGTTCTTATACCTTTTTAGGTTTTTTATTTCTTGGAAAAATCCCGACAGGTTTTGTTGGGATTTTTTTATTGCAGTACTTGACCAAAAGGAAATAGCGGGTTATTATACTCCCTGCTTACGGGATGTAGCGCAGTCTGGCTAGCGTACCTGCATGGGGTGCAGGTGGTCGGAGGTTCAAATCCTCTCATCCCGACCAGACTATTCAGGGGTTTCCGTTTATCAGGGAAGCCCCTTTATTTATGTCAGTTTAAGTTCTATATTTCTATTGTGCCTGTCAGGCATTGCGGATCAACAGAAAAAACAAGCAAAGGGAACGGATAAATGGCCAGGATACCAAACTTCATTCACAATACGGATATTGGACAAAACTTCCTCATTGACCGGTCGATCGTTGATTTTATGATCGAAAGGGCAAAGCTGACATCAGAAGACAGAGTGCTTGAGGTAGGCCCCGGGGAGGGCATACTGACAGAGGGGCTCCTTTCGACCGCGTGCTCGGGAGTCTGTACTGTCGAGCTTGATATGAGACTGAAGCACACGATAGACATGCTCGCTCTGAGAGACAGCAGGCTTCACCCGCTATGGGGGGATGCAGTACAGTTCGATTACATCAACAAGATGCCATGGATGCCTAACAGGGTGATAGCCAACCTGCCTTACCACATCACCACCCCTCTTCTGTGGGTCTTTCTGGAAAAACTGGTTCCGCACGGCCTTGACTACATGCTTCTCATGGTCCAGCTTGAATCGGCGCAGAGGATAACATCATCAGAGGGACACCGTGAACGTTCCCCCCTTGGAATAACTGTAGAAGCGATGGGAACTTCCTCTATAGTGAGGAACGTTCCGCCATCTGCATTCAGGCCGCAGCCGAGGGTAAATTCATGCATAATTGAGATCAGGGTCGACAAAGAGAGGTGCATTGCCTCAGACAGGACTTGGAGGGGACTTCTTGCAAGATCTTTCGCTCAGCGAAGGAAGACCCTGATCAACAACTGGATCTCGGGCTACACGGAGATAGACCGTGAAAAGGCAATCGACATACTTGGAAGAAATGGCCTTAAAACGACTGCAAGGGCAGAAGAACTCCCTCTTGAAACTTGGCGAAAGCTCTCTCAGGAGCCCGAATTCTATCTGAAACCGAAAGGGCAGAAGGAGGAAGATATATGACATGGGATCTCGGCAGGATCATCATTGATCAGAATAATGACCTGCCTGTCAATTGGGGATCACTTTCTGCTTCAAGCAGGGTGTTCGTTGAGATAGGGTTTGGAAACGGGGAGTTTCTGGAGTTTCTTGCAAAGACCAATCCGGAAGTTCTTGTCGTAGGCATAGAAGTTTCACAGCTGTGTGTGGCAAAAGGTGCAAGGAGAGTGATTTCTGCCGGATTGGACAATGTGCGTATAATGCACGGAGACGCCCGGTTTCTCCTGAGACGCTGTTTCACCCCTGAGTCGGCGGAAAGGGTATATATGAACTTCCCCTGTCCGTGGCCGAAGACCAAACACGCTGCAAGGCGGGTGACAGTACCGCTTTTTGCAGACCTTATGGCCTATCTGATCGCCCCCGGAGGATATTTTGAGCTGGCGACTGATGTTGACTGGTATGCTCAGGAAACCGCCGAGACTTTTTCGTCATCGCCGCATTTTGAGGCGGACCGGATAGAGAAAGACCCCAAGAGGCCCTATCTGACAAAGTATGAAAGAAAATGGAGAGCCATGGGAAAGAGTACATGGCGCCTGGTCCTGCATAAAAGAACCCAATATACTGTTGCGGAAATTGAAGATGACGGCTGGACAACTGAAATGGAGTGTGAAAGTAAAATGAAACTTGAGGATCTGCTCGCAGGAATAAAGGACGCCGAAGGAAGAGGAGTTGGCGAAAAGGGACACTGGGTCTTCAGGGAGACGTTCATTTCAGATTCCGGTGTGGGACTGGTCCTTGTCATAACGACCGATGACGGTTTTGAACAGCATTTCTACCTGAAGGTGATCCCCGGCCGGAATGGATTTAAGATAAAGGTCGACTCTGTGGGGCATCCCTACAGGACTCCGGCTATGCGGGCCGCACTGCACTACGCACTTGCTGCAGCTGATGCGAAGGATGAATGAGCGAGCTGATCCTCTTATTTTTTTAATTTGCGTGAAAGGATCATTGTTGCGGCATACCATGCAGTAACTGTCCAAGGTAGGAATGCCACTACCCTCAATGTTTTTTCAAGGCCAAAGATGTCTGCCGAAAAACCTACCGGTGTAGTCATGAGATTTGCGACCCCCCATGAGACTCCCATTGCGAGTGAGCTTACAGTACTTCTGGACATAGGACACTTTTTCTGCGCTATTGCGGTAGAGATAGGTGTGCTGGCCTGAAGAAAAGCGAACCCCAGTATAAGTGCCGCCATAGAAAGCATGCCAGTGGAATTAAGACCGGTTATAAGAAAAACAGGTGATATCGCGAGAGTCCAGAGCATTACCTTTTCATCGCCCTTCGAATCTGCAAGTTTACCCCCTACTATTCCGCCAATTGTGCATGCCAGCGTTATTACGAAAAGAAGTATGCCCCCCCTTGCAATGCTGCCGCCTTTAAGAACTACCAGCATAGGCAGGAATATCCTGATCCCCTGCAGTGTAGCGTCTCTTATTGTTGCAACCACTACAAGAGAGAAGATCTTTTTCATAATATCTTGCATATTTGCAAAAAATCCCCTGAACTCGGCCTTTTCCTTTGTTATGTTCTCAGCCTTCTGATCTGAGACTATTTTTACCCAAATGTAAATACATATAATGAAACCGGGTATCAGAACTATCGGGAACATCTCTTTCCCGATCAGCGAGATCATAAATACTACATATACAGGACCCACGGCACTCCCAAAACTTCCGCATGCCGCAAAAAGAGAGATGAAAAATGCCAGGTCTTTGCTGCCTGCTGAGGATCCTGTGCGCCCGAGTCCCTGCGGGTGGAAAGAGGCTGTGCCTATGCTCATCAGTCCCACCAGAAGAAAGGCCAGAGAATAATTAGGAGCCAGCGGAAGGAGGCATGCACCTGCAATGCTAAGCATCGGTGCCCAGACTGCAAGCCAGGGCCTTTTCTGCCTGTCCGCAAAATATCCTGCTACCGGCTGACCGAAAAGGTTAGTCAGCCCGAAGACGGCATTAAGAAGTCCTGCCTGACTTAAAGATATCGATATGGAATTAACAAGCATTGGTATAATTGTCGGTAAGGCTGTCGAGTGCATGTCATTTATGAAATGAAGGAAAGAAAAGCCGAGGAGACTTTTCCTGTCGCTCTGTTCCTGAGGCGACATTGCAGATTTTTCAATGTTTTGCGGCATTATTGTTCCTCCGATTTTGTATACACTTTTAATGTTCGCTATTATACTCTTTTTGCATTGTAATAGGTGAAGCAGGGTGGAATCGATATGAAAGAAATGAGACCTACGACAGGGAAGGTCATGCAGGCATTGTTCAACATACTTGGCCCGCTGAAGGGCAAAAGCTTTCTGGACCTTTTTTCGGGCAGCGGCCAGATAGCCCTTAACGCTTATGAGAAAGGTGCCGACCGGGTCTCTCTTGTCGAATCAGAGAGAAAGCGTTTTGGTGATATAGTTAAAACCATGCCGGAGGATGTAAAATGTCATTGCATGGATGTCAGAAGGGCTTTGGCAAGATTTGCAAAAACAGGGGAATCGTTCGACATAATCTTCGCTGACCCGCCGTACGGACTGGGGTGGGGTTCCGAGCTCCCGATACTGATGTCCAAAAACAGCGAAGTCCTCTCAAAGGGCGGGATCCTGGTCCTTGAACACTCGGAAAAAGAAAGGGCCGGTGATATTCCCGGCTGGGAGAGGGAAGAGAGAATATACGGAGGGACAGTTCTCACATTCTACAAAAGGAGTGTTGATCTATGATAAGGGCGGTATATCCCGGATCCTTCGACCCGATAACCAACGGGCACATCTATATAGCAGAGAGGGGCGCAGCCCTCTTTGACGAACTTGTCGTAGCAGTGCTCGTCAATCCCGAAAAGAGATCGACATTCAGCGAAGAAGAACGCCAGATAATGGCCAGGGAAGCCCTTATCCACCTTCCAAACGTAAAGGTCAAATTTTTTGAAGGACTGCTCGTTGACTTTATGAGGCAGGAACAGAGCAGAATAATCCTAAGGGGGCTGAGGGCCCTCTCAGATTTTGAATATGAATTCCAGCTTGCTCAGATGAACAGGCAGCTGGCTCCTGAGATAGAAACTTTCTTCATAGTTACCGACGCAAAGTACTCATATCTTTCAAGCAGAGGCATAAAGGATGCCTTCCAGTTCGGAGGGGCGATAAAAGATATGGTGCCCCCGGGAGTATTCAGGCGTCTCAGGGAACGAATACCTCCGCGGAACGTATAACTTTTATCCGGATATCTACTTGATCCCGGGAAATTTGTATGGTTTGTTTTTCCGTCTCCGGTCATCTGCCGTCCGGACGAGGGGTGCGGATCTCCATATAGTCCCCGGGGCGGGATATGACCTTAAAGCCGCATTTTTCGTAAAGCCCGTGGGCGTCTCCCGTGACCAGCAGCCATTGGTAGACATCGGAAAGGTCCGGGTGAGAGAGGACAAGTCCGACCATAGTGCGGCATATTCCCCTGTTCCTGAAGTCCGGTTCAACATAGAAATCAGTTAGATAAGCGAATCTTGTCTTGTCAGAGATGACTCTCCCGTAAGCTATCTGTCTCCCGTCCGGAGCAAAAGCCCCTATCACCAGAGCGGAACCTGCCGCTGCCTTTGTGATCTCCTCTTTCATTATGCCGAGGCTCCAGTAAGCTTTAGAGAGCATTTCTGTCACTCTGTCAAGATCCATTGAATCAGTTCCGTAACGGTATGTGATCTTCATAGTCATTCCCCGCTTATGATTATCTTTCTTGCGTGTTCTGCTCCGTATTCTCCTCTGGGCACAAGCTGCTCCCAGATTTCGGCCCCTCTAAGTTCATATTTCATCATCAGTGCAGCCAGCTCCGATATTTGGGAGGCTGCCCCGTATCTTGTTATGACGGGCAAAGAAGAGGTCCTTCTCATCCTTTTCAGCATCTTCCTTCCAATTTCGTTCATGCCGAGCACTCTTATATACTGGGGGCCTGTCCTCTGAAAGGCCCTGTTTGTCCAGTGATCCAACCCGATCAGTATGTGTATGCCGTGCCGCTGTATCCTTCCCAGGGGGTATCTCCTGCTGGTGCATGAATTTCCCCACTCAGCGAAAGACGAACTTATGAAAGCTTTTTCCCTCAGCAGATATTCTATTCCTTCGCCTATCTCTGCGAAACAGGATATCTCTTCCGGATCGAGAGAGATCAGTTTGGAGCGGAGAAGACCCCACATTGTCCCGTTATCTGTACAGGCACGGCCATTTGCAATTGAATCACGAATTATCTCTGCAGAGAAGCCGGGCAGCCTGGCAAGTGCCGCTTCCATCTCCCCTCTTGACAGTGATCTCCTGACGGCAGTCGCACTTGAGAATTCAGACAGTTCCATGTCATGGTACCCCGCTCCCAGTCTCTTCACAGGAACGGGAGAAATATTCCATTTTTTCTGTTTTATCCTCAGCATGTACGAAAGTGCAAGGGAATTGTTCGATCCTCTGAGCTTTTCAGCTGCGCCCGGTATCATTCGGTCTAGAGCCCTGGCCCTTGATTCAACGAAAGAATAACCTCTGTCGAGTTCCTCTTTTAAACAAAACTTGAAAGGTTCGGGTTCTTCGTTTAGAATATCTAAGATTTTGTCCATTTGCCAATCAGGGGATTCAAGTCCGAATGAAATGTGCGTGACAATCCCTGTCATGGCCAGGATGTCTACGGCGGCCGCGGCAAATACGCCCGCGTTATGCGAGGAAAAGACCAGAGGGAGTTCAAGGACAAGATCGGCTCCGCACTTAAGAGCGGCCCTTGTCCTTTCCCACTTTGAAACAAGGGCGGGTTCGCCTCTTTGGACAAAGTTTGATGAGAGGACCACTATAATACCATCAGCCCCTGACAGGGAACGGGCTTTTTTCATATGGTACTGGTGCCCAAGGTGGAGAGGGTTATACTCGGCAACTATCCCTGTAATGGGAGTATGCATATATTCAATCACCGTCCTCTTGTGGTAAGGATACCACAAAGACACGGGGATAATCAGGATAAGGGAGGCAATCTGATTCTAATGAAAATTTTAGTTCTCAACTGCGGAAGTTCTTCTTTTAAGTATCAGCTGATCGACATGGACGGGGAAGCTGTCCTCGCCAAGGGGCTTGTTGAGCGTATAGGTATAGACGGCTCAAAGATCAAGCATACAAAAACAGGAAAAGACCCAGTATCCCGCGAAGTTGATTTCCCGAACCATACAGTGGCTATCAAGTATGTACTTGAGATGCTTATCGATCCCGAACACGGCGTTATTAAAGACCTGAGCGAGCTTTCAGCGGCAGGACACAGAATGGTGCACGGCGGAGAGAAGTTTACGTCGTCAGTGCTGGTCACACCTGAAGTAATAAAGGCAATTGAAGAGGTTATCCACCTTGCGCCCCTCCACAACCCGGCAAACCTTCAGGGCGTCCGTGCCCTGATGGAAGTATTGCCGGCGACACCAAACGTAGTTGTCTTTGACACAGCCTTCCATCAGTCAATGCCCGCGAAAGCATTCACATACGGCATTCCCTACAGCTACTACGAGGAAGACAGGGTGCGCCGCTACGGCTTCCACGGCACGAGCCACTATTATGTCGCCAACAGAGCAGCCGAGATCCTTGGCAGACCCGTTGAGGAACTCAAGACAGTCACATGCCACCTCGGAAACGGAAGCTCCATCACAGCTGTTGACGGAGGCAGATCGGTAGATACCAGCCTTGGCTACGGTACGGCAGAAGGCGTATTGATGGGCACCCGCAGCGGAAGCCTGGATCCTTCCGTAATGCTCTTCCTGATGGAGAAGTACGAAGATGTCAAGATGGTAAGCGATATAGTCCATAAGAAGAGCGGACTCCAGGGCGTTTCCGGCGTTTCCAGCGATCTTCGCGACGTTGAGGAAGCTGCGGAAAAGGGAAATGCACGTGCGAAACTGGCGCAGGAAATGCTTATATACCACGTAAAAAAATACATCGGATCCTATGCGGCAGCCATGGGCGGGATAGATGTTCTGGTTTTCACCGCAGGTATAGGGGAAAACGGAGTTTCGTTCAGGGAAGAAGTATGCAAGGGCCTTGAGTTTATGGGAGTGAAGATAGATCCCGCAAAGAACAAGGTGCGCGGAAAAGAGGTCGTTTTCAGCACACCCGATTCAAGAGTTGCTGTAATGGTGGTTCCTACAGACGAGGAAATGGTGATCGCAAGGGACACCAAGCGCTGCTGCGAGGCAAAAAAATAGTACCGATATGTCAGATTTCATAAAGGCTGCACCCCAAAGCTGGCATCACAGGCTTGTGATCCCTGCGATCCCTAAGGACGGCACTCCCTTCACTGAAAGTTTTTATGTTGAGGCCGACAAGAAAATCAGTTATTGGGGTCAGCTTTATTTACTGACGGATCCGCTTCAGGTGGAGATCGATGCTTACAGGGCAGAAGGCAGGATAATAACTTCCATATCAGTATCAGGGAGTGTAGAAGTGCCGTGCTCAAGATGTCTCGAACCGGCAGGGGTTGCAATTCAAGGAGAATTAAGGTATCTTTTCTCTCTGAACAAAGAAGAGGATAAAAAAGCAGAACCTGATCATGAGGCAGATGGAGAAGAGGAGGTAATACTCCTTGATTCCTGGGAGGACGAGATAGACCTGGGGCCTCTTGTTTGGGAGGTGCTGATCACACTGCTGCCTGCTGCGCCTGTATGCTCAGACAACTGCAGGGGGCTTTGCCCGAAGTGCGGTACAAACCTTAACCTGACCTCATGTACATGCTCAGATGAGAACGAAGATCCGCGCTTTGAAGTTTTGAGATCTTTAGTGCAGAAAGAAGAGGGAAACAACTGACTGCATAAAAAGTAAAAAAGTGATAGAATTGCACAGGCGACATTTTCGCTGAAGATTTAAGGGGGGAACAAATTATGGCAACTCCAAAAAGGCGAGTATCCCACTCCCGCACACATAACCGTAAAGCACAGTGGCTTGGCGCTCTCTCTGAGCCGAGTCTCACAGCCTGCACCCATTGCGGTGAGATGATAGAGACATACAAAGCCTGCCCTGCATGCGGTTATTACAAAGGACGCCAGGTAATAAAGGTCTCAGAAGCCTCAAAAGCTGCAAAAGACTAATCAGCGTATTACGAAAGATCCGGAGCAAAGGGGATATCCCCTTGCTCCGGATCTTATATTGGGAGCATGTCTGAGTATACGATAAGTCTTACAGCGACAGCTGTCCGTTATTCATTTAAAAAATTATGTCTGCCTGTATTATCCCATTGACAACTTTTTGATTCTGTAATATCTTGTCTGGTGTTATGACCTGCTAACAATTACTTTTTCCGGGAGATGCCGCGTTTGCGTTCAGAACTGAAAAAGCAGAGGCACAGACAGCTTATAGAACTAATAACTTCAAATCCGCTTCTTACGGACGAAGAGATCGCTGCGTCCCTGGGGGTCAGCATGAGTACCGTCCGTCTTGACCGGAGCCTGCTCTCGATACCTGAGCTGAGGGAAAGGATGCGGACGATGGCTGAACAGGCTACGAGCAGGCTCAAATCGCTGAGGGCTGAAGAAGTTGTCGGTGAACTGCTGGAGCTTGAACCAGACGGATGGGCTCTCTCCGTATTAAACACGACGAGGGACATGGCTTTCAGACATACAAACCTTGTAGGTGACTATTATCTTTATGCCCAGGCGGCAACTCTTGCCATAGCAACGATTGACAGAGATATGGTAGTAGTCGGATCGGCAAGGCTCAGATATCGCCGTGCGGCATTTGTGGGGGAGAGGATCCTGGCAAGGTCGAAAGTAGGCACACATAAGGGAGACAAATACGTGGTAAGCGTTCATACACGCGTCGCTGACAGGGAAGTCTTCGTCGGAAGATTCGTTGTAGTGGCAAAGAATTCAGAGGAATTGGCTTAAATGGAGGCGAAGAGATGCTGATAGCACTAGATGCAATGGGAGGCGACCACGCTCCGTTGGAGCCGTGCAACGCTGCCATTCTGGCATGTCGCGAAAGGCCGCATCTTTCCGTTGCGCTTATCGGTGACAGCGAAAAAATTGAACCAATTATTGAAAAAGCTGAAAAAAATGTCCGTTCGAGACTGAGCATAGTCCCTGCGGGGGAAGTGATAAACGGATCTGACTCACCGTCAATTTCAATAAGGAGAAAGAAGAACTCGAGCCTTGTAATAGGTTTTGAGATGGTCAGGTCCGGAGAAGCTGCTGGGATAGTATCCTCAGGCAATACAGGTGCAATCGCGGCCGGGGGAGTTATCCTGCTGGGCCGCATACCGGGGATAGACAGGCCGGGGCTTGGCGCCATGCTTCCTGTATTAAACAGGCCCACCCTGCTTATGGATGTAGGAGGCACCGTCAGGTGCAAGCCGATCAACCTTTTCCAGTTTGCTCAGATGGGTTCCATATACATGAAGCTTTTCAGGAATGTAGAAAATCCTTCGGTGAGGCTGCTGAATATGGGCGAGGAACTTACAAAGGGGGACGATGTTATATCAGCCGCCAGACAGCTGATAGAAAACAGCGGTCTCAATTATGAGGGGTACGCTGAAGCAAATGACATACCCAACGGAATATCGGATGTTCTTATATGTGATGGTTTTACCGGCAATGTCCTTATAAAATTTGGTGAAGGTCTTGGTGAACTTTTGAAAAATCAGTTTAAAGAAGAATATGTTAACCATATACTTCCAAAGGTGGGCCTGGTATTTATGTGGCCTGCAATGAAAAGGGTGCTGGGGAGGTTCGACTGGGAAAAAGCAGGAGGATCACCTGTCCTCGGAGTAAACGGAACAGTAATAAAAGTACACGGCCGCTCAAAGAGAAATGCAATATCCTACGCCATTCTTGGGGCAGCGAATTTTGTCGAACATAACGGCGTGGAAAGAATAAGAGAAGAAATAGCCAGAGGTGGTGCACAATGATCAAATTTATAGGGCGTCCGGCAAGGATCCTGGGAACAAGCAAGTATATCCCGGAAAAGATAATGACCAATAAGGATTTTGAAAAAATAGTAGAGACCAACGACCAATGGATCGTTGAAAGGACAGGCATAAGCAAAAGACATTTCGCTCTTGAAAATGAAAAATGCAGTGACCTGGCCTACAGAGCTGCGCTTCTTGCCCTTGATGACGCAGGGATGAAAGCTGAAGATATAGATATGATACTTGTCGGGACCAATTCACCCGATACAGTTTTCCCCAGCGTTTCCTGCAAAGTCCAGGGAATGCTCGGTGCTGTCAACGCAGGAGCGATAGATATCCAGGCAGGATGCACAGGAAGCCTGACGGCGCTGACTGTTGCGGCATCAGGAATATCCAGCGGCATATGGGAGAAGGTCCTTGTTATAGGAGCTGAAGTTTTCAGGGATATAATCGACTGGACTGACAGAGGGACATGCATCCTTTTCGGGGATGGAGCAGGAGCATGTGTGGTCGGCGTCTCTGATTCTGAAAGCGGATTTAAGTCCACACGCCTTCTGGCAGAAGGTACAGGCCATGAAATGATAAGGCTGGAAAGTGACGAAGACCATATAATGCCGATAGTCAAGATGAAAGGCAACGAGGTATTTAAATTTGTAAATACTGTCATGCCGAAGTTCATCAAGGGATTCTGCGAAGATTCAGGAATTACGCCGGAGGACATAGATTTCTGGATATTCCACCAGGCAAATACGAGGATAATCGACGGGGTCTTCAAAAGGCTGAACGTATCGCAGGACAAGACATTGATCAACCTTTCGGAATACGGAAATACTTCCGCTGCTTCCCTGATGATAACCCTACATGAGGCGACAGAGTCAGGAAGGATAAAAAGCGGAGACAAGGTTTGTTTTGTGGCCTTCGGCGCCGGCATGACACTCGGAGTCCTCCTTTACGAGGCGTAAGGAGATAAGCTATGTTTGAAAAAAACCGGGTGACTAAGCTTCTGAAAATCAAATATCCGATAATACAGGGAGGAATGGCCTGGGTAGCTGATGCGGACCTTGCCGCAGCTGTAAGCAATGCCGGCGGACTTGGAATCATAGCTGCTGCCAGCATGCCGCCCGAACTTCTGGAACAGCAGATACTGAAGATCAGGAAAATGACTGACAAACCGTTCGGGATGAATATAATGCTGCTTTCGCCAACAGCTGATGATGCGCTTGAAATTGCCGCCAGCTATAAAGTGCCTGTTGTCACCACCGGGGCCGGGATGCCCGGAAAGGTCCTTGAAAGGCTCAAGCCGCTTGGTACGATAGTAATACCTGTAATAGCGTCGACCGCACATGCCGAAAGGGTTTCAAAACAGGGAGCAGATGCGGTTGTTGCCGAAGGAAACGAGGCGGGAGGCCATATAGGCGAGATCACTACGATGAACCTTGTGCCGCAGGTGGCAGACGTAGTCTCTATTCCGGTAATAGCCGCAGGCGGAGTAGCCGACGGAAGAGGCATGGCAGCGGCCTTTGCACTGGGAGCCGAAGGAGTTCAGGTAGGGACTCGTTTTGTCTGTGCGTCTGAGTGTAACGTACACATAAATTACAAGGAAAAGATAATTGAAGCCAATGACAGGTCTACAGTAGTTACGGGAAGGTCAACCGGACATCCCGTGAGAGGATTGAAGAATAAGCTCTCGAAAGAATTCGATGATCTGGAAAAAAGAGGTGCTTCGGTGGAAGAGCTGGAAAGCCTGGGTACGGGCAAACTAAGGCTTGCTGTTGTAGAAGGAGACACTAAGTGGGGTTCCCTAATGGCAGGACAGTCTGCCGGACTTGTTAAAAAAATTGAGCCCGCGGCTGCGATAATCGAGGACCTTATCAGTGGAGCAGCGGCGGAGATCGAAAGACTTAAGAGGTTTGCCGACTGATGAATTATTCTCTTATATTTCCGGGTCAGGGCGCCCAGCGGCCCGGTATGGGAAAAGAACTTTATGACAAATACGAAACTTCGAGAAGCGTCTTCGAAGAAGCCGATGATGCGCTGGGTTTTAAGCTGAGTGACCTGATCTTTAACGGCACCAAGGAAGATCTGATGAAGACCGCAATAACGCAGCCATCAATACTTACAGTGAGTATTGCCGCATTAAGGGGCCTTGAAAGCGCTTACGGCCAAAAACTTCAGCCGTATCTTGCTGCCGGACACAGTCTGGGAGAGTACACATCCCTTGTTGCAACAGGTGCCATCAGTCTAAGTGACGGTGTAAGGCTGGTCCATCTGAGAGGGACTCTTATGCAGGAGGCTGTTCCGATAGGAGTCGGGGCTATGGCGGCTATTGTCGGGCTGAACATGGAAGAGGTCGTCGGATTCTGCAGGGATGCCGCACAGGGTGAGGTCTGCGAAGCAGCCAATATAAATTCTCAGGAACAGATAGTAATATCCGGCCATACGGGTGCTGTGGACAGGGCTTCCGAAGCAATGGGAGCAACAGGAAGGGCAAAGATACTCCCTTTGAGGGTCAGTGCTCCATTCCACTGTGAACTGATGCGTCCGGTAGGCTTGAAACTGAGGGACGAATTTGAGAGCATCAGCTGGAAGACTCCATGCTGTCCGATAGTTACCAATGCCGCAGCAAAGGCTGTGCAGGAAGTGGGTACCCTTAAAGAGGCTCTCTATATGCAGACATTCTCTCCTGTTCTCTGGATGCAGAGTGTCGTTGAAATGGAAAACAAGGGTACAGAGGGGTACATAGAACTTGGTCCGGGAAGCGTACTTTCCGGCCTTATCAGAAAAATATCAAAGAACAAGAGGCCTTACCCCGTATCAGGCCCCGAAGAAATTGATGCGGTACTTGAGTTTTTGAAAGGGGGAATTTGATGCAGAATGAAAGGATAGCTCTGGTAACAGGAGGAAGCAGAGGCATCGGAAGGGAGACCTCACTTGAGCTTGCCCGAAGAGGGTGTGCGGTTGCGGTCAATTACAGCAGATCTGAAAAAGCGGCTGAAGAGGTGGTTTCCCAGATAGAAGCCATGGGAAGGAAGGCCATTGCGATAAAGGCAGATGTATCCTCGCCATCCGAAGTTAAGGAGATGTTTGCCGCCGCAGCGTCAAAACTTGGCCCTGTAGAAATACTGGTGTGCAATGCCGGGATAACAAGAGACAATCTTCTTATGAGGATGAAGGAAGAAGAGTGGAACGATGTAATATCGGCAGATCTTTCCTCCCTTTTCTACTGTGCGAAAGAGGCACTCAGGCCTATGCTGAAGGCAAGATGGGGAAGGATAATAGCTGTAAGCTCTGTTACGGGCCTTATCGGGAATCCCGGGCAGTGCAATTACGCGGCTGCCAAAGCCGGGATGACGGGCTTCATAAAAAGTCTTGCCAGGGAAGTGGGTTCCAGAGGCATAACGGCCAATGCAGTGGCACCGGGCTACATTGAAACTGACATGACATCAGAGCTTCCCGCTGAGATCAAGGAGGCCATGATCAAAAATATTCCGTCAGGCAGGACAGGCTTGCCTTCAGATGTTGCAAAGGCAGTTGCGTTTCTTGCTTCGGAGGATTCCGAGTATATTCAGGGACAGGTCCTGGCAGTTGACGGCGGTATGACTATGTAGGCAAGGCATCTGTTGACATAAGATCCTGAATGAAGGCATCAGTATATTGGAAGGAGGTGAACTGTATGAAGTTGGAAGAGGTACAGGCAAAACTTAAGGAGATCGTTATGGACCGCCTTAACGCGGAAGAGGAGCAGATCAAGCCGGAGGCATCGTTTGTAGAAGATCTTGGCGCTGACTCACTTGATATTGTTGAGCTTATCATGGGTATCGAAGAAGAATTCGACATCGAGATCCCTGATGAAGATGCAGAGAAACTTACCACAGTTGGCGAGGCTATGAACTATGTAAAGGCCAAACTGGGAGTAGAGGGTTAAATCAAGGCAAATGAATCTTTTTAGGAGGGGCTGCCTTAAACCGGTCCCTCCTATCTTCACGGAGGAAAGTCAATGAGAAGAGTAGTTATCACCGGAGCAGGTGCAGTAACGCCAATAGGAACGGGCAAAGAGGACTACTGGAAAGCTCTTGAAGAAGGCAAAAGCGGTGTAAGCCTCATAACCCTTTTCGATACTTCCAACCACACTGTAAAAATCGGAGCGGAGGTAAAGAATTTTGATCCCGAACAGTGGCTGGACAAGAAAGAAGTCCGCCGTACAGACAGAATACTGCACCTCTCCACCGCTGCGACCGACCTGGCTGTGAAGGATGCCGGGCTGGATCTTGGATCTTTGGATAAGAATATGTTCGGTGTCTATATTGGAAGCGGAGTCGGAGGTATAGGGACCATCGACGAAAGCTTCACCACCCTTTTTGAAAAAGGTCCCGGCAGGGTGAGTCCTTTCATGGTACCGATGATGATAGCAAACATGCCCGCTGCGTATGCCGCGATAAGGTATGGGGCAAAAGGGCCCAACATGGCTGTCGTCACAGCCTGCGCTTCTTCTATCAACAGCATAGGTGAGGCCTACTACTGCATACAGCGAGGGGATGCAGACATCATGCTCTCAGGCGGAGCCGAGGCTGCTATTACTTCTATAGCAACAGCCGGTTTTACATCTCTGAAGGCTCTGTCGACCAGAAATGACGACCCCGAACATGCTTCCCGCCCGTTTGACTCGGACCGCGACGGGTTCGTTATGGGAGAGGGATCAGGCATACTTGTTCTTGAAGAGCTTGAGCACGCACAAAAACGCGGTGCCCGGATCTACGCTGAGATAACAGGCTACGGAAACACCTGCGATGCTTATCATATCACAGCTCCCGATCCCGAAGGGGAAGGCGCTTTCCGTTCAATGGCAATAGCAATGAAAAATGCAGGATGGGCACCTGAGCAGGTCGACCTTATAAATGCCCACGGGACTTCGACCCCTTTAAATGACAAAATGGAGACTGCTGCCATTAAGAGACTTCTTGGCAAACACGGCGGCAAGGTCATGGTCCAGTCGACCAAGTCGATGGTGGGGCACCTTCTTGGTGCTGCAGGGGCGGTTGAAACTATAGCAGCACTTTTGGCAATCGAAAAAGGCATAGTCCATCCAACAATAAATCAGTTTACGCCGGACCCTGAGTGTGATCTGAACACTGTTCCCAACAAAGCTGTAAGGGCGGAAGTAAACAAAGTCCTGATAAACAATTTTGGCTTTGGAGGACACAACGGAGTCCTTGCGGTGGAACGTTTCAAGGCCTGACATGGCAAAAGGCAGGTACAGCGAAAAGCCGGATAATGCGATTCAAAAAAGGATCGGCTACAGCTTCAGGGACAAAAGTCTGCTTGACCAAGCCCTGACCCATTCATCTTATGCAAATGAGTCAGGGTCTTCTTCACATAACGAGAGACTGGAGTTTCTTGGAGATGCAGTTCTGGAGCTCACTGTATCTGAATATCTTTACAGCATGTTCACAGACCTTGACGAGGGACAGCTGACAAGGATACGGTCGCAGATAGTATGCGAACGCAAGCTGTATGAATGGGGCCTTATGATAGGGCTGCCTCCTGCGATCAAACTTGGCAGGAGCCTTGTTAAATCAGGCCCTACTGTTGCGATTACGGCAGATGCCGCAGAATCCCTTTTTGGCGCGGTTTTTTTGGATGGAGGATATCCTTCGGCACTTTCTGTGGCAAAGGGGTACGTGGATTTCCATAAGGCTGCTCTCTCTCCTGACAGGCTCGACACAAAGACTATGCTTCAGGAGACAATGCAGGCGATGGGGAAGGGCGTCCCTTACTACAGGACTATCGAACGGACCGGACCGGACCATTCCCTTCGTTTTAAAGTGGAGGTGACAATAGGGGATGCAGTTCTTGCCGAGGCCTGGGGGGATAACATAAAAGAAGCAGAATTCAATGCGGCCAAAGCAGCGCTCGAAAAATGCGGGCAGTCGCTTATATGAGGCCAGGCATCACCTTATCCTGTATGTTTTGATCCCCTTATATTCTATACTTTCGACAAAAGGATCCTGTTCCAGAGACATTATTAACTCTTCGGGCGATCTGTTGTTTCTTGAATCCAGAAAAGCCAGTATTTCAAACCGATTCATCGGGTGTCTTCTTATTATGCTCATCACGGCCTGCAGATCATCTTTGACCTCACTTTTGAAACCTGTCGAAACAAGTTTTTCTATAGATATTCCATGAAGTATCTCTGAAGCCCTCTCCATCCTTTCTTCATCTACACAGAAAACCCCTTTCTCTGCAGGAGGCCTTACGGGTGTGTTTATGTAAAGCCTTGAGTAGATCAAGCCTTCAAGCAGTGATCTGTAACGGGAAAGAGAGACGTCATCGTCGTTTATCCCCTTCATCAGCATTATTTCGATCCATAGCTGTCCTTTGTATATTTTAGAAAACTCTTTAAGCCCTTCGTAAAAATTTTTAAACCTTATGGTCCCGTATGGCCTGTTTATCTTTCTGAAAGATGTTTCATCATAAGCGTCCAGTGAAGGAAGCACTATATCAGCACCGCACAGCTCTTTGCGCAATTTTTCATCGTACAGCAGAGCCCCGTTGGTTATTACTGCGACAGGGGCATCTGTTCTTCTTTGAATTTCTTTGATAAGAGTGCCCATGTCGAGACAAAGTGTCGGCTCTCCTTCCCCTACGATCGTAACTGCATCAAAGGACCGGTCCGAAGAGATATACTCTTCGAGTTCTCTTATAATTTCCTCAGGAGGGAAAAAAGATACTCTTGTGTTTGTCATTCTGTCAGTCCTGCCCAATTGGCAGTAGATGCATGAATAATTGCAGGTCTTTTTGGGAATGGGGCTGATCCCCAGAGATATGCCGAGTCTTCTCGAGGGGACCGGGCCGAAAATATAGCGAAACTCTTTCACCATTTTCCTTCCCCCTTTGCTGTGGAAAGCCGGATTTAAATCTGGTCTATCCTGGAGTAGTCGATGTTTCCTTTTTCATCTATCAGCCTTTCGTCGACGTGTATCTTTTCTATCTTTCCGGCGAACATTTCATGAGATCCTGTAAGGATAGAACCTTGGACACTGCATTCTATGCAGACGGGACATTCTGTGAGCAAAGGTGCCTTGACTCTCTCTCCCTCCTCTGTCATCAGGGAGAGCCTGGCAAATTTGTCTTCGTCCCTGCCGCTGTGGCTGCCGAGATAATCGAATATTTCTTTTTCTCTTTTGGAGGGAACGTTCACCACAAAAACTCCCGTATCCTTGATTATCGCGTGAGAATGCCTTGAAGGTACTATCCCAACCATTATCATTGGGGGATCGTAACTGCAGTTGCAGCAGTAGGCTACAGCCAGCGCATTATTCCTCCCGTCCCTGTCCCTGCAGGATACGATAACTTTTGGTGCGGGCTGAAGGCATGTCCTAAGGTTCGCTTCTCTTTTTTTCATGTAGGTCCACCTCGCTAAAAAATTGAAAACAGGAAAGATAAAAAACGGATGACAAAATTATAGCAGAACAGGTAAGTCCTTGCTAACCGACTTCAAGACGGCAAATAAAAATTTAAAAATATTCTTGCAACCGATTGCATAAAAATTAAAAGAAAGGTATAATACCAAAAGTTCAGCAGACGGAGGGGAAGCGAATGAGAAAGGAAATAATATCGGCAACATCTCTTCAGCTCTGTCGCAGGCGTATAGTTCTGCCGATAAGGAGTATTTTGTAGGATCGCCCCGGGAGGCGGTCTTTTTTATTTTATAAGGAGGGGTAAAATTGACAACTTTGAGGGAAAAGGCCAGGTTAATGAGTTCTGATGACCTAAACCGCGTCATAAAGAGGATCGCGCATGAAATGGTCGAGCAGAACAAAGGAACCGATAACATGATCCTGGTGGGGATACACAGAAGAGGGGTATATCTTGCGCGCCGTCTCCAGAAGATCATAGAGGAGGTGGAGGGTGCCAAGGTGCCCTGCGGAGAGCTGGACATAACGCTTTACAGGGACGATCTTACCATGCTTTTTGAGCAGCCGATGGTACACAGTACAAGGATGCCTCAGGACATTTCAGGAAAGAATATTTTTCTGGTCGATGATGTGCTTTACACAGGCAGGACTGTCCGGGCAGCGCTTGAAGCTCTTGTTGACCTGGGAAGGCCCTCATCAGTAAAGCTTGCAGTAATAATTGACAGGGGGCACAGGGAACTCCCTATACATGCAGACATGTGCGGAAAAAATGTACCCACCTCCAAAAATGAGGTAATTGAAGTGAAGGTTGCAGAACTTGACGGAAAGGATGAGGTGGTCATCTGTGAACGCGATGCCCAGTGAGATCGGACAGATAGTCTGGCGTCACAGAAATGTGATAGATGTAGACTGTTTTACAAGGGAGGAACTCTATTTTCTCCTCGACCAGGCCCGCCACATGGAAAACGTAATGGACAGGCCTATCAAAAAAGTTCCCGTACTAAGGGGCAAAATGGCAGTCAATCTTTTCTTTGAAAATTCAACAAGGACAAGAGTTTCATTCGAACTTGCAGAGAAGATGCTTTCGGCCGATGTGGTCAACTGGTCCGTATCAGGCTCCAGCCATGCGAAAGGCGAGACAATGAGGGATACGGCCTGGACCCTTGAGGCAATGGGTGCGGACATAGTTGTAATGAGGCATGGGGCGGTAGGCGCCGCTCAGTATCTGGCCTCAAAACTGAAAAGGGCAATAGTTCTCAATGCAGGAGACGGAACACATGCACACCCGACACAGGCTCTCCTTGACCTCTATACCGCCTGGAAACATTTGGGCAATCTGGAGGGCAAAAAGATAGCACTGTTGGGAGATGTGCTGCACAGCCGCGTCGCAAGAAGCGACGTAATAGCATTCAAAACGATAGGCTGTGATGTAGTGCTCTCCGGACCGCCAACGATGATGCCCAGAGAGATAGAGGCCCTGGGATGCAGGTACGAAAAAGATCCGAAAAAGGCTGTTCAGGATGCTGACATGGTATATCTGCTGAGGATACAGAAGGAGCGTCAGCAGGATGGCCTTTTCCCTTCGGTGGACGAGTATCACCGCTGGTGGGGAGCGGATGACGATCTTATGAAATATGCAAAGCCGGGAGCTTTGGCGATGCACCCGGGACCGATCAACAGGGGCGTGGAAATCGCTTCCGAAGTTGCGGACGGACATCAGAGCGTAATACTTGAGCAGGTCCGTTCAGGAGTTGCCATACGCATGGCTCTGCTCTATCTCTGCGGAGGAGGCGCAAGATAATGGGAAAGATACTGTTTAAAGACTTTAAGATTTTCAATGGTACAGAATTCATAGATTCCAAAGAGCTGCTTGTCGAGGGAGGACGGGTGACAGATATTGGAGATGGCCTTGACGACACCGACGCCGAGGTCATAGAAGGATACGGCAAGATACTCTCTCCCGGTTTTATAGACCTTCACGCCCACTTCAGGGATCCCGGCGGAGAATGGAACGAGGATATTGCCTCAGGTGCCAGGGCCGGAGCTGCGGGAGGCTTCACAACACTTGTGGCGATGCCAAACACAAAGCCTGCGATATCAGAGCCCTCTCTTGTAGAGTACGTGCTCAGCCACGGAAAAGCGGCAGGAGCGTCAAGGATCCTTCCTTCCGGATGTGTAAGCAAGAACAGGGAAGGCAAGGAGATGGCTGAACTTCTGAAAATGGCTGAAGCAGGAGCAGTCTTTTTCACGGATGACGGAGCTCCGATAGCAACAAGCTCACTCTTCCGCCTTGCACTTGTCTATACCGGAAAAGACCAGCCAAGGATAATGGAGCATCCGGAAGAGATAAGCCTTTTCAAGGGAGGTCAGGTACACGAAGGCAGGGTGAGTGCCCTAAGCGGCCTGAAGGGTATCCCGGCAGCTTCAGAAGAGATAGACGTAGCCAGGGGTATCGCACTTGCAAGAGAGACCGGGGGAAGGGTCCACTTCACACACCTGAGCAGTTCGGGAGCCCTGGGACTTATAAGACAGGCGAAGAGTGAAGGTCTTGACATTACATGTGACACGACATTCCATCACTTGACCCTAAATGAGAATGCTGTGATCAACAGCGGCTATAATTCAAGGTATAAGGTCAACCCGCCTCTGAGAAGCGCAGAGGATCAGTCGGCACTCTGGGAAGGGCTTCAGGATGATACGATAGATGCCATAGTGACAGATCACGCGCCATGGCACATGGATGAGAAGGATGAACCCTTCCAGGAGGCCCCCTTCGGCATCGCGTCACTTGAATGTGCGGCAGCAGTGCTTATAGATTTTAAAAACAAGAACTATCCCGATGTTCCGATCGAGCTTATACTGAAGAAAATGACAAGTTCTCCGGCGTCGCTCCTTCCTGAAAAATGGCAGTCACTCGGAATGATAGAGAAGGGCGCATTTGCAGATATTACAGTAATTGACATGGACAGGACAAGGATAGTTGACTGCAATGAATGGTACAGCAAGGCGAGGTGCTGCCCGTGGGAGGGCATTGCGCTCAGCGGCTGGCCGGTAATGACATATGTCGAAGGCAGGAAGATCTGGCAGGATAACGAAGAGCTCTAAAGCTGACCTGATCATAAAGCATCCGGTGTCGTAGGTGCAGGGGCATTTTAAAGTTTGTCAGGTCATGATAAGATCAGACTCTGACATCTTTAATTAAGCCCCTGTCCTTATATGTATTTATGTATTGCCGTATGGACAATGGGGCTCTTTTGCGGATGCATCCGCGTAAGGCCGGGGATATAATTTTGGAGGTGTAGGTTTGGAGAATAGAAAGTGTGAACTTATAGTTGCGATGGATCTTCCGACCCCTGACGATGCCAGGAGGTTTTTAGACAGGCTTGATAAGGCAACTCCGTATGTAAAGATAGGCCCCAGGCTTTATGCGATGGGCGGAGGATCATTTATAAGGGAAACAGTAAACAGGGGATACAAGCTTTTCCTCGACCTTAAGCTGCATGACATACCCAATACGGTGGCATCTGCTGTCGAACCCCTTTCTGATATGGGGTTGTGGGCACTTACCATACATACTTCGGGAGGCCATGAGATGATGGCCCGGTCCGTTGCAATGAGGGATAAAAGGGGCAGCCGTATGAACCTTTTCGGGATAACTGTACTTACAAGTCTGGGGGGAGAGCTTTGGAGCGAAGTACACCCTGGATCCGACCTTGGCCGCTCTCTCGAAGCGAGGGCGCTTGCAGCAGAAAGGGCGGGTCTTGACGGGATAGTATGCTCGCCCCTGGACCTTGAACTTCTCAGGGGAAAGGCTCCCAATTTGTCAAGGGTCGTACCAGGCATCAGGAGAACAAGGGCATCAGCAGAAGATCAGACAAGGGTCGCGACCGCAAGCCAAGCAGCTGCAGCAGGAGCCTCTTTTATTGTTGTGGGGAGGCCGATATTGGAAGCTGCAGACCCGATCCTGGAAGTAAGAAAAACAATTGAAGATATAACGGAGGCAAGATAATGGATAATTATCAGTCAGTACTTGGTGATGAGACTGTGACTGCCAGGATAATGGAGATGATGAAAGAAAGCGGTGCGCACCTGGAAGGTCATTTCAAACTCACCTCCGGACTCCACAGCGGCCATTATATACAGTGCGCTTTGATGCTTCGTTTTCCTGATTTTGCGGCATATGCAGGAGAAAAACTTGCAGAAAGGCTGGCTCCCTCCAAACCGGAGATGATCCTCTCGCCTGCGCTCGGAGGGCTGATAATCGGCCACGAAGTGGCAAGGGCCTTGGGTATCCCCTTCTTATTCTGTGAGAGACAGGAGGGGGTAATGAGGCTCAGGCGCTTTCCTCACCCGGGAAAAGTGCGTTTTGCACTGGTCGAAGATGTCGTGACTACAGGAAAATCATCAAGGGAGACTGCGGAGATACTTGTCCGTGGGGGAGCGGATTGGGTCTCTTCAGCATCTATAATCGACAGACGAACGGATGATGCATACAGAGAGTGGGACCTTGTCTCCCTATGGAAACTGAGTTTCCCGCTGTATGAAGAGAAGGACTGTCCCCTCTGCAAAGAGGGACTGCCCCTGGTAAAGCCGGGGAGCCGTCCGGGCTGATGCTTTCAGGCCGGGTGAAAAATAAGAGATGTAAGTTTTTATGCGCCCTGTTTGCGCTGCTGTTGCTTTTTATGCGTCCTGCAGGGGCCGCTGCCGCTAATTTTGCAGTAACTTCTCCATGGGTAGCTTACATTGCTGCCTTTATAGCAGGAGACGTTAAGAATGTGCGCTCCCTGTCCAACTGGGATACATCGGGCAATGTAATAAAAACAGCTTCTCCCAGATCGGGAGAGATAATTATTGCCATTGACCGCAAAGATGCAGATAATTTCAGAATAAACAGAAACAACAAAAATCTGAGGCTTTTGTACGACGATCTGCCAATGAGCAGAGAGCAGCTTTACAGCGCTTTCTTTGATCCTGCAATGCTCCCTTTTATTGCACAGAGCGTCATGAAAATTTTGGCGGACGAGGACAGGGGAAGGTATGCCTATTTCCAGAGAAGGCTTGCAGAATTCCAGTCAAAGATAGAAAGCACTATAGATATTGGCAGGCACCTCCTGAGCGGGACTAAAATACTTGACATTACCGGGGCTGAGGGCACATGGCTCCGTTCTTCGGTTCCCGGCGCGGTCAGGCCTCCTGCTGAAGTGTGGGAGAGGTGGAAGTCAGGGGATGCAGCAGCAATGAAGGCTGCTCTTGATGAAGCCAAAAGAAGGAACTGGCTTATTCTCATGGATCCCTGGACTCCTGACGCAGTAAGGTCTGCAGCCGCTGCGTATGAGTACAGATTTACTCTTCCTCCGCCCTCCGGAAATCAGGACTACTTTGTATTTCTCCACGAGATCTTTCTTGCAATATGGAATAAAACAAAAAACGTGAAGACTAAATGACAGGATAGGCTGTAAAATATTACCGATGATCAGCATGTTTTCCTGTTGTATTATATTTTTCCAAGGAATGAGGTCTTGCCATGCAAGGAATCAAATATTTATTAAAAATGCTTTTCGCAGCTGCTTTCCTTCTGTTTTCCCCATTTCAGACTTCGTTTGCGGCTGTCCCTGAAGAAGGGACAATGTCGGCTGACACTATACAGTACAATCTAAATACCAAAAAAATATCAGCAATTGGAAACGTGATGATAAGGCGAGGCGGGGCAACACTCAAGGGAGACAAGGGCGAAGGGAGCATGGAGACTTCGGAATTCACAATTCAGGGCAGCGTCAGCGGTACGTTCCCTCAGGAAAAAATTGAAATTACTGCAGACAGAGTCAAATGGACAGGATCGGAAAGCACTGATAAAAATGGAATTGCCGAGGCATTCGGCAAAGTCCGCCTGAAACGGGGTGCAAATGAAAGGGTCGATGCAGAATATGTACTCTGGGAACTTGGCACTCAAAACTACACGGCCAGAGGCAGCGTTGACGCAATTACGGAAAACACAGTTTTTATTGCAGAAGAGGCCGGCAGAAGCGACGGTAAATTCTGGGGCAGGAAAGTCAAAAGATATGAGGATACAAAACAAAAACTTGTTGTGGCAGCTGATTCTGTTCAGGGAATGACTGTTAAAGAAGAGATAAAAGAGCTTGTTGCTGCAGGAAGCGTTGTGATGGATTTCGTGGATAAAGAAGGACTAAAAATCAGGGTGACCGGTGACAGGGGAGTATATTCGAAGGCAAAGTCGACCTTTGTTATCTCGGGAAACGCCAAAGCGGTGCGCAGTGACGGCAAAACAGTATCGGCAGATTCGATCACCGTTCATGAGGATACAAATGACATAGAGGCGAGAGGCAACTCGAAGATATCCTTTACTGCAAACGAAAATAAGGATAAAAAAGAAGATAAGCCTAAGGGCGGGGAATAAGAAATGGCATCAGCCGGCATATCGGATTCAGAGATTCTTAGGGCGGAACACCTGGTAAAATCTTTCAACAGAAGAAGAGTAGTCGACAATGTCTCGATTGAGATAAAAAAAGGAGAGATAGTAGGACTTCTTGGTCCAAACGGGGCTGGAAAAAGCACTACCTTTTACATGATGATCGGAAGAATAATGCCGGAATCAGGAAGGGTCTTCAATGGATATAAGGATATCACTGCCCTTCCGATGTATGAAAGAGCAAGGACAGGCCTTGGTTATCTGCCGCAGGAAGCATCGGTATTCAGAAGGCTTACAGTCAGGCAGAACCTTGAACTGGTTCTTGAGGAAGCAGGAATGCCCCAACATGAGCGGGATGTGAAAATAGAGGGCCTTCTTACAGGCTACGGACTCAAACATATCGAGGATATCCAGGGAGTTTCGCTCTCGGGAGGAGAGAGGCGTCGTGTTGAGATAGCAAGGTGTCTTGCTACCGATCCTTCCTTCATACTTCTTGACGAACCTTTCAGCGGGATCGATCCTATTGCTGTCGCTGACCTGCAGGCAATTATCAGACAGCTCAGGGATAAGGGCTACGGAATACTTCTTACCGACCATAACGTCAGAGAGACACTTTCCATTACTGACAGAGCCTATCTTATACATCAGGGCAAGGTCTTTCTTGAAGGCCTGCCGGGTGACATCGCAGAGAACGAAGAGGCAAAAAAATTCTATCTCGGCGCAGATTTTACCTGGTAAGGGCTGATTTAAGCGAATGAGCCGGAGCGATAATCTCCCGGGCATGGTAAGGCATGCGATAAGGATGATGGCCGGCACTCTTGCCAGCAGGGTCCTTGGTCTTGTCAGAGAAATGCTGACCGCTGCACTTTTCGGAGCCACCCGGCAGCTTGATGCCTTTTATGTGGCATACACCCTTGCCAATCTTGCACGGCAGCTGCTCGCTGAAGGAGCTCTTTCTGCCTCTTTTGTCCCGGTTTTTTCCAGGGCACTTGAAAAGAAAGGCAAAGGTGAAGCGCAGAACCTTGCAAGAGAGGCATTTTCAGTCCTGCTTCTTGGCGGCACTCTTGTCGTGGTGCTTGGCATTGTCTTTGCGCCCCTCTTTGTGGGGATAATGGCTCCGGGTTTTGCAGCTGAGGAGAGAGAACTTGCTATTTCCCTGACGAGGATAATGTTTCCGTTCCTTCTTTTTGTGTCGGTCGGCGCACTTGCAATGGGAGTGCTCAACAGTATGGGCTCATTCTTTGTACCTGCAGTTGCCCCTGCGGTAAGCAACCTTGCATATATACTTTTCCTGATAGCCACGATGAAGGATCTTTCTATTTGGAATCTGTCCGCAGCTGTTTTGATAGGCGGGGCCTGCCATATGCTGGTTCAATGGTATTGGTGCGGAAAGATGGGCATAGTTCTTACTCCTGCTTTTCCAAAAAGAGACAACTCCGAACTGAAAAATATGATGTATCTTTTTTTCCCGTATGCCGCCGGGCTATCTCTCAATCAAATAAACCCTGTAATAAGCAGGATGTTCGGGTCATTTCTGGCAGGCGGATCCATCTCGGTCCTGACATATGCGGACAGGGTCCTTCAGCTTCCGCTCGGGCTGTTTGTGATCGCTATATCTCAGGCAGTCCTTCCGATGCTCTCACGCCAGGATCCTGAAGACAGGGACGGGTTCAGGGATTTTATCAGGGATGCGCTGAGGTTTGACCTTTTTGTAATTTTGCCGGTTTCAGCTGGTATTTTTATCCTTTCTCAGGAGGCGGTCCACCTTCTTTTTTTTAGGGGAGCCTTTACAGAATGGGCCTGGCATGCAACCGGAACAGCACTTGCGATATATGGCCTGGGCCTTCCCGGGATGGCAAGCAGCACAGTAATATTGAGGGGAATGTATGCAAGGAGAATGCCAAAAGGGGCTGTTGGAGTCACGGCAGTGACTGTTGCAGTAAACCTTGTTGCCTGTTTGCTTCTCATGCCCCTTTTCAAGTATGCGGGCCTGGCTGCTGCCACTGCAGCGGCTTTCACTTGTTCGAGCCTATATGGGGCATGGGCTCTCTCGAAGAATCTGGGCAGGCCTCTCGGAGTTTTTACACCCGTCTGGCTTATGAGGGTGCTTTTATCAACGTTGTTGATGCTGTCGATGCTTCTGGCTTTGAAAAAAATAATTCCCTACCCCCTGCATGCCCAAACAGCCCTTAGGGCTTTCTGGTTTGGAGGCATGATGCTGGCGGGTGTTTTGGCTTATTCGGGCTCTACTTTGCTTTTCCGCTCTCCTGAGTGGCAATGGATCAGGGAAGCATTGAAAGAAAAAAATAAAAAGAGGGGCTGATGTTATCATATAGGCGGACGCACCAAAGGCTATCCGGTTGAATGCTGATCACCCAAGGAGGCAGGACAGTGAAAAAAAAGATCGCATCACTTATTGTTTTATTATCTCTTGCTTTAGTGTTTTCATGTATATCTACACTGCAGGCCGCTGACAAGGAAGATATTGAAATGCTTCTCAGCGACAGGCAGACAGACTGCTGGGTCGAGGGAGAGCTTTTTGGCGATCTCGTACTGGGAGCACGGGGAACGATCCAATTTATATACCTGGATGCAAAATTGTCAAAGGCCATCTCGAATAAAGTTACGCTGGCATCCTGGGTCGACGATCTCAACCAGTATTTTGGTTCTCCCGAGACAAGAAACAAGGCTCTTTTCATAGCAAATCTTGAGGCTAACAAACCCTGGACTGTCGAAGAGGAAAAGATAAGCGTCGGAGGTTACAGCCTTACAAAAAAGGACGTAATATCTTCTAGCTGGAAAAATCCTTTCGGCAATATCGATGCAGGGACAAACTGGCAGTTCGCGTTTGTTGTGCCGAAGGAATTTGTAAAGCCCGGTTCAGAAATAACAGTGGGTTACGGCGAAGACCTCGTAAAATGGAGGGTCCCCAAATAGATGCACAGATATAAATGCGCTTCGTGCGGCCATATTTTTACTTCTGCAAAAATTGCAGAAAAGTGCCCGAAGTGCCGTTCTAAGATACTGATCCACACAGAGGGAGAGCCCAGGAAGACAGGCTCATGCGGCTGCGGCGGCAGAGACTGTTCTTCGTGCGGCGGCAAATGCCGATGAAACCTTCAGGCCCGTCCTTGATAACTCTGGGAATTGAGACCAGCTGTGACGATACTGCTCTTGCAGTACTAAGGGGGAAAAATGTTGTTTTGTCCTCAGTTATTTCAAGCCAGATAAAATATCACTCGGTTTACGGCGGAGTTGTTCCTGAACTGGCATCAAGGATGCATCAGGAGATGATCATCCCGCTTCTTGAAAAAGCCCTTGATGAGGCTGAGATCAGGGACCCTTCAGCTGAAATTGACCTTATTGCGGTTACCGCGGGGCCCGGGTTAATGGGTTCCCTTCTTGTGGGAGTGATGACAGCGAAGGCTCTTTCTCAGGCATGGAAGGTCCCGATAATAGGGGTCAACCATCTTGAAGGGCATATATTTGCTAATGTTGCGGCCAACAAAGACCTGGTTCCGCCATTTATTTCCGCTGTGGTATCGGGAGGGCACACTGAAATAGTATACGTAAGGGCGTTTGGGGATTATGAGCTGCTTGGATCCACAAGGGACGACGCTGCCGGAGAGGCATACGACAAAATCGCCAAAATGCTCGGCCTGGGGTATCCGGGAGGCCCTGTGATAGACAGACTTGCATCAAGAGGAGATCCATCGTCGTTTGCCCTTCCTACCCCGCTCTCTAATACCGGAAAAGTTGAATTCAGCTTCAGCGGACTGAAGACTGCAGCTGCCAACATTATCCGAAATGCCGAAAAAACAGGCACTTCCATTGGCAAGGAGGATCTGTGCGCATCATTCCAGAAAGCAGTCATAGAGTCCCTTGTATGCAAGATCAGACTTGCTTCCGAAATTACAGGAGTAAAAAAACTGACGCTTTCGGGCGGAGTCGCAGCAAATTCCGGTCTCAGGTCAAGGCTCTCCGGTATGGCATCCGATCTGGGCTGGGAACTTTTCCTTCCGCCCCTGAGCATGTGTACCGACAATGCTGTCATGATAGCTTCCGCAGGTGCGGATTCATACCTGAGAGGAGAGACATCAGACCTTTCTCTGTCCCCTGACCCGTCATGGGAAATTTGGTGAGAGCCGGATCTGAAACAATTGCTCCATCCTTTTCAATTACACGGAGTGACCCTTATGCGCAAACTACGTAAGATTAACAAAAGTCAAAGCATGTCTAAAAACAAAAGAAAACAGCAAAAAAATCAAAGAAGTGACTTAAAAACATAAATATTCAGCCTTAATCGTATTTGAGAAAAAACCTCGCTCTGATTAAACTTTCACTCGAAAAGAAGTTAGCACTCGATTAATGTGAGTGCTAACATCAAATTACAAAAAATCAACAGGAGGGGTAATTTATGAAACTTAAGCCACTTGGAGACAGGATAGTTGTCAAAGCCGCACCTCATGAAGAGAAAACAAAGGGCGGACTGGTCCTTCCCGAAACAGTAAAGGAGAAGCCGGTCGAAGGTATCGTAGTAGCCGTGGGAGAAGGCAAGGTCCTTGAGAACGGCAAACGCCAGCCCATGGATGTCAGGGTGGACGACAGGATCATATACAGCAAATACTCCGGCACAGAAGTTAAGCTTGACGGAGAGGAATTCCTCATCCTCAGTGAAAGAGACGTACTCGCAGTAGTAGCGAAGTAATATATCTGTATAAAATTAATATAATTCTGGGAGGAATATGATCATGGCAAAAATACTGCTTTTTAAAGAAGAAGCCCGCCGTGCTATGGAGCGCGGAATGAATAAAGTTGCAGATACAGTTGGAATAACACTCGGACCCAAAGGACGCAACGTAGTCCTTGACAAGAAATATGGCTCACCCACAATTACCAACGACGGTGTGACGATCGCAAAGGAATTTGAGCTCGAAGATCCGTTTGAGAACATGGGCGCACAGCTCATAAAAGAAGTTGCTTCAAAAACAAACGATGTCGCGGGAGACGGAACTACTACAGCGACAGTTCTTACACGCGCCATGGTCCGCGAAGGCATAAAGAACGTAGCCGCAGGCGCCAACGGGATGCTTATACGCAAGGGTATCGAATGCGCGACAGAGACAGTTGTAGAGCGTCTCAAGAAGCAGGCAGTTCGTGTGAAGGAACACAGCATGATCGCTCAGGTGGCATCGATCTCTGCCAACGACAAGGCCATCGGTGAGCTTATCGCTGAGGCTATGGACAAGGTAGGAGAAGAAGGCGTCATCACAGTAGAGGACAGCAAAAGCCTCGGTACATCACTTGAAACCGTAGAGGGACTCCAGTTCGACAAGGGCTACATCAGCCCCTACATGATCACCAACCCTGATCGTATGGAAGCGGTGCTTGACGATGCCAACATACTTATCGTAGACGGAAAGATCAGCAACGTAAAAGATATGCTCCCCGTCCTTGAGAAGATCGTACAGCTTGGCAAGCCTCTTCTTATCATAGCAGAGGATATCGAAGGTGAAGCTCTTGCTACGCTGGTAGTCAATAAGCTCCGCGGCATTCTTCAGGTAGTCGCCGTCAAAGCGCCGGGATTCGGTGACCGGAGAAAGGCGATGCTCCAGGACATAGCAGTTGTCACAGGGGCCACAGTCATCAGCGAAGAAGTGGGCATGAAGCTTGAGAACGCCGATACCACAGTTTTGGGCGGAGCCAAGAAGATCAAGGTCACAAAAGAAGATACCACTATTGTAGAAGGCAAGGGCGATCCCCAGAATATCAAGGATCGCGCTGCTCAGATAAAGAAGGAACTTGAAGATTCGACCTCCGAGTACGATAAAGAGAAGCTCCAGGAACGTCTTGCAAAGATAGTCGGAGGAGTTGCGGTTATCCAGGTCGGAGCAGCCACCGAGACAGAGCAGAAGGAACTCAAGCACCGCATAGAAGATGCACTCAATTCGACCCGTGCAGCAGTACAGGAAGGCATCGTAGCCGGCGGTGGAGTTGCACTTGTAGAATGCACAAAAGAACTTGACAAGGAGATCGCAAAGCTGGACGGCGACGTGAAGACCGGAGCCATGATAGTTCGCAAGTCACTTACGGAGCCTCTCCACCTGATCTCATCGAACGCAGGGCTTCAGGGAGACGTAATCATCGAGAAGGTGAAGACGCTCAAAGCAGGACAGGGCCTTGATGCAACGACCGGAGAGTATGTAGACATGATAAAGGCCGGAATCATTGACCCCGTAAAGGTAACACGCTCTGCAGTACAGAATGCTGCCTCTATCGCTGCAATGGTGCTCACAACTGATGCCCTTGTTGCCGACAAGCCCGAAAAGAAAGAGACGCTCGGCGACATGGCAGGAATGGGCGGAATGGGCGGAATGGGCGGTATGGACTACTAATACCCCAGATCAAATAAAGTTTTACACTCAGGTACAGACGGGGGAGACCCCGTCTGTTTTTTTGCATTAAATTGGAGAGTGGAAATCGGGGCTTCTTTATGTCATACTTACTAACGCGAAAGAGTATGTTTGTGAAAGGGCAGGTACTATAGATGAAAAAAAGAGAAAATAAGATACTCATATTGGACTGCGGCTCCCAGTACACACAGCTAATAGCGAGGAGAGTAAGGGAGCTTGGCGTTTTCAGCGAGATACTCTTCTGGGATTCTCCTCAGGAAAAAATTGAAGAGTCTTCCCCGTCAGGCATAATAATTTCGGGCGGTCCGAGAAGTGTCCTTCAGAGCGATGCCCCCAACATCCCCATGCACATACTTGATTCTGATATCCCTTTACTGGGTATATGCTACGGCATGCAGTTGATTGCCCACCAGTTCGGAGGAAAGGTCAAAAAGGGCGAGGCGGCAGAGTACGGCAGGGCCAGTGTGACACTTTCGGAAGGGGCACGCATTTTCGGAAGAGTCAAAGGAGAAAAAGAGATAATGGTTTGGATGAGCCATTGGGACCAGGTAACAGAACTCCCACCCGGGTTTAATGCTACAGCGAGAAGCGAAAACGGTTCTCTGGCGGCTTTTGAATCCGCCGATGGAAGGGTCAGCGCCCTGCAGTTCCATCCGGAGGTGGTGCATACGCCCAGGGGAAGCGACATCCTCTCGGCATTCATATTTGACATATGTGCCTGTACACCCGACTGGAACCTTGGTATGGACTGGATAGGCAGAGAAGTTGAGAAGATACGTGAAAAGGTCGGATCGGGCCGTGTCATATGCGGTCTTTCAGGAGGAGTTGACTCCACAGTATCAGCAGTCATTACCTCAAAAGCTGTAGGAGAAAATCTGCACTGCATATTTGTCGACCACGGTCTTCTCAGGAAGAACGAGGCTGAACAGGTTATGGAGACATACAGGTCCCTCAGGCTGAATGTCCACAAAGTCGACGCTGAGGATAGATTCCTTTCAGCCTTGGCAGGAGTGACGGAACCTGAAAAGAAGAGAAAAATTATTGGAGAGCTATTTATAAGGGTATTCGAAGAGGAAGCCCGCAGGCTGGGGGGATCGGAATGGCTGCTTCAGGGGACCATATATCCCGATGTGGTCGAAAGCGGACATGGCGGCGGAAACGTTATCAAGAGCCACCACAACGTCGGCGGATTGCCCGACGACATGAAAATGCAGCTTCTTGAACCTCTTCGTGACCTTTTCAAGGATGAGGTCAGGGAAGTTGGAAGAGCTCTCGGAATAGAGCCTCATTTCCTGGAAAGGCATCCCTTCCCTGGTCCGGGACTTGCCGTCAGGTGTCTCGGAGAGCTTAAGAAGGAGCGTCTTGATGTATTAAGGGAAGCTGATGCTATTTTTATTGAGGAGATAAGGAAATTCGGGCTTTACAAAGATATATGGCAGGCCTTCTGCGCACTGCTTCCTGTGCGGAGCGTAGGGGTCGTCGGAGATGTAAGGACATACGGGGAGACGGTTGTCCTGAGGGCAGTATCATCACTTGACGCAATGACAGCGGAATGGGTGCGTCTGCCGTACGAACTTCTTGATACCGTTAGCAGGAGAGTATGCAACGAGGTCCCCGCTGTCAACAGGGTGGTCCTTGACATCACAGGGAAACCGCCCGCAACGATAGAGTGGGAATAATGTATCTCCCCTGTTGCTTTTTGCCCGTGATCGCGAAAGGTCAAAAATATGGAAGTCAGGCTTGATTTGAACAGGAAAAGCAGAAAGGGTTTCTCCGAGGTCATATTCTGCGAGGGTAAGTCAGACAGGCAGCTGCTTGATATAGCGGAAAAAATATTGTCGGAGAAGCTGGACACCGCATTCAGCAGAATGGATCAAAGACAGTTCGAGGCAGTTTCTTCTGTTGTCCGGCAATTTGAATATGATCCGGTCTCAAGGGTAGGCAACACCCTCTTTGGCACGATCCCTAAAAACAGGGCCGTTATTGCGGTCGTTTCTGCGGGAAGCACGGATGTGCCTTGTGCAGAGGAGTCAGCAAGGATAGTGGAGTTTTTCGGTTCAAAGGCTGAGAGGTTCTATGATGTCGGGGTCGCAGGCATACATCGCCTATTCGATGTCCTGGACGAAATCAGGAAAGCGGATGTTGTGATAGTGGCAGCAGGAATGGACGGCGCGCTCCCAAGCGTGGTATCGGGTCTTGTTCCTTCACTGGTCATCGGGCTTCCTACATCAGTAGGTTACGGTATTGCAGAAAATGGACAGACGGCATTAAGGTCTATGCTATGCTCCTGCAGCCCGGGACTTGCAGTGGTCAATATTGACAACGGTGTGGGTGCGGCTCTTTCGGCACTTGCAGCCGCCAATATACTAAGATCATGATAATTCGAATTAACCTGTGCTGTGACAGATTGAATTATTGACAGTGATCGAGACTGAATGTACCTAAGCATTTCAAACAGCTGCAGGAGCCTTTTTCATTTTTTTGTCTTTAAATGATCGGAGGACGAATAATTGCAGGAAGAACGTTACTTCAGGATGTCCAGGAAGATCAGGGAGAGCATTATTCCTTTTGCCGTGCTCCTCGTGCTCTTTATCTTTCTTTCATGGATGATCGTATCGCCTCTTGGACGCCCGCTCCTTTGGTCAGTTGTCCTATCCTACTTTGCTTTTCCGCTTTACAGATACCTTCACTGCAGAATTTTGACGGGAAGGCTGACTAATATTGCCGCAGGCATAACTACCCTTGCCATAGTGGTCTTCATGGCGATCCCGATGCTTTTCTTCGGACTGTTTCTTGTTAAGGAATTTGTCAGGGTATACGAAGCAATTATCCAAAGCGGTGTCCTGTCGGGTTCTTACAGCGAAATACTTGAAAAGCTCCACAAGGTCCCTTTTTTGGGCCCTGTCCTTTACAATCTTGACTTTATAAGCGGTATCCCCGTATTTGAGTCGATCATAGGAAGCAGCATAAACTGGATAACGGGTTTTGTCAGAGTCCTTTCAAGGGAAATACTGGGCAATGCCTTCAAGGTCTTCTACCTTCTCGCGGTTGTTGCTGTTTCTTCATTTTTTATAGTCAGGGACGGTCATCTGATACTTCAATACGTTAAGGATATCATGCCTCTCCCTTACTCTGAGAGGGATATTATTGTAGACAGATCGGCAAAGATGCTGAGGGCGGTCGTGTACGGCATAGTGGTTACTGCAGCCATACAGGGAAGTTTAGGAGGACTGGGGTGGTGGTTCGTAGGTCTGGGACACCCGGTCCTCTTCGGTTTTTTTATGTTCATTACAGGCATGATACCATTTGTGGGAACACCTGTGATCTGGGTCCCCGGAGCACTGACCCTTTTTGTGAATGGAGATTATACCGGAGGACTCATCCTTCTTGCGTGGGGCATCGGTGTGGTGAGCATGGTAGATAATTTTATAAGACCGATTTTTATTTCAGGCGAGAGCAAGATACACATGCTTGTAATTTTCGTCGGCATTTTCGGGGGTCTTTATAACTGGGGATTCCTCGGCCTTTTTATAGGCCCCCTTATCCTCTCACTTGGGATATTCCTTCTCGACCTTTACAGGGCTATAGTTTCAGAAAAACACAAAGTCAGCTGAGAGTCTTTGTGCTCAGGAGGTTTTGCCATGATAAGGATAGTAGCCGTTTCAGGATACAAGAACAGCGGCAAGACGACACTATGCAGGAAACTTCTTCACGAACTGGGATCGCTTGGCGTATGTACAGGTTATATAAAAAGGACGTCCGACGAAGTTGTTTCGGACAGGGTGACGGATACCGGTTCTGTCGCTGAAATGGGCATTGGTGCCGTGCTGTGGGGAAGGGACGGACTGAGGTATGAAATGCCTGCAAATGAAGAGATCTCTCCCCAGTACATAGCCTCAAGATATTTCCCGGATTCAGAACTGCTGATCATCGAAGGAGGCAAAAGCCTGATGTTGCCCAAGATATGGGTAAGCACTGAGGGCGAGGATCCGCCATCCTACCCCGGAATATTCATGATATATGACCGTCACGGGAATAAAGAGGGAAGAATGGTATACAGATCCGGAGAGGAAAAGCAGATGGCCTGCCGTCTGGCTTCTCTGGTCAGGGGAAAGGCATACAGAAGTTCAAAAATTTATTTTGGTGACACACCCTTGCCGATGAAAGATTTCATTGCTGATTTCGTAAGAGGAAGCATAATGGGCATGCTGGCATCTCTGAAGGGCGGAAAAGCCACTGATAAAACCATAAGAATATATATTGACGGAAATACAGAAGGCAGGAAAGGCTGACCGGTTTGTGCCAAAAGCCGGAACAGAGACTCAAAGAGCCTTTGTAAGCTTATATCGGAATCGGGATGAACTTTGAGAAGAAAAAAGGGGCAATGGAAGGATAAAAAACCAAAGTTTTTTCAAAGGTTGTAAGTTAAATTAAAAGTGGATATAATAATAAATTGGGTCAGCTGAAAGGCTGATAAAACCACAACCTTCAAGGGGGTCGCTTTTCCAATGGAAATTTTGGGCATCATAGGGGGCATAGCGGTAGTAGCACTTATCTACGCCGGCTATGCTTCGGGCAAGATCAATGCATTCAAAGTTGATCACGACAGGATCAATGAACTTTCCGGCATTATACAGAGCGGTGCTATGGCTTTTCTTTACAGGGAGTACAGGGCGCTCGTTCCTTTTGTCATAGTGGTAGCAGCACTCCTGGTCTGGAAAATAGGCATTCCGAGCGCAGTCTGCTTTGTATCGGGTGCCCTCTGCAGCGCTCTTACCGGATACATCGGCATGAAAGTGGCAACCAAATCAAACGGCAAGACTGCTTTTGCGGCGATGAAGGGAATGAACGGAGCCCTGACCATCGCATTCACGGGCGGAAGCGTCATGGGCATGGCCGTCGTTGGAGTGGGGCTTCTTGGAGTAGTTGTCATGTTTGTCCTTTTCGGGGATGCGTCCATTATCACAGCATTCGGATTCGGAGCAAGCTCCATAGCACTCTTTGCCCGTGTGGGCGGCGGTATATATACTAAAGCCGCTGACGTAGGTGCAGACCTCGTGGGTAAGGTGGAGGCAGGTATCCCGGAAGATGACCCCCGCAACCCGGCAGTAATTGCAGACAACGTCGGTGACAACGTGGGCGACATTGCAGGCATGGGAGCAGACCTCTTTGAATCTTATGTGAACTCAATAATTGCAGCAATGGCCATAGGCGCGATCTTCGCAGGAATGGCCGGTGTAATGTATCCCCTTCTCCTGGCGGCAGTTGGAATTATTGCCTCAATACTCGGGACCTTTTTCGTAAGGGTCAAGGAAGGCGGAGATCCAGCGAAGGCTCTTCGCTACGGACTGGGATCAACCGGACTTTTCATGATCGTCGGGACATTCTTCCTGACCCGCTGGGTCTTCCTTGGAGACCTCACCCTCTTCTACGCAGTGGTTTCAGGAGTAGTATCCGGTATTTTGATCGGAGCCGCGACAGAATTCTACACATCCGGCGATTATGCCAGTGTCAAGGAGATCGCAGCGGCTTCTGAGACCGGAGCTGCCACAAATATACTGGCAGGTCTCGGTGTCGGAATGAAGTCAACAACGATGCCGGTCATCCTGGTATGTGCAGCCATCCTTGCCGGAGTAAAGTTCGGCGGACTTTACGGGATCGCATGCGCGGCAGTAGGGATGCTTGCGATCACAGGCATGGCGCTTTCTGTAGACGCATATGGCCCGATCTCTGACAATGCAGGCGGCATTGCTGAAATGGCCGAACTTCCGGAAGAAGTCCGTCAGATAACAGACAGGCTGGATGCGGTAGGAAACACAACAGCGGCAGTGGGCAAGGGACTCGCGATAGGCTCAGCTGCCCTTACTGCACTTGCACTCTTTGTAGCATACGCACAGGCGACCAACCTTGCCTCAATAGACCTCAAGGATCCTAAAGTAATGGTAGGACTCTTTATCGGAGGACTTCTTCCCTTTGTCTTCAGCGCACTGTCAATTCAGGCAGTCAGCAGAGCTGCCGAAAAAATGATAGAAGAGGTAAGAAGGCAGTTCAGGGAGATCCCGGGTATCATGGAAGGGACCGGCCGTCCCGAATACGAGCGCTGTGTAGATATTTCCACAGCAGCCGCACTTCGTGAGATGATCCTCCCCGGCCTTATGGCAGTACTTGCTCCCGTAGTTGTCGGATACGGACTGGGAGCTCAGGCTCTTGGCGGACTTCTCGGCGGGTCGATCGTAACGGGAGTGATGATGGCTATCTTTATGTCCAATGCGGGCGGTGCCTGGGACAATGCGAAGAAATACATTGAATCGGGACATCATGGCGGCAAAGGGACAGCTCCTCATGCAGCGGCGGTAGTCGGAGATACGGTGGGAGACCCCTTCAAGGATACGGCCGGACCAAGCCTCAACATCCTCATAAAACTGATGTCGGTCGTTGCTACAGTTCTCGCCCCACTGCTCGTATAGTAATAAAAAATAAACTTTTTAAGAGAAACATGTGATAATTATTTAGAGGGAGAGTTCAACTCTCCCTCTGGTTTTCTTTTTCCGGGAGGTGCGGGATGGCAAGCGATGATGTCAGAGAAGTCAAATCCAGACTGGATATCGCCGAAGTTATCGGTGACTATGTCGTCCTGAGGAAAAACGGTCAGACCTATTGGGGCAAATGTCCCTTTCATAATGAAAAAACTCCCTCTTTCAGCGTTTCTACTGAAAGACAGACTTTCCATTGCTTCGGATGTGGAAAGGGAGGAGATATTTATACTTTTATAATGGAGATAGAAAACCTTGACTTCAGGGAAGCTCTTGAAAGGCTTGCAGAAAGGGCCGGTATTAAGCTCCAGGGACCGTCAAAAAACAACTTCGGAACTTCAGTGAGGGGAAATATACTTCAAAAGGCACTGGGTTTCTTTGCAGGATCGCTTCACGAAAGATCGGGCGAGCCTGCAAGGGCCTACCTTGCCAGACGCAGCATTACTCCTGACGATATGAGGCGTTTCGAACTTGGATGGGCACCATCATCCTGGGATTCTCTCTCTAGACACCTCCATGACCTTGGTTTCACGGATGACCAGATCATAGAAAGCGGGCTTGCTGCACAGGGAACAAGGAATATATACGACAGGTTCCGGGGACGGATAATTTTTCCTATCTACAGCGCAACAGACCGTATTATCGGATTTGGAGGGAGGATACTTGACGGAGACGGAGCAAAATATCTTAACAGTCCGGAAAGCGACCTCTTTAACAAACGAAACAATTTGTACCTCATGAACAGGGCAAAGATGAGCATAAGGGAGAGGGGCCATGCTTTGCTGGTTGAAGGTTACATGGATGCCATAAGATGCCATCTTGCAGGCTATACAAACGCAGTTGCCTCTCTTGGGACTGCACTTACAGAGGCACAGGCCCTTTTGATCAAAAGAATGACAGGTCTTTGTTATATCTGTTATGATTCTGACAATGCTGGCCAGGAAGCTGCACTAAGGGGAATGTACACGCTACAGAAACAGGGAGTATCGGTTAAAATAGTCAGACTGACAGGCGGGAAAGATCCTGATGAAGTCCTGCTGCAAGACGGTGGCCTGCAGATTTTTAAATCTGCTGTAGATGTTGCTTTGCCGCTTCCGGTTTATCATGCCATGCTCAGGAAGGCTGAAATGGAGATCCCGGAGAAGTCTCTGGCTGCAAGAAATGATCTCCTTGACGGATTGGCGTCATTGTCTTCATTTGATACTGCACCACATATTGAGAAGATATCTCAGCAGATGGGGGTCTTCCCCCACGAGCTGCAGAGAGAGATAGACACACGGCGCATAAATCAAAGCGAAACCGGGACCAGGAGGATGCCCGAAGACGATTTTGTAAGGATGGAAACCGGTCCTGAAAAGGACTCATCTTCATCTGAACCGGATGATCTTGAATGTATGCTTTGCAGCATGCTGTGGGGCAGTGAAGAGCTCAGGTCCAGATTTTCACCGGAATATGTCGTTCCATTCGTAAGGGATGAGATCCTCCAGAATATGGCATCAGCACTCTTGTCAGGAGAAACGCCGGGGGGACTTGAGGAAAGATGGAGGCAGCTTGGAGACAAAAGATCCTTTGAACTTATCGCAAGAGGGAACGGACTGATCTCGAGAGATGGAATGGATTTGGATAAGGCTGATAATATTGCGGAAACAATAAGAAGAAGGTGTATCGAAGAGAGAGTCAGATCTCTTAATATCAAGCTTAAAAAAGGCACGGCTGCAGAATCTGAAGTGGAGGAACACCTTAGGCTTACAAGAATTCTTAAAGGAGGGAAATTCGGGGCATGAAAAAGTCAAAATCAACTAAAAAATGCGATGCGGCAGCTGTTGCATCTGATAACGCACCGAAACTCATTGATGAAAATATTGAGGATACAGTTGAGGAAACATCCCCGGACATCAGCGATATATCGGATCTTGATAAGGGAGACATGTGCGATCCTTCTGTTATCGATGACGAATTGCTGGACAATCCTGAAAATATCGACCTTGATGAAGATCTCAAAGTCATCTGTGATGACGAAGAGGCTATTTCCGAGGTCGATGCAGTAAAATCCGACGGCAGCGAAGATGCAGACCCGTCAGACTATACCGCCTATATAGACAATGTGAGGGATCTTCTTCACGAGGGCAGGGAAAAAGGGTTTGTAACATACGAGGACATTGAGAAGCATATGCCCAAGGATTTCCTTACAGCAGACATTCTGGACAGCCTTTACATGAACCTCATGGAGCTTGGCGTCGACGTCGTGGATGAACCAAAGACCAAAGTTGATCCTTCCGAAGGTGAACATCTCCTTCCGACAAACGCAAACAACGAGGAAATGGGAGACCTGGAAGACCTTCCTCTTTCCGATCCGGTGAGGATGTACCTCAGAGAAATCGGCAAGATACCCCTTCTCACTTCAGAGGACGAAGTCGTGCTTGCAAAGGGAGTCGAAGCAGGAGATCTCTCGTGCAAAGATAAACTGGTCGAGGCGAACCTAAGGCTTGTTGTCAGCATAGCAAAGAAATATATCGGAAGAGGGATGCTGTTCCTTGATCTCATCCAGGAAGGCAACCTCGGACTTATCAGAGCTGTTGAGAAATTTGATTACCGTAAGGGGTACAAATTCAGCACCTACGCAACGTGGTGGATTAGGCAGGCAATTACAAGAGCTATTGCCGACCAGGCAAGGACGATACGTATACCTGTACATATGGTGGAAACGATCAACAAGCTTATAAGGGTCTCAAGGCAGCTGGTCCAGCGGCTCGGTAGGGAGCCTGCCGCGGAAGAGATCGCCGCGGAGATGGAAATAGCTTCTGACAGAGTGGAAGAGATCCAACGAATTGCCCAGGAACCGGTATCCCTTGAAACACCTATTGGAGAGGAAGAGGACAGCCAACTGGGAGATTTCCTTGAGGACAAGGACCTGCCAAGCCCGGAAGAGGCAGCTGCCAGCCAGATACTCAGAGAGCAGCTGGATGAGATGCTTGATGACCTGACTGACCGCGAACGGGAAGTGCTGAGATTAAGGTTTGGTCTTGAGGACGGGCATGCCCATACTCTTGAAGAAGTGGGCAGAAGGTTTGGTGTAACAAGGGAAAGGATACGTCAGATCGAAGCCAAGGCGCTGAGGAAACTTCGTCATCCCAGCAGGAGCAAAAAATTAAAGGATTTCCTTGAATGAATCAGATGTTTTTTTGTGAAAAACAAAAAAGCTTGCTGATTTGACAAAAATAGCCAGTAGCTTTGTGCATTAAAGCTTTTTAGATAGCCGGCAGAGTTTTATTAAGGCGAGTTTGTAGGATATCCGAATTATTAAAAGTTTGATAATTATTGCACGAGCGGTTGATATGGATTATACTCATTCCGTTGTACTCAGGGCGGTGGACATCAATGAGACTGGATAAGTTCCTTAAGCTGTCGAGGCTGGTTAAAAGAAGGACCGTTGCGCAGGACATGATAGAGATAGGTGCAGTAAGGATCAACAGAAAAAACTGCAAGCAGGCCGCGGAAATCAGGGAGGGCGACATAATTGAGATCGCCTATCCAAGCAGGATACTGACAGTAAGGGTCCTTACCTCAGATGAAACGCAGCTTAAAAGGAATGCCGCAGCATATGAAACGATCGATGAAAAAAAGGCAGACAGGGATGAACGTCCCTGGTGAAGAAGGCCAGAAGGGGGTAGGCTCAATTGTCATACATAACTAATGTTCATGGCAGAGAAGTTCTTGATTCAAGAGGTTTTCCCACTGTTGAAGTGGAGGTGACTCTCGACTCAGGGATAATTGGCAGGGCAAGTATTCCTTCAGGAGCTTCCACCGGCACATATGAAGCTTATGAGCTGAGGGACGGAGACAGCGGCAGGTACATGGGCAAAGGTGTCCTTAAGGCAGTTCAAAATATAAATGAAGTTATATCACCTGCTATAAAGGGCATGGATCCTCTCGAACAGGACCAGATAGACAAAGCTCTTATCGAGCTTGACGGGACTTTGCACAAAAGGGGTCTTGGGGCGAACGCCATTCTGGGAGTCTCCCTTGCAACTGCAAGGACCGCCGCTTATTCAAAAAATATCCCTCTGTGGAGATATCTCGGCGGACTGAATGCAAACCTCTTACCTACGCCGCTTATGAACATAATAAACGGCGGCACGCACGCAAACAACAACCTTAATATCCAGGAATTCCTCATAATCCCGCACGGAGCGCCTTCGTTTTCTGAAGCACTTCGGATGGGAGCCGAAACCTACCATTCCCTCAGCAGGATACTCAAGAAGTACAACAAATCGACCGGAACAGGAGATGAAGGTGGTTTTGCCTCTGATTTCAGGGATCAGGAAGAGGTCCTTGACTTTATGCTGATGGCCATCCGCAGTGCCGGCTATCAGCCCGGCAAAGATATCTCCATTGGGCTTGACATAGCCGCCAACCAGTTCTACAGCAAAGGTTCCTATCAGTTCCACGGAAGCGACTACAAATATACCGCAAACGAACTGATCGACATTTACGAGCTTATGTGTGAGAAATACCCGATCATCTCAATAGAGGACGGGCTTGCCGAAGATGACTGGCAGGGTTGGATAGACATGACAAAAAGATTGTCCCACAAGATACAGCTTATCGGTGACGATATATTTGTCACCCATACCGACAGGCTGCAGCTTGGAATTGACAGAGGAGCGGCAAACGCAGTTCTTGTAAAGCCCAATCAGATTGGGACCCTTACAGAGACATTAAAGCTTGTAGACATGGCTCACAGGAACGGATACAGAACAATAATATCCCACCGTTCCGGTGAAACCGCGGACAGCTTTATAGCAGATCTTGCCGTCTCAACTGGCGCAGGCCAGATAAAATCGGGTGCACCCAGAGGAATAGAGCGTTTAAGAAAATACAACCGCCTGCTTCGTATCGAAGAATCACTGCAGGGCCGCTCCCAGTTTGCGGGAATGCCCTGGTATGCTGCAAAAAAGTAAAAGAGCAGTCATTTTTTTCACAAGAAGTACTAAAACATCCTATATTAGAAACTGATAACAGTACTCTAACGGCATCAGCCGTTTCAGTCAGCAAATAACCAGGAGGTGCGTTGTATGAAGGTGGCAGAACCGACTGTAGAGAGACTTATCCAGTATTATCGGCTGCTTATTCAGATGAAGGAAGAAGAGCGCAAGGTTGTCTCGTCACTTCAGATAGGGGAGATCCTGGGAATAAAGGCAAGCCAGGTGAGAAAGGACCTCTCCTATTTTGGGGAAATTGGCAAAAGAGGGGTAGGCTATCATGTAAATCGCCTATGTCTTCACATTGAGAACATCCTTGCTTCGCCGAAGGTTTGGAAAGTAGCTCTTGCCGGTGTAGGCAACCTTGGAACGGCCCTTATGGGACATGCTGCATTTCAGAGTTACAAATTCGATGTGGATGCCCTGTTCGATGTAGACCCTGAAAAAGTCGGACATGAGATAATGGGGGTCAACTGCTGGCATGTTGATGACATTGCTAAAGTTATGGAAGAACGGGGAATCGAGGTGCTCATACTGGCAGTCCCCGCTTCGGCAGCTCAGAACTGTGTCGACAAGGCTGTCCTCTCGCCCTCCCTCAAGGGGATACTTGCATTTACTCCCGCAACGGTCGTAGTGCCGGAAAAGATCCTATTCTACAGGGTGGATATATTCGTAGAACTTGAAAAACTCCTTTTCTTCCTCAAAGAAAGGGAAGGAAAACAATAGCATTGCTCCAAATATTACACAAAGAGCATAAGTCATGATAAAATAACCAGCGTTACTTACGGCGAAAACAAAAAAATGGTTTTATTAACATTAAATTAACAAGGAGGAATTGATTTGGGTGGTCAGCAGGGCGGTCTCGTAAGCATGATGCTTCCTCTCGCAATGTTTGCGGCGATTTTTTATTTTATGATAATTCGTCCGCAGAAAAAAAAGCAGAAGGCGCATGAAGAAATGCTTGCAAGCATCAGCAGGGGTTCAACAATAATTACGGCAGGCGGTTTTTTTGGCATAGTAAGGGAGATACTTGATGACAGCTACATCATCGAGCTCGATGAAGGCATCAGGGCAAGGATCCTCAAAAGTTCGGTCTCTATGAAAAAAGCCGACGGCGGAATGGATACAAGATCCAAGAAAAAGAAGCTTAAAAAAGCAGAAACTCCGGCTGACAATGCTGAAGAAACTGCAGCCGAAGCAATCGAAGCTGAAGTTACAGAAGAGTCAGAAAAGGAAGAGGCCTAGATCTTAGTCCAAAATGAAGTAAGTCGTGTATTTATACGGAGAGGACAATCATGCTGTCCACTCCGTTTTCTTTGCAAGGAGGCGCTTTCTCTATGGTAAAAAGAGACAAATGGCGGTTGGGTTTTATTCTCGCAGTTATCCTTATAGCCGCATTCATAGCTTTTCCTGTTAAGGGCAAGGTCAGGCTTGGACTTGACCTTATGGGAGGAGTCCACATAGTCCTGCAGGCCAAGGGGACCCCTGAAAACCCCGTTACTCCTGACAGTATCGAAAGACTCCTTGCTGTGCTGAGGAGCCGTATCGACCAATATGGCATTGCTGAACCGGTCATCCAGAGACAGGGTGAGGACCGGATAGCGGTCGATCTTCCCGGTATCGAAGACCCTGAGGCGGCACTTGATCTTATAGGCAGGACGGCAGTTCTTGAATTCAGGCAGGTCCTTGGAGAATCTCCCAGAGTCCCTGCCGAGCCTGTGCGCTCCAATTATGACAGCGACGAGCAGTTTGTGGCGGCTCAGGAGAGATGGCAGCAGGCAAAAAACGAAGTTGATTCATATATCAGGCAGATGGAAGAGGCAGTAAAGGCAAACCCGGATATAGTCGTAGGAAAAGGCGAGGACGGATCTGCCTATCTCCTGGGCAAGGCTTATGTCACAGGCAAAGATCTTACGAAGGCTGATACGACGTTCGACCAGTTCGGCAAAGCAGCTGTTTCACTGAAGTTCAATTCAGATGGTGCAAAGCTGTTTGATGAAGCTACTGCAGCAAACGTCGGGAAACAGATAGCAATAGTCCTTGACGGAGTTGTGATCTCCGCGCCGGTGGTCCAGCAGAGGATCTCCGGAGGAGAAGCACAGATAACCGGAAAGTTTACTACGCCCGAGGCAAACAGGTTGGCCATAATGCTCAGGGCAGGAGCACTTCCAGTAGCGGTCGAGATCCTCGAAAACAGGTCAGTCGGTCCGACACTGGGGGCAGATTCAGTAAAGCAGGGTATCCGTTCAGGACTTATAGGTGCAGCACTTGTTGTAGTGTTTATGCTTGTTTACTACGGTTTCCTGGGTATAGCTGCAGACATTGCTCTCTGTGTTGCAATGCTTCTTGTAATGGCAAGCCTCATATTCCTGAAGTCGACCCTTACCCTTCCCGGCATAGGCGGTATCATTCTGACTATAGGCATGGCCGTGGATGGAAACATCCTCATCTACGAGAGAATGAAGGAAGAGCTTAAATCAGGCAAGACACAGATGGCAGCACTGGATGCAGGTTTCAGAAAGGCACTTGTAGTAATACTCGACTCAAATATTACGACCCTTATAGCCGCAGCAGTACTTTTCTACTTCGGAAGCGGACCGATAAGAGGGTTTGCCGTAACGCTGAGCATCGGTGTTATATCCGCTGTTTTCTGCAATGTGATAGTGACCCGTTCACTGCTCGGTGTTATGCTTTCGCAGCGGAAATTGAAAACGCTATAGAAGGAGGCGCTGAAAATGGTTGCTTTTAATGCTTCAAAACTGAATTTGCCCTTTATGAAATACAGAATATACGCCATTGCAATAAGCCTCGTTCTGATGGCCGCTTCTATTGGTCTGATAGCTACGAAGGGGCTGAATCTAAGTGTTGATTTTACAGGTGGCCTTGTGCTTCAGGTAGAATTTTCCTCTCCCGTCCAGGTAGCCCAGATACGCTCGAGCCTCAGTTCTATTGGGCAGGGACAGGCTATCATACAGGCTTATGACAATAATGAGATCCTGATACGCTTCCAGGCTCAGGATGAAGAAGTCCGCAGGGAGGTTCTTGAAACCCTCAAAAAGGATTTCGGAGATCTGAAGATCCTCAAGATAGACAAGGTCGGTCCGGTCGTTGGGCAGGAACTCCGTACGCAGGCCTTTATCGCGCTCGGGCTTGCTTTGGCTGGGATCCTCATGTACATGGCTTTCCGTTTTAAGTTCCGTTTCGGAGTCGCCGCGGTACTTTCGCTGGTCCATGATTCTCTCATTATGCTGGGGGTCTACAGCCTGACAGGCAAGGAGGTCTCTGTGGCATTTATTGCAGCAATACTGACCGTCGTAGGCTATTCGCTCAACGATTCAATAGTCGTGCTCGACCGTGTCAGAGAAAACTGGTCGTCTGTGCGCAATAAGGGTGTTGTTGAACTGGTCGATATGTCTATCAACCAGACGCTTGCCAGGACTATAAACACCTCTGTTACGACCTTGCTTCCTGTACTGGCAATGTTCATATTCGGAGGCGAAGTGATCAGTAATTTTGCTTTTGCCTTCCTGGTCGGCATTGTCGTGGGAACATACAGTTCTGTTTATGTAGCCAGTGCCATCATTGCAGAGTGGTATCTCCGTCACCCGAAATTCTAAATTGATTTTTTGATATTAAAGAGAGGCGCTGAGCCTCTCTTTTTTTGTATTTTTATCCTGATTTTGTTGTATTATAGATAATCAAACAGTAAAGGATATCAATTGCATTACGATGAGGAGGGGTTTTATGAAGAGCTACATTCTGGCCATTACGGTAACGATGTTTCTCTCTGCACTTTATGCTTTTCAGAACATAGGAGATGTTACAGTCAGATTCCTGATCTTTGAATGGATCCTTCCGCAGGGAGTCTGGGAGGTCCTCGTCTTCTGTGCCGGTGCGGCTATAATGTGGATATTCTCGATCTTTTCAATGTTTGAAGTGAGGAGCAAGTATAAAAAGGAGCTCAAGGTCAAAGATGAAAAGATAGCTGCTGTTGAGAATGAGAAAAAAACGATCCTTGAATCAGTGACAGCAGCAAGAAGTTCTGTATATCCACACGCGGAGCCTGTCTTGGGAAAAGAGCCTGAGGGAAAAGACCTTAGCGGATCGGTCGAGTAATTTTGGTAGTTATCTGCTCAAAAAATGAACTGAATATTTACAGGCCCGGGCAGACTGCTGTTGATATAGCAGCGCGTCTTGACTGTACGCTTTTACAGGCCGCGCTTCTGGAAATGAGAGGGATCACTTCAGATACAAGTGATTCTGTGATCAAAAACTGGATCTCTCCCGATATGGAGAGCATGCTTGATCACCTGGAGCTGGGGGGATCGAATTCAGCTGCAGCAGAAATATTTCGTTCGCTTGACGAAAGCTGTGACGTTGTTGTCTACGGTGATTATGATGTTGACGGCATATCTGCGACAGCGCTGGCTCTGGAGATGGCCCTGTACAGGAAGGCCAGCGTAAGGTATTTTATCCCTCACCGTTTCAATCAGGGGTACGGACTTCACTCCGACATCGCAGCAGGCATTGCAAAACGGAAATGTGATCTTGTAGTTGTTGTAGACTGCGGTACCCAGGATATTGAAGCCGTGAGACTGATCAGAGAGAGCGGAATACCTGTGGTTATCCTGGATCACCACCTTGCAGAGGGAGATATTGCAATGGCCGATACAATGGTAAACCCCCAGATAGGGGGAGATGTAACGGCCAAAAGGCTTTGTGCAGCCGGAGTAATATGGTGTTGGGCATGGCAGAATGAACTCCTGCCCAGGGAGATCCTGAAGAGGCTTTTGGATCTGGTTGCCCTGGCAACTATAGCAGACTGCGTGTCACTTGCCTCTCCGCTCAACAGGGTCCTGGTCCAGGGAGGTCTTGATGTGCTCAGGACTGCGCCAAGACAGGGACTTGCAATACTTATGGAAAAGCTTGGCCTTACTCCCTCAGCCCTTGATCCTGAGGATCTGGCAATGAAGATAATACCCTGTCTGAATGCTGCAGGAAGACTTTATTTTGCGGATCTTGCCGTAAAGATCCTTTTCAGCGCAGATGATCTCCCGCAAAAAGTTGACCAGATAATAGAACTTAACAAAAAAAGACGGGAGCTTTCTTCAAAAATCCTGGAGCAGGTAGACGGAGAAGACGGAGATCCCTATCAGTATGTACTTACAGACAAAGATTGGTCTGTCGGTGTTCTTAGCAGCGTTGCCAGCAGGATATGCAGCGAAAGGAACGCACCGGTGGCACTTGTCGCATCTGTCGGTGATATCATGAGGGGCACGCTTAGGATGCCTGCAGGCGGCGATGCAGTCGGCGTGCTTAAAAATCTGGCTCCCAAACTTAACACATGGGGAGGTCACCGCCTGGCAGCCGGTTTCAGCGTTAAAATCGAAAAATGGCAGGAAGTCAGGGATGAAATGGAGAATATGCTCTCAGGAGTGAAGGTTTCGAACGATAAAGAGGATCTATTGTACTGGTCTCCCTCGGAGCTCGACCTCAAAGCCTGGAATGAGGCTGAAAAACTCGGCCCTTTCGGAATGGATAATCCATGTCCGAGACTTTATTCTCCTTATAACGGCAATGTAAAGATCGTGCCAATGGGAAAAAACGGCAGGCATGTCAAGATAGATCTTGGCGAGACGACACTTCTGGGATTTGGAGCGGCAGAGATCGTAAAAGACAGGGAGAGCCTCATGGGATGGGTGTACAGACCACGTGTGGATACCTGGCGAAACGTTACGTCCCTCCAGCTTGTCCTGGAAAAAATGGTGACGGCCTAAGATAGTTAAGGAACGGCCGGGTGGTGCGTGAATGAGCGAAGATAAAAAGACAGAGATAATGAATGTGCGTTCTGCCCACATGTCCGGTATAAACAGAGTGGATGGCTGCGCGCTCAGCGAAAAGGGATGCAAATCGCTGATGGAAGGATACTGGGGACGTATCCCGGAACCTCAGCGAGTCTCTGTATTGAGGCTGGCCTGGCAGGATCTCTGGTCAAAAGCTTCAAGGTACCTTTCCAGGGAAGACATGATGAGCATGGGGGAGGCCTTCGTATTCGCTGCAGAATCACATGGGGGGCAGATGAGGTACAGCGGTGATCCATACGTTGTACACACTGTTTCTGTTGCTGCGATACTGGCCGGAATGGAAATTGACAGGGAAACGATAATAGCCTCACTCCTTCATGATGTGCTTGAAGACACCTCTGTAACGGCACAGGAGATATCCGAGAAATTCGGACCCGGAGTCGTAACATTGGTAGACGGAGTCACAAAACTTGGTAAGCTGCCCTTCAAATCTTTTGAGGACTACCAGGCAGAAAACCTCAGAAAAATGTTCGTGGTCATGGCTAAGGACATAAGGGTCGTTCTGATCAAGCTGGCAGACCGTCTGCACAATATGAGGACCATAACCTCCCATAAAAGGGAAAAGCAGATCACGATCTCCCGCGAAACACTCGAGATTTATGCTCCTTTGGCGCATCGTCTTGGCATATACCAGGTCAAAAGGGAACTGGAGGACCTTTCGTTCCGTATACTTGACCCTGAAATGTATTATGACATTAAAAGAAGAGTTAGAAAAAAACTTCCCGAAAGGGAAATGATAATAAAAGAAGCAATGGACATCCTCTCTCAGAAGATAGAAGAGGATGGGCTCGAAGCTTCCATCAAAGGACGCCCTAAGCATTTTTACAGCATATATGAAAAAATGAGGAGAAAAAACCTCTCCCTTGACCAGCTCTACGACCTTCTGGCACTCAGGGTCATTGTTAAGAGCGTTGCTGACTGTTATCATGTTCTGGGTACCGTGCATACTATATGGAAACCAATTCCCGGACAGTTCGACGACTATATTGCAAACCCCAAGAGCAATCTGTACCAGTCTTTGCATACAACGGTTGTCGGCCCTGCGGGAGAACCGCTTGAAGTGCAGATAAGGACCTGGGAAATGCACTCGCTTGCTGAATACGGGATAGCTGCCCACTGGAACTATAAGGAAGGCGGCAAAAGAGTCAACAACCTGGACGAGGGACTTACCTGGATAAGGAAAGCTCTCGAAGTCGTTCCGGAGGGACAGGAGGAAGAGGGGGTAAGTTCCCAGTTCCTTGACAATTTGAAGACGGATGTACTTTCAACGGAGGTCTTTGTTTTCACCCCAAAGGGGAATGTCATCTCTGTCCCGAACGGCTCAACTCCGATAGATTTTGCATATGCGATACACACTGAGATAGGGCACAAATGCGTAGGGGCAATGGTCAACGGCAGAATTGCCCCGATGGACCATGTTCTGCAAAACGGTGACATTGTAAGGATACTGACTTCCCCTCAGGGCAAACCGTCACGTGACTGGCTAAAGATAGCTAAATCGACCAGGACCAGAAGCAAGATAAAAAGCTGGTTCCGGCAGCAGGACAGACAGGAAAGGGAAGAAAAGGCAAAAAGAGGCAGAGAACTTCTCGAAAAAGAAGCCCAGAGAAGAAACCCGGGCGTTGAAAACCCTCTGGACCACATATCCTCACACCTGAGTCATGTTGCAAGAGAAATGGGCTATCTCAGTCTTGAAGAACTGATCGTATCTATAGGGACGGGCAATCATACAGCTGCAAGCATTCTCGGCAGAGTGGCATCGGACACCAAACAGGCTCCGGAGCCTATCCCTGTCCAGGCTCCTCCCCAGAGGAATGAAGCTGACTCAGAAATTGTCGTTGAAGGGGCATCGGGTGTCCTTGTTTCTCTTGCCCAATGCTGCCGCCCTGTTCCCGGAGACCAGATCGTTGGCTGTGTAACACAAAGCAGGGGAATAACGGTACATCGAAAAGATTGTGCTAACATAAACAAAGCTGACCCTAACAAACTTATAGGGGTTTCATGGGGACGGCTAAAGGATCATCGCTACACTGCAAGGATCAAAGCAGAGGGAGTCGACAAGCCTACACTTTTTGGAGAGATAGTGCAGGCAATAACTGCTATGGACGGAGTCCTTGTAGGGATTAGGGCAAATGTAGTCAATAATTCAAGGACCAGAGTGGTTGCCGATGTCCAGATCAGGGACATTGAGCACCTTTACAGAATAATAGCAAGACTCAATGCCATTTCAGGGGTCATTGAGATAACCAGGGGGTGATCATCATTGAAGGCACTGCTGCAGCGAGTCGATAATGCCAGTGTTTCAGTGGACGGAAATGTCACAGGAGAGATCGGAAGAGGGCTCTGTGTATTTCTGGGGGTAGTACATGAAGATACTGAAAAGGATATTGTCTGGCTTGCCGATAAGATAGTAAATCTAAGGATATTTGATGACGAATCGGGTAAAATGAACAGGTCTGTTCTGGATGAAGCCGGCGAAATACTCGTAGTTTCTCAGTTTACATTATGCGGTGACTGCAAAAGGGGACGCAGACCATCTTGGACAAATGCCGCAGAGCCGGCTTTCGCAAACCGCATGTATGAAAAATTCGTCAAAGAGATAGAGTCAAGGGGAGTAAAAGCCTCTACCGGCGTCTTTCAGGCGTTGATGAAGGTCATGATAAGCAACGATGGTCCGGTTACTATTATGATCGACAGTAAGGAGTGAGCTAAGCATGAAAATCAAAAGGTTTGCGCTTGGGACACTGTGGACAAACTGCTACGTGCTCAGTGACTCTGGAAGCGAAGGAATAGTTGTTGATCCCGGCGGACCTGCAGATGAGGTCGAGGCGTATATTCGGGACAATGACATAAGGCTTCACTGGATAATCCTTACACATGGGCACGGAGACCACATCGGGGGGGTATCAGACCTCAGGAACCTATCAGAGAACGGAATAGCAATACACGAAGAGGATGCTGATTGCCTTGTTGATGCAAACCGGAACCTTTCGGCATATATGGGAAATGCAGTTGAACTTCCCTCTGCAGATAAAAAACTTAACGAAGGCGACACGATAAAAGTTGGAGAAATGGAAATAAAAGTGATCCACACACCTGGACATACCGCAGGAGGAGTTTGTCTCCATGTCACCGAGGGTGAAGATGAGGTCCTTATATCGGGAGACACTCTATTTGCCAGGTCGATCGGCAGGAGCGACCTCCCGGGCGGTGACGAAAACATCCTTATCCGGTCCCTGAAAAAATTGTCTCATCTTTCGGATAAAATCAGGGTTTTACCCGGACATGGTCCTGAAACCACTATAGGTGCCGAAAAGCAGTACAACCCTTACTGGCCACGATAATATGAAAATCAAAGACCTTCCGAAAGAAGAAAGACCGAGGGAAAAACTACTTTTCCATGGGCCGGGCGCACTTTCAACTGCGGAGTTGCTGGCTCTCCTCCTCCGAACAGGAACGAATGGGAAGGATGTACTTGAGTTTTCTGCCGCCCTGCTCAAAGAATGGGGAGGTCTCGAAGGCTTGTGCAGGGCAGGTGCCACTGAGCTTATGTCAGAGAAAGGCCTGAGTTCGGCAAAAGTAGCCGGGATCGCCGCAGTGGTCGAACTTGGCAACAGGATAGCCGCTCTTGGAGGAAGGGAGAGGACTGACTGGCACTCAAGGCTTGAACTGATAGCCCGGGAGACAAGATTTTGCGACAGAGAAATGATTTATGCGTTGTTCATTGATGCCTGTGGAAAAGTCATCGAAGAAGAGAAGATTTCATTTGGCGGACAGACCGGAGCATTCATGGATATACCTGTTTTTTACAGAAAGGCGATAAGGATAAATGCCTACGGGGTCGTTCTGGTCCACAACCATCCCGACGGGAGCTGTTGTGCAAGCAGGGAAGATGTTCAGATCACTGAACATATCAAAAAAGGACTCGATTTTCTCGGCATAGAGCTTCTGGGACATTATATAGCAGCAGACGGACAGCTTGCGCAAGTTCCATGATGCGGACATGACCTTTAAATGAGATAATATACAAGTGTTTTTGCTTCATGGAAATTTCTGAAAGCGGGTGGCAGTGTGTTGAGATTCAGACCAAACTTGTTCAATTATGAAATAGGGATAGATATAGGTACGGTAAATACGGTAATATTTATGAAATCCAAAGGGGTCGTTGTCAACGAGCCCTCTGTTGTTGCGGTAAGAAATCTCGACCGTAAAGGACAGAAGGAGATCATAGCCTTTGGTTCAGATGCCAAAAAGATGATCGGCCGCACTCCGATAGGTATAAGGACCATAAGGCCGCTGGCCAACGGAGTAATAGCAGATTTTGAGATGACGGAGCACATGATAAGGCACTACATGAAGAGCCTTACCGGATCCGGCAAACTTTTCTCCTACCCTAAAGTCGCGGTATGTGTTCCTGCGTGTGTTACCGAGGTAGAGAAGAGAGCTGTGGTGGAGGTCACGCTCGCTGCTGGAGCCAAGGAAGCAATAGTTGTTGAGGAACCGCTCGCAGCAGCAGTGGGAATTGGGATACCGATCAACGAACCTCAGGGAAACGTAGTTGTCAACATGGGAGGCGGAACCTGCGAGGTGGCTGTCATATCTCTTGGCGGGATAGTAGTGAACCATGCAGTAAGGGTGGCAGGCAACACCCTTGATGAGGCAATAATCTCTATGATGCGCCAGAACTACACACTTGCGATAGGCGAGAGCACTGCCGAGGAAATCAAGATAGCAATTGGATCTGCTCTGCCAATGGAACAGGAGCTTACGATGAACGTCAAGGGAAGAGACCTTGTAGACGGCCTTCCGAAGGTGGTCAACCTTAGTTCTGTAGAGGTACGCGAAGCTCTGGAACCTGTCGTTGCACAGATAGAGGACACTATCAGATCCGCAGTTGAACAGACACCGCCGGAGCTTGTCAGGGATATTGTAGATCAGGGGATAGTCCTCTCCGGCGGAACAGCGCTTCTGAGGGGCCTGAGCCTTCGTTTTTCAGACGCACTTAATGTCCCGGTCCATGTAGCTGAGCAGCCGCTCTTCTCAGTAGCCCTCGGACTTGGAAAAATACTTGAAACCCCAAGGGAGAAGAACAAGGTCTCTATAACGATAGACAGGCAGGGCAGCTGAGATATATTGTCCTGCTTTTGTAGGTTTAGAGAAATTTTGGAGGTGCTGTCGGAATGAATATTCTTGACAGAGAACTTAAGCCCTGGCTGCACGGTGTAATTTCTGTGCTGCTGGCTCTTTGTGTGCTTTGGATAATGATATCCTTTCCGGAAATACATCGCGGTATGGTAGACGGAGTCAACAACCTGCTCTATTACCCCGAAAAACCCGCAATAGAGCTTAGAAATATCATAAAGTACAGCAGCAACTGGGTGCTTGAAAGGTCCAGTCTCCAGGAACGTGTCACAAAGCTTGAAATGGCAAACAGGGCAATGTCCGAAGAGCTCCAGAAAGCAAATATAAAAGTGCCGCCTCCCAAAGGGGGGAGCGTTGCAGCAAAGATAACGCTCCGATATCCCGATGACTGGTGGAGAGAGTTCCGTATCGACAGAGGAAGCAGCGACGGCATAAAAGAAGGTTCGGCTGTCACTTCTGAAGGCTATCTTATAGGACGCGTAACAAGGGTCGAAAAACAATATGCCTGGGTCCAGATGATAACGTCCTCCTCCTTCCTTATTGCGGCTGCTGTAGATGAGACACGTGACCTTGGAGTAATTAACGGAGATGACAAGGGCAACCTTACTCTTCTGTATATACCCGAAGAAAGAGGCCTTAAAAGCGGGATGGGTGTTTCTACCTCGCTTATGGGCAGATATGTGCCTCCGGGCATACCCATAGGACGGATCATCGGGTCAAAAGAAAAGAAGGACGGATTCCTCCCTGTGAGCATTCAGGCGGGAGCCCACCTTACCCAGCTTTACAGCGTAGAAGTCTACACCGGAACAGAGGTCAAAAAATGATATATCTTATTGCGGCCTGGTTTCTGCAGGATTTTGTACAGGTATTCCTCATGGGTTTTTTCATTGTCCCAAATATTTACCTTATGCTTATCATTCTGATGTCGCTTCTCCCAATGACAAAAAAAGAACGGCAGATAATGCTTATTTGGGCAGCCTTTGCAGGCGGGCTAATCTGGGATTTCAGATGGACCAACCTTCCGGGACTTACTGCTGCAATAAATGGAGGTCTGGCAGCATTATCATGTTTGCTGTGGCAAAAGATCCCCGCACAGGGAAGGACTGTAGTCTTTTTTGCGGTCATCCTGACAGGAGCAACGCTTTTTTCAGGATTTGCCCATTTTGCACTCTGGACTGTACCCAGCCAGGTCGCACTCAGGCAATTCTTTGTGCAGCAGCTTCTGGGAGTCCCGCTTGTGATAGTCTTCGCACTCATATACTGGAAGGTCTCTGAGTGGAATGTCTAACAGGCAGGGAAGATATGACACAGAACGCAGGATAAGATTTCTGCAGCTAGCGGTACTTGCAACGATAGCACTCCTGTTACTGGGACTATTTTTTTTTCAGGTGATCAGAGCTAACGAATATGTAAGGCTTGCTTCCCAGAACAGGCTGAGGATCCTCAGAATGGCTCCTCCAAGAGGTACGGTCACGGATTCCAAGGGGGCCCCGCTTGCAGTAAATGTAAGGACTTTCAGTGTCAACGGATATCCCGTAGACCTTCAGAGAAACGGAAATATCAAAATGGTATCATCCATGCTGATGAGAAACGGTATACCAATAAGCGAAGAGGATCTGAGGAAACTGATTGAAAAGCAGTACTCTGCACCGTACCGGGCTATTACTGTAGCATCAAACCTTACCTTTGCACAGGCAGCGGAACTCATAACAGACAGTGATTTCGGCGAGGCGCTTTTTTTGACTCCGGTCTGGAAAAGGACTTATCCGGCCGGCAGTTTTACAGCACATGTTGTCGGCTATGTATCGGAGATAACGAAAGACGAGCTGGAAGCAAGGAAAGAGAGCACATACCGCGGCGGCGACATGATAGGCAAAAACGGGATCGAAGCATGGTATGACGAGGAGCTTAACGGACAGCCGGGCGAAGAGGTAATAGAAGTAGATGCCAAGGGGCGTAAGCTGAGAGACATAGCATACATTCCACCTGTAAAAGGTGAGGATGTCGTACTGACTGTCGACCTTGCTGCACAGCGTTATGCAGCTGAACTGATCGGGAGTTTCAGGGGCGCTGTGGTGGCAATGGATGTTAACGACGGTTCCGTAAAATGCCTTTATTCATCCCCCAGTTACGATCCGAACCCTTTTACATGGGGGATATCCAACAGGGAATGGGCTGCACTCACAGACCATAAAGAGAGGCCGATGATGAACCGTGTCATATCAGGTGCCTATCCGCCGGCATCGACCTTCAAGATAGTGACTGCCTCCTCAGTCCTTGAAAACAAAGTTGCCACAACAAGTACCACAGTAAGATGTCCGGGATACTTCGAACTTGGCGGCAGACGTTTCAGATGCTGGCAAAGGTCAGGGCACGGAACGGAAAATGTACTTAAGGCCCTCAGGGATTCATGCGACGTATATTTCTACCAGACCGCAACATGGCTCGGAATAGACAGGCTGGTACGAACAGCTGAAAAATACGGCGTCGGAGAAAGGACCGGGATAGACCTCATCGGAGAAATTTCAGGAACTATTGCAGGTGCTGACTGGAAAAAAGAGAAGATCAGGGAGAATTGGTACGGAGGAGATACGGTAAACTATTCCATAGGACAGGGCTATGTCCTGATGACTCCGATCCAGCTTCTCAGAGCATATGCTGCAATAGCAAACGGGGGAAGGCTGCTGAAGCCCAGGATCAACTCCAAGGCAGAACCTGAGTACAGTAAACTGGAAATATCTCCCCAGATAATTAAGATAATGCAGGAGGGTCTCCGTGAGGTAACAAGCACCGGTACGGGCAGACGAGCCAGTTCCTTTGGTGTCCAGGTCGCGGGTAAAACAGGGACTGCACAGAATGCTCACGGAGAAGACCATGCGTGGTTCGCCGGCTATGCCCCGGCAAATGCTCCGCGTTATGCAGTTGTAGTAATAGCTGAAGCCGGGAAGGGCGGAGGCGCTGTTGCAGGCCCGATAGTCGGCAAAATGCTCAATTTCCTTATAAATGGGGATAAATATACAGAGCCGGTTCCGGTAAAACCTAAAGGCGAATAGGGGTGTTTTCGGGAATGAATATCCATCTGAAGGGTATACAGGCAGGGGTCTTGCGATGCGTAGTTCCTGAGGAACTGAGCGAAAAAAGGATCCTCGAAGAATTTGATGAGCTTACTTCAGGCACAAGGACTCTCCTTGAGGGAAGCAGTGTTGTAATGGACCTTCAGGGGAGAAGTTTCGGGGCAGCTCTTGTGGCAAAAATATGGAAAAATTTCATCGAACCTACCGGCTGTTCCGTGATCAGCTGGGTAGTTACGGAACCTGAAACGGCGGGAGCTCTTTCCCGCATGGGCATGAACATCGGCGATCTTAACAAAAGACCGAAGCAGGAAAGGGCATCCGGGCGGAAACAGTCGAGGACCCTTCTCTATAAGGGGACATTGCGTGGGGGCCAGAAAATTACTCACGAGGGAGATGTTATAATCACAGGCCATGTCAACATGGGTTCTGAGGTATCGGCTGACGGTCACATAGTTGTCCTCGGAAAACTAAGCGGACTGGCACATGCAGGGTATAAGGGCGACGAAACGACATCTGTCTCAGCCAGATCCTTTGAATCAGGACAGATAAGGATCGGCAGCAAGGTGGGGCTTATAGACAAAAATTCGGATATCTGGGGCAAAGCGGTTGTAATAACAGTAAACGAGGATGAAGTGCTGCTCACAGAGTGGCCTGCGATATAGGGGGATGAAAAAAATGGACTGCAGGGTAATAGTAATTACATCCGGCAAAGGCGGTGTCGGAAAAACAACAACTACCGCAAACCTGGCTGTTGCGCTTGCAAACGAGGGGCATAAGGTAGTGGCTGTAGACGGTGATGTAGGTCTGAGGAATCTTGATGTGATAATGGGTCTTGAAAACAGGATAGTATATACTCTTGTAGACGTTATCGAAGGGACCTGCAGGCTCAATCAGGCAATGATAAAGGACAAGAGGGTAAATAACCTTTACATGATCCCTACGGCGCAGTCAAGGACTAAGGACGCAGTTACATCGGAGCAGATGCTTGAGATATGCGGTCAGCTGAGAAGCGACTTTGATTTTGTCCTTATTGACAGTCCTGCAGGGATCGAGGCCGGTTTCAGGAATGCCGCGTCCGGTGCAGATGAAGCACTTGTCGTGACTACCCCTGAGGTCTCTGCAGTCAGGGATGCAGACAGGATCATAGGACTCCTTGAGTCGATGGAAAAAGCTCCGATAAGCCTGATAGTCAACAGGATAAAGCCTGAAATGGTCAAAAGGGGAGATATGCTTGCAGTTCAGGATGTCCTTGACATACTTGCAGTCGATCTTATCGGTGTAATACCTGATGACGAGAGTGTAGTGACCTCTTCAAACAAGGGAGAACCGCTTACCTTTTCAAACGGATCAGAGGCATCACAGGCGTTTTTGAACATCGCACAGAGGATATCCGGGAAAGAAGTTCCCTTTATGGATATTTCCGGGAACCGGAAGGGATTTCTCCATTCCCTTTACAGGCTTTTTGGAAAGTAGGTGACGGGATCATGTTTGAATTCATCTCAAGGCTTTTTTCTGCGGGGAAAAGCGGAGAAATCGCAAAGGAAAGGCTTCAGCTGGTGCTTATACACGACAGAAACGACATAGCACCGGAGACCCTGGAAGCACTTAAGGTAGACATGGTGCGAATTCTGAAAAAATATCTGGAGATAGATGAAAAGGGGATCAAAATGAACCTGGAGAGAAGAAGCAGGTCGGTAGCCCTTGTCGCAGATATACCGCTCAGAGGTTCTCAGCGTCCCGTAAGGGGAAGGAAGAAGAATGGCTGAAAAGGAGGGCAGCAGCTGGAGGGAGATCAGGGACAACATTGATCTGGTCATGCTTGTCGCTGCCATAGCTTTGTTTTTTCTTGGCATAGCAGCAATTTACAGCGCCAGTCCAAACAAGGAAATCACAATGTCGTCTTATGCTGTCCGGCAGCTTATGTGGGGCGGATTGAGCTCTTTTGTATATGTGTTGGTCTTAAGGATCGGCTACAGGAGATTCCTTGATCTTGCCGGGCCTCTCTTTGTCCTTCTTATCCTGATATTGCTGCTCCTTCTTGTTGTAGGACATACCTCAAAAGGTGCACAGAGCTGGTTTGATCTTGGTTTTATACGTATTCAGCCGTCCGAGATAGGAAAAGTGATACTTGTACTGGCAATGGCAAGTTTGTGCTCAAAGATCCCACCCAAGGATTTAAAAGGGATAGCAGCCGCTCTGGCTCTGTCAGGTTCTTTAATAGCGCTTATACTTCTGCAGCCCGACCTTGGCAGTTCCCTTGTATATTCCGTAATTCTTTTTGCAGTGCTGATCGCATCGGGGGCTCCTGTAAAATTTCTCACGGGCATAGCAGTCTTTGTGCTTGCAATGCTTCCTGCTGCATGGGTCTTTCTTAAGCCATATCAGAAAATGAGGCTTATGGTATTTCTGGATCCTACAGTAGACCCGCAGGGTGCGGGGTATAATGTTATACAGTCAAGAATAGCGGTAGGATCCGGAGGTATCTTCGGAAAGGGGTTCCTGCACGGTACCCAGGGCAAGCTACATTTTTTGCCGGAGCCGCATACAGATTTTATTTTCAGTGTTTTTTCTGAGGAGTTTGGCTTTATTGGATGCTTAGTCGTTTTGATTCTTTTTACCGTACTGCTTTTGAGGATGCTGAACGCCGCTTTCTACACAAGGGATATGCGGGGAAAGCTTCTTTCAGTAGGGATCGTAGCCTGGATATGGTTTCAGATGACAGAAAGCATTGGCATGAGCATGGGCCTGTTGCCCGTTACAGGTCTTCCGCTGCCTCTTTTCAGTTACGGAGGGAGTTCTCTCCTTGCTGTGGCGTTGGGGCTTGCCCTTGTACAGAGTGTTGTAATAGCTTCTAAAGAGGGCAGATTTTGATATGAAAATTACACGGTCACGAGCAAAATTCTTGCGGCCGGTAAAATTTTGAGTGCGGGGATGTCACAATAAGGAATATTCCCTGTGCCGGGAGGAACATCGATATGCTGTCAGAAATTGGGACTGACCCTCGCAGGTCTATCCTTGCATCGGTCAAGAGACCGTCAAGGTATACCGGAGGCGAGTGGGGAAGCGGCCCGGTAAAAAACTCGGACTCAGATCTGGTCAGAGTCTGTTATGCTTTTCCTGATGTCTATGAAGTTGGGATGAGCTATCTCGGTTATCAGATACTTTACGGACTGACCAAGTCTCTTCCCTATGCGGATGCGGAAAGGGTATATACTCCGTGGCCCGACATGGAGGAAGCTCTCAGAATGTCGGGGACTAAACTTTGGGCGCTTGAAAGCAGGAGGCCCGTCTCTGATTTTGACGTGCTTGGATTCACTCTTCAATATGAACTGTCATATACAAACATCCTGACGATACTGGATCTGGGAGGCATACCGTTTCGTTCTGAAAATAGGATCGATAAGGATCCCATAGTAATTGCCGGAGGCCCGGGAGCACTTGCTCCGGAACCGATGGCTCCGTTTATTGACGCCTTTTGCATAGGTGACGGTGAAGTCCTGGTCCCTGAGGTGCTCAGAAGGATACATGAGCTGAAAGGCAGCAGCAGGGACGAAAAATTAGAGGGACTTTCAAAAATAGAAGGGGTCTATGTCCCTCTTTTAAGACCCAATAAGCCTGTAATGCGCAGGATAGTTGAAGATCTTGACTCCGCTTACTACAACACCGGCATGATAGTTCCCAACACAGGTATAGTACATGACAGAATAGCTGTCCAGGTATTCAAAGGCTGTACAAGGGGGTGCCGTTTCTGCCAGGCAGGAATGATAGACAGGCCGGTAAGGGAGAGGAGTGCCGGATCGGTAGCTGACCAGATCGAAAAACTCCTCAGCGCCACCGGTTGGGAAGAGGTCGGATTGCTCTCGCTGGCGACATGTGACTGGAGTGGGCTGGGAGAGATGCTCAGAAGGTTCGGACCGATGCTTGATAAAAACCAGATAAAATTAAGCCTGCCGAGCCTGAGGGTCGATGCCTTTTCCGTCAATATGGCTGCCCAACTGGAGTCCATACGTAAGGGAGGACTCACCTTTGCTCCCGAGGCAGGGACCCAGCGACTCAGGAATGTTATAAACAAGGGCGTATCTCAGGAAGATATTGAATCTGCGCTGGATGCCACCTTCTCTCATGGATGGGACAGGGTCAAGCTGTACTTCATGATGGGACTGCCGACGGAGAGAGAAGAGGATCTTGCAGGCATACACGAGATCTGCAACATGGCCGTTTCAACAGCAAAAAGATACAAAAGAAAGGGAGACGTAAATGTTTCCCTTGCAGGATTTGTCCCGAAGGCCCACACGCCCTTCCAGTGGGAGTCCCAGCTGGACCGCCATACACTGCGTGAGCGCGGGCGCTGGGTCAAGAACAATATAAGAAACCGCAAAGTATCCATTTCATATCATGAGCCGGAGCAGACATACATTGAAGGGGTATTTGCCCGCGGGGACAGCAGGCTTGCAGATGCAGTGGAAGAAGCCTGGAAAAGAGGGGCGCGCTTTGACGGCTGGTCCGATTTTTTTGATTTTGAGAGATGGATGGGAGTATTCAACGATCTCGGAATAGATCCTGACAGTTATGCATGCAGGCAGCGCGGTCAGGATGAGGATCTTCCCTGGGACCACATAGATTCGGGTGTATCGAAGCAGTTTTTGCTCACAGAAAGGGATAGAGCCCTGTCGGAAGATGTAACGCGGGACTGCAGACAGGGCTGCAATGCATGCGGCTGGCAGGGACGAACAGCGGTGAAAGGTTGCTCCAATGCCTAGAATAAGGATAATATTCGAAAAAATTGGTTGGGTCACATTTCTTAATCACCAGGATCTGCCGGTCCTTTTCTCAAGGGCTGCAAGAAGAGCCGGGCTGTCACAGGAGTTTACTGAGGGCTTTTCCCCTCACCCCCGAATCAGTCTTGGCCCAGCTCTTGCCGCCGGAGTAGAGGGGCTGTGTGAACCTGCCGACTTCTGGTTCAACGAGTGGGATGATACCTCTATGAACAGGTGGAACGAGAAACTGCCCGATGGCATAAAGATACTAAGGTCTGCAGAAACCGACGGAATGTCTCTCTCTAAACTTGCCGAGGCTGCACGCTACAGGATAAGGGGGGCAGGTTTCGGGCTTGGGACAGATGCGTTGGATATACTTAAAGAAGAGGCAGAGAAAGCTGCTGTACTCTATTCGGCTTACATTGAAGGCGGAGCAGCTGTGATTTCTGTCGGAGACCTGGAGCACTGCGGTGCAGGGAGTCTTGTCAGAAGACTTAAGGAAGAGGGAATATGCGGGGGATGGAAAGATCTTTATCTTGTTCGCGAATCAGTCGGTACCTGGAATGCCGAAAGCGGCATGATAGTACCGCTTATTTGATCTGGGGGTATGAAGATGACATCGGTCGCGCCGACAAAGAAGATTGTTGCGAATCTTATAGATCCTGAAGAGATAAGGATAGCGATCCTCGATGAAAGAGGCAGGCTCTATGATTTCTTTGTTGAGAGAATGCTTGAACATCAGAGGACCGGAGAGATCTACAAGGCAAGGGTGGACAGTGTGCTTCCCGGTATGCATTCTGCATTTCTCAACCTTGGAGACGGAAGGAACGGATTCCTCTATCTTGACGATGTACATGGAACAGAAGTAAAGCCGGGAATTGAAATGCTTGTACAGGTAGTAAAAAATGCAAGAAAGGGAAAAGGAGCAAGGGTCTCTCCAAGGATATCGCTGGCAGGGAGATACATGGTCCTTATTCCCGGGGGACATGAGACCGGAGTATCTAAGAGAATAGAAGACAACGACGAAAGGGCGCGCCTCAGAACGATCTCAAAGGAGATACGTCCGGAGGGTTTCGGTATAATAATAAGGACCGTTGCAGAGGGCTGCGACAAAGACAGCCTTGAAAACGACGTCAGGGAACTGCTTTGCCAGTGGGATACTATAAGGCACAATGCAGATCAAAACAGTGCTCCGTGTCTTATTCACAGGGATCTTGGCCTTCTGGAAAGGGTCCTCCGTGATGACCTGACGGAAGAAATTGACGAGATCGTCGTGGATACCGAAGAGGATAAAGACAACATAGAAAAATTTGCAGACCGATTTTTTCCGGGAAATGAAATCGAAATAAGCCTTTACAAAGGCAAGACTCCCGTCTTTGATGTTTACAATATTGAAAACCAACTGCTTGAGCTTCAGGACAGGAAGGTCTGGCTCTCATCCGGGGCTTATCTGGTAATTGACCAGACAGAGGCTCTTACGGTCATAGATGTCAATACAGGGAAATTCGTGGGTTCGAAAAACCTCAATGACACGATATTCCAGACTAACATGGAGGCTGCCGCAGAGACAGCGAGACAGCTAAGGCTCCGTGCCATAGGCGGGATAATAGTGGTTGATTTTATTGACATGGACTCGGATGAGGAGAATCAGGAACTTATTCGCCAGCTTCAGGAACTCTTTAAAAATGACAGATGCAAAGCCAGGGTATACGGTGTTACCGGACTGGGGCTTGTTGAAATAACGAGAAAAAGGGCCCGTACTGACATAAGGGCCGCGCTGAGCCACGGCTGCCCGTTCTGCGGAGGCCTGGGCTGGGTCCCCCGCGAAGAGAGCATTGCCATGCAGATAAAGAGATTTATTCGAAAAATCACAATGTCGTCAAGGTCTGATGCCCTTCTGATAGAAGCATATTCTTCGATCGCAAAATACATTGCAGATACTTTCCTAGTGTCATGGGAAGAGGAATTCGATAAAAAAATATATATCAGGGGGTGCCCCGAATTTTCGTGGGGAAAGTTCAGACTGGATGCGCAGGGAAGCCTTACACAGATAGAACACAGGATAAACTCTCTTCAGAAGAAAGAGGGCTGGGCAATTGTACATAAGTCGTCTTCAGCTTAAAGGTTTTAAAAGCTTCGGAGGATCGCACGACCTCATACTCTCTTCCGGTTTTACCGCGATAGTGGGACCAAACGGAAGCGGCAAGAGCAATATCCTTGACGCGCTGAGATGGTCTTTGGGAGACAGCCATGCCGGCAGGCTCCGAATAACCAGACAAAGCGACCTTCTTTTCCAGGGGTCGATAAGCATGCCTGCAGCCAGGGAGGCAGAGGTCCTGCTCCAACTGAGAGAGGATTCAAGATCATGCTCGGTCAAACGCAGAGTGACTGCTCCCGACGGCAGTACTCTCCTCTTTGTAGACAACTCGAGAAAGACGCTCATTGAGCTTGATGAGACAAAACGTGACTGGAAGCTTGAAGGAGACAGGTTCGCCTTCATCGGCCAGGGGGAAGTTGCCGAGGTCATCCAGCAGAGGCCCCTGGCGAGAAGGATGCGCCTTGAATCTCTTTTTGGCATTGATGTGTACAGAAAAAGGCGAATGGATGCATCAGAAAGACTGGTCACAGTCAAAGAGGAATACGAACAGCTCAGGAATGTCATGGCTGAACTCCAGGCACGCCGTGAAGAGATCGCCCCTGAGGTAAGAAGAGCATCGGAGCTTAGGGAGATACTTGATAAGATCGAGGATGAGAGGAAGCTTTTATACTGGCTCAGAAGGCACAGATCCGAGCTTTTGACAGTACAGCTCAACGAAAGCCTGGCAGAATTTCAAAAAGAGCAGTCAGTCGTGCTGGGCTGGTCTGACTTATGGAAAAAAGCTTTGACAAAGCTGGAAAACGACCTTGTTTTGCTTTCGAGGGAAAAACAGCAGCAGACCTGGGAGCTGGAACAGAGCAAAAAGAGTTACGACGGGCTCATAAAATCCGGATATGCCTCTGCATCAAACCTCAAGGCGTCAAAAGAGAGGCTGGACCAGGCAGCAGAGGAACGAAGAAAAGCGAAAGAGCACATGGAAATTCTCCTGGAAGATCAGAAAAAGGCTCAGGAAGAAAATAAAAAGGCAAGGGAAGAACTTGAAGCAGGACAAAAGGCACTTGAAAAAATAGAGAAAAAATGGCAGGAATATAACCTTCGCCTCAAAGAGGAAAAAGAGGAGAGGGAAGCCTGGAACAACGAAAAGGGACGCCTCGAGGCCGAACTGCAGCAGATCAAAGCAAAACTTTCATTCCTGGGCAAAGACCTGCTTGAGATCAGGAATAAAAAAGATGGCGCACCCGACCCCGGCAAAGATATTGATGCAGAAATAAAGAAAATGGGGAAAGAAAGAGACAGGCTGTTAAAAGAGCAGGAGGAGACAGTCTCCCTGCACAGCGGTCTCTATGCAAAAGTCCAGACACTTGCGGCGGAACTGCAGCGAGCCAGGAGAGAAGCCTCAAACGCAAGGTCAAAACTTACCGAGGTGACAGAGGCAATGCAGGCAGACCTCTACCCCCGCCCTGTACAGTACCTTCTCTCTGCAGCCAGGCTGAACAGGCTTGACGCCTCGCCTCATGCCGTAGTCGACGTATTCACCTGTGATCCGGCCTACTCAACTGCACTTGAGGCCTATCTTGGAGGCCGGCAGTTCCAGCTTCTGGTAGAGGACCTCGAAGAAGCCGGCAGATGCATAGACAAACTTAAAGTCAACGCGATAGGAAGGGCGACGTTCCTTCCACTTGAAAGATGCCGGCCCAGATATCCCGACAAGCAGTTCAGGCTGCCCAAAGAAGGCATCACAGGATGGGCGATAGACCTGCTCAAAGTGGAGGAGCACTGGGTCCCTGCTATCCAGCAGATAATGGGCGACCTTCTGATAGTTGAGTCTTATGCAGTCGGTCAGGAGCTGGTCAGGTCCGGTTTCAAGGGCCCCGTTGCCACGCTTGAGGGCGATGTTTTCCAGCCGGGTGGGACTGTGTCGGGGGGAAGATCGCAAAAATCAGGGAAGACCATAGAGATGAAAGCCCAGATAGCGAAGCTCGAGAAGGATGCAGCAAGCTTCACATCAACTGCGGAACATCTGGCAAAAGAGTTCAAAGATGCTGAAGCACAGGAACTCCGGGTATCAGAGCAGAAGGAAGAATACATAAGGCGGATCAGGGAATTTGACGGAAGGATCGCCCTGCTCGAAGATGAGAAAGCCTCTTACTCAAAGGAGCAGAAGAGGATGGAGGGCGAACGGGGAAGGATACTTGAAGCGGTCGCTGAGGCAGGAAAACAGTGGAACTGCGTGCTTGAATCACTGTCTGACCTTGAGAAAAAATGGGACAGCCCGTCAAAACTTGAAGATGATCATCTCATCATAGAGGAGAGAGAGAGGCTTCGCTCAGAAGCTGCCGTTATGGCAGAGAGGCTTAGTTCCAGATTCGCACTCATGGAAAGAGTGAGCAATGAGATCAGGACCGAAGAGAGCAAGATATGGAGCCTGGATGAAGAGATGTCAGAGCTCGACCAGAGATGTGTACGCGAGAGGGCCGGCCTTGCAAGAGTAGGTAAAGGCTGTCTTGAGATATTTGAAAGACGGAGGCTCCTGACAGAAGAGATAGAAAAGCACGTAAGCGGTTTTTCAAAACTGGAGTCCCAAAGGGATCTGATCAGAAAAAAGAGGGTCTCTGCCGATCTGCGCTCAAGATCTGCCCTCGAAAAGGTCTCTTCTTTTGAAATCAAGAGGGGAGAGACAGAGAGGGAGCTTGAGGAACTTATAAACACCTGGGAGGATCAGTACCCATATCCCGGAGGATCGGCACTGCCTGAGGATGAGGATATTGAAGATCTCAGAAAGAGTATTCGCGACGGAGACAGGAAGATAAAAGCCTTCGGTGAAGTTGACATGGGAGTGTTGTCAGAGGACAGGAATCTGAGGGACAGGCTTGCCTTCATGGGCGAACACCTTGATGACGTTAGGTCCAGCGCATCGGAGCTTGAAAGACTTATCTCAGATGCAGACAGGCAGGCATATAAGGTATTCTCCGATGCCCTTCAGGAAGTGGACAACAGGTTCTGTTCCCTCTTTCAGAGGCTGTTCGGAGGCGGAGAGGCCCACCTTGAGATGATAGAGGGAGAGACGATATGGGATACAGGTGTCGATGTTGTTGCAAGGCCTCCCGGAAAACATCCCCAAAGCATAAACCAGCTCTCGGGAGGGGAACAGTCACTGGCAGCCATATCGCTGCTTTTTGCTTCAATGGAAGTCGCAGGCTGTCCCCTTGCAGTACTGGACGAGGTAGATGCTGCCCTTGACGAGGTCAACCTCAGAAGGTTTTCCGAGCTTGCCAGGGAATATGCAAAGAACAGGCAGGTACTTGCCATGACTCACAGGAGGGTCACCATGGAAAGGGCAGATGTCCTTTACGGAGTCACGCTCTCCGAGCCGGGGCTTTCCCAGGTCATAGGAGTAAGGCTGGAGGACTGGGCCTGATGGATGAGGGACGGGAAGACCTGCTCAGGGGCGAACTAAGGATAAAGCAGCCTCCCGAGAACGAGGGACCGCGTGTAAACCTTGACACTATACTTCTTGCCCACTTCACAAGACCTAAAAAGGGCGAGAGGATACTTGAGATCGGCTGTGCACACGGAGCCGTCTCCCTGATCCTTGCAAAACGCGGCCACACTGTTGAAGGCGTTGATATCCAGCCCCATCTTATAGAGATGGCAGAAGAAAATGCTTTGGAGAACGGTCTGGAAGACAAAGCAAAATTTTACACCGGGGATATAAGGGATCACAGAAAGATATGGGAAGCGCAGAGCTTTGACAGAGTGGCGGTCAACCCGCCTTACTTTGAGAAAAACAAAGGCAGCGTAAGTCCTTCAACGGCACTTGCCACAGCGCTGAACGGTTTGGATTGCACGCTTGAGGAACTGATACAGGCATGCCGTTATCTTTTGAAAAACAAGGGATACCTTGATATCGTAATACATGCGGGAAGAGCGGGAGAGCTTTTTGCGTTGCTGGACAGGCACAACATAGCACCCAAAAAGTTAAAGTCAGTTCATCCAAGGCCCGGAGCAGAAGCAACGGTGGTCCTGATAGAAGCAGTGAGGGCATCAAAGCACGGACTCAGGGTCGAAGCCCCCTTATTCGTCCTTGACGAAAATGGAAAAGAGACCTCTCAGCTGCTGGAAGCCTACAGAACGGGAGGAGAGTAAAATGCCCCTTATAGTTGTCCCGACACCGATAGGCAACCTGGAAGACATTACGCTGAGAGGCCTCAGAATACTTCGCGAAGCGGACATTATCGCATGCGAGGATACCAGGCATACATTGAAGCTGCTGAACCACTACGAGATAAAGAAGCCCCTCGTTTCATACCATAAGTTCAACGAGACGGAGAGGCTTGAGATCCTGCTGAAACGAATAGGTGACGGCGAGAACGTGGTGCTGGTTTCAGACGCCGGTACCCCGGGAATATCAGATCCGGGGATGATACTGATACAGGCAGTTATCGAAAAGGGTCTTCCTATGGATGTTTTGCCCGGAGCAAACGCGCTTCTCCCGGCGATCCTCCTCTCAGGTATGGGGATGGACTCATTTACTTTTATAGGCTTTCTGGAGGGGAAAAAAGAAGAAAAAAAATCCAGGCTTGAAGATCTGAAACAGAACAGAGAGACCCTCGTTTTTTACATGGCGCCGCACAGGCTGCTCAAAGAGCTGGAATTAATGGGCAGCGTACTTGGAGACAGGGCCGCGGTACTTGTCAAGGAGATCAGCAAGGTGCATCAGGAGTCGATCCGCGGCACACTTTTGACATTTAAGGATATCCTCAGCGAGGATAAGATCCGCGGAGAGTTTGTCTGTATAGTCGAGGGGTCGAAAGAGACAGTTCCTGCCCTTGATGATTCAGTATGGATGGACGAGGTGCTCATGATGTGCAGAGCGGGCGAATCGACAAAAAATGTTGCAAACTTGCTCTCGATAAAGTATTGTATCCCACGAAACAGAATAAAACGGTACATACTCGAGAACTGTACCGGGGAGGTAGTATAAATGTCCAAAGAGAATTTTTACATAACAACGCCTATCTACTACGTTAACGACGTGCCCCATATCGGCCACGCCTATACGACCATAGCCGCTGACGTCCTTGCCCGCTGGCATAAGTCCGGTGGGGAAAAAACCTGGTTCCTTACCGGGACGGATGAACATGGACAGAAGATCCAGACCGTAGCAGAAAAGAAAGGCATAACCCCGAAGGAACTCTGTGACGAAGTCGTGCAGAATTTCCAGAGGCTCTGGGGTGTCCTTAACATATCAAATGACGACTTTATCCGCACTACCGAGCCCAGACATGAAAAGGTCGTCCAGGAAATATTCAGGAGACTTATGGCCAACGGTGACATATACAAGGGGGAGTACGAGGGATGGTACTGCGTTCCCTGCGAGACCTACGTGCCCGAGGCACAGATGGGTGAGGGAAATACATGTCCCGACTGCCACCGCCCTCTGACAAAGATGACAGAGGAGACATATTTTTTCAAGCTTTCGAAGTATGCCGAGCCCCTGCTCAAATACTATGAAGAGAATCCCGAAGCAATAATGCCCAGGTCAAGATACAACGAGATAATCAGTTTTATAAAGAGCGGTCTTCGTGACCAGTCTGTCTCGCGTACGACTCTTGACTGGGGGATCCCGCTTCCGGGAGATGAAAAACATGTCATCTATGTATGGTTCGATGCTCTCATCAACTACCTTTCTGCTCTCAACTTCCCCGAAGAGGGAGGTCTGTGGCAGACCTACTGGCCCTCAGTGCGACACCTTGTCGGAAAGGACATAATAAGGTTCCACTGCGTCATCTGGCCCGCCATGCTTCTCGCCCTTGGAGTGAATCCGCCTGTGAGGGTCTTTGCTCACGGTTGGTGGACGGTCGAAGGCGAGAAGATGTCGAAGTCGATAGGCAACGTTGTAGATCCCTTTGAAATGGCTGATCTTTACGGTGTAGATGCGTTCCGTTATTTCGTGCTTCGCGAAGTTCCTTTCGGAAACGACGGAGATTTCTCTGAACATGCCATGGTAAACAGGATCAACTCAGATCTGGCGAACGACCTTGGCAACCTGCTGAGCAGAAGCCTCCAGATGATCGAGAAATTCCGGGGAGGAGATCTCCCGGTAAGTTTCAGGAGCGAGGATATCGACAGGGAAATAGAGGACCTTGCCAACAAAACGGTCAGTGAGATGGAGTCCTGCATGGACCGTTTCGCCTTTGACGAGGCACTTAAAGCCCTCTGGGTATTCATAAGCCGCTCAAACAAGTACATTGATGAGACCCAGCCCTGGAAACTCGGCAAGGAGGGAGAGATAGAAAGACTTGACGCCGTGCTCAGAACACTTTGGGAATCACTGCGACTTTCCGCAGTCCTTGCAGCTCCTTTTATGCCTGAGACATCCGCCCGTATCTGGGAACAGCTTGGCCTGACCGGCAGCCCGCTTGAGGGAGGAAGAAGCTCCTGGTCATGGTGCGGCATAGAAGCCCCTGTGACCGTGAAGAAGGGATCCATACTCTTCCCGCGCATCGACATAGAAAAATGGAAAACAGAAAAAGAGGCCCGCGACCTTGAAAAGAGGGCTGCTGCTGATCCCACTGCATTTTATAATTTTGACGACCACGAAGCCGAAATTGGGATAGAAGATTTCAGCAAACTGGAATTCAGGGTCGCGCTGGTCGAGAAGGTCGACATAGTACCCAAGGCGGACAAGCTTTACATCCTGAGCCTCGACCTTGGTTATGAAAAACGCACTATTGTCTCGAGCATCAGGGAGTTCTATAAGCCGGAGGAACTTGAAGGCAAAAAGATCGTGGTGCTCTGCAACCTCAAGCCTGCAAAATTCCGCGGAGTCCCCAGCAACGGCATGCTTCTTGCCGCTGAGAGCCCCGATACCAGAAAGGAATCCCTGACGCTTCTGACTGTGATGGATGATTCCATACCGATAGGGAGCAGGGTCCACTAGATATACCGGCTTCAGGCCGCAACAAAAGCATAGAGACCGGCCGTTCTCCCTTCTGAAGCCCCTTTGGCCCTTCAGGGGGAGAGCGTTGCTTTGCAGGCCAGGCTGCTGCGCGGAATGAAGCATAACGACAGCCGTAATTAACCGTTTAAACTGCCTTTTCCGGAATCAGGCAGCCATGAAAGGAATCAGCCATGTTTCTTGTAGATACACATTGTCATCTGAACAAAGAATATTATCCGGACGGCCTTTCAAAAGTCTTTGAAAATGCCCTCAAATGTGACGTTAAGCGTCTTATTTTTGCTTCGGCAGACCTTGCTTCCACAAGAGAGGCAGTAACTCTGGCTGAAAAACATGAGGGAATGCCGGAAATTTGGGCCCTTGCAGGTGTCCATCCTCATGAGGCCTCGTCAGTTTCAGCGGGACTGCCTGAAGAACTTGAGGAACTTGCAAAAATGACTAAGGTTTCGGCTGTAGGGGAGATAGGCCTGGACTTCTACTACGATAATTCTCCAAGGGATATCCAGAGGGAGGTATTCCGCTCGCAGATACGCCTTGCAAAAAGAATAAACAAACCTGTGGTGATACATGTCAGGGATTCTGCAAAGAGATCATCGGGAGATGCAAATTCCGAAACGCTGACGATCCTGCGGGAGGAATCGGCGGAAAGAGCAGGCGGAGTGATCCACTGTTTCTCAGGTGATGCTCAAAATGCCATGGATGCGCTGGAAATGGGTTTCTATATCTCATTTGCCGGTCCTGTTACCTATCCGAAAAACATAGCCCTTCGTGAGATAGCAATGGACATCGTCCCGATAGACAGGATACTCTGCGAGACAGATTCACCATATCTGGCACCGCAGCAGGTAAGGGGCAGGACTAACGAGCCGTGTCATGTACGTGCCGTCTATGAGATGATATCAATGCTCAAGGGAATGCCGCTTGAGGAATTTGCGGAAGCTGTAAAAGAAAACGGGGAGAGGCTTTTTGGCTGGGGAGGTCACGGTAATGTTTGAGTACAGGCTGATCGCGCAATGTTCTGAGACGGGAGCCCGTGCGGGAGAACTTATTACTCCGCATGGGGTGGTAGAGACCCCTGTCTTTATGCCTGTCGGCACTCAGGCCACCGTAAAAGCGATGACGCCGCCGGAACTTGAAGAAATTGGAGCCCAGATCATCCTGGGCAACACATACCACCTCTACATGCGCCCAGGTGCCGATATCGTGGAAGAGGCAGGCGGTCTTCATAAGTTCATGCAATGGCATCACCCCATACTCACTGACAGCGGCGGATTTCAGGTCTTCTCCCTCTCAGACCTGAGAAAGATAACTGATGCGGGTGTCGAGTTCAGGTCACACCTTGACGGAAGCAAACACTTCATGCGTCCCGAAGATTCCATGGATATACAGCAGAAGCTTGGAAGCGATATAGCGATGGCTTTTGACGAATGTGTCGTCTGGCCCACCACCGAAGAGTATTCGAGAGCCGCCATGGAAAGGACGATAAGCTGGGCCGGAAGATGCAAAGAGCATCATTCAAGGGAGGACCAGGCACTTTTCGGGATAGTACAGGGTTCGATGTTTGAAGCCCAGCGGATAGAGTGCATAAAAAGACTTGAAGATATAAGCTTTCCGGGATACGGGATAGGAGGCCTCTCCGTAGGTGAGTCCCATGAGGATATGTACAGGATCCTTGACGCATTATGCCCCGAAATGCCCGTGAACAAGCCCCGCTATCTGATGGGTGTCGGACATCCTGCCAACCTGATCGAGGGTGTGGCTCGCGGCATAGATATGTTCGACTGCGTCCTGCCGACCAGAAACGGAAGAAACGGAGGCGTCCTGACGAGCTTTGGAAACCTAAACCTCAAGAACAGAGGATTCGCCAGGGATTTTACCCCAATAGACCCTTCATGCGGATGTTACACATGCAGGAATTTTACAAGAGCGTACATAAGACATCTCTACACTGCAGGAGAGATACTGGCTGCGAGGCTTTGCAGCTGGCACAACCTTCATTTTCTTGTCAACCTGATGAGGGATGCCAGACGGGCGATAATAGAGGGTCGCTATCCGCAGTTCCGGAGGGATTTCTTCAGTAAGTACAACGAAGGACCGATCCGGCAATGATGAGCAAAATGGAAGAGAGGCTGGAAGAGAGCAAGACAGGTATCGATGATGTAATGCTCTCCGAGATACATCTGGCAGCCGGGAAAATACTTTCCGGCAAGCTTGTTGGCTTTCCTACCGAAACGGTCTATGGTCTTGGTGCAAACGCACTTGACGCTGAAGCAGTATCAAAAATATATACTGCCAAAGGACGCCCCTCAGACAACCCTCTGATAATCCATGTCTGCGACATAAAAATGGCGGAGTCGGTGGTCGAACTGAACTGGCAGGCAAGATTTCTGATGGAGAAATTCTGGCCGGGTCCCCTCTCCCTCGTTTTGAAAGCGAAAGATGCGGTCCCCGAGATAACAAGGGGCGGACTTGATACTGCAGCAGTAAGGATGCCGGACAACGCGATAGCTCTTCAGCTTATACGGATGTCAGGGGTGCCGATCGCAGCACCGAGTGCCAACCGGAGCGGAAGGCCTAGCCCGACTGATGCCGCTACGGTAAGGGAGGACATAGGGGAAGCTGTCTCAATGGTCCTTGACGGCGGGCCTGCAAAGGTAGGCCTTGAATCGACAGTTCTTGATGTAAGCGGAAAATCACCTGTACTTCTGAGGCCCGGAGGAATCTCCAAAGAGGAAATAGAAAGTGCTCTTCACATACCGGTCCTTCTTCCCACAGACGGTGATCCATTAAAACGTTCTCCCGGAACAAGATACAGGCACTATGCACCCAAGATACCTCTTGTACTTGCAAACGGGACCTGCTGTACGGAAGCCTGCGGCAAAAAATGGGCATGGATAGGGACATCGGAGCCCAAGGGATCCCCTTTCATAAAGATAATATTCAAGGACACAGAGGAATATGCCAAAGAACTTTTCCGTGTTCTCAGATTAATTGAAAAAAGCGGAGCAGAGACAATAATTGCTCAGATGCCTGATGAGAGCGGTATAGGACGGGCTTTGAAGGACCGTCTGGTGCGAGCGTCCGGTATTTGACGAGCCCCCTCTACAATGCTATAATTTGCGCTGCTTCCGGGGCGTAGCGCAGTCTGGTTAGCGCGCCTGGTTCGGGACCAGGAGGTCGGAAGTTCAAATCTTCTCGCCCCGACCAAATATTCAAGGGCCTGCGTACCCGACGCGGGCCTTTTTTCATGCGGTTTTGACAGCAATTTATAAGCTCTCTGTCAGCGAATGACCAAAATTTCCTGACAAAACAGGGTCGGGACCTTGAAGGTCCCGACCCTGTTTTGTCATTTATTCTGAAAGCAACTGCATTTCCTATGTCTAGTCGCTGGCCCGGAAACTGGTGACGATCGTGCGTTCCCTGTTGTCGTAGCCTGTCCCGCTGATCTCAACGCGGTATTTGTGACCGTAACGAAGTCCCCTTATTGCAAGTTCAACTGAATTTTGGCCGGTTCTTATGATCTTTGCGTTATAGCTTCTTCCCTGCGAGTCCCGAACTGTAACCCGAACACGGTTATTCCACCTGATGTTGTACCCGCGCGGATTATTAAGTGTGACTCTTACTCTGCCTGAACCGTCGTACCAGATCCTTTCAATATCCGTGTTTCTCCGGCTGTAATTGTTGTCGTACCGCCAACCGTCCTGAGCCCAGAAATCGGCTTTCAGCCTGTAATCCCTGTCCCTGTGGTCGAGACCGTATATCTCGGCGCTGTATCTTTCTCCGAACACAAGGTTTGCAACTATCAGCTCCAGAACGTTTTGGTCAATATTTTTTACTCTTGCGTTATATGACCTGCCGTGGCTGTCCCGTACGACTATCTTTTGGTTTTTGTCCCACCGGATGGCTTCGTTATCAGGGTTTTTTATCCTGATCTGCAGATTGCCTCCCTCTCTGTACCTCATTTCCTGAATGTCAAAATTTCTCTTATCACGTTTCTGCTGCTCATTATTCCCAGGTTTGCCCGGCTGCTGCCATACTGGAGCGGAGTTCTGACCCGGCTGAAACTGGGGCTGCCCGGATTTTTGGGGTTTTGCAAAAACAGTACCGGATGTCAGCATTAAAGTCATAACCGCCAGCGCTGTTATTATGGTCATCCTTTTGTCGAATTTCATATTAACACCTCCATATATTCCTTAGTCAGAGCGGAGCCAAAATATCTTTTTCTGTTAGGATAATAAAACTTAAATGTGGGGATAATGTGATAAATGAGTTTCAATTTTTTCGGGAAATGCTGATCAGGGGATAATTGGAAGAATTTCAGAAAGAGCATATGACCGACGGAGATCGGAACATGAACATAAAAAGGATGATATTTCTGATCTTTATAATAAAATCAATCGATTAAGGATTATAATATGCCCCTGGACTCTCAAATCTATCGCATACAGACTCTCGGATGCACATAGGGCTATTCGGGATGAAGCTGAATCGTTAGAGATAATTGTTGATTTTCGGTATTTTTACACATTTGACTAATGCTGTTCATTCTGATATAGTCTCTGAACGAGGTGATTTCTGTGCCTGAAGACAAGACCGTTGCCCAAAACCGTAAAGCACGGCATGAGTACTTTATAGTAGAGTCGTTTGAAGCCGGGCTGGTCCTCTCAGGAACGGAGATCAAATCAGTCAGGGAAGGCCAGGTAAACCTCAAGGACGGGTTCGCCAGGGTAGAGAACGGGGAATTATGGCTTTACAACGTTCACATATCGCCCTACGAAAAGGGAAGCTACTACAACAAAGAACCATTGAGGCCGAGGAAACTTCTTGTACACAAGTCTGAGATCAGGAAACTTCTGGCAAAAACGAGAGAAAAAGGACTTACGCTCGTTCCTTTGAAAATATACATCAAGCAGGGAAGATGGGCGAAGTGCGAAATAGCCGTAGCAAAAGGCAAGCAGCTCCATGACAAAAGAGATAGTGCAGCAGAGAAGGATGCCAACCGCGAAATGGAACGGGCGATCCGGAACAGGTCGCGCGAAGGCTGATCTTCTGCAGTATTGAAAGCGGGCAGGAATTATCAGGCTCGTTCATAAGGGGACGTATGGTTTCGACAGCAGGTTGGAGGATCGGGAGGAGCGGGTCGAGGATGGGGAATCCTCGTTAATCCGGCTCCAAAACAATAATCGTCAATAACGATTACGCACTCGCTGCTTAAGTAAGCGGCGCGCTCTCTAAAGCTTCCGTCATCGGGCTTTAGAAGAGTGTCACAAAGATGACTGGGATCTCTTCAGCGCTTTCCGGAAGAGGTTCGAGACTCTAGGGAAGGCTTGGAAATGCGTATCCTGTCTTTGGGAGCCGCAGATTCGAAATTAAAGCAGAGACTACACTCGTAGTGCCTCCCAGATTGGCCCCTGTTGGACCGGAGTTCGAATCTCCGCGTCTCCACCAACTACTCAAACAGACCCCTGAAAGGGGTCTGTTTTTTTGTATTCAAAGTGCGGCTGATTAATATATAAGCTTATCAAAT
>DAIRTK010000004.1:0-4482 GCA_036803945.1 Synergistaceae bacterium
AAGGCAGAGGACTGCAAATCCTTTATCCCCAGTTCGAATCTGGGTGCCGCCTCCATTATTCAAAAATCAAAAAATAAAGACCCCGGAGAAATTCACGGGGTCTTTTAATGTCCTGTGCCTACCAGAACGTCAGCAACCGCTGTTATCGGCCGGATCGGTCTCATTAAGACCGTTGCGGACGCCATACCATTAAGATCACTGAAGCAACTATCAGCGGAGTCGATATAAGCATATTTGTTCTCAGAGGCTCTCCTCCCAGCAGCCATCCTAAAAAAACCGCAACGACCGGGTTCACGAAAGCGTGTGTTGCGACCCTGTTTGCAGGCTCTACCCTCATAAGCCATAAGAAAGAAGAGTAGGCGACCAGTGAACCGAAAAATATCAGGTAGATGAGAGCTGCCACAGATTTGCAGGAATAGGTGCCAACGATCTGATGATCTCCAGTAAAAGCAGACGCAGCAATGTGGACGCACATCATTACAGCGCCGCCGCAAAGCATCTGCATTCCTGAGGACATAAGCGAGTCTTCGTGAATTTTAGGGTTTCTTGATATAAAGGCACCTACGACCCAGGTAAGGCCGCTGAGGACGATCATCAGCACCCAGATCAGATAGCTCGACTCAAATGAAAAGTCTGCGTTGGGATCTCCGGCGATAAGAAAAAAAACTCCCGTAAATCCGATGAATATTCCTATATAATGATGTGCGGAGGGCTTTGACCCTTTGAAGAAGAGCCACCCTATTATACAGAACCAGAGCGGTTCGATCGATACGAGCAATGCGGCTATAGACGAAGGCACGACCCTCTCCGCGCTGGTGATCAGCCCGTAGGATATTGCAAATGGGAGAAGAGAGGCCATAAAAGCGTATTTCCATCCGCTTATGGTCGTTCTGTACCCTGAACAAAGAGCTCTTGTTGCAACAAGTATCAGTCCGGCACTTAAGAAACGCGCCCCCGCGGAAAAAAATGGCGGGATCGTCTCTACCGTGAACCTTATTGCAAGGTAAGTTGATCCCCATATTATATAAACCATGAGGTACGCAAAGATAAGTCCGGCTCTGGAAGGTTTGCTTTTTGACGCTTCATGCATAACGGATTGCCCCTTTTTAAGGATAAGGGAGTCTGTTTCTTTTCTTTCCCTCAGAAATTATACATCTTTAGACTCACTTGACATTCGCACCTTATGCCAAGTGCTTTGATTTAAGTACATATACCCATGATAGCATTGACCAAATAAATCAAAATTTACATCACCCGCAACATAAACAGTACCCATCCAAGAGCAACCTCTGCGGAAGGAGGCCGCCAAATTGGAAGAATACGCAAAAATGAAACTCTTCATACAGAGACACATGCCCGACGGCAGGTCGCTGACAGTACCCTGTACTGTCGAAGTGCTTTCAGGCAAGGACGAGGAATTTGCGATAATGCTCCACAATGAAGTTGCACATGGCTTGAGCCGGGATATCTTCGCCGCAAGCACAGAGGATGATCTCAAAAGATTTTTGGGAGAAGAGGGACTATCGATCGGGGCAAGATATGAGGACCGGCTGATATGCCTCAGGACAGTGAAAACCTCCCGGCAGTGGGTAAGTGAATCCCTTGCCGACTATAACCTTGTGCCCGGCAGCTACGGCAAATGTGCAGTTACAGGTTTTTGTGTCGTGGACAGGGAGTTCAGGGGAAACAATATCCAGTTTCTGACTCAATTTTACGCAGAAAATATTGTTGCACGCAATTTTGACTCGGTAGTAACAACAGTCTCACCCAAAAACATTTTCAGCCTTCAGAACGTACTCGCATGCGGTTACTTAATCATTGCAATAGAGTGGACTTACGGAGGTTTTTTGCGCTTCGTGCTTAAAAAGGATTTTTACCCGAAAGATCCCCTCTGGACACACGGCCACCTAAGGATACCAATAAGAGAGATCAAAAAACAGCAGGATGCCATATCGAAGGGTAACGCGGGATACAAGATAGTCAGAGGACCAAGGGGATTCTCCATCCTTTACGGCAGGGTAGGTCCATAAGTCAGAGATCTGTTTTGCCTCAAATTAAAACAAGGGGAGCAGCCCGCAACTTTAGGGGACGCTCTCCTTGTTTTTATGCAGATGATTTTTTATAAAACTTTTTTTAATATTCCTGATATGAGTCCCGCCGCAGGGAAAAACGCACGCGGCAATTTTTTGCCGGCTAAACCCATCATCAGGCCCGCAAGTGCCACTGCGCCAACAGCATGGAGCGGCTTTCTCCTTATGACCCTTACAGGGTCCAGCTCCATGAGAGCCTCCTTGAAATTGGCTTTTGCCTCTTCAAGACTCAGTTTTTTCTTCGTTTGGTCCAACATCGGGGCCACCCTTACCGTAAGTTATCCTCCTGCCTTTTGAAAGCAGCCATATCCCCACACCTGTAAAGAGCGCGGCTACAAGCAGCGCTGAAGCCGGCTTGCCTATATGATCGCAGAGCGAGATGTAAATAGCCGCCCCCAGGGCAAAAATACCATAAATTATCAGAGAGACACCAAAGAACATTATCAGAAAGCCTTCCATTACCAGGACGGCTTTTTCCCTAAATGTCCTTCCTTCAGCCTCGATCAGTTCAATAAAACTGATTATCAGATCAGCAAAAGCTTGCAAAACATTCACCCTGCCTGTCCACAGGCCATAAGGCCCGGATGTTATTCTTCTTCAGGGCGCCAGCAACAGTAGTCGAGAAGTTTCCCTATTACGATACCTGCCCCGAAAGCAATGACCACAGAGAGGAATGGGTTGTCGGATACTCTGGTCCCGACTTTGGCTACCGCGGCTCTCCCGGGTTCCTCATACTTCTCTAAGACCGGCTTCACTGCTGCAAGGAGGTTTTTCGCACCGTCGTCCAGGGTGCTTTTTACCTTGTTGAAATCGATGATCCGCTTCGCTTCAGCTTTTTCCTGCTGCTCAGCCATAGCGCATTTCAGTGCTTCGATCTCGGCCTTAAGTTCCATTATGACATCTTCGCTGGTCTTGATCTCCGTCATAGTTATACCTCCCCTTTATTTTTGCATCAGTTTTTCTTTGTTTCTTTTTCGTTTTTATATTTTATCATGATAGAGTGTTTTCAGGGAATATACAGGTAAAATATATTCGTCTTCATACAGATGGTCTCAATAATAGGGGAGGTATCGGCAATGAGGGAGAATTATACGGATGTTCCGCTGCTTCAGCAGCGCGAGATAGAAATGAGGGTACTTGGCCCGGTCGTGAGGGCATTTGCTGAAGAATTCGGCGAAGAAAGGACCTACGACCTGGTAAGAAAGACAATGCAGGACATATCCAGGAGGCTGGGCAGAGAAAAATCGATCGGCGGAGCCGGGCTGAAAAACCTAAAAGAGAAGTGCATATCCAGGTGGAATGAAGGAGGGGCATTGGAGGTCAACATGAAAGAAGACTCTGATACCGTCCTGGCTTTTGATGTTACAAGATGCGACTTCGCCGACCTTTACAAAGAGCTTGGATTCGGTGATATCGGTGCCCTTATTTCCTGCGACCGCGATGCCGCATTCCTCGAAGGTTTTGACCCTGAACTTGAGCTTCTGAGGAAAAAGACCCTGATGGAGGGCGAAGATCTCTGTGATTTCTGCTACAGGAAAAAAGGGTGACCCTGTCACTCCTGAAGAAAAATACAATAAGCTGAAGGACTTGCTGAGAAACCTGGAAAGGGCGGCGGTAGCCTTTTCCGGCGGAGCTGACAGCGCGCTGCTCGCATATACTGCAAGGGAGGTCCTCGGAGATAATGCCTGTGCATTTACTCTGTGGTCTCCTTTGCTGCCCGCAAATGACAAGAGGGAACTTTTGTCTTTTGCAGAGATGTTCGGCATCAGGCTTTTCAAAATCGAACACAACGACCTTGAGGTCAAAAATTTTTGCGAAAACAGCCCAGAGCGCTGTTACGTGTGCAAATCAGCAAGGATCCGCGTTTTGGTCTCCCTTGCCCTGGAGCTTGGCATTCCATGGCTGCTTGACGGTTCAAACATAGATGATCTCAGCGACTACCGACCGGGAATGAGGGCCATTAAGGAATCGAATATAACAAGGACCCCTCTTCTTGAATGCGGTTTTTCAAAAAAGGACATAAGGGAAATATCATCACACCTGGGGCTGCCGACTGCAGATAAGCCCTCTGCTGCATGCCTGGCTTCGAGGATACCTGCCGGAGTGGCAATAACGGAAAATTTGATACTGAAGATAGATGCGGGTGAGAGCATAATAAGGGAATACCTCCCTTTAAATTCGCAGCTGAGGCTCCGCTATGACGGCAATACAGGAAGAATTGAGACAGACCGGGCAAATATACCCGGCCTGTCCCGCTCTTTTGGTTCAATATGCGAAGAACTTTCACACATCGGCATAGCAGCCGTAATTATCGATGAGGCCGGCTATGTCATGGGCGGATCTAGAGTTCGACCGAAATAAAGAGGGTCTGCCCTCCTCTTGACATCAGTAT
>DAIRTK010000004.1:4582-115127 GCA_036803945.1 Synergistaceae bacterium
CCGAGGACAACTTCCACGTTCCTTTTTTTCCCGTCCCTGTAGATCTCAAAATTTACTTTATCTCCGGCCAATTTGTTTCTGACAGAAAAAACAACATCCTGACTGTTTTTGACTGCATTTCCTGCTATTGAAACTATGACATCCCCTCTTTTAAGTCCGTATTTGTCGGCAGGGGAGTTCGGCTGAACATCGGATATTATCGACCCTTCCTTGACCGGTATCTTGTATGCATCTACCAGAGCCGCAGTAAGCGGCTGCACAGTTACGCCGAGCCATCCCCTCCGGACCTCTCCGTGGAGTATCAGGTCATCCATTATCTGCTTTGCCATGTTTATCGGGACTGCGAATCCTATGCCCTGGGCATATGGAACTATTGCCGTATTTATCCCTATCACCCTGCCGCTCAGGTCAATGAGAGGACCTCCGCTGTTGCCCGGGTTGATTGCGGCATCAGTCTGCATAAAACCCTGAAAGTTTACTCCCGGCGCCTGGAGAGTCCTGTTTTTTGCAGAGACGACACCTGCAGTCACAGAGTTTTCAAACCCCAGAGGATTTCCTATCGCCACGACCCACTCTCCCACTTCTGTCGCGTCGGAATCACCCAGAAGCAGGACAGGAAGATCCGGGGCCTTTATCTGTATTACGGCAAGATCGAATGTGGGGTCCTGTCCGACCTTTTTCGCATCAAAAGACCTGCCGTCAAGAAGGGTCACCTTTATCTTGTCTGCACCTTCGACAACATGGTTGTTTGTAAGGATATAGCCATCTTTGTTAACGATGAACCCAGAGCCCTTGCCCCTCTGAGGCACCACCCTCTCCTGCATTCCTCCCCCTCCAAAAAAGTCTTCTCCGAAGAATTCTTCAAAGAACGGATCCCTTCCGAAGGGATTGCTCATTATCCTCTGTTTTACCATTGTTTCTGTGTCTATGTTGACGACTGCCGGCGAACTTTTCTTTACGATAGATACGATCGGGTTCCCGCTGTAGACATCCTGGGCATAAGCCCCAGCTGTTGTTGATGCGGCTGTTTTGACCTCAGCGTCATGTGAACCTTTGAAATGCGCATATTCAGAAGCCATAAAGGTACCAAACGCGCCGCCTGCAAACAAAATCGCTGCCGCCGATGCCGCAGCCCCGAATTTTTTGAAAGCATTGACCACTTTTTCTTTATCCATAGATACACCTCCGCACACATTTATGATAATCATGAAAAAAATGGCACAAATACCATTTTAGTCAGTAATCATTAATTTGCATCAAGTATATTACGTATGCAGGAAGGATGAAAAAGCTTAACTTAATTCAATCCTTTTTAAGTTTTTAACTATTTAATATCTCGTTGTTCTTGAGAATTTACTCTGTTATAATCTTAAAGTGAAACAAAAGTTGACTGATGCGGGGCAGTTTTATGAAGAAAATCTTCAAATCATATTTCCCAATAACACGCAGCTTTATATTTTTGATCATACTCCTGGCTGTAATGTCCATCGCTATCTATGCCCTTCTTGACCACATAAAATCAGTTTTCTTCCATCATGCCGATGCTCAGAACCAGTCTGTCGTCAACCTTGCGGCAAATATTGTCGATGAACGCATCAATGCCAAGCTTATACAGCTGCAGGCCCTTGCCTACACCCCCTCCTCACAGAAGGCTATGTTCAACAGGGATAATCTGCGTAAGAAACTTGAACAGCTGCAGCCGGCTGCCTATAAATTCGGCTATCATTTCATACAGCTTACCGACGCTGAAGGCAACTCAGTAAGTTCAACCGGAAGAAAAGTCAACATTGAATCAGCCGGACATTTTTATAAGGGGTTAAGGGGCTTTTCGGCTATTTCCCAGATAATCAGCGATGACATACGTTTCAGTGACCAATCGTCAAAAAACGGCATCGTGCTTTTCAGTGTTCCGGTTTATTCGGGTGCTTCGGTAGTCGGCGTCCTTACTGCGGCTGTAAATATCGAAAAACTGACTATTCTTGAAAATATAGATATTCCTTACTCCGGAGATTTTCTCTGTCTTATTGACAAAAACAACAACATTGTGGAACACTCGGGAAGCCACCCGGCGGAATACAGAGGGCTCCTTCGAAGTTTCAATTTTTTCAGCCCCTTGTGCAGTATTCTGACATCTGATGAGCTTAAATTCATCAGGCAAGAGGTCTCCAGGCTCACCGGACATTCTGTTATGCACCATAAAAGCACCAAAGACGGCAAACTTATTTCGTTCGCATCACTCCGGCATTCCGATGAATGGAAGCTGGTAGCGGTTTCCTCCGAAAAAAGCATAAGATCCCAGCAAAACCGCATACTGATCAAAATCGGGGCCCTTATTTTTTTGAACACACTTCTTATCGGAGTCATTGCCGTCTGCCTATACATAATAAACTGGAAATACCGAAGGATACGGGAACTTTCACACAGCACCATAGACAAGGCCGGCTTCCATTTCTTCAAAATTTCCGACAGCGGGGATGTTATAGATTTTGAAGAAGACTTTGCTTCCTTCCTTGGGATCCCTAAGGAGACTGCCAGCTTCAACTTCAAAGACATCTCCGATGATGCCCGGAATATCCTGCCGATCGGCAGCATAAAGGATGAATCAGCCTTCAGGCTTTCTGTAAGGGATAAAGAAAAGGACAGGATATTTTTACTCATACAAATAGTGGGCAAAAATGAAAAGGGCTATTATCCCGCATTCGCTGTGGATGTAACAAAGGATGAGCTGGCAAAGGAAAAGATCAAGGATCTGGCATATACAGACCCGGTTACCTCTCTGCCGAACAGAGAGAGCTTCATCCTCAAGATCGAGGCGCTTAATGATAGATGCCTCTCAGAGAGTTTCAAGAGCGGACTCCTCTTCATAGACATTAACAACAGCCATAAGATACTGGAAATATTCGGGCACAAACTTTACGAAAAAATGCTCAGGGAAGCCGCCGGCAGACTTTCTTCCGCAGCAGCCGAGGCTGGAGGCAGCATATTCAACCTGGGCGGTGATGGGTTTGTACTGGTGATAGACGACTTCGAGGAGATCGCTGAGATACGCAGGATAGCCTATCAGATAAATGACAGATTTTTAAAACCCTTCACCCTCGGGGACGGATCGTTCGAAGTGAGCTGCCGGGTAGGGATTGTTTCCTGCCCCGAGTACAAAAGACGCACACAGATAACGCCAAGCGAAATGTTCAGGTACGGAGAAATTACTGTTCGCCTGGCCAAGGCCAACAACGATATTTTTATACTTGACATGGAATCCTACCTGTCCGTCATAAAAGAGCTGGATATGGAAATCGACCTCATCAGCTCAATAAAAAACAGGGAACTCAAGATATACTATCAGCCTGTATACTCCTATGGGCCGGACAGCATAACAGCCGTAGAGTCTCTCTTGAGATGGGAAAGCAAAAAATACGGCAAGATCCCGCCCTCAGTATTTATACCTCTGGCCGAAAGGTCAGGGTTCATAAACCAGCTTGGTGATTTCGTAATCGATACCTCGCTTGATTTTGCATCAAAACTGCACTCTCGCGGCAGAAATATTTTAGTCAATTTTAATGTCTCATCCATGCAGTTTCTGCAGCTTAGTTTCGCAGAAAAACTGATATACAGGTTCAAACTCCACGGGCTTCCAAAAGGAAGCGCAGGCCTCGAGATCACCGAATCATGCCTTTGTGAAAACATTGAGGATCTAAGTGAAAAACTGAGTCTGATAAGAAATGAAGGGATGACGGTCTCAATCGATGATTTCGGCACAGGATACTCTTCGCTCTCATATCTGAAGGATCTCCCAATAGATTATCTCAAAATAGACATGAGTTTCATAAATGGTATAGACAGATCGGAAAAACAGCTCAGACTTTTCAGGGGCATTACGGATGTTGCCCGTTCACTGGGCGTAGAGGTTGTTGCAGAAGGGGTCGAGACCAAGGACCAGCTTAATGCAGTGTTAAGGTGCGGATGCAATAATATTCAGGGTTTCTTCATAGCCAGGCCAATGAATGAAAAAGATACTATCGCCTTTATAAACTCCTTTCAGGGATTCAGAAAAGAATAACGTATTCACTTCGGGGCACATATAAAAAGAGGTGCGAAAGGCAAGCCTTTCGCACCTCTTTCGTTTATCTGCCGCCCCGGGAATTTCTCCTCTTCCCACGGTCATTCCTTGAAAGAGGGCAGACAAGCACCCTCCTTGAAGGCTCTTCACCAATGGACTTTGTCTCTACTTCCTTGTTTTCCCTGAGAGCCAGGTGCACTATACGCCTTTCCCAGCTCGACATAGGTTCGAGACTAACAGGGGTTCCCTTTCGGAGAGATTCGCGTGCTATCGATTCTGCAAGCCTGGTAAGGGTCTGTTCTCTTCTCTGCCTGTACCCGCCGCAGTCAAAACGGACTCTGCGGGTAGACATGTCGTCATGACAGGCAAGGTTGGTAAGGTACTCGAGCGCCTTGAGCGTCTCTCCATATCTTCCGATGACTACACCTGCATCCTCTCCAACGAGATTTATCATACCATCCTCGTTCAGTTCGGGAATCAGGTCAAGGTCCATCCTTTCCAGAACATCGTTCACAAAATGGCATGATTTTATGAAGGATGACGGCGCAAACGGCCTGACTTCAACTTTATAAGTGCAGCCGAGTATTCCGAAAAGTTTTTTATCCTCAGAAATAATCTCTGCTTCAACATCTTCCGCTCTGATACCCCACATCCCGGCAGCTTTCCGGCGTGCTTCTTCTATAGATTCACACTCCAGTACTACCGATTCGATCTCGGGCATCGGGCTTTTGTCTTCAATATCCCTGTCCATCACATATACCTCTTGCAGGAAACAGGATAAGCGATGCTGCTAATCATCGTCTTCTTCATCGTAGTCGTCTTCATATTCATCATCGTCATCTGCCGCAGCAACTGCAGGTTTATTTTTATGAAGCGCAGGCTTTACCTGAAGCTCCTGTTTGGTCCTGGACATTACAAAATACTGCTGTACTACGCCCATAAGTGAGGAGAGCCCCCAGTAAAGCATTACGCCTCCGGGCATCGAAAGACAGATAAATGCCATGAAAAATGGCATAATAGTATTCATCATTGCCATTTGGGGGTTGTTTCCCGAAGACATCTTCTGCTGAACCCATGTCAGGACGGAAATGCCTATGAGAAGGATCAGGTTTCCCAAATAGAGCCCTGCGTTTGAAAGGCCTGAAGGGTCCTTTAGTATACCTGTAAGCACAGACATCACACCATAATTGCCTGTCGGGTCTGCAGCTACTCCGACCGCCTGCGCCAGACCTGCGGTGGTTGAAGAGCCCAGAATTATCCCCATAAAGGAAGTCCCTGCGAAATCATATGTTCTGAGTACATTGAAAAGGAGTATGAGGATCGGAAGCTGAACAAGCAACGGCAGACAGCCTGCGGCAGGATTCACCTTGTTTTCTTTGTACAGGCGCATGGTTTCCTGATTCAGCTTTTCTTTGTCGTTCGCATATTTTTCCTGCAGTACTTTAAGCCTCGGCTGTATCTTCTGCATCTGCTGCATGCTTGTCATCTGTTTCTGGTTCAGAGGATAGAGAACTATCCTGACTGCGATCGTCAACAAGACTATCGCCATACCAAATGAGTTTGTGAGGCCGTAAAAAAATTCAAGGATCATAAGGAGCAGTTCACTTGCTCCATTCCATATTGCACTCAAAACTTTCACCTAACCTTTCGAAGTCCTTTAAGAAACTTTCCCAACCAGATCCGTGTATCTACCTCTTCCTGCCCGGGGACAGGGTCGAATCCTCCCGGATGCCACGGCCCGCAGCGCAGTATCCTGCGCAAGCCCAGCTCTGTTCCGCAAACAAGTCCATATTTTTCTACTGCTTCAGCTGTATATTCGGAGCAAGTCGGTACGAAGCGGCACTTTCCACCTCCCATTAAAGGCGATATTGCTGCCTGGTAAAACCTGATCATAAAAATTCCTGCAGCTGAAGCTATGCGCATCTTTGCCCTTCCCTGCCCGCCTCCCAGCGCGGACCCGGCCAGTCTTTCTTCATAAGGCCCCTTTTCTTGAGAGAGCGCGCGATGTCCATATAGACATCTCTTGAAGAACTGTCCAGAGCTTTTTCCCTCAATGAGCCGATGATCCACACTTCGTCCTTTATCCAGGGCAAAAGCCTTCTGAAAGCTTCCCTCATGATCCTTCGGCCCCTGGTGCGCCTTGCCGCGTTCGCTGTTTTCCGGCCGACCGTGACCCCTACAAGCGTGGAGCTGCCGGGACGATCAACAAACAACAACCGCACCAGCTCGCCTGTTTCACGACGTCCGGTGCGGAATACAAGGTCGAACTGCCACCCATGCGTAAGCCTGACAGCTGACGAAAAGCCGAAATTCACGGCTGATTAGACAGCAAGACGCGCTCTACCCTTACGGCGACGATTCCTTAAAATGCGGCGTCCGCTTGGGGAGGCAGAACGTACCAGAAAGCCCATTGAACGCTTTCGTCTGGTGTTATGCGGCTGAAATGTTCGTTTCACAGACTACACCTCCTGTGTTTCATTTTCATAAAAAAATTATTGTCTTATATGCAACCTAGTAAATATAACATACACTTCTCCATGGAGCAAGGATATTATATCTTACAGGCCCGAATTTTGGTGCAGGATATGAAAATATAGGATAAAATAGAAACGGTTGTTGCAGGAAATGGGCAATATGTGCTAATATATCCGCTGTCTTTTGTGAAGGAGGTGACGGCATTGCCAAATAAGAAATCAGCAAAAAAACGAGTTCTGGTCACTGAAAGAAACCGCATTTACAACCGCTTCTGGAAAACCCGCTGCAAGAACGCAGTAAAGAAGCTTCTGGATGCAGTTGAACAGAAAGACTCCGAGCTTGCAGCAAAGAGGCTGAACGAGGCTCAGGGTGTACTGGATAAGGCGGTAGTAAAGGGCGTCGTCCACCGGAATACGGCGTCTCGCCGCAAGGCTATGATGGCAGCAAGATTTAAATCTCTTTCTGCTTAGGTGACCCGATTTATTTTACAGATCTATGGAGGGGCTCATATCAAGCCTCTCCTTTTTATTTAACCCGGCATCCTATCAGCTCAATGACCAACGTCTCAAGACCGGACCAACCCGAACCTGTGCCGCTCTTCTCGTCGATATTTATCCTTATCAGCCCCATAACAAACCTGCATATCGGATCCCTTCCATACCTTTTCGCCGCATTTGCTGCCATATTCCAGGCATAATTTTTCGCTCCGAGAGACTGCGCGAAAAGTGACGCTTCCTTCGGATGCATTGATGCATACCAGGCAAGTCTCATCCTGTTGTGAAGAGCAGAGACAAGTGGTATCAGTTCCCCGTTTTTCGAGATAGAATGGAGGCTTTTCAAAGTCAGTACCTGGTCTCCGCTGCAAAGCCCGTCAAGAAGTTTGAGAAGGTTCCTGGTACCGTCGTCCAGACACATGTTTTCTACATCGGAGGAGTTTATTGATCCTCTCCTTTTTAGCATGGAAAGGCTTGAAAGCTGTTTCCTTATCTCTTCCGGGTCTTCCGTAAGTTCAATTATCATTGCCGCCGCCTGATGGTCGATCCTGATCCTCATCTCTTTTGCAAGAGCGATCGTCCACATCATTCTCTCACGGGGCCAGCGGGGAAAGGGTTCAGCCTTTATGACTCTGCACTTATCAATTGTCCTTTGGGGAAATACCTTTGCAGGGTCGGAATCATATACCAGAAGAAGTATTACAGGAGAGTCAGGTTCAACCATGGGATCCAGCATTTCCGGAAATGGGCCTAAAAGGGATGCCGAATCAACAATTACTATCCTCTGTTCCTCAAAGAGCCCCCCTGAAAGGTTGTCGGACAGGAGGGAGCACCATTCGCCGCCCTCCTGTCTTCCCGAGATCAAGTATCCTTTTTTTTCAAGATCGGCAACAGTCTCCTCCAGGAGCCTTCTCTGAGCGGTACCCGATGCAGAGATCAGGAGGAGTGAGGGCATCAGTCCCTCACCACTATGTTTACCAGTTTGCCGGGAATGGGGATCAATTTTACTATCTCTTTGCCTTCTATCCTCTTTTGGGTCTCCGGCCTTGACAATACTTCTTTCTGGAGGTCTTCTTTTGTCAGTCCGGCCTTCACTGTAAACTGTTCGCGAACCTTGCCGTTTATCTGAAGCACAACTGTTACACTGTCTTCTACAAGAGACTCGGCATCCACTTCAAACCATTTTTCAACAGATAGGAATGTATCGTTTCCCATCATGTGCCACAGCTCTTCTGTTATGTGCGGTGCGAAAGGAGACAAACAGGAGAGCAGTGTCTCGACTCCTTCCCTCATGACCGACCATGCCACCGATGATGCGGGCCTGAATGTGATAAGGGCGTTAGTAAGCTCCATCAGCCTGGCCACAGCAGTATTGAACTGGCGTTCTTCGCTGATATCCTTTGTGACTCTGTCAAGAGTGTTGTGGGTTATACGTTTGACATCCCTGTCTTTGGGATCGCCGATCTCTTTCATAGGGATCCTTTTTCTTGATGCGGAACGAAGATCATCAATGTTTCCCTCAACCAGGCGCCATACACGTCCCAGGAAGCGATTGGCACCTTCCACACCTCTTTCGGACCAGTCAAGATCTTTTTCGGGCGGCGAAGCAAAGAGAATAAAAAGTCTTGCAGTGTCAGCACCGAACTTTTTGATTATCTCATCAGGATCGACGACATTTCCGAGAGACTTGGACATCTTTGCACCGTCCTTGATAACCATCCCCTGGGTAAGGAGCCTTTTGAAAGGCTCCCTCATATCCTTCGGGAGCAGGCCGAGGTCCGCACATACTTTTGTAAAGAATCTGGCATATATCAGATGCAGGCAGGCGTGCTCTATTCCGCCTATGTACTGGTCTACGTTCATCCAGTACGATGCATCGTCCCTGTCGAAAGGCTGTTCTGTTTCCCATGGGGATGTATATCTGCTGAAATACCAAGAAGAGCAGAAAAATGTATCCATTGTGTCCGTCTCACGCCTCGCCGGTTTTCCGCATACCGGGCATACGGTATTTATCCAGTCTTCACGCAGGGCAAGAGGATTTCCTCCGTTTTCGGGCATCTCGATATCGAGCGGGAGCTCTACCGGCAGCTGTTCCTCGGGTACCGGAACTATCCCGCAGTCTTCACAATAGATCATGGGTATAGGCGTGCCCCAGTAGCGCTGTCTGGAAATAAGCCAGTCCCTAAGCCTGAACTGAACCTCTTTCCTGCCAAGGCCTTTTTCCTCGAACCACTTCCCTATCTCACGGATAGCATCGGGGGTCCGCAGACCGTCAAACTCTCCGGAGTTGCAGGCTATGCCGTCAGCGTCAACAGATTCCGTCATGGCATCTCCGTCAGGCACAGGCCCGTCCTCGGGTCTTACAACCGGGATAACGGGTATTCCATATTTCCTCACAAAATCAAAGTCCCTCTGGTCATGTGCAGGGACACCCATTATCGCCCCTGTCCCGTAGTCCATTAGGATATAGTCTGCTATCCAGATCGGCACTTTTTTGCCATTGACAGGATTTACGGCATAAAACCCTGTCTCGATACCCTCTTTGTCCGTACCTACCGCAGTACGCTCGATCGCACTGCGCGAGGACATCCTTTTTGCGAAAGCCCTCAGCTCTTCGGCTTTGCTTCCTCCTGCCTTCTCCGCAAATGCTTCCACAAACGGGTGCTCAGCAGCCATTGCCACGAATGTGACGCCAAAGATAGTGTCGATCCTGGTAGTAAATGCTTCTATGCTCAGGTCTGTATCCGCTATGTCCATTTTAAAATGGACCCCTTCGGATCTGCCTATCCAGTTCCTCTGCATTGTGACCACGCGTTCAGGCCACCCGTCAAGCTCGTCAAGGCAGTCAACAAGTTCCTGTGCGTAGTCCGTGATCCTTATGAACCACTGTTCCAGGCCCCTCTTCACAACAGGAGTGCCGCACCGCCAGCATACTCCGTCTCCAACGACCTGTTCGTTGGCAAGGACGGTCTTGCAGTCCTCACACCAGTTGACAGGCGCATGCTTCCGGTAGACAAGCCCCTTTTTATAGAACTGGAGGAAGAGCCACTGGTTCCATTTATAATAATTGACGTTGCATGTCTCTACCCTTCTTCTCCAGTCATAGCTGTAACCGGCCCTTTTGAGCTGATTGGTCATGTGTTCTATGTTGCTCCATGTCCACTCGGCAGGAGGAAGTTTCATCTTTATCGCTGCATTTTCTGCCGGCATTCCGAACGCATCGAAACCCATGGGATAAAGAACGTTATAACCCTGCATTCTTAGAAACCTTGCCAAAAGGTCCCCGATCGAATAGTTGCGCAAGTGCCCCATATGGAGCGCTCCGCTTGGATAGGGGAACATCTCAAGGCAGTAAAATTTTTCTTTGCTGCTGTCGGCCTCAACTTCGAAGACCTTTGAATCGGCCCATTCCTTCTGCCATTTTGGTTCTATGGCTCCAAAATCATATGGCATCTGTATCTCCTCCGTTGCTAAATGAAATCGTAACAAGTTATACATCAGGGTATTATATACTCCCGTCAATTACAGGGCAATCTTTGCATACTGCCCTATTCGGACGGGCTGCGGGGCTTTTCAGGCCCCGGATATATCAGACAGGACAAATGCAGCCCAAAGCTCAAAAGCATCCTTGAAATTCCACGGGTCTTTTCCTGTAAGGGAGCGGATCTTTTTCAGCCTGTACTGAAGGCTGTTCCTGTGCATAGAGAGTTTGTCCGCAACGTTTCCGCTTGCAAAAGGAGATTCGCACCATGCAAGGAATGTCTCTTTTATCTCTTCATAGTCATTGCGTGAATCCAGCCCTCTGAGAGTCATTGAGACATAATCCTGCCTGACCGCTGCAGGAAGAGAATCAAGCAAAGATTCCCCGGTAAAGTCCTCTGACTTTGTTATCCCTTTTATTTTGAGCAGTTTTGCCAGCTTCAGGGTATTCCTGGCAGAAGTAAGGGAACGCGACAGGCCTTTAAGGTCATATGAAGCAAAGCCGATGGAAATGTCCGCTACGATACCCTTCTCCAGGGTACTTTTAAGAAAATCAGCAGAAAGTGATTCAGCCGCCTCGTATATTTTTTCGGCTGTGCCTTCCGAGCTGGGGGACAAAAGTATAGTGACCCTGTAATTTTCCTGGGGACAGATGATATTTCTGGGGTTCGAAAAGCTGCTTCTGGCCTCCCTTATCATTCTCTGGAACGCTGATTCCGCAGCTTCACCTGACCATCCGGTCATCTCGGCGACTATTGCAGCCCTGCACCTTGACAGGTTGAAACCAAGCTCCTTTGCCTGCATCATCACCATTTCCCCGTTGCTGTTTCTGGGATCGTATGAAGCAACATTCTCTACAAGATCCCTCAAAGCCCTATCTCTGACAAGGTTCGATTCAAGAAAGGCCTGCTCCCTGAGCATTATTTCAGCCTGTTTCTGTACCAGCAGCCCGTAGCGGGCTACTTCCTCAGGAATGCCTGCAATTGAGACCGACCCAAGCACCCTGTCAAAAAATTGTATGGGAAGGGTGTAGCCGGGAAGGACGTTGCCGTAGTTCTCGGCATCAATGGTAGATGTGACCATTGGCCTGTTCTCCTCCATTACGCGAACGGAGGGAGGATGGAATTCACCTATCCTTCTTTCTTCATTGCATCCGATTATTATCCCCTTTTCATCAGTGACGAGCACTCCGTATCCTATTACCTCGCTCGTGCTTTTGGCAATATTCTGCGCCATTTTTTTAAACATGACCCTCACCCCGATTTTTTATTCTACAGCATAATTTTATTGCATTTTTTATCAATATCTATATGCTAAAGAATAGTGCTTTTTACAATAAAAAGCAATTAAAATTCAAATATGCGTCATGGAACAATGAATAAAAAAGGAGGAATTTTTAAATGCGGCTGGAACTGCACAAGATACACATCAACGGCCTTGCTTTCGCCGAAAAAACATACACTTCCGGCGGGACCCTTTTCATAAAAAAAGAAGAGGCTGAGGCCTTGATAGCGGAAGACAGGCGTTTTGCGAAAGTAGAACTGGACCTGGCCTGCCCGGGAGAAAGCACAAGAATAATCCCGGTCAAGGATGTTGTCGAGCCAAGGGTAAAACTAAGCGGCAGCGGGTATTTCCCCGGATTCTTCGCCCCTATGGAAAAAGCAGGGTCAGGTGAGACTCTTGTGCTTGACGGAGCGGCTGTGGTGACCTGCGGCCCGATCGTCGCCTTCCAGGAGGGTTTCATTGACATGAGTGGTCCCGGAGCACCCTACACACCGTTCTCGCAGACCTTTAACGTGGTTCTGTACGTTGAACCCGCGGAAGGGCTCGAAAAGCATCACTATGAAGCGGCTCTCAGGGAAGCCGGGCTGAAGCTGGGAGTATATCTCGCACGCTGCTGCTCCGAAAATGAATGGAAGGCTGACGAGGTGCAGGTCTTCGAAAAGGACAACACTTTTGAAGAGACGGCAAAGTATCCTGAGCTTCCGAAAATCGTATATGTATGCATGAACATTACCCAGGGGCTTCTGCATGACACTTACCTCTATGCAAATGACCTCAGGCCGGCACTGCCGACCCTGCTCCATCCAAACGAAGTCCTTGACGGAGCCATGGTATCAGGAAACTGCGTTTCTGCATGCGACAAGAACACCACATGGCATCATCTCCACAATCCGATCGTCCAGGCCCTGTATGCAAGACACGGCAAGGAGATCAACTTTCTGGGAATGATACCGACACAGGAGAGCACCGTGCTTGACGGAAAACTCAGGGCGGTCAGCATGAATCTCTCAATAGCACAGCAGCTGGGAGCCGACGGCGCGATAATATCCGAAGAGGGCTACGGAAATCCTGACACGGACCTTTGTCTTAATGCAAAATACTTCGAGAAGGCCGGGATCAAGACGGTGCTGGTATCAGACGAATCAGCCGGGACAGACGGGGCAAGTCAGAGCCTCGCTGACGCGACCCCTGAACTTGATGCCTTCATCTCGACAGGAAATGTAAACGAGATGATCGAAGTGCCGGCGATGGATAAAGTCATTGGATGCAGGGAAGCAATCTCGCTCCTTTCAGGCGGAGCTGAAGAGAGCCTCAGGCCTGACGGGTCAATGTACGTGGAACTTCAGTCCGTAATAGCGTCAACGGCTGAGATCGGCTTCAACAGACTTGGCTGCGAGTGGATCTAAAGGAGGCGGCTGACATGACATTCAGGATAGTTCACTACATCAACCAGTTCTACGCCGGCATAGGCGGAGAAGAGACTGCTGACCACAAACCCGAGCTCAGAGAGGGCTTCGTAGGCCCGGGAATGCAGATAGAAAAGCTCTTCAACGGTGAGGCCAAGGTCGTCGGAACAGTGATATGCGGAGACGGGTACTACGGAGAGAATACCGAGGAAGCAAGAAAGGCATGCCTTGAAATGGTAAGGGGGCTCAAGCCCGACATCCTCTTCGCAGGACCGGCCTTCAACGCGGGAAGGTACGGATTCGCGTGCGGGGATATAGCAGCAACTGCAGGGAAAGAGCTCGGCATACCGACAGTTACCGCAATGTACCCGGAGAACCCCGGAGTCGAGCTTTATTCAAAAAAGACATATATCGCGATAACATCAGACAGTGCAAGGGGGATGGCAAAGGCGATCCCTGCAATGGTAAATATCGGGACGAAGCTTCTGAAGGGAGAAAAGATGGGGCCCGCAAGGCTGGAAGGCTATATCCACCGGGGCATACGCAAGTCTTTCTTCCACGAGAAGAGCGGTGCCGAAAGAGCGGTCGAAATGCTTCTGGCCAAGCTTAACGGCGACAGTTTCAGGACTGAGTACGAAATGCCCGTATTCAACAAGATCCCGCCCGCAGCTCCTGTCAAAGACCTCAAAAAGGCGACGATCGCCCTCGTATCGTCGGGAGGGATAGTGCCAAAGGGAAATCCCGACCATATCAGGGTCTCCTCGGCTGAAAGCTTCGGTTCATACGACATTTCAGAACTTAAGAATATGACACCCGACAACTACGAATCCATCCATGGCGGTTACGACCGCGAGTGGGCTAATGTCGACCCCGACGTGGTGCTTCCTCTTGACGTAATGCGGGAACTCGAGGAAGAGGGGGTCTTCGGCAAGATACATCCGATCTTCTACACGACTACAGGGACCGGAACAGCAGTTGCCAACTCAGAAAAGTTTGGGATAGAGATAGGCGAGGAGCTTAAAAAGGCGGGCGTTGACGCCGCGATCCTCACATCCACCTGAGGAACCTGCACTCGATGCGGTGCATCGATGACCCGTGAGATAGAAAGAGTGGCAGGTATTCCGGTCGTACAGATCGCTACGATAGTACCCATAATGCTTACTGTTGGTACGAACAGAATCGTGCCCGGAGTCGCGATCCCTCACCCGACGGGAAACCCGGCACTTGGTCCCGAAGGCGACAAGGCTGTAAGGAGAGAACTGCTTCTGCGCTCTTTCAAGGCAATGACGACAGCCATAACAGAGCAGACAATTTTTGAAAAATGATCCTTCACGGCAGGCCGAGGGAATTCCTGAGGCTCCCCGGCCTGCATTTTGGAACTGTTGGGGGCAGAGCAAATGGCTGAAAAGATACTTCAGATAGTTACGAACAACCCCGAGATATACTGGAGCCCGGAGATGCCCTACGGCGTCGTCTTTACGGAAGGAGATCCAATCAACGTGCTGGACAGGACTGAGGAACTCCTCCAGCATGGATGGCGTCTCGTTTCCGCTCCTCTTCCTCCAAACGTCCCCATAATGCGCGGACCCTACAGATCCATTGTAATAGAGGAATCAGAGCGGCAGTACGACAAGGACGGCATTATCGCAATAGAGAAAGCAAGAGACAGATATTTGATAGAGAGACAGAAGAACTGCGCTGAACCGCAGGAAGATTTCGCACTTATCGACCGTCAGATGCTTCAAAGGGCGCTCAGGGATATTTCCATACTGGACAGTATTTCTTCGTAGTTTTGGCCCTTAGGGCTTATATTTAATCCGGACAAGTGATACCATAATCAGGAGATGTTTTAAGGACCAAGTATTTCAGGAGGCGAAACCGAATGATCGAGCTGACAAAGGAAAATTGTGACGCTGAGGTGCGCGAGGAGAAGGAACTGCCCGTAGTGGTGGATTTCTGGGGGCCCCAGTGTGTTCCGTGCATGGCGCTGAAACCGCTGTACCATGACATGGAAAAGGATTTCGCAGGCAAAGTGAAGTTTACGGCTGTCGACTGCTCAACCAACAAGAGAGTCGCAATGGGCTTCAGAGTAATGGGGCTTCCGACATTCCTCTTCTGGAAAGACGGGGTTGAAGTTAAGCGCCTTTCAAAAGATGAGTGCACCATCGAAGCAATAAGAGCAGAGATAGAAAAACTTATAGCATAGGCTTCAATGTCCTTAAGGGACGAGCAAAAAAATACAAACCTAGGGAGGTGTTCAGCCATGGGCAAACTGGCAGGTAAAAAGCTTCTCCTCCTGGGAGAAAGGGACGGCGTCCCTGGACCGGCCATGGAGGCATGTCTGAAAGAGAGCGGGGCTGAGATAGTATTTTCTGCCACTGAATGCTTTGTCTGAACCGCGGCAGGAGCAATGGACCTGCAGAACCAGCAGCGCATCGTCGATGCGGCTGAGAAGTACGGAGCCGGGAACTGCGTAGTGATACTTGGTTCTTCTGATGCGGAAGGCGCAGAGATCTACGCCGAGACCGTAACAAACGGCGATCCTACTTTTGCAGGACCACTTGCGGGAGTCTCGTTGGGACTCGCGGTATACCATGTTTTTGATGAAGAGATACGTTCGGAATGCAGCGAAGCGCAGTGGGAAGAGCAGATCTCCATGATGGAGATGGTCCTTGAACCGGATGCACTTGCGGCGGCTGTTAAGGGCATGAGGGACGAATTCAGCAAATTCAAGCTTTAAGGACACAGGGCAATATAAATTTGAGGTCAAAAAAAGGAGCCCGGATCATCCGGGCTCCTTTTGTATCTCATTCAGCAAACTATCAGGCTTTCAGCAAGCTCAGTTTTTTTATCTGTTCGCTGTTCTGGAGCAGTCCCATCGCAACGTTGAAAACATGGGCATTGTCGACCCAGAGGAACGAACAGCCTGCAAGTATCCTGTCCGGTTCTTCCTTCCTGGCAAAACAGAGGCTGCCGTTGACTATACCCCACATAAGTTCGCTCCATGGAAAGTAAGACTCTTTTACAGAGGAGAAAGCTGATTTTGTTGAAACTGTGATGCCCTCGTCCTCCAGGGATATATCCCCAAACTGATACTTTTTGCCTGCGGCAAGACCCTCCATCATCTCTGAGAGAAGGCGTCTGCCGACTGCCTTCCAGTATTTGTCGGTAAGGTGCTCATAAAAATCTTTTTGTTTGGTCTTTATCGTGAACTCTTTTTCTGAAGTGCCGAAGACTGAAACATAGACCCTCTTGGGGAATACCCCGCCCCTTCTGAGGTCTACTCCCCATCTGAGCCGGGTGATGTCTTTCATCGGGATCAGTTCTCCGCACCAGTAAAATCCCTTCGGCGTTATTTCAAGAGTTCTCCTGAAGGGCCACAGTCCAAACGAACATTTAAAATCTATTTCCTGTTGCCAGGATCTTTTCTTATCCAAAAAAACACATCCTATACTGAAATAATAATATATTTAGTAATTACGTATCATACCGGCCGGCTTGATCAGTTGACCTTATCTTTGAGGGTCACGCATCCCGCCCCCGAGACCACCACATAGAGCGTCCTGCCTTCATCAGCGGGATGCGGCTTGACATTAACTGTCAGCGCAGGCGTCATAGAGCTCCATTCACCGTCAAATAAACGAGACCTTGAAAGGTCTCCGGTAACAGGAAATATCCTTGCCTCCGAAGATTCGTATGTCTCTGTCTTGCCGTGAAGCGTCCCTCCCTGCCAGGTCAACCGGAAAGAAGCATTCTTGCTCCCATGCTGAGACATGGAAAGCTTAAAGCTGCACTCTTCGACCTGTGCCCTTGACATCCTGTCAACAAGCCAGAGCGCAAAATTCTCTGCTTCTCTCCGTATAAGCTTGTCGCCATCCCTGAGACCGGAAAATACAAAACAGACACTTCCCGCCACAATACCTATTATCATCATGACGATAAGCAGCTCAATAAGTGAAAAGGCACCCCTGTATCCTGTCCGGTCTCTTATTGTCACTTGCCGGTCTCTTTATGCGACATTATCCAATCATAGAAGGGATGTTCTTTTTTGTAGAGCCTGCCCATTGGATCCGTACAGCCGTTTTTCGTCCATCCCTCTGCAATAAGTTTGTAGTCAGACGCTCTCAGTATCCTGTATTCGAATGTAAGGCTGTATACCTTCACATCGGTTATCCTGCACCAGAGCTGTATCTGGTCATCATAACGCGCAGGATGCTTGTACCGGCAGTGGCTTTCTACCACCGGAAGGATCACGCCGTCATCCTCCCATTTTGAATAGGGCACCCCCATCAGCCGGCAAAACTCAGTCCTCGCCACCTCGAACCAGTCAAGGTAGTTCGCGTAATAGACTACCCCCATCTGATCGGTCTCGCTGTATCTTACCCTTATCGTAGCTGCAAGCGTATAGTCTTTCTCCACCATGGAATAACCCTCCTGCGTCCGTTAAGCCACCTGAACGGAAAAACCGGTACGATCCTGTTGATAATTATAAAGTATAAGCTTAACGAACCGCTCCTCTTTTATGAAGTATGTATTTTTCCCTGTCTGCGGGGCTTACCCCCCGGTAAGGAACTTCCCTTCCTTCACCGGGAGGACAGATCTCATACCCCTCGAAACTGATGCTCAGTGTACCTCGTCCGCCTGTTATTGAGGAGAATCTGGAGGGAAAGTCAAACCCCTCTGCAATGGGATACTTCCCCTCCATAACAGCTACTCCCTTCTTTATCTCAGGAGATCCAAAAGTCCCTCTCATGCCCAATATCTCACCTATTATTTTTCCTGACAGTTCCTCAGGATATGAGATCATGAACCTGTTGACAGGCTCCATAAGCTCAGTGCCTGAATCTGTCAGAGCATCCATGATCCCCATTGGAGTGGCAAGTGCAAAATCGAACGGATGGGTGTGCACTATATGGTGTTCTCCGTCCACAAGGGTTATTTTGATATCTGTGACCTGCCACCCCTTAGGCCCCTGACGGAGCGCCTCAGGTATAGTCTGTCTCACCTGTTCCTGATACTTTGAAAATATTTTTTCTTCTCTGACGATGCTTTCAAATATGACACCCGAACCAATTTCAAGAGGTTCTATCTCAAATCTAAGCACTGCCCAGCAAGGCTTGGGCATCGTATATTCAACATGACCGCAGCCCTTCCCTGCAGGCCTTTCCTTATAGATGACCTCTGGTTCCCCTGTTTCGGCATCTATCATATATTTCTCCCTAAGGATGGTCTCTATGACCTCCCTCTGAAGGACACCTGAAACCGATGCCTTAAGTTCCTTGGATCCGCTCTCCCTGATGATCTCAATGGAGGGATCTTCTGCACTTATTTCATCCATAGCCTCTGCAAGTTTCGGGTAACCGTCCGGCGTCCCTGTCGTTATAGCTACGTTTACCACAGGGGACGAAATATTTGCCATGGGCCTGATCATTGAGCCGGTTCCCAGTATATCACCGTTTCTTGACCCTGACAGACCGAAGACGACAGCTATCTCTCCGGCAGAGACACTGCCTGAATCGACTTCCTTGACACCCGTAACTTTCTTTATCTGGACTGCTTTTTCATATTTGCCGTTTGAAGCGTTGTATATAATGTCCCTGTTTTTTATGCATCCTGAAAAAATGCGGACATATGCAGCGCGGCCCATCTGTGAATCATGTTCAAGCCTGAAGATCACTGCAGATAGCTCATTTTCTATTACGTTTTTTGTTTTGTGACGTGCCAGCAGAGCTGTAAGGTCGAGCAAATATTCTGCTCCCTCTCCTGAAAGAGCGGCCCCTGAAAGACATGGGAATACCTCACCTTTGTAGAAAGCCTCCGTATAGGCTTCCATGATCTCTTTTTCACATATCGATCCGGCTCCCTGCTCAACATATTTCTCGATCAGGCAGTCGTTTGTTGCTGAGAGGACCTCGATCAGCTCCTCTTTTCTCCCTTCGCTGTACGCCGGGATAAGCACAGCGTTTAGTGATGACTCTATGTCCCTCATTGCCTTACTGACATCAGACCCCTGCCTGTCTGTCTTGTTTATGAAAAAAATGACAGGCAGATTTGCGGAACGGAGCGCTTGCCAAAATATTTCAGTCTGGGGCTGTACGCCTTCTACAGCAGATATCACTAAAACAGCAGCATCAAGAGCTCGGACCGATCTTTGGACTTCTGCCGAAAAATCACTGTGTCCGGGAGTGTCTATTATATTTATCCGCTCTCCCTTCCAGCAAATGGAAGCAGGTGCAGACCTGACAGATATGCCTCTTTTCCTCTCGACATCCATCCGGTCGGTGTGTGCCGTCCCTTCATCGACCCTTCCAATTGTCCTGACAGCGCCTGACAGGTAGAGCATTTGTTCGGTCAGTGTCGTCTTTCCTGCGTCAACGTGGGCCAGAAGCCCTATGTTTATGGGCTCTCCACCTTCTAAACGATCCATGAAATATTCTGCTGTTTCCTCGGCGGGAACTGTCTTACAGGTATTATCAGCGGATATCCTATCATCTGAGCACCGCATACATGTTCATCTTCGCCAATACCAAGATATTCCCTCAAACCTCTGAAACTTCTTACCGCGGCCGTAAGGAAGCCCCCCCAACAGGCCCCCGCCCCAAGTGCATGGGCCGAAAGTTCAAGGTATGTAAGAGCGATGGATCCATCCTCGGGCCACATATGACCTTTGGGGACCACTGCAAGGACCGCATGCGGAGCCCCCCGCAGAAGAGCATCTTCACCGGCTTTAGCCTTTGCGATCATAGCAGCCCCTATGATGGCTGCCTGTGATGTCGGGTCCCTGAAGATCTCTTCCCTCATCCAGCACAGGATGAGGTTCGTTATCTCCTTCGTCTTTTCAGGCTCCTTTGAGACTATCCATCTCACCGGCTGCCTGTTTGATGCCGTAGGGGCATTCTTTACCGCTTCAAACAGCCTGTCGAAGACTTCCTGCGGGAGAGGATCGCCGCGGAACCGCCTGATGCTTCTTCTGGTCTTTATGAAGTTCAGCGCCTCTTCCGATTCAGGAATCGCAAGATCAGCGGCAGCGACCATCTCATCATTTTTCAGAAAGGAGAGGCAATTTGCACTTTCCGGACAGAAGAGTGCGCAATGGCCGCATTCTATGCAGCGCCCCGAAAGCCTTACATCCATCTCAGGCAGGCCTGAATCACCTAATTTAACTATTCCCGCTGGACAGACCTTTATACAGGTCCCGCATTTTGTACATTTTGAAGGATCCACTATCATTGACGGCAACAGTATTACTCCCCTTCTTTTATTAATCTCGGATACAGCGTCTATTATAACAACCCGAAACAAAATGTTGGACATAAGGAAAGTCCCCTGTCAATTTAAAAATCAGGCGGACCGTTTTCCATGTATGATTCAGCTGATTGTCAGGAACTTCATAAAATCAGCATGAATACTAAATAAATAACATAAATATTCTCCTATAATATGACCTTGGAAATTAGAAAACCGGAATGGAGACAAAGAGATGCGAAAGCTGTTACTGATCACGGCCATGATTTTAACATACACACTTTTTTCTCCCTCTGCATCATGGTCGTCTGAAACCATACCCCCTTATCATTGGACATATCATTCCCTTGAGATCCTCTCAGAGAAAAATCTGATCAAGGAAAGAGTGGTACCCGGACAAAGCTCTTATACCAAAGAAGAGGTGGCCCAAATTATTATTTCGGCTATGGAGAGTATAAAAAAAGATCCTTCTTTGATGGGGGATGATCAGCTTGCCAGTATGCGCCAGCTGATCAACGGATATAAAGCAGAGCTTGAATCAGCAGGTAAGCCCTACTCAGAATCAAGGACCGAACTGGAAGACATGGCAATAGCGGCAGATCTCACTGCGGTTCAGATATCAGAAGGTACAGGCTTGGCAGAAAAGGCTCTCAGTTTCGAAGCTGTCCGTTCAGTCAACAGATTCACGTTTGACATTTACAGACATCTTGCCGCAAAAAACAGCGAGGCTTTATTTATTTCTCCCTACAGCATTTCATCAGCATTGTCTATGACCTATGCAGGGGCTTCGGGGAAGACCGCACAAGAAATGGAACGTGTCCTCTATCTTGGCCGGGATATACACAGAAGCATGGCCGCACTGATCGATGACATAAATACTGTTCCTCCGGACAACCTTCTGGCAAGAACAGCAAATTCACTCTGGCCCGCAAAGGATGAAAGACTGCTCAGGCAGTACATTGAGACCATCAACAATTACTATGAGGCCTCGCTTATCCCGCTTGACTTCAGAAGCGATCCCGAAAAAGCAAGAAACAAAATTAATGAATGGGTCGAAAAGACAACTGAGGGAAGGATCAAAAATATCATAGGAGAAGGGATCCTGAAAAGAGAAACTCCTCTTGTCCTGACTAACACTGTCTTCTTTAAAGCCGAATGGATGACAAAATTTGAACCTCAGAATTCCAGGGTGATGCCGTTCTTTGTCGCTGCTTCTGAATCGGTCCCCGCGGTCATGATGACTAAGACCGAAAGTGGGATCAAATATCTCAAAGAGAGCGACTTAGAGATCGCGGAGATCCCTTACAATGACAACAGGATGTCCATGCTGATCATCCTCCCTCAAAAAGGCACAGACCTGGGCAATATAGAAAAGAAGCTGGATCACATAAAATTTTCTGAATGGGCAATATTTATGTCACCCAGAAAAGTACGTCTGACTATGCCGAAATTTAAATGTGAACAAAGTTTTGAGCTCGGGGAAACTTTGAAAGAATTGGGCGTCGTAAGTGCATTCAGCCCAGAAGAGGCAGATTTTTCTGCTATGAACGGCAGGAAAAACATCTTTATCGGAGCCGCGGTACACAAAACTTTCGTTGAAGTGGGAGAAGAAGGGACAGAAGCAGCTGCCGCGACCGCAGTAATAATGACAAAGACATCAATGATCAACGAGCCCGATGATGTTGTCGATTTCAAGGCCGACAGGCCGTTTATCTTCATTATCAAGGATAATAAGACTCAGGCCATCATTTTCATCGGACGATATGTAAAACCATAGGCATTTTAAACAAGATGACAGCCGGGGTAAGTGCCATCCTAAGGCTGTCATCTCTTTTCAAATTCTGCAGTATAAGAAGGGGCATGGCTTCTCTGCGATCCGTTTATTCAGATGTATCGCAGCTTTGGGAGCTGCCTCCTTCTCCGGACTCCAGATGGACTCCCTCTACGGTCTTAAGTGTCTTATTGATCGCCCTTGTCCTGACTTGGGCGTTCTCAAGCTCTTTTCCTGCCTGTTCGATCTTCTGCTTTGTCTTTTCAAGTATGTTTCCAAATTTGTCAAACTCTGTCTTGACCTTTCCAAGGAGTATCCATACCTCGCTGGAGCGTTTTTCGATCGCAAGTGTGCGGAATCCCATCTGCAGGCTGTTCAAAAGTGCAGTTATCGTTGTCGGACCGGCAGGTACGACCCTGTATTCACGGGAAAGGATATCACAAAGTCCGTCTATACGCAGCATCTCGGCATAAAGCCCTTCGACAGGAAGATAAAGTATACCGAAATCCGTAGTGTAGGGAGGTTCGAGATATTTGTCCCTAATTGTTTTCGCCTCTTCAACCACGCGGCTCTTAAGTGCCTTCTGGGCATCTGCCAATGCCTGTGTGTCCCCGTTCTCAGAAGCCGTGACAAGCCTCTGATAGTCCTCGAGAGGGAACTTAGAGTCTATAGGCAGCCAGACAGGCCCGCTGCCCTCGTTATGACCCGGCAGTGCAATGGCAAACTCGACCCTCTCGCCGCAGTTTGGCCTCGTCTGGACGTTTTCAGCATATTGGTCCTTGGTCAATATTTGCTCAAGCAGTGCCCTGAGCTGGGTCTCGCCCCACGTTCCCCTTACTTTAACGTTGGACAGGACTTTTTTGAGGTCCCCCACATCCGCGGTAAGGGCCTTCATTTCACCCAGACCCTTATGGACAAGTTCCAACCTTTCTGAGACGGTTGAAAAGGCTTCACCAAGCCTCTTTTCAAGGGTCGAGTGAAGCTGTTCGTCTACAGTAGCCCTCATCTTTTCAAGTTTTTCCTCGTTGTTCTTATGTATTTCCTGAAGCTTGCCCTCTACTGTTCCCCTTATGGCCTCAAGCTTTTCCTCATTAAGACGGCTGATGTTTGCAAGCTGCTGTGAAAATGAGTGGAGACTCTCCCTCTGCAGGTCTCCTATCTCCTTTATCCTTTTTGCCTGGGCATCGCCAAAAGATACAACAGATCGTGACTGTTCCTCCCTTGCCGCCCTTGCATCCTCCCTCTGTTCCTTTCTCATGGAGGCAAACTCCTCGTTGATATCCTTTTCTGTATCTTCCAGCTTGGCCTCAATATTCTGAAGTCTAATAAGAAGTTCCCTGGAGACCTGCTCCATCGCCGAACTGTTCTCCCTGAGCCTTGCCACTGATGCTATGATATAAGCGGCAACTAGAAGGGCAACAGCCGCGATCCCAATAAACAAATGCATCTTGCATACACCTCTCCTTCCATTCAAGACAATATTATAAGCCAAAAAAACAGGGGGCGTATTTATGTAATTTAATAAAAAAACCTGCTGACGCTCTTGATCAGCTTGTTTCCAAATATCAGTTTTGAAAAAAAGAGATCGTTCTCCATGAACACACATTAGAAATACCAATAAGACCGGGTTGAGTATAAAATATGAGTGATGTCATGTGACATTGATCCGTCTAACAGACTGCACACAAATTACCTTAAAAAATCCATTTGAAGAAAGGGATAATGCCATGTGCATTACAAGGACAGAAGGATAATGTCTATCATCAGCGCCACAAACATACCAAGACTGGTGACTTCATATTACACGGAACACCCGGACATCAATGACAGGGGGCAGTCTGTATCCTTCGGCACATCAGGACACAGGGGATCCTCCTTCAGGGGAAGTTTCAATGAAGACCATATAATGGCCATTTCACAGGCTATCTCTGAGCACAGAAATGCAAACGGCATAAGAGGTCCGCTCTTTATTGGGATGGATACCCACGCACTTTCCGAGCCTGCGCTGAGGACCAGTGTAGAGGTATTTGCGGCAAACGGTGTACTTGTCAGGGTACAGAAGGGTTTCGGCTATACGCCCACACCTGTGATCTCTCACGCAATACTCTCATGGAACAGAGGTTTGGGAGCTCCGACCGCAGACGGTGTTGTCATAACGCCGTCGCACAATCCCCCTGAAGACGGAGGATTTAAGTACAACCCCCCCTCAGGCGGCCCTGCAGGGACAGATATCACCTCCATAATAGAAAAAAGGGCAAATGAAATACTTGCCGGAGGCCTTAAAGAGGTCAAAAGGATAGATTTCAAAAAAGCACTTTCCTCTGACAACGTTGAGGCTATCGACTACATTCTCCCCTACGTAAAGGGACTTCAGGAGATAATAGACTTTGACAAAATACGCCATTCAGGGCTGAAAATGGCGGCTGACCCTATGGGAGGATCCGGAGTTCATTTCTGGGAGCCGATCGCCGATATATGGGGATTGGACATCGATGTGATAAACAAGGGCGTCGACCCTACCTTTTCATTCATGCCGCTTGACCGCGACGGCAAAGTTCGCATGGACTGCTCATCCCCATACGCAATGGCAAACCTGGTCGGACTTAAGGACAAGTACGATATTGCATTCGGAAACGACCCTGACTACGACCGGCATGGAATAGTTACGAAGGAAGGGCTGATGCCTCCCAACGCCTATCTTGCGGTCGCGATAGAGTATCTATTTACTCACCGCCCCGGCTGGAGCGATAACTGCATGGCAGGCAAGACTCTTGTATCAAGCTCTATGATCGACAAGGCTGTCGCTTCGATCGGCAGGAAGATCTATGAAGTTCCTGTGGGGTTCAAGTGGTTCGTCGACGGTCTGATGTCGGGGATGCTGGGCTTTGGCGGAGAAGAGAGCGCCGGAGCGTCGTTCCTGAAGAAGGACGGGACTGTCTGGACTACTGACAAGGACGGCTTCGTAATGGACCTGCTGGCTGCGGAGATCACTGCAGTAACAGGGAAAAACCCGGCCGAGCATTACAGAAAACTGACAGAGAGATTTGGAGATTCCTACTATTCACGCATGGATGCTCCAGCCACACATGAAGAAAAAAACAAGCTAAAAAAACTGTCGCCGTCAGATGTTACGGCAAAGACTCTTGCAGGAGAAGAAATAATCACAAAGATGACCACTGCTCCGGGAAACGGATCGCCGATAGACGGACTTAAGGTGACCACTGAAACCGGCTGGTTTGCAGCCAGGCCGTCGGGAACCGAAGAGATATACAAGATCTACGCGGAGAGCCTCAAAAGCAGGGAGCACCTCGAAGCGATAAACGAAGAGGCAAAGGAGATAGTATCGAAGGCGATCTCAAAATAAGTTATTGCCGGAAAAATATTCACTAATTTATCTTTCACAAATCAGCTGTTACTCTCAAATATGATGGGACCCGGCCGGGCTTTTTAACTGCCTGAGCGGGTCCTCTTTTAATTACGCAGCTGACTTCATGTCTGCTTTCAGATTTTAGCCAAGTATTGCCTTAAGATCACCTTCTGCTGTTCCGATCGGCTTGATGTCAAAGTTCTGTACAAGAACGTCAAGGACAGCAGGACCGACGAATGCGGGAAGCGTGGGTCCGAGTCTGATGCCCTTTATTCCCAGATGGAGAAGTGTAAGGAGGATACAGACCGCTTTCTGCTCGTACCAGGAAAGGATCAGTGAGAGCGGAAGCCCGTTGACATCGGTCTTGAAGACGTCGGCAAGCGCGACAGCGATCCTGATCGCCGAGTATGCGTCGTTGCACTGTCCGCAGTCAAGCAGGCGTGGTATGCCTTCGATATCTCCGAAATCTAGCTTGTTGAAGCGGAATTTTCCGCAGGCAAGAGTCAGGATCACAGTATCTTCAGGCGCCTTTTCTGCAAATTCGGTGTAATAGTTGCGGCCTGACTTGGCTCCGTCACATCCGCCGATGAGGAAGAAGTGGCGGATCTTGCCTGCATTCACAAGTTCAACTACCTTGTCTGCGGCACCAAGTACTGAATTGCGGGCAAACCCTATCATTATTTTCTTCTCGGGTGCATCCTCCGCGAATCCCGGGGCCTCAAGCGCAGCCCTGATCACAGGCGCAAAATCCCTGTTTTCGACGTGTACCGCTCCGGGCCACTCAACCAGTCCGCAGGTGAATATCCTGGCCATATAGCTCTCTTTCGGCTTCTGGATGCAGTTTGTCGTCATAAGGATGGCACCGGGGAACTCGTCGAATTCCTTCTGCTGGTCCTGCCATGCTCCGCCGTAATTTCCCACCAGGTGCGGATACTTTTTGAGGCCGGGGTATGCGTTGCAGGGGAGCATCTCACCATGGGTGTATACGTTTATTCCCTTGCCCTCTGTCTGCTTCAGAAGTTCCTCGAGGTCTCCGAGGTCATGCCCCGAGACAAGGATAGCCTTGCCCTTGACAGGGGTCACCCTTACCATCGTAGGCTCGGGGTGTCCGTATGTGCCGGTGTTGGCGGCATCAAGGAGTTCCATCACCTTCAGGTTGACTTCGCCTATCTTCAGGTTGAGCGCGAGCATTGAATCAATTGTGATATCCTCGCTAAGAAGTTCGGACATTGCCTCGAGGAAGAACTTGTTGACCTCGCTGTCCTTTTGACCGAGGATCCACGCATGGTCGGCGTATGCAGCCATACCTTTGAGCCCGTAGACGGCAAGCCATTTGAGACCGCCAAGATCTGCGCCGTATTTGTCTATGTCTGCCCGGGGAGAGTACTCTTCACCCTCTTCCGCCAGCTCTTCGGTCGTAGGATCTTCCGAACCGCCGCATCCGCAGCAGCATGAACAGCCGCCCGCAAACTCTTTAGCAGCCTTTCTGGTCTCCTTTACGAGCTCAGCAAGTTTTTCCGGGTCAAAATTTACATTCGTTACTGTTGTAAACAAGTTTTCAATGACTCTTTTCGCCACCTCGTCAGAGCAGTTGCCTGACTCAAGGGCTGCGTCGGAAAGGACCATCGTCTCATAGAGAAGAAGATCCTGAAGTGCCGCTGTACGGGGATCTTTGCCGCATACTCCCATTGCTGTGCATCCTGTACCCTTTGCTGCCTGTTCACACTGATAACAAAACATCGAAGTCACTCTCCTTAATTTTTCTGCCGATATCCCGGCTCTGTTTATTGAAAATTCCCTAGTTAGGGAATATCTGCCTTACTTCAAGAAACTTGCCTGTCAGCGAAAGTTTTATGAGTTTAAGGGTAACTGCTTCGCCCGACCGCTTTACCGCTGTGTCCACAAGTTTTACAAGCCCGCCGCAGCATGGTACTTCCATATATGCCACGTCTATCTCCTCAATGCCGTTCAGCTTTATTATCTGTGCAAGTTTTTCTATATATGGCTCCACCTCGTCAAGTTTGGGGCATCCTACAAGACAGACCCTGCCGGGGAGAAGATCCCTGTGGAAGTTGGGGCATGCGAAGGCTGTGCAGTCGGCAGCGATCAAAAGTTTTGCTCCTTCAAGGTAGGGGGCCTGGACAGGTACGAGTGAGAGCTGCACAGGCCAGTTGCGAAGCTCGGATTCCTGCCTGGATGAAGCCTTTTCCTCTTTTTGTACAGGCTTGTCTGACTTCAGCTCCTTAGCCATCGTCCCGGGGCATCCGCAGGGAAGGGTCCCGCTGCAAGGTTCTTTCTTCCTGGCTGCCATCCTTGCCTTTACCGCAGCTTCGTCATAGGCTGCAGCCTCTCTCATTTCAAAGGAAATGGCACCCTGCGGGCACTCCCCGATACAGTCGCCAAGCCCGTCACAGTAGCTGTCGCTTATTAGTTTCGCTTTTCCGTTCTCTATCACTATTGCGCCTTCGTGGCATGCTTCCGCGCAAAGTCCGCATCCGTCACATTTTTCTTCATCAATTTTGATTATCTTTCTCATTGATCTCTTCCTCCTCAGAATTTATTACAATTTTTTAAAATTCATCCAATGTTCTGGATCTGAGCCACTCTTTTGCCTCTTTAGTCATCTTTACAAGAAAGTCTCCAAAAATACATCCTGCGTGTGAACATTTGTTCTTCCCGAAAACGCACTTTGAATTTTCAAGCGGACCTTCTATTGCCTCAACAATATCCAGAAAGCTGATCTCTTTCGGTTTTTTTGCAAGGACCGCTCCTCCGCCCGGACCTCTTGTCGTGTTTAAAAGACCTGTATGAGCAAGCCTAAGTACCACCTTCGCAAGATGTGCCTCAGAAACACATATTGTCTCCGCCATATCCCTGATAGATATCTTCTCGCCGTTTCTCTGAGCTATAAGTACCATGGCGTGCAGTCCTATATATGTCGCTTCGCTGAAACCCGCTACTTTCGCCATACGCTTTCACCAACCTTAATTAAGGTATTTAAATACCTTAATAACTTAATTGAGATATTATAGCTTTTCTCCTTAGCTTCAATCAGTAAAATTACTTATCAGGGAAATTTTTCTTTTGGACGGATATTAACGGGGCACAGGAACAACTGTGCCCCGAAGACATGTCTTATTCTGTCAGTGCTCTGATAGAGGCTTCGGCAAGAGCGTCAAGGCTGGATATGTTTTTCTCACTCGGAAGATCCGATGCGTCATACGCGAGCGGAAGTTCTGTGCAAGCTGTGACTATAGGCAGGTCTTCGATCTGCCATAGCTTTTTTACGGCCCTTTCTATCGCCCGTGCCGCAATCTCCATCTTGCCTGACTTTACGAAGACTATCGTCTCCTGGATCTCTCTCTGCACATCTTCAGGCGGTATCAGAAGGCGGTATCCCCTGTCGGCAGCCGCTTTCTGGTAAAGCCCCGATCTTGCCGTACCTGTCGTTGATATCATCCAGGCACCCTCTGCTGACCTTTTCATTGATGCTTCTACCGTGGCCTCGATTATGTGAACTATCGGCACTTCTATACGGTCCCTGAATCTGTCGATAAAGTAATGAGCTGTGTTGCAGGGTACCGCCAGCACTCCCGCACCCCATCCGATGAGTTTTTTGAGATCGTTGATCATGTATGGTGACGGGTCTTCCCCATTGCCCTCGATCGCGCTTCCCCGGTCCGGTATCTTCGGGTCCGATATCATATATACGACAGGGTGATCCTGATCTATTTCGGCAGGATATTTTTCCGCGAGTATCTTCAAAAATTCAGCCGAAGCGGCAGGTCCCATACCGCCGAGGACACCCAGTATCTTTTCTGACATTCAGAACACTCCTCAAACGAATTGATTTGATGAATTATAGTCCTCACTATTTTCGTTTGCAATTTATTTCGTTGAGTGATAATGTTCCTTAGTCGGAAGAACAACCGGATACATGTTATGAAGGGATTGGTGCTTATGTCTATTTGCTTCTACAGGGGTTCGTTCATTCCTTTGGAGGAATGCCGCATACCTGTTACAGACCTGGCTATCCTCCGCGGGATAGGTGTTTTTGATTCAATAAGGACATACGGAAAAGACATATTCGCTCTCGACGAGCATATCGACCGTCTCCGTGAGAGCGCAAAAAGGTGCGGCATAGAGGCGGAAGAGATAATCAGGGAACTTCCGGATATCATCAGAAGAGGCGTTTATGATGATTCACTGCCCGATAAGGACCTGGTAATAAAACCATACATTACCGGAGGAAGGATAAATGATCACGGGCACTTTCCCGAACCTAATTTTTTTGTGATTTTTGAAGAAGCTCACGTAATGACTCAGGAGGAATTAAACAGAGGAGTGGCGCTAAAACCGGTCTACACACAGAGGCCCTTTCCCGAGGCAAAGAGCACAAACTACCTGACAGGGTATGTCCCTATGATAGGGGCAAGACCGAACGAATTTGAGGCCCTCTACATAGTGAACGGAGAGATAACTGAATCCACCGCAAGCAGCTTTTTCCTCTGCAAAGACGGAAAGATCATTACTGCTCCTGTCGGAAAGGTCCTCCGGGGAATAACGAGGGAAATATTGATAACTCTGCTGAAAGAACATAACTTCACAGTAGAGGAAAGGTGTCCTCTGGAGAGTGAACTTACTCAGGCAGACGAAGCATTCATCTCAGGATCCATCAAAGAGATCCTTCCTGTCATAAGGGTCGGTGACCAAACTATAGGAAACGGACATCCAGGACCCGTTTCAAAGCATATGCACAAGCTTTTTCTCTCAAACCTAAAAAGATGGATGTAGGATATAGAAAGCAGAGCCGAAAAGATGATCTTTTCGGCTCTGCTCATTAAAGTTATAAACTGACCGATCAGTTTAAGGCATTTATTCGCTCACAGCTTCAATGCGGCAAGAGTCTCCGTATACTCGTCGTCCATTTTAAAGGTATCTGCGACTACTGGCAGAGTCAGCCTCTTCTTGTGGATGGACAGCCCCCTGCAGATAGCCATATTTTCTTCACACGCCTTCACCACGCCCTTAGAGGCTAACTGAACGCCGTAGCTTACCGTAGCGTTTGAAAGGGCAATGGCAGATGTTCTGGCATATGCCCCCGGCATGTTTGCAACACAGTAATGAACGACTCCCTCTTCAACAAAAACCGGGGCATCGTGGCTGGTGGGACGCGAAGTTTCACCTATGCCCCCCTGGTCGATGGCTACATCGACAAAAACTGACCCCGGCCTCATTGATCTGAGATGTTCTCTGGTAACAATCTTGGGTGCTTTTGCCCCTCCAGGAAGGAGGACAGCACCTATTACAAGGTCCATATCCTTTATTATGCTGCTGATAGTCATGGCATCGCTGTAGATGGAAACACAGTTCGAAGGCATTATATCTGAAAGATATGCCAGTTTTCTGTGATTTATATCCGCTATTGTAACCTTTGCGCCAAGGCCAGCAGCAACCTTGCCTGCGTTGACTCCTACTGTGCCTCCGCCGATCACCAGCACGTTTGCAGGGGATACTCCCGGGACACCCATTGGCAGGAGGCCGCTGCCTCCATAAGGTCTCCCCATGTAATAAGAACCCATGATCACGGACATTCTTCCTGCCACCTCGCTCATTGGCTGAAGAAGCGGCAGCCCCCATTCCTCAGACACAAGCTCATACGCTACACATGTCGCTCCGGAATTAATGCATGCGTTGGTAAGCTCCTGGTTTGCTGCGAAGTGGAAATAAGTGAAAATGATCTGAGAGTCCCTCATCAGGCCATACTCCGGCTTAAGCGGTTCTTTTACTTTGACTATCATCTCCGATGTTTCCCAGACCTTCTCAGCTGAATCCAGAATTTTTGCTCCTGCAGCAACGTATTCATGGTCGTTAAAACCGGCCTGAAGGCCCGCGCCTGTTTCTACGAAGACTTCATGGCCTGCTCTCACATAGGTGGAGGCAGAAGCTGGAGTAAGTCCAACCCTGTATTCGCGGTTCTTGATCTCCTTAGGACATCCGATCTTCATATCAAATACCATCTCCCCTATAGAATAAATATAATAAAAACTGCTACGGGCAAATCATACCACAATATTCTGAATATTACATTATGCACAAACTTTAATTATGTTTTTAATAAAAATAGTAATTGTTACAAATAATATGCTATACACTTGAATTTTTAAATAATATTGGATGAATAATTTAAATTATTTTTAGTGTGATCAGCAACTCTCTTTTTGAGCACAAATAAATACGGCAGGTGCCAAATGTTCAGCACTCTGCCGTAAAAAAGGATCCAGACAGTATCCGGACTTAGTCGTCGTAGTTATTGCCGTCGCTGCCGCCTGTTCCGGGTGCGTTCCGTGCAGTGAAATCTGCCCTGCTGCCCAAAACCTTCCTGTCAGGGGAAGCATTGTGGTCCGGACGGCGTGACATCACTTCGGCCACTGCATCCGCGCTTCCCTCCGCACCGAAGGCCACTATGAACCTTTCCGCCCAGTACTGCATTTCATCTACTATCCTGTCAATTACGGGCTGTGGTTCGGCAAGTATCCTGTCGCAGAACGGAAGGTTGAGCTTTTTGTAGTCTCCGCTCTTCCTGCTCATTCCCTTAGAGTCGCCTGCTGTCACAATTTCGTTCCAAAGTTCGACAGATATGCCCCTGTCAGCCTCTTTCACATATGTTCCGCCATCGGTTATCGCATTTCCTGTCTCGGGATCCATTTTGATCCCGAAGTATACATTCTGGAAAAGGGTGGCAACGTTGCCCTTCCTTATACCATACTTTCTGAAGGTAGAGACCTTGTCGAGCGGAGTGCCTGATATTCCGTGCTGTGCTATCGTTACTCCGTAAGGATCGATCGCATCTGCTATCTCTTTGGTTCTCTTAAGGTCTATCCCTTCCATCTGGCCTGCAGTCGGATCGTAGGTCCCGTGAAGGCTGCCGTTCGATATCGCAAGGTAGTCAGGGAATATCCCCCAGGCATTCAGACCTCCGATGAAATATTTCGCTTCATCGACCGTCGAAAGTTCTCCGGGCCCCTTGATCTCCCCTACTTCGACCTCAAGTCCGAGTTCCGAAGGGAGCCATCCGGCAATGGATCTTGTGGCGACAAAGTTGTCATAGTCATCCAGGTGAGATGCATCTATAGCAACAGATGTAAAACCGTTTACCAGAATTTTTGAAAGATGGGCGACCCCCTTGAGAACATCCTCATTTCCCTTGATGGCATAGTGGTCCACATGAAGGCCGAATACTGCCCCGTGCCCCATCTCCGCCGAATATTTAAGCGCATATTCAGGAATATTGTCGTAATTGGCCCCGCAGTAGGTCGACTCAGACTTTGCAAGTTCGATAAGAACTGCTGCGTTTTTCTTTTTTGCTGCCCGGAGCACTGCCTTGATCACAAGCGGATGCCTTGCGTTTGCCGCCAGAACGATCGAATCAACTTCCTTGCCCGCCGCAACAATGTCCCTTCCGCTGACAAGCCCCATAGCCTCTGCGCCAAAACGTGACTGTACGTTCAGCGGCCTCTTCTTCAGCAGTTCCTGATAAGCCTTGCTATTAACATCCATAAGGATCTCCTCCCGGCCGGAATACTTATATTTTGTGTCCTTAGTCAATTGTATCCCATCAATGGATTAATGCAAGTTTGCAAAGGGCGCATCCTGACTTTTACCTTATTTGAAACGGATGACAGGCCCCTTTTTTGCGATATCTGTATCCCTAAGGATGTCTTGCAGGATGATAAGTATTGGCCGGCAACCTGCAGAAGTGCAGATAGCCGGCCGGCCGGTCATCCCTATTAAGGATAAGCGAGCTGGGCATTAATATTTAGAACTCAAATTCTTCACCCGGAGCCAGGATCTTGACTGAAGTGAACATCTCCCCTACAAGAGCTGCAAATTTTTCAGGGTCTGCCTCGATCCTGGGGAAGGTATTAAAGTGCATGGGCACAACTACCCTTGGTTTTATCATCTTCACGGCTCTGGCTGCATCTTCAATATCCATAGTGTAATATCCTCCTATCGGAAGAAGGGCCACATCGATGTTTTCGTCCTCAAGCAGCGCCATCTCCATAGTGAGGCCCGTGTCTCCCGAATGGTAGATCTTTTTCCCGTCGACCTCTATGACGAAACCGCAGGCAACGCCTCCGTAGAGGGCTTTGTCGCCGTCAGCTATCGGACATCCGTGCCATGCCGGAGTCAGTTTCACCTTGCCGAACGAAAATGCTGCCCTCCCGCCGATATGCATACCCTCGGTCTTTATACCCTTTGAGGATAAGTATCCGGCAAGCTCATTGCAGGTAAACACTACCGCATCATTTCTTTTTGCAATTTCAATGGTACTTCCAATGTGGTCCCCATGTCCATGAGTAAGGAATATGACGTTGATGTCGTTAAAATCTTCAGGTTTGGCTGCAGCTGCAGGGTTGCCTTCAAGGAAGGGGTCCACAAGTGCCCTCAGGCCATTCCCCTCAATGTAAAAGGAGCTGTGTCCCAAAAAACGTATCTTTGCCATCTGTCATCCCTCCGATATATTGTATTATCCGGTTAAATTATACCTTAAAGTTAAATGCAGTTCTGAAGGGACATAAAAAGCAGGCCCCCGAGAAACTCGGGGACCCGGCAGTTTTATTGCAGCATTTCTTACTTACAGCAGAAGCGGATCAACGGTTTTGATGGAAAGTTCGACAAGCTGCTTCTCATCAACAAAGTTTGGGGCATCTGTCATCGGGCACTGAGCCTTCTGGTTTTTAGGAAAGGCCATTACGTCCCTTATAGACCTGCATCCTGATATGAGCATCACAAGCCTGTCAAGCCCGAGCGCGATCCCTCCATGCGGTGGGGTACCGAAGCTGAGTCCTTCAAGAAGGAATCCGAAACGTTCCTTTGCAGCTTCAGGGGTGAAATTTAAAGCCTGGAAGGCCCTGGCCTGCATCTCAGGGTTGTGTATCCTTATCGATCCTCCGCCGATCTCATTGCCGTTAAGGACAACATCGTATGCGCGGGATCTGACTCTCCCCGGCTCCGAAATAAGGTATTCGACATCTTCGTTCATCGGGGCGGTAAATGGATGGTGGACTGCAGAATATCTTCCTGCCTCTTCATCCCACTCAAAGAGCGGGAACTCGGTGACCCACAGGAACCTGAATGCCCCTTCGACCATGTTTCTCTCCCTGCCGAGCTCAAGACGTATCTGACCCAGTATCTCACAGGCCTTACGCCAGTTTTCATCTGCCATGATGAAGAGGGCATCTCCGTCCTCAATACCGGAAAGCGATTTGAGGATGGTTATCCTCTCGTCGTCAAGGAACTTGACAAGCGGTCCCTTCAGTTCTCCCTCCTTGATCTGGAAGTTTGCCATACCCTTTGCTCCCAGCGCCTTTGCCCTGTTTTCAAGGTCTGAAAGCTCCTTGCGTGAAAGTGAGGCTCCTCCGGGAAGTTTCAGGCCTTTTATCGTGCCGCCTTTTTCAATCAGGGATGCAAAGGGGTTCTCGCCACCTGCAAAGACTTGGGCTAGGTCAGTCATCTGCATCGGGATCCTCATGTCAGGCTTATCACTGCCATAGAGATCCATCGCCTCTTTCCACGTCAGCCTTGTGAAGGGAGTTTCTACCTTCTCGTCAAGAATATCTAGGAAGAGGCCTGCAAGGTAGTTTTCTGTCATTTTCATGATATCTTCTTCTGTAATGAAGCTCATCTCTACATCTATCTGTGTGAATTCGGGCTGCCTGTCCGCCCTGAGATCCTCGTCCCTGAAGCATTTTACTATCTGCATGTACCTGTCGCAGCCGCTTACCATGAGGAGCTGCTTGAAAAGCTGAGGAGACTGGGGAAGTGCATAGAATTTACCAGGGTTGACACGGCTGGGCACAAGATAGTCCCTTGCGCCTTCCGGAGTCGACTTTGTCAGCATCGGTGTCTCAATTTCCATGAATCCGTTATCCCCGAAGTAGTTTCGTGTATACCTTGTGACCCTGTGCCTGGTCATCAGGTTTTTCTGCATTGCCTCGCGCCTCAGGTCAAGATATCGGTATTTGAGCCTGAGGTCTTCGTTGACCGAGTCCGCGTTGTCCATTTCAAAGGGGATCAGCTTTGAAGGAGCAAGTATTATGAAGTCATCGACAAGAAGTTCTACCGAACCGGTCGCCAGTTCAGGATTTTCCGTGCCTTCAGGGCGGCGGCGCATCGTACCCTTTACTGCAAGTACAAATTCGTTTCTCAGTGAAGATGCTCTCTTATGGGCTTCTGCGTTGAGTTCGGGGTTGAATACTACCTGTGTGACACCTGTCTTATCCCAAAGTTCTATGAAAATGATGCCCCCAAGGTCTCGACGGCACCTGAGCCATCCGTTGAGGACGATCTCCCTGCCTGAATCTTCGGGCCTAGGTTCCCCACAGTACATTGTCCTCTGCCAGGATGAATCATAGTATCTTTCCATTAAATTTTCCCTCTTTCAAAAATGATCTGAAAAATATACCGTTTTGTATCTATTGCCAAAAGCAGAAACCCCTTTTATCAGTCCAAAGGGGTACCCTTGTATTATATCAATGCTTATTTAAGCTTATTGATGATCGCCTCAAGTGTGAGCTCTTCCTGAGTACCCTCTTTCAGGTCCTTAACTGTAATAAGTTTTTTGTCGAGCTCCTCGCGTCCAATTATGCATGCAAAATCTGCAGTGTTGCCGGCTGCCTTCATCTGGCTCTTCATGCTTCTTCCCATGTAATCCATGTCTGCCGATATCCTGTTCTGCCTCAGGGTGCGAACAAGCTCCATGACATCTATTCTTACGCCCTGCTCGGCTGCGACAACAAAGACCCTGTTTGCAGGTTCCCTTCCGAATGTACAGCCCTGTGCATCCATGGTCAGAACGACCCTCTCAATTCCTGATGCAAATCCCACTCCGGGAACATGAGGTCCGCCTATTGCTTCAGACAGGTTGTCATACCTTCCCCCTCCGCAAACGGCATTCTGCGAGCCCAGGTCTCCCGAAAGTATCTCATATGCGGTTTTTGTGTAGTAATCAAGGCCGCGGACCAGCCTGTTGTCAATTTTTACAACGGCTCCTATTCTGTCAAGCCCGGCCTTCAGCTGCTCAAAATGCTCTTTGCATTCGTCGCAGAGATGCTCCATTACAGCAGGGGCATTTTCAGTTATCTCTTTACATACAGGACTTTTGCAGTCGAGGATCCTGAGCGGGTTCCTGTCGTAACGGCCTTTACACGTATCACAGAGTTCGTCAAATCTGCCCCTAAGGAACTCCTGAAGAGCCTTCCTGTAGACAGGACGACACTTGGGACAACCGACCGAGTTGAGCACCACCTGAAGATTTGAAAGACCCAGACGGCGATACAACTCCATCGAGAAATCTATAACTTCCAGGTCAACGTAGGCATCCTGAGCACCAAGCGCTTCTATGTCAAGCTGAACGAACTGCCTGTAACGCCCCTTCTGAGGTCTTTCGTAACGGAACATCGGACCTATAGACCAGAGCTTGGCCGGCTGCGTTCCTTTGTACATCTCGTTTTCAAGGTATGAACGGACCATGGAGGCTGTAAGTTCAGGCCTTAAAGTAATGCTCCGGCCGCCCTTGTCCTCAAATGTGTACATCTCTTTTTCAACAACATCAGTCGTTTCCCCTACGCCCCTGCAAAATAATTCTGTATGTTCAAATATGGGAAGATGGACTTCCTTGTAACCATAATCATCCGCAACGTTGCGGCAGATCCCTGTCACATACGCCCATTTCCACGATTCATCACCAAGAATATCTCTGGTACCGCGCGGTGCTTTGATAATATCCATAACGCCGCCTCCTGAAAAAAGATTTGTTTTGAACCTGTTCAAACAGCTATGATACTTCATTATCCGTAAACCTTACAAGTGGCAAATTTTTACAAGTTTGTTTATAATTGATCCTGCATCATTTCTCAGGGAGTGTTCTTATGAAAAAAAGCCTCGCTATTATATTTTTCTTGCTTACATTTACACTTTACTCAGGTAAAAGTGATGCTTCCCCCGGATGGCAGCCCGGTGACGGTGAAAGCTGGATAGGTATCAACAAAGAACAGCTGCGCCTCACCCTTTACAGTGGTCCGGACCCTGTTAAGACATGGCAGATAGCGATCGGCAAAGGAAGAGGGACAGAAAAAAAATCACGTTTTGACCTTATAACCCCTACCGGGACTTTTACAATATACCGGATAGTTGATGACGCGACTAAGCTTGTCTACGACCCTGCCTGGTTCAATGAGCCGGGTGAACCCGAAGCGGGCGTATACGGATCGAAGCTGATATCTTTTTACAACAAATGGCAGATAGCGATACACGGGACAAACAATCCTTCTTCGATAGGAAAGTGGACGACACACGGATGCATAAGGCTCAGAAACAAAGACATTGAAGAACTGGTAAAATATGTAAGGCCAAAAATGAAGCTTGTGATCGTTGACAAGGATATAAAGAAAAAATTCTACAGGGAGACGATCTAGCAGAGCAAAGACAAACTTTCAAATGGGCAGTCAATATCATAAAGGAGATGGGGACAACTATGAGCCGGGCATTTGTTAAAGAGGATGACGGTGAGCGGGGAAATCTTATCTCCGACATCCAGCACAGGGAATCAAAGGTTGAATGGCTTAGTATCCAGGAGAAAAAACTGGAAAAGCTGCTGAACGATCCAAAATCAAAAAAAATCAAACCTGGAACACTTGAAAGATGGATCAGGGAAACCAGGGAAGACATAGAAAAAACAAAACAGGAACTGGGTTATGAGGACTGAAAGGATTTCATACGGCAGGGCGCGTCTTCGACGCGCCCTTGATCCATTATTATATGTCATTGCGTTTATCAGAAAAAACCATTAAACTGAACAGGTGTTTCCTTATGTCATTACACGGAAGGGACGTGAGACAAAAATTGAAAAACAGCACCGGTGTCTGGTGTGACAGACACGCAAAAAGCCTGAGCAGACTTTTCGTAAGATCCAGAACCAATGATCTTCTATCTCCACGCTACAACAGTGCGGCAGTATTATCTGCTGCCTCCCCGATATATGGAAAACAGCTTCGAATATGACCCCGATAGAGAAGTTACTTAAAAAAATTCTTTAAGGGGGCACCGACTGTGAATATAACAAACGAACCACTCATTGTAGTAGAGAACCTTTGCAAGGGCTTTGAGGACGGGGAAGTTCTCAAAAATGTGAGCTTCACGATCCGTGAGGGAGACCTTGCATCTATAATAGGTCCTTCGGGATGCGGAAAATCCACATTTCTGCGCTGTCTAAACTGCCTGGAACTTCTTGATTCGGGATCAATCTCGATCGCGGGGGTAACTATATCACGCATGCCGGGACAGGTTCCTGACGAAAAGATGCTGGATATCGCCCACGAAATAAGAAGCGAAGTCGGGATGGTATTTCAGAGTTACAACCTTTTCCCCCACAAAACCATAATTGAAAATATAATGCTTGCTCCTTTGGTAGTGAAAAAGCAGACAAAGGAAGAAGCGTACGATCTGGCCATAAATCTGCTCGAAAAGGTCGGGCTTAAGGGTTTTGCTTCAAAGTACCCTTCGACACTCTCAGGAGGTCAGAGCCAAAGAGCCGCAATAGCAAGGGCCCTCGCCATGAACCCAAGGGTGATGCTCTATGATGAACCTACATCAGCACTGGATCCGGAACTGGTAGGAGAGGTCCTGCAGGTCATGAAGGACCTGGATGCAGAGGGCATGACTCAGATCATCGTTACTCATGAAATGAAGTTTGCGAGGGACGCATCTGACTACATAATATTTATGGACAACGGAGAAATAGTGGAATATGACGACGGGGATGTGCTTTTCAACTCCCCGAAGAATGAAAGGACGAAGGCCTTCCTCCGCCACTTCGTCAATACGGGGGCTGCATAAGATGAAAAAAATTTCACTCCTGATAATGGCAATAATGATTCTGATCTTATCAGCTGCATGCAGCCTTGGGGCAGATGAAAAGAAGGATCTTGTCTGGGGAGGGGATTCAGAGGGCGGATTCCCCTATATGTTCCCAAACCCCAAAAACACAGATGAACTTATAGGTTTCGAAGTGGACATCGTTGAAGCTCTTGCTGAACAGATGGGAAGAAAACCGGTCTATGTCAACAATGCCTGGGAAAATCTCATCCCGGGGCTTAACAGAAAACTTTACGACATATCGATCAACGGTCTTGAAGTTACACCCGAGCACAAAGAGGTTGTAAACTTTTCGATCCCCTATTACAAAACATTCCTTCAGCTTGCGGTACGTAAGGATGAAAATTCAATAAAGACTCTTGAGGACTGCAGAGGCAAGAAGGTCGGGACACTCAAGGAGAGTTTCGCCCAGGAACTTTTGGAAGAGGTCGGCGATATAGATATCAGGACATACAATGTGGAGGCAAACACTTACGAAGATCTGGCCAACGGAAGGCTGGACGCAGCGTTCTTCGATCATCCGATCGCCCTTTATTCAGCCGGGTTCAACCCGGAAATAAAATTTGTGGGTCCTGAGGTCGGCGAGCTCGAATATGCGATAGCCGTTCGTATGGAGGACAAGGAACTGCTGGCGGAGGTAAACAAGGCCCTTGTCGCTCTGCGCGATTCAGGCAAGCTTCGCGAAATATATGACAGATGGAACCTATGGACACCCACTATGGCTGCTGAATTCAACGACTACAGCCCGTCAAGGATCGAAGCTTCAAGGTATAACGAATGGGCTGAGGCACACAGGCCGCACCTGACTTTTGCAAAACGCCTCGAAAGGTATAAGGATGCGCTTCCCGCCTTCGGCCGGGCGGCGATAGTAACAATGCAGGTTTCAATAACGGCAATGTTGCTCGCCATAACCCTAGGACTTACGCTGGCGATTGCCAGGGTCTTCTCTCCTAAATGGATAGCATCCATAGCCACGATGTACATTGAAGTGGTAAGAGGAACACCCGTATTGATCCAGCTCTTCTTCATCTTTTACGGTCTCCCAAGCGTTGGCATCAAATTCTCCCCCTTCTGGGCGGGTGCCATAGGACTGGGACTGAACTATGCTGCTTATGAAGCTGAAATATACAGGTCAGGGCTTTTTGCCATACCCAGGACACAGTGGGAATCGGCTCTTGCACTTGGTATGACAAGGTGGCAGGCAATGAGGGAAGTCATCCTTCCCCAGGCGGTAAGGGTCGTTATCCCACCGATCACAAACGACTTTATCTCCCTGCTCAAGGATTCTTCCCTGGTATCCATAATAACGATGGTCGACCTCACGAAGGCCTACGGTCAGATTTCTGCCACATACTACGACTACTTCGGACCCGGGATCATCGTTGCTGTTATATACCTTATTCTGGGGCTTCCCTTTGTAAGGTTCGCCCGCTACACGGAAAAGAGGCTGGCAGCTGTCGAAAAAGATGGTAAATACGGACATAGGGAGAATATTTACCGTTCATCGACCCGTTACATCTGATATAGGATTCCCCAAAAAATTAGAAAAACAAGCCGGCTCTGACGGGCCGGCTTGTAAAATGTCTGTGGTCATCGAATTTCCTCTGCCGCATGACAGTTCAGGACAAAAGAGATTTTTTAAGTCTGCCTGCCAGCCTGGTATATCTTTTGCGGGTCTTGTCGTTCCTGACAGCTATTGCAACAGCTTTTTTAGTCCCGACAAGCACTACCAGCTTTTTCCCCCTGGTTATCCCCGTATAGAGAAGGTTCCTCTGAAGCATCACGTAGTGCTGAGTCATTATAGGCACTACAACGGCAGGGTATTCTGATCCCTGTGACTTATGTATAGAGACAGCATATGCGTGGACAAGCTCATCAAGCTCTGCAAAATCATACGATATTTTGCCGCTGTCCATTTCTACGGTCACTCTGCACTCTTCACCGTCAATTTTTATAACAGTACCTATGTCACCGTTATATACATCCTTGTCATAATTGTTTCTGATCTGCATTACTTTGTCGCCTTCCTCAAGTGTCCTGCCCATTCTCTGTACCTTCGGACCATGATGGGTATTGAGCACTTCCCTCAGTTCTGCATTCAGTCTCGATGTGCCTACCGAACCCCTATGCATCGGGGTAAGAACCTGGATATCCCTGACAGGGTCCAGTCCAAATTTCTGAGGGATCCTCACAGTAACAAGCTTTTTTATTATTTCAAGTGCTTTTTCGGGATCGCCCTCTTCAATAAAATAAAAATCATTAGTATGCGAGGCAGTCTCCTTATCATCAAGAAAAGGCATCTCTCCGCTGTTTACCCTGTGCGCATTGACTACTATCATGCTCTCATCACCCTGCCTGAATATCTCTTTGAGATGGACTACAGGGCATACTCCTGAATCTATCAGATCTTTCAGTACATTTCCCGGACCTACTGAAGGAAGCTGATCTGCATCACCCACAAAGATGACAGATGCACCCTTGGGGACAGCTTTCAAAAGATGGTGGAAGAGTACCTGGTCTATCATCGAAGCTTCGTCTACTATTAGAAGATCACAGTCAAGCGGATTATTTTCATTCTTCATGAAATCTCCTCCGGCAGACAAGCTCCCGGTGTACTCCAGCATTCTGTGGATGGTCTTGGCTTCATGGCCTGCAGCCTCAGCCATTCTCTTTGCAGCTCTTCCTGTCGGTGCAGCAAGCATGATCTTGAAACCTCTTGCTGATCTTATCTTGATTATCGCTTTGATAAGGGTCGTTTTCCCTGTGCCAGGACCTCCCGTTATGACCATTACCTGTGAACTGAGAGCTTTTTTCACCGCTTCTGACTGCTCTTCGGCAAATCTTATGCCAAGTTCTTCCTGGACCCATGGGATCACAACATCCGGTGCGGCATATTGACCGTTGAACGGAGAAGCAAGTATGCGGCACAGATTCTTGGCTGAGTGGACTTCTGCATAATGGAAGGCAGGCAGATAGACCGCGCATTCATCTTTTCCCTCTGCATCAGAGTACCACTCTATTATCAGTTCCTCGCCAAGCCTGCATTCCTCGATCCCCCTCTCTGCCATTTCAAGGGGAACGGAAAGTATCTCTGAGACCGATGCGGAGAGCTCTTCTACAGGAACAAAAATATGTCCTTCCCTTGTAAGTTCGTTAATTACATGCAGTACACCCGCTCTTATACGAAGGGGGGATTCTTTGCTGAAACCCATGCTTGAGGCTATTTTATCCGCGGTCATAAATCCTATTCCAAAAATATCTATTGCCAGTCTGTATGGATTTTCCTGCAGAACCTGTACGGATGCGCTGCCATAGTGCCTGAATACTCTCAGTGCATAGCCGGTACCTATCCCATGGCTCTGAAGGAAAAGCATGACTCCGCGCATCTCCCTTTGCTCCGTCCATGCCTGCACGATAGCTGCCGCTTTCTTCTCGCCGATCCCATCTATTTCCAAAAGCCTTTCAGGTTGTGTATCCAGTACTTTAAATGAGTCCGGACCAAAAAGGGAGACAATTTTTTCAGCGATTGAGGGACCTATTCCTTTGATAAGCCCTGATCCAAGATATTTTTCTATTCCCTGGACTGATGAGGGCGCAAATGATTCATACGAAATTATCCTGAACTGGGCCCCGAATCTGGGATGTTCCGTCCAAGTCCCTTTCATTTTCAGGACTTCACCTACAGAGGGAGACGCTACGGTGCCTACTGCAGTAAAGAGATCGGGATGACCTTTCACGTCGATGCGGAGAACGGCATAGCCGCTCTCCGCATCGCTGTATGTAATACGTTCGATCTGACCTGTCAGCTCTTTTATTCGATTTCCATCCGGCGAGTCCCGGCGGACATTGTATTCCATCTCCGCTAAAAATTCTCTGCCGATGGACGATGGCGCTGATCAAGTATCTCAATTATTATCCTGTCAACATTTTTCATCCCGTCGCGTGTTACCTTTGCTATATTCTCAACAGTCTCCTCAACAGAGGAGCCGAAAAGACCCTGGGGTATCCCCAGTTTCTGTCCTGCTGCAGCCCATCTTGCTGCAAAATAGGCCTCCGAAGATGCCGAGCTGACTTTAAGGGCGCAGCTCTCCTTTGCACCGTCACAGAGCATTCCGGCAAGATTCGAGAGGAGGAGCTGCATTGCGTCAGACATCTGTTCCTCATTTCCGCCCATCATGTAAGTCATTCCTGCTGCCGAACCAGCCCCAGCAGCTACAGAACAACCGCATACAACGGACATGCGTCCGAGTTTCCTTTTAACAAAGCTCGTTGAAATGTGGCTGATCGCAAGGGCTCTTGCTGTCTCATCATCTGACTTGTTCAAGTGTTCACCCAGGACTGCTATGGGAAGGATCGCAGTGATACCGTGATTGCCGCTTCCAGCACTGCTCATTACCGGAAGGAGGATACCCGACATCCTCGCATCAGCAGCTGCTGCGGTAATGCTTCTTATCTTAAGAGCGACATCGTCCCTCTCATCAAGTCTGAAAATATCCTTCAGGGTCCTTCCAAACCTGCTTCCCTGTACGCATTCGCCGCAGACCGTACAGATTTCGCTTGGCTTATACCCTCCATCGGCAACTGCCATGTTCATTGTTATTCCGGAGAGGAGAAACTTTTTGTCATCTTCATCAATTTCATCTGCCATCTTAATGGCTTCGTGAAATTCTGTAGGGAATCCGTCATCCTCAAAACCTGTTGATGAACCTGACTGCGCCGAAACGTCTTCCATTACGGTCACCCCATCTACGGCGACTTTTTCTATGTGGGAATAATTTCCGTTCACCAGGCACACTGCCTTATGATCAGGGGTAAAGATCGATGCAAGCACATATACCCCGCTCCTGTCCGGGTCGCAGTATATTGATACTCTTTCTTCCCTTACCCATCGTTCGGCTTTTTCGACATCCTTAGACGTACTGTTCCTCAGTACTTCAAGACCAAGGTCCGAGTCACCGCAAATGGCTCCCATTGCTGCTGCCATGGCATTCCCCCTCGCACCTCTGGTCCCGGGGATTCCGACAGCCATTCCGTTTTTATAGATACTGCCGCTCACTGTTACCCTTATGGAAGCAACTTCATCCCTCTCAGGCAGTTCCTTACAGGCCCTGGCCACGGCAAGCGCAACTGCTCCCGGATCAGTACAGCCAAGTGCCGGTTTAACTTCTTTCGCAAGGAAATCTTTAAGCCTCAGCATTACAACCCTCCTAACGAATATAGCGGATATTCCCGTCTACTACTGTAAGTCCGATAGTGAGATCCTGTATCTTATCGTCGTCGATGCTGAAAGGATTTTCCATGAACGCGATAATGTCTGCTGCCTTTCCTACTTCAAGAGTGCCTCGAAAATTACCTTCGCCGCAAACAACTGCTCCACCCTTTGTATACATTGAAAAGGCTTCCACCCTGTCAAGTTTTTCTGAAGGCAGCCATCCGTGCTCAGGCTGACCGGAAAGGTCTTTTCTCATTATCGCGGCTCTGATCCCAAGCAAAGGGTCAAGCGGTTCAGTGGGAGAGTCCGAACCTGCTCCTACCGTGATCCCATATTGTAACAGCGTCTTCCAAGCGTAACTCCATCTTGCCCTCTCCGCCCCAAGCCTTGACATTACAATAGGCCAGTCCGATGTAACGAAAGCCGGCTGTATATCCGCCATTACTCCAAGCTCCGCCATCCTTCTGTAAATATCATTCGCTCCCACCTGGCAGTGAACTATACGGTGAGAAATGATACTCTCTTTATTTGAAAGACTTTTTGAAGATTCAACAGCGTTGAGACATCTGTCTATGGCCCCGTCTCCTATAGCGTAATAGGCGACCTGCATCCCCGTCTCCTCAGCAATTGACGTCAGTCTGTCCAGCTCACCCTGAGATCTCGCATATATTCCCCTGTTGCCGGGCTCATCAGAATATTCCTCTCTCAGTGCAGCAGTCTTGGCTCCGAGAGTTCCGTCAACGTGGATCTTAAGCGGCCCGGAAGAAAAATAGCTTATGCCGTGCCTTTTATGGTATCCGCACTCGATGAAGGTCAAAAGTTCAGTCTCATCCCTCAGATGCCACTGTTCTGCTATCCTCAGTGGCATCCTGCCGTCAAGTTCCATCTGTTCATAAAGCCGGAAGATCCTGTCTGTACTTCCTACGATCCCAAGGTCATCTGTCTGTACCGCAGTTATCCCAAGACGTACCATTTCGTCTGTGGCCCTCTTATACCAACGGATCAACGTCTCATCCGATGATTCCGGGATATTCATCCTGACCCAGTTTACTGCAGCTTCGCTGACTACACCCGTAGGTTCACCGTTATCGTCAGAATTCACCACTCCGCCTGAAATCTTGAACCCCTTTCCGATACGCAGTATATCCAGTGCCTTCGAGTTCAAAGATGCAATATGGCCGCATGAACGTTCAAAGAAAAGCGGTATGTCGCGGGTGATCTTGTCGAGGTCGTTTCTGTTTGGGAATCTTTTTTCCGCCAGATGATTCTGGTCCCATCCCCTCGCAAAAAACCACTGTCCATCATCTATGGGGGACTCAGAAAGATATTTCCTGCCTTTCTCTATTATGCTTTCGATCGACGATGATCCGGATAAACTCAAAGTTTCCAGGCTTCTTCCTGTTGCAAGAAGATGGTTGTGCGTGTCTGTCATTCCGGGCATCAGGAATTTGCCTTTTATGTCCAGCACTGTTGTTTTGCTGTCACACAGGGACAGAATATCCCTGTCGCTCCCGATCGCCTGAATGATCCCGTTTTTCGCATAAAGCGCACGGGCCCTGCCCGGAGACGACATGGGGTATATAATTCCGTTTATCAGTGCTATGGAATCATTTCTCTTTACATCATCCATCAGCCCTGCCACCTTTACATATTCATTATGAGTGTTGCCAGGGTCCTTGTACCGAAACCTGATGCGCCTTTGGCATAGTAGCTCCTATGCTCCTTGATAAAATCAGCGGCCGCTATGTCAAGATGGACCCAGGGGATCTCTTTGTCAACGAAAGCTTCGAGAAACATCGCCGCAGTGATCGCACCCCCATACCTGCCGCCTGAATTTACCAGGTCGGCAACGGGAGATTTTATTGCCTTTTTTAGGGTAGCATCATCCATAGGCAGCTTCCAGAAACGCTCTCCGGCCATTTTTGCCGCGGCCAGGACATCGTCACCAAATGCATCGTTATTTGTGAAAAGACCTCCTGTGTTGGTGCCCAGTGCCACAGCACATGCACCTGTTAGAGTCGCTATGTCGATTATTTTGTCCGGCTTAAGCTCTGATGCGAAAGAAAGTGCGTCGGCAAGCGTTAGCCTGCCTTCAGCATCTGTGTTGTTGATCTCTATCGTCTTACCGTTCCTGGCACGCAGTATATCATCCGGCCTGTATGCATTTCCGCCGGGCATGTTTTCTGCTGCGGCAATTATGGCAGTGACTTTCCAGGGAAGCTTCATTGAGGCAACAGCTCTTATCGCGCCGAGTACTGAGCATGCTCCGCTCTTGTCACACTTCATTGACGTCATGTAATCAGCGGGTTTGATGTCCAGGCCTCCGCTGTCAAACGTAAGCCCCTTTCCTACAAGCGCGATATGTCCCCTGCACTCTCCCTCCGGCGACCATGTAAGGGTTATGAACCTGGGCGGATTGGCGGAACCTTTTGCGACTGCGTGGAAGGCTCCCATGCTCTCTTTGAGTATCCTCTCCTCATCCCATATTTCGTATCCAAGGGCAAATTCTTCTGCAAGGGAGACGGCTTTTTCTGCAAGTGTTTCCGGTGTTATGACATTTCCTGGTTCGTTGGCGATATCCCTTGTATAGCACTGGGCTTCCCCAAGTATCCTGCCTTCATTCAGACCGGACGGATCTGCTTCCGACACATATACTGCCTCGGCAGGCATCAGCTTTTCGTCTTCTTCCTGTGACAGGTATTTGTCAAAGCAGTAACAGCCGAGCACCGCACCTTCCGCCGCAGAACGGGAACTTAGCCTGTCCGGTACGAAAGGCATCCTGATATAGACGCTTGAACACTTTTTAGATGCTGCGGTACGTGAAATGGCAAAGCTGCCCTCCCTTATATTTTCCTGAAGTTCTTCCTTTTTACTGCCAATTCCGTGTACAACTACATATCTTACTGATCCGTGCAGGACTGGGATCCTTATCGTCGAACCTGCTTTGGCCTTGTAATTTCCGTTTATCAAAGCCCTCCTGCATATCTCCAGCATCTCTCCGCTCAGAGGAGCCAGGGAGACTGAGTCCGGCATGGCCTCTTCGGCAAATATACCTATAAGTTTGACGCTTTCGTGGTCAAACCCTGCTTCACATCTATCAATGTTCACTATATTCCCTCCAGAAAAAGAAACTTGATTGTATTCCTTGAGTTATAATAATATCACTATTTAATCTCAATGTTGATGTACTTTCTGCCTACATTACCTTTTCTGCTATACTAAACATGGTCTATTTTCTGCTAAATACGGGGGAATGAAGTATGGAACACAAATACGATGTGATTATCGTAGGAGCAGGTCCGGCTGGTTTATTTGCCGCTCTTGAACTTACAAAATACAACAATAAAGTCCTTCTTCTGGACAAGGGGCGGTCTATAGAGGCAAGGATCTGTCCTATGAAAATGGGCTCACCTGAGTGCGTCCACTGCAATCCCTGCAATGTTGTCTGCGGATGGGGCGGCGCCGGTGCTTTCAGCGACGGAAAACTCACACTTACACCGGAATTCGGCGGCAATTTGGAAGAGTACTGCGGACGTCAGAAGCTTCTCTCTCTTATTGAAGAGGCCGACCGTGTATATGTTGAGCACGGTGCAAGCAACACTCTCTTCCGGCCCAGCGGAGAGCTTGCAAAGAAGGTAATAACGAAAGCCCTCCAGTCGGGTTTGGACATCATCCCCGCTACAATACGACATATGGGAACAGACAGGTCGAAAAATATCCTGGGGGCAATTTATGAAACCATCAAGGGCAGCTGTGAAATTAGAACAAACACAATGGTCGAAAAAGTCCTGTTGAAACCGGACAGGTCAGTTGCAGGAGTACTTCTGGCAGACGGAAAGGAACTCTACGCAGACAAGGTCCTTCTTGCTCCCGGACGCGAAGGTGCTGCCTGGATGGAAAAGACGGTCAAAAATCTTGGCCTTGAAATAGAGTCCCTTCCCGTTGACATCGGAGTTAGGGTAGAAATACCCTCGGCCTGGGCTGAAGACATAACTGACCAGTTCTATGAGATCAAGGCTCTTCTTGATACTCCCACCTTTGATGACAAGGTCCGCACATTCTGCATGTGTCCCCACGGCGAGGTCACTTCCGAGTACCAGAGCCATCACGAGATATTGACGGTCAACGGGCACTCGAATGAAGAGAACCAATGCAAAACAGAAAATACTAATTTTGCTATTTTGGTCTCAACAAAATTTACCAAGCCTTTCAGGGATCCGATAGGATACGGAAGCCACATCGCACGCCTTGCCAACATGCTTGGCGGAGGAATAATAGTCCAGAGACTCGGGGACCTGCGAAAAGGAAGGCGGTCAACACACGAGAGGATAGCCCGAGGTCTTGTGAAACCTACGCTTACAAGCGCCGAACCGGGAGATCTTGCTTATGTGCTTCCTTACAGGCACCTTGTAGGAATAATGGAGATGCTTGCCGCACTGGATAATATAATACCCGGAGTTAACAGCGGGCATACACTGCTTTACGGAGTCGAGGTCAAATTCTACAGTCTGAAAGTCGCACTCGACAGCGGGCTCAGAACTTCTATCAAAGGCCTGTACGCAGCAGGAGACGGAGCCGGGGTCACAAGAGGGGTGATACAGGCTTCTGCATCGGGGCTCTGGGCAGCAAGGGCAATGCTCTCTGAAAAATGAGAGCTGTCGTGGACTGCCAAGAAAAAATGGCCAGTAATCTAAAAAAGAAGAACCTTGTAAAGTTTTACGAGATAATGCTGCCTATCCTGGCACTTATCTCGCTTTTTACACTTATGTCCTTAGGCTCAAATTTTTTCAAATACAGTCTTCAGCCAAAACTGATATTTCTCCTGAACCATCTGATCTGGGTAATTTTTGCGGCTGATTTCTTTGTAAGGATGCGTCTTATTGACGACAAAAAACATTTCCTTACCAGACATCTGGCAGAATTGGTCGCAATACTGCCAGTCTACCCCTTTATACTGTTGGCCAAGTTATTGGGAGACATCCACATGGCTGATGCTGCTGCAATAATACTTGAAATAATTTTTATCATAAAATTCTTCTCATACCTGATAAGGGCTTTTGTAACACAGCGAAGATTCATCAGGACCAACCCTCTGCATTATGCGGCAGCAGTTACAATGACTGCACTTGTAGTCGCTGCGATCCTATTTTCGGGTTTTGAAGGCAGAAATTACTCGGACAGCATATGGTGGGCTTTTTCGACCGCAAGCACTACCGGTTTTGGAGATATAGTACCTGTTACCCCTGAGGGAAGACTCGTAGGAATGTTCCTTATGATAGTCGGGCTTGCCTGCATAAGCATGCTCACTGGCGTCATTGCCGGGATAATGATGCATTCTAATAACCTCTCAAGACCAGAAAGCTCTATAGTAATGGGGGTTATCAAAGAATTGTCTCGGTTCTCAGAACTGAGTGAAAATGAGGTAGATGAAATTTGCGATGTGTTGAAAGCTATGAAGCTGAAACATCCTATCAAAAAGGAAAATGTCCTTAATGAGGGACCTTCCGAAAAATTTCTCCCTAAAAAAACGGTGGTAAAAAAGAGCCGCTTCGCGAAATGGGTCAATGAAAACTTCATCAGCGACCCTAAGGAAGATACTATCATTGAGAAAAAACTTTCACAGAAAAGACCCTCTAAAAAATAATTTATTCAAGCAAAAACAAGTTGCGTTAATATAAAAAGCTCATGCCATATAAATATAGGCATGAGCTTTTGTATTTTATCAATTTCAAAGTTTATTTTTTATATCTCAGAATTTAAGCAGTCCTACAGAATTCAGGAAGATAATGAGGACGAGCAGCGGAGTTACGTAACGAAGCAAAAATCTGATCACCCTTACCTTTCCTTCATTGTTCAGTTTTCCGTGATTGGTCAGTTCATCCCTCAGGTCTTTCTCTTTCATTTTGTAACCCGCGTAGAGAGCAATGAAGAGGCCTCCCAGCGGAAGGCAAATGTTTGATGATATGAAGTCAAAGAGGTCAAAGAATCCCCTCCCCATGACTTTTATCCCTCCGAAGAAGCTTGAACTGTCTGCCGACCCGGCTGCCAGAACACCTACTGCAGCAATTATGGCACAGTTTAGGACAGCAGCTTTTTTACGGGGCATGTTGAATTCTTCCGACATCCATACAGTCGGGACTTCTACAAGTGAAAGCATCGCCCCGTTCGCTGCAAATGACGTCAAAAGGAAAAAGGCAAAGAGGAGTACCTGCCCAAAGGGCATCTGTGAGAAGACCAGGGGTATAGTTATAAATAAAAGCCCAGGTCCTGCACCGGGCTCGACCCCGAAGGAGAATACAGTCGGGAAGATCGCAAGGCCTGCAAGCATTGATACACAGATATCTGCTATGGCTATCTTAAGAGGGGCAGTGGAGAGATCTGAATCCTCTGTGAAATATGAACCATAAGTTATCATTGTCCCCATCCCAAGTGACAGCTTAAAGAAGGCAAGTCCCATTGCCGCGAGGGTCACAGAGGGCGTTATCTGTGAAAAATCTACATGGAAAAGAAAACGAAGGCCGTCAGCGGCTCCGGGAAGCGTAAGCGCGCGTATGGCACAAATTATCAGAAGGATAAAAAGAACGGGCATCATTATCCTGATAGCCCTCTCTATACCGCCTGACACCCCCAGAGAGATTATAGCGCCTATTACACAAAGGACCATAACCTGCCAGAAAATCGGGGACAGCACCGCGGCTGAAAAGAAACTTCCGCCTGCCGCACCTGCTCCGATCGCGCTGCCGAACATTGCCCCTGCTTTTTCAGCGGTGATCCCTGCAAAAGCTCCTGTTGCAGATTTGAATGTATAGTAATAAACCCATCCCGCCACACAGCTGTAAAAAAACATTATCAGGTATGCAGCCAACGCACCCATGAAACCGATACCGGACCAGGGAGACTTAGGATCATTGTCCAGCTTTCTGAAGGCACCGACCGGGTTCATCCTTGATCTGCGGCCAATTACGAATTCACTTATCATAATAGGAACAGCTACCATGAAGACAAAAAATAGGTACAGTACAAGGAAAGCTCCGCCGCCGCCGGTTCCTGTCATATACGGGAACTTCCATATGTTTCCAAGTCCGACGGCTGAACCAAGTGATACCATCAATGCAGCCAGTGTAGAGCTAAAGCCGTCTCTTTTCTTTGTTTCTAATGACAATAAAATCTCCCCCTTAATTAGGTTTAACAGAGAATAAAATAATGTGTTTTTAGAAAAACGCATTAATTTTACACCTAATTATTTAAAAGGGGGATATAAACATTAATTACATATTTTGATCTGCGGGTCCGGAAGTTCTAACCGTGGCACAGACAATTGCAATAATAATAACCGTACAGCCTATTATCTCCTGCATTGACGGCGGCTGCTTCAGCAGCAGGGATGTCAGTCCGACGGCAACAACAATTTCAAGTGTACAGAGAAGGCTTACGGTCGCAGCAGGCAGATATTTTAAAGCAGTATAAAAGAGACCGTATGCAAGCAGGCTTCCGCAGAATGACTGGAAGACCATAAGGCTGAAAAGGGGGCATGTAAAATTTAAAATATCTTCCCATCCGACGATGGCGCTCTTGCCCATAGCAAGAACTGTTCCACCCAGAAGATGTGCAAAAAAGAGAAGAACAAGCTGATCTGTTTCCTGTCCTCTGCAGACTCGTCTTGCAACAAGAGCCTGTCCCGAAATTCCAATTATTGCAAGACTGCCCCACATCAGTCCCGGCACAGAGAGACCGGAAAAAGTCTTTTCCCCGCCTACCATTCCTATATACACTCCTGCGATTATCAGGAACCCAGATAATACCTGCAGAAAGGTCGGCTTCTCATGGGTTATGTAGAGCGAACCGAGCAGGGTAAAAAGCGGAAAAGTGTAATGAAGTATCAGTGCTTCCGGCACAGAGAGATATTTTAGCGACATAAGAAATCCCCCTCCCGAAAAGACCACCGAGAGGATACCTGAGAGAAGGTAAAAACATAGCATGTTTCTGTCAGGTCTGAATACTTCCGATCCCTTCGTTAAATAAATGTAGGGACCTACCGTGACCACAACAAAAAGGGCACGAAAAGCCATAACCGACATAAGGCTTATTCCCGCGCCTGAAAGGACTTTCGCTATTGGACTCATTACACCCCAGCAGACAGCGGCAATAAGCGTCATAGCAACTCCGTGCCAATATTTATTCATTTTTAGACCTGCCTCGCTTATCACTTCAAAAGTGCCGTGCCCTCCTAAATTTCAGGGACTCGGCGATTAATTATAAAACAGTAATTCTTATTGCTCCATCTCCACCACTGTACCGATCCTGAGAGCTTCAGCACGTTCCAGCGCGACTTTGGCAGTTATAAGGTCCTGCAGTGCCATTCCTGTAGCGTCAAACATAGTTATATCATCAGCCGAAGTCCTTCCCGGCCTGGTTCCGTTCAGCACTTCTCCGATCTCGGTGATGCATTCGGGCATTATAAGTCCCATTGATACAGCGTGCTGACACTCTCCCTTATGTGATACCTGGGACCTTGAGTCTCCGAAAACTTTTACTGTTGCCGTAATTTCCGGATCTATTTCCTGTTTGCCGGGCATGTCAGCTCCTATCGTATTTATGTGGCAGCCCTTCCTGAGCCATCCGCTTTTAATGAACCACTTTTTTGAAGGTGTGCATGTAACAACTATGTCGGCATTTTTTACGTACTCTTCAAGAGATACAAATGGCCTGGCGATTATCTCTATTCCAGGATAGCAGGAGGTGATCTCTTCTGCCATTTTTTCAGCTGCCGGGTCAAGTACATCGAAGACATCGATCCTTTTCAGCTTTGGCATTACCTTTGAAAGGCCCATGATCTGAGCTCTTCCCTGGGCCCCTGAACCTACCACAACAGCATATTCCGATTCAGGTCTGGCAAGAGTCTCCGCACCTATCGCCCCTGCCGCCCCTGTCCTTAAAAATGTGACAGGGGTTCCCTCAAGTATACCCAGCGGCTGCTGACGTCCGATATCCATGACCACTATAAGGCCCGCAAGGGCAGGAACTCCAAGGGTCAAGGGATTGTCCCTGTTCCAGCCCAGGATCTTAAGTCCATATATACCGGCACCATCCATGAATGCCGATTTGATATCCATATCTGTCCTTCCCGGGTCAAACTCATGTGTTATTATCGGGAAAAGTCCGGCCTTTCCTGAGGAAAAAAGCTTATATGCCTCTTTAACTCCCGGAATTACGTCATCCATCGTGACCAATGCCCGAAACTGCTTTGAATCCAGTATCCTGAGCCTGTACATCGTCCTCTCCTATCTTCCGCACCCTAGTGCAGAAAGGAATTTTTCTTCTCCGATGTTGCCTCCGGAAACAACTATACCGACCTTCCGGCCTTTCAGGTCCACGCTCCCTGCAAGAGCGGCAGCCGCGGCAATTGCGCCTGCTCCCTCTACCAGCTGATGGTGCTTTTCAAACATGAAGCGTATCCCCTTTGCAATATCCTCTTCGGAGACGGCAATCAGCCCCTCCAGTTTATTCAGGACAAAATCCAGATGGTTCTGGCATGCTCCGCCTCCAAGGGCATCTGCAAGACTTACATCTTCGTCGACAAGTTCCACTATGCCTTTTTTTACGGCTTCAGGCCAGGCAGGATTGGCTTTTGCATGGACTCCCCAGACTTTTATCCCCGGCCTGAGTGCTTTTGCGGCTGTGGCCACTCCGCGTATCAGCCCGGCACCGCTTATCTGGCAAAGGATGATGTCAAGTTCGGGTTCATCCTGAAGCATCTCAAGCCCGACCGTTCCCTGTCCTGCTGATACATATGGATCGTCAAAAGCTGAGATGAAGACCAGATTTTCATTTTCAGCCATCTTGATGCTCTCAATTTCAGCCTCGTCATAATATGTCCCAATAACCCTCAGCTCGACAAACTCGCCGCCCTTTTCAAGTATGGATTCCCTTTTTACCTGGGGGCACTGGCCGGGAACGCAGATGACTGCCCTTACCTTAAGGTCCCTGGCAGCCATTGCTATTCCCTGTGCATGATTCCCGCTTGAACAGGTTATGACTCCCTTTTGCCTCTCTTCTTCAGTCATTGCAAACATCCTGTTGAAGGCACCCCTTGGCTTGAAAGAACCTGCGATCTGTTGGTTCTCAAGTTTTAACCAGACCTCCCCCCCGGTTATTTTGCTAAGTGCCGGAGAGAACTCAAGCGGTGTATGCCTGGTCCTGTTTTTTAGAAATCTTGCCGCAAGCAGGATGTCGGTTATTGTTACTTCGTATGGCATTATTCAACACTACCCTTCGTAAATTTTTGTGACGTAAGGTGATGTCGATGAAGAAAGCATTCCGGGATAGTCAGGCCTAAAACGAAGTATCTCCCCAACCTTATGCACAACAGGACAATCTTCGATGTCGACCAGAAGGTGGTCGCTTGAAGCTGTGATTATTTTGACCCCTTCATCCAATGGCATCAGGCCGCCGATATTCACATCCTGCCTTCCTATTGCCAGTATCCCGCGAAGCCTTTCACCCCTGTCCTCGAAATAGGGGACGTTGCCAAAAGCATCCCTTCCTACTTCACCTATTGGCTTTGTCGGCTTCCTGCGAACTTCTGCCAGTTCGGCTTCCAGTTCCATCGTGTCCTGACTGAGCCAGGGAACTATTACTCCGGAGGACTTATCGGAACCCAGCAGATATCCCTCGCCTATTCTGAGGTTATTTATCCTTGCCGGAAAAAGGCCGTCATCTAAGGCAATAAGAGAACGTGTCGTTGCACCTCCGGAATATATATCAAGCTTTCTTCCAATTACAGATTCGATTTTTTCTCCGAATGAAGTAAATCTCTGCATGCTCTCTTTTGAAGGGAGAACTCCGCTCGCACAGCCGTAATTGACTCCTATGCCTGCTATTCTTAGGGCAGGGCTGAGTTTTTTCAGGCCTTCTGCGATGGTTTCGGCCTCATCCGGCCAGAATCCCTCCCTCAGGTCACCCATGTCTGCCATAAGGAGGACAGAATGTTCTTTCTTTTTTGATTCACATACTTTTGACATCAGTTCCAGTGTTCCCATATCTGAAACCAGGGAATAATCTGCAAGTTCAATGACATCTTCTACCTCAGAACGCATTGGTATTCTTATCAGAGCGAAAGAAGCTTTTATGCCATCCTCCTTCATCCTTCTTATATTCTTTATCCTGCTGTCTGCCAATGCAGATACCTTAGTGCCGGAAAGCCGTCTGGCCAGTTCCAGGGGAGCTGACAAACCTTTTGTGACCGCCCAGACGGATATTCCATGCTCGGCGCATTTTGAAACGATCTTGTTCATGTTGCCTTCCATGATATCCAGATGGACCCTGAGTACCGGGTATGACATTTTTATCACTCCTTTTCGATTTGATCCAAATAGCGGCATTATATCAAGTTTAAAGAATCCCTTATCGTTAACAGGTCTTCTATTACTCCAAATGCTGTGTCCAGAAGATCCGGAGATTCCTGAACAATAGTGTTGGGGTGCATAAGATCAGATTCTATACGGACCGCTGATCCATAATGTGAAATGAGGCAGAAGACATCATCCCTGCTTACCTCCTCAACTTTCACGCTTGTATGGACAGCATTCCCCTCTTTCCAGCCCCTGCAGATCAGTTTGAGCCTCATGTTCCTCTTGACGGCATCCTGTGCCATCTGCGGGGTCACTGCCCTTATCCCCTCCCTGTCGACATCAAGGGGTGTAATATCCGCACCCATAAGAACATTAGCCAGGGCAGCTGCCTTGGCTGACGGGTCCCATCCATCTATGTCCATTGAGGGGTCAGCCTCAGCTATTCCTGCTTCCTGCGCCATTTTTATGCCCTCTTCCAAAGAGCCTCCCTTTTCCATATGAGAAAGTATAAAGTTGGTAGTGCCGTTCAATATCCCCGAAAATCCTTTTACAGAAGCACCCTTCATACAGCGGCTGCAGAAGTTGAATAGAGGTGCCCCGTCCATCACTGAAGATTCAAAAAGATAGAGTGCTCCATTTTTGCCGGCAAGTTCTTTAAGTTCTCTGTAATTGAAACTTACCGGGCCTTTGTTTGCTGATGCCACAGATCTTCCTCTTTCCAGTGCGGCTCTTATATGGGAAACGGCCGGCTCGCCTCTTCCTTCAATGGAAAGCGCGGAGAGCTCAACAAGGACATCGTAATCAAGTCTTTTTGCTGCTTCCAGCGGAGTCAGTGATGAAAGCATATCTTCGTCCGCGGTAAGCCGGTCGTTCAAACTGAGTTCATCCAAAACCTTTTTAAGATCTAATCCTTCTTTATTCTCCAATCCGCCGTGGCGTCCCGTAAAGATCCCTATAACTGCGGGCTTTAGATTAAGTGCCGGATAAAGGTCACTTTCAATAAATATCCTCGCCATCTCTTTAGCCACATTTCCAAAACCTATAAAAAGTATTTTCATTTAGAGCCTCATCCCTTTAAAAGTGTTATACATTCGATTATAGTTACTGTAACATTGATGTCAATTTGCAATAAATAAATGATCCGGATACATATATTGAAAGGGATCAAACAGAATAAAAATATTACTATATCAAGAGGAGGACCTACATTGAACAAACTTTCCATCGACCCAAGCATTACAGATGTCGCCAAGGCTTACCGTTTTCTGAAAACCCGGGTGAGGCATACGCCGACTGAATACTCCTTCCAGCTGAGTGAGATATGCGGCGCCCCGGTCTACATGAAGTGGGAAAACCAGCAGCTTTGCGGTTCCTTCAAATTAAGGGGAGCACTTTATAAGATGAATTCGCTCTCCGGGGAAGAGAGAGCAAAAGGGGTCGTGACCTGCTCCAGCGGAAACCATGGTCAGGGAGTTGCGCTTGCTGCCAAAGAACTTGGCATAAAAACACTGATCTTTGTCCCAAATGTATGCCCTGAAACTAAAAAAACCGCAATAAAAAGAAGGGGCGGAGAATTTGTAGAGCTTGTAGTAACATGCGGAGATTATGACTTCGCCGAACATTCAGCCCACGAACACGCCGACAGGACTGGTATGACCTATGTTTCCTCTTTTGAGGATGCAACGGTGATCGCCGGCCAGGGTACAGCGGGATTTGAAATGTTTTCGGATGAACCGGACATAGAACTTCTGATCATTCCCGCAGGCGGAGGCGGTCTGATGAATGGGATAGCTATCGCAGCAAAAGCTATCAACCCTGATGTAGAAATTTGGGGGGTCCAGTCCGTCGCCTCGAATCCCTGGGTGGTATCATGGCCTGACGGTATTGTTAAGGAAGTTACATATCTTGATACACTCGCTGACGGGCTTGCAGGCTACATACCGCAAAGCCTGCTCTCACTCGCGAAAAAACGTGTGACCGGCATCCTTGAGATAACAGAGGAAGACATCGCAAAAGCCATCGCCTTCATCCACAGGGAACACCACCAGGTGGCAGAGGGAGCGGGGGCAGTAGGCGTGGCAGCACTTCTTGCCGGAAAGATAGAGACAAACGGAAGAAAGACGGGGATCGTGATATCGGGCGGGAATATTGATGAAGAAAAGCTGAAGGCCATCCTTTCAAAATACTAGTTCATAAGAGATGTGTTAAAGCGGCAGCCCCGGATATGTTCCGGGGCTGCCGCTACATTTTTGAATTATTCAGGATTTATTGTCTGTCTCTTTAATTAATTCAGCCTTTTCAAGAGGAAGCTGAGGATTTCCGGCCCAGGCCTGGAAACCTTCATCATAGCACTGTGACTTGTGGAATCCGGCATAGCGAAGTGCCATGGTCACAAAAGCAGCCCTCACGCCTGCAGTATCATATACCACTATTTCATTATCCGGTGTTATGCAGTGATTTCTGAGAAGTTCGACTATCTCTTCAGCTTCCTTGAAATGGTATTGATCTTTTATAAAATTCTGCATCTCAATATGTACTGCACCGGGAAGATGTCCGGCCCTTTTCTCCTGGAAAGGTCTTATCTTGCCCTCAAATTCAGCCTGAGTACGGACATCAAGAAGGACAAGTCCGGGCTTTCCGATGTTGTTGTTGATCCATTCTGTGTTTACGAGGTAATGTTCCCTGTAACTCTTTATTGCAAAAGAGACGGCTTTATTTTTATGAACTGTCTTAGATACCGTTCCTCCGTAATTTTTCCATGCTGTAAAACCGCCCTCAAGTATTTTTGCATTTTTTATGCCGCTCATCCGGAGTACCCAGACCGTCCAGCCGCTCTGGCCCCATCCTCCTGCGTCATCATATACTATTACCGTTTTTTTGCCGTCGATCCCAAGAGCTCCTATCCTCTTTGCCATTGTAGCTGTATTCCAGACTGTACCCCATTTAACGGTCCCGGTCGGAGCGTTGATATTTGCAAAGTAAGTCCAGCTGGCATTTACCGCGCCGGGAATATGCCCTCCGGCGTACAGGCTCTCGGGCCTGGCATCTACAAGGACAACTTTTCCCTTGTTTTTTATTAGCCATTCGGCAGACACCAGAAGCGACTCTTCAGTCTCCGGGTCTCCCGCTTCCATGGGAGAGGGTTTCAAAGGTCTGATCTGAGGTACTGCCGTCTCGGATCCACTTTTCTCTGAATAGGGGCCGGTCTGGTTTTTGGGTGCCGTATCCTGGCCTGATGAGGGGGCGGAAGATGCCGCCTGTTCTGTTTTGACTTCAGGGGCAGTAGTCTGAGCTGAGAGAGGCTGTGTCAGGAAGGTCAAAGCGATGAGTCCGGTCAATAATATGCAGATGGATCTTTTCATGAAATCATTCCTTTCGTTCTCAATGCTTTAAGAGCTGAAGCTATATTATATTTACGGTCATTATCATATCAAAATACTCGTATTATTAATCTGTTAAATTACTGTTTCGGCGATCAATGCCAATTATCCAGTATCCATTGGGCGGCTCTTTTTGCTTCGTTAAACTCTTCCCACATTTTTCGTTCCTCTTCGTCCTGCGGCATAAGAACGTCCTCATGCCTTCTTTTTATCCAGTCCCTGAACTCCAGCAGTGCATCGTGCCTTGCAAAGTGTTCGAAAACAAGATCAAACCTGGGTATACCCCACATCATGTTTGGAGCGAGAGCCCCAAGTCCGACAAGCCAGGCTGTAAGATCCTGAAGCATTTTTCTTATTCCTTTTTTATGTCCCACACGGAGCAGCACAGCCCTGTGCCCTCCCGTAACTGTCTCTGAAACCATGTTTACGGAGTCCTCAGTACAAAAAACTTCGCTTGAAAAGCCCAGCATCGCCGGAATAGGGTTGAAATCGCTCTCTGACGCTATTAGAAGGTATCTGACTGCAGTAGAGTGTGATGCAAGGTATTTCAGCTCTTCCGAGGAGGCAGAAGGGGTCCTTCTTGAAGTCGTGATGTAAAGATCTGCCCCCTCCTGCTCGGCTATCTTCATTATATGTCCGATGATTTTTTTGATCCACAGCGGCGAGACCGAATAGTTTGCGTCATTACCGCCGATCAGTATCGACCATATTTTAGGAGACTGTGGCGGATATTCTTTCAGGAGAGCAGTTCCTTCTTCCTTAAGGTGATTTTTCATGATCGAATTGGGAGATCCCAGCGTAACAAGCACATTGGGTTTTCTCTCGGGATAATCGTGTTCCGGCACTATTGCAAAATCAAAGGGATCGGTACCTACCACACCCGGAGTCATTACAGTCGCGCATGCACACCTCCAGATGTAGCCAAGTGCAAGGTTATACGGCGCCGGAGTGCTGCCTGCTGAAATTATCAGCACCTCTCCTGTGCCCTCCCTAATGTCACGCTCGGCAAACCACTGTCCCACTCTCCTGACTACAACATCTCCGTCAGCCATTGCAAGCCAGTCCCTTGCATCCCTTCTGTTTCCCATTACAAGCTTTCTGGCAGCAGCCTTGGCTCTTGCCCTGGCAGCTCCGCTGAGTATTGGGACCTCTGCTTCAAGTATCTCGGCTCCGGTCATCCCTGAGAGCCAAAGCGCCACTCCCCGGCTCTGGTTCAGGTGTCCCCTGATGCCATCACTCAGGATGACTATCAGCCGGATACATTTGTCAGCGTTCATTTTGTTTTGCTCTTTTCCTTTTCTTCTGCCACGATCTTTCTGACGATCTGCAGATCTTCTTCAGTGTTTACGTTTGGTCCAATTGAGGGATATTTCGTTGCTATTACTGCCATAGTATAGCCGTGTTCAAGTATCCTGAGCTGCTCCAGGGATTCCTCCCGCATCAGCGGAGTCGGGGGGAGTTCGACAAATTTCAGGAGAAACTCTTTTGTGAAAGCATATATCCCAAGGTGCTCCCAAACCGGACATTCAATATTGTTTCGCCTGAAAGGTATGGGCGCCCGGCTGAAATATAAGGCCCTGCCCCTTTGGTCGGTTACTACTTTGACGATGTTGGGGTTATTGAAGTCTTTATCGTTGGTTATCGGTACGCATACTGTCGCCGAATCGGCCCCGGGATCCGATACTATGCCATCTGCCAGCTCCTTCAGCATCCTTGGATCCAGCATAGGCTCGTCACCCTGTATATTTATTACGTAGTCGGCATCTATGGATCTTGCGACCTCTGCCACCCTGCTGGAACCGTCAGGGTGGTCAGTTCTGGTCATGACCACGTCTCCTCCGAACTTTTCGGCAGCACTGTATATCCTCTCATCATCAGTCGCTATAACGACCCTGAAAAAAACTCCCGAAGCCTCAGCTCTCCTGTAAACGTGCTCTACCATCGGCTTTCCGCAGATATCAAGAAGGGGTTTGCCGGCAAGCCTTGTCGATGCATACCTGGAAGGTATCACACCCAGTATCCTTGGTGAAGTCATCTCTTCGCATCCCATTCCCTAAATTTTTTAAGCATCTTTTCCCTGTCAAGGAACCTGACGTTCCCCACGATCCATTCACGCATCTCTTTGCCCTCTTCCGTCTCCTGCTTGTAGCTGATGAAATCAAGTTTTATCCCAAGCTCGTCAGCTATTCTTAAGGCAAATACAGGCCAGATCATCCCAATGTCGCCTATTACCGGAATACTGCCCTCATGACGGGCAAATGCCGACATTTCCATCCTGAAGGGAATTTTTGATATTTTTGTCTTGGGCAGCCCTTTGTCTATCGCTTCCTGGATCATCGAGCTCTCTTTCTGAAGATCCTGTGCAAGCCTGAGGTTTTCATCAAGGTCAAACCTGATGAGGGTCTTCTTTTCGAGGCTGTATACAGGCTGTCCCTGCCACCATGACCAGATGCCGTGCCCGGTGTAGGTTTCAAAGGGGCCGTCGTGTATCTCCTGGGTAAGGGCAACCGCGGATTCTATTATGACATCAGACTTTCCAAGCATGTCCGCTATCCTCTTTGAGCGCTCCGCGACGGGTATGCTGTCACCTACAGCAAGTCCCACATGGCCTCCGCCTACCATCTGCGGTATCGTTACGAGTACAGGCAAACCTTTCTCGGCTCCCATGCCCAGCATCGTTCTTCTGTCACAACCCCAGCCGGCTATGGTTTCAAAGGGAAGTCCGGACAGCCTTGACAGCGTAAGTATCTCCTCTGCTATCTTTTCGGTCCTCAGCCCCATCGGGTAAGCCATGTTGCCCGCAGCTTTAATCACCATCCTGCCCTCTGCTGACTTTCCTTTTGAGAGCAGATCCTCGTCAAGAAGCATCTCTTTGCGCAGAATGTCCTTCTCTTCCTCCGAAAGGTCTGTGAACTCAAATACGTTGCCTCTTGGCATTTTGGACCTTTCCAGTCCAAACTGAGCGGCATCGCACATCTTTACCCTGTCCAGTGCACCTCCCATTTCATGGTTGATGACGGCAGAGCTGGTAGTCACTCCGTCTACTATCCCCTTATCCATCAGTTCCGCTATAAGCGTAGTGACGCCTTCGTGGAGATTTGGACCGCTTCCTGTTACTACAGTAACTTTTCCGGTCCTTTTCTTTGTTTCGACTACTTTTGAAACTGCAGAGTCAAGAGCTGTTCTGGAACGTTCGTCCAGTCCATTGTAAAAATCTTTTAAAAGAGCCCTTTTAATTTCCATTTATACCCCTCCCTGCGGTCAGCAGATGTTTTCGAATTCATTACCAAGTCAGTCCGTACAGAATTCATACGGGATCGCAGTATTTGTAAATGCGCTCCCATGTCCTTACAGAGGATCCGGAAGAGCGCTCAAAATACTGTTCGCTGAGTCTCCTGACCGTCTCATCATCATCGCCGGACATTTCCATTATATTTACCCATACCCCGCCAAGGTTCTCTGCGTCAGGGACCTGTGTAGCTATGCCAAGCTTGATGAACTCATCTGACGCTTCGGCAAAGTCCTCCATATGGGGACCGTATTGGAGAGGAATGCCCCAGGAAACAGGTTCCAGAATATTCTGTCCTCCCTTATCCGCAAAGCTTCCTCCTACAAAAGCAGAACAAGCTGCTCCGTAAAGCTCGAAAAGCACCCCGATCCTGTCTACCACGATGACATCATTTTCGCATTGTTCAGATGAAAGAAGGCCCGCGTTGAACTTCTGATTTGCAAGACTAAGGACTTCTTCCGCCCTTTCGGGATGTCTGGGAGCAATGACCAGTTTTGTACGTGGGTACCTCTCCCTGAGTATTTCAAAAGCTCTTAGGACAGCTTCTTCTTCACCAGGATGCGTACTTCCCGCTATGAATATTTTATATCTGTCAGCACAAAACATCTCCCGCCATCTTAGGGGTGAAGCCTTGTCTTTTCTCGAAAGAAGGGCATCAGTCTTAGTGTCTCCCAACAAATTCAGCTTACCCTCGGGCACCCCTATTGAGATAAGCCTCTCAACATCCCTCTTCTCCCTGAGGAATATCTCTGTGAAAAGACCATAGATCGATGAACCGATTTTTTTGCCGACCGGTCCGCTCATCCTTTTCCATGTCCTGTCTGAGATCCTTCCGTTTACCAAAAAGGCGGGTATTGAAGCATCTCTGAGTTCCCACAACATATTCGGCCACAGTTCTGTCTCCGCTGTGGCAAATGCCCATGGGCGAAGGCTCCTTACAGATCTTTTAACGAACTCCTTTTTATCCCAGGGATAATATATGTGATGGTCAAAGAGCCCATCGCCCAGACGAAAAGCCATCTTTTTTCCGGTTTCAGTAGTCGTCGATATTATTATGGGTCCGCTGTATCCGTAGTTCCTGGCTGAGCTTATAACAGGAATAAGGGCCTGTACTTCTCCTACAGAAACTCCGTGGAGCCACAGGGGCCTTCTTTCTGCAAGCTTTTCAAGTATTTCAGCCGAATATTGCCCCTTCCTGTTTTCGTAACCTTCGCTGTACTTCCCTTTCAGCCGCGGCCACGAGAGACAAAATAAGGTATTGATCAAAGGCTGATAAAGTGATCTGAGAAGCGACAGCTATGCCACCCCCGCCTTGAGTATTTCATGTATGTGGACCATACCCACTGGTTTATCGTCTTCGACAGCGATCAGAGCTGATACTTCCCACTCTTCTACAATACGGACGGCCTCAACGGCAAGCCTCTCGGGAGATATCACCCTTGGGGTACGGGTCATTCCCATATGTACAGGCAGATCAAGTCCCTGAACTCCCTCTCTTTCGATAAAACGCCTCAGATCTCCGTCCGTGAAAACGCCCACCAGTTTCCCTTCATCATTGACAACGGCAGTCGCTCCATAACCCTTGCTCGTTATCTCAAAGAGAGCATCCCTGACCAGGGCGGTTTCCCTTGTGACAGGAAGTTTTTCCCCTGTTCCCATAAGGTCACGTACCCTGAGAAGAAGCTTCTTCCCAAGCGATCCGCCGGGATGGAAAAGAGCAAAATCATCTTTGCCCAGACCTAAAAGAAGTGTCGCCATTCCGGCGACGGCATCCCCCAGAGCCATCTGAAGAGTGGTACTGCTTGTGGGGGCAAGGCCAAGCGGGTCGGCTTCGGATTCAACATAGCAGTTCAGGACTACATCGGCTTCCCTGGCAAGTGTTGAGGATGAGTTTCCGGTAACCGCTATTATCGGTGCTCCAAGCCTTTTAAAGTATGGGATTATGTCTATCAGTTCCCTTGTTTCACCGCTGTTGCTGAGGAAAAAACCCAGATCCTCGCGGCAGACCATACCGAGGTCGCCATGTGCACCCTCAGTTGCGTGGAGGAAGAATGCAGGAACACCCAGAGATGCGAACGTGGCAGCAGTCTTCCTTCCCACATGGCCTGACTTGCCAAGGCCCGATACAACGACTCTGCCTTTGCAGCGGCTCAGCAGGTGCGCTGCCTCGACCAGTTCATTGCTGACGCGTGATGCCGCAGACAACAATGCTTCCGCTTCCTTCTGAAGGATCTTTTTTCCGGCAGTGAGCATCTCCTCGTTAGAAAGTTTTTTTTCTTCGCGCTCGTACGGCAGATCCATTTTTATTCACCTGTCCAGTCCAGGGAGGCAAAACCGATCTTCTTCCTGACTATCTTGTCAATTTCAGCAGTCTGCCTGAGCACTTCCCTCATGCTTCGCAGAGGCACCATGTTCGGGCCGTCGCACTTCGCTGAATCCGGGTCGGGGTGTACTTCCATGAACAGTGCATCTATGCCCACTGCTACAGCAGCACGTATCAGAGCAAGAACAAATGATCTGTCCCCCCCGCTTTTATCGCCTTGACCACCCGGTTTCTGTACACTGTGGGTAGCATCGAACATTACAGGATATCCAAGACTCCGCATCACAGGGAATGAGCGGAAATCAACGGCAAGTTCATGATAACCGAAAGACGTTCCCCTTTCACATAAAATTATCTGTTCGTTGCCTGCCTCACGGCATTTATTAGCCACAGACATCATGTCTTCAGGGGCCATAAACTGTGCCTTCTTGATATTCAGAGGCTTCCCTGTCCTGCTGGCAGCAACCAGAAGATCTGTCTGCCGGCAGAGAAAGGCGGGTATCTGCAGAAGGTCTACTGCATCTGCCAGCTTTTCAGCCTGCCATGGCTCATGCATGTCAGTAACAACAGGGATATCAAGCTTTTTCCCAATTTCCTTCAGCCACTCAAGGCCTTCTTCAATGCCGGGGCCTCTGTAGCTGTTTATAGATGTCCTGTTGGCCTTATCGAATGACGCCTTGAAAATGTAGCCGAAACCGAACTCCGAGCAGAGCTCCTTCATCTCTTCAGCTATGGCAAAGGCACATTCAAAATTTTCAAGGACACACGGTCCGGCTGCAACTGCCAGACTATCTCCTCCGACGGTAATGTCGCGGACCCTTACTTCACTGATCATATTAGACGGCCCTTTCTTCACTCCGCAGCATCTCCTTTTTTGTCCGATGATACATGTATACTATAATTTTCGACGAAAGAACGGTACTTTTCGTATACTTCGCATCTATTATCCCATCCAAGTGCGGATGCGCAATACTCTACAACGTGATCCAATGCACCGGTGCCTCCCAGATTGCGAATACCTGCCTCTTTCATGCTGTTTTTCAGCTCAGGGTCTTCAAGTATTCGTACCGCCGCGGCGGCGAGCTCCATGGATTCCCTTTTGACAAGGACCTCTGCTTCTTTGAGAAGCTTCTTTTGTATTAATTTTCCCTTTTCCAGTATTGACACTACGGGAACTCCCAGACCCGCACAAAGCTGATTGGCTGTTCCTCCCAGCCCTATAAGCAGATCGGCTCCTCTTGCAGCATCTGCTACCTCTCCCCTGAATATGCCCACCCTGATCTCTTCTGATTCAAGATGACCGCTTTCCGGTACAAATATCCACCCGTCAAGGTCATCAACCAGTTTATCTGCGTCTATCATCGGAGCCGGAACCATGACAAAACTGCAGTCCACTCTCTTTGAAAGTTCCCTCGCTGCGTTGAGAACAAGCTTGACATCTTCGTAAGTCCTCGGGCGGCTGCCGGGAAGAAGGAGTATCCTTGAAGCCTTTGTCCCTTTCCAGACATCGACTGCGGGCCTCTCTTTATCTATAAGGTCCATAACAGGATTGCCGCAGAACTCCGCGTTTACTCCACCGGACCTGAGTTCCTCCGCTGTTTCAGGATCCCTGGTCCATACAAATCTGCTTCGGTGTTTAAGTAAAAATTGTTCAATTGACAAGTGTCCGCTCAGATGAACGGATTTCGCAGTTGCCACAAGAACAGGCTTCATGCCCTGCCCCCACAGCATATTTGCAAGCAGATAGACATCCCCTACGCATACAGGTGTCCTGTACCTGCTGTTAAGTGATGAGAGGGCATTCATCTGCGAGGTTATCGAGCTTCCCAGTCCATGCCTGAGATCTTTGAAAAATTCAAGAAAACTGTATTTGATGACTCCTCCGCTCGGCATCTCTATTGAGGGCGAAAGTACCATGAAGCCTTCGTTCCTGTAATGTGTTCCGGATCCGACAAAGGCGAACGCTGATACCTCGGCCGAGGTGAACCTTCTTTTCATTTTTTTTGCGAGTACTACACCTATTGCATCTTCTCCGTAGCCGTTGGATGCAACCATCATATTAGGCTTGAGTTTCTCCATGATTTTTCTCCTGAAGCCTATCTCGTCATCCAGCGACACTACGATCCTGGGAATATATATGGGGATCTCCATATTTATATCATTCGGAAGATTAACAAGGTCCTTTTCTGTACAGATAAACCCGTCAACTCCCAGACTGTTCGCCAGTTCGGAGAGGTTCTTTATGTCGCTCTCGGTAAATATATGGTGATCCCTGTATGTGCGGTGGGCAGCAAGCGAGATCCCCTCCTGTTCAAGGAAGCTGTAGAAACCGGCAGGGCTGCCTATCGCAGAAAAGGCTAAAAAATTGCCCTGAGGAGGTACACAGGAGGGGATGATCCGTTCCTCTCCCCTGCAGATCTTTATCCAGGATTCCATCCTGATCTCCGCGGTAAATATCCTTTCAGGGTCAAGCAGTTTTTCCAATTCGGCTCTTGTATAGGCAAGCTGAGCCTCACTGGCCTGATTCGCCTTTGTTATCACAAGTATGTCGGCTCTTCCAAAAGCAGATTTCGGTTCTCTCATTGAGCCGGCAGGTATTACGTTTCCGTTGCCAAAGGGGCATGTCGCATCAACCAGGACTATGTCAACATCGCGAGCCATCCTTCTGTGTTGGAAAGTATCATCGGTAACAGCCACTTTTGCTCCCAGGGAAGCAAGCAGAGCGACCCCCTGTACCCTGTCCCTCGAAACAACGATTTTAACGCCCGGAAGCCTTTTGGCCAGCATCAGGGGTTCGTCTCCCGCAGTTTCCCTGAGCATGCTTTCTTCGTCCTGGCCTATCCATATGGGACCGTGTTCTTTTGTCCTGTATCCACGGCTCACAAGCCCTGCATCAATTCCTGCTTCCCTGAACTGCCTGACCACCAGTTCTGTCATTGGGGTCTTATTTGTCCCTCCGAGGCTGTTGTTGCCTATACTTACAACAGGAAGTGGGGGCTCGGTTACCCCCAGCAGTCCCCTTGCATAAAGATTTATCCTGAGTCTCATCCATGAACGGGTGATAAACTGCAAAGGATAAAGGATAGCCCAGAGGGAGATTTTTTTCTCGCCCCTTGCGTATCTAAGATAACTTCTCAGAAGTTTCGACATATTTTTCGCCGTGTTCCCCGTTGCTGGCCATAAAAAGCTTGTAGTAGTGGCCCTTTATCGAAATGAGCTCATCATGTGTTCCCTGCTCCACAAGCTTTCCGCCCGAAAGGACTGCTATTCTGTCAGCATCCCTTATTGTAGAGAGCCTGTGCGCTATTATGATGGACGTCCTTCCCTCCATCGCCTTGCGCATTGCTTCCTGTACCTGCTGCTCTACCAGAGCGTCCAGGGATGATGTCGCCTCATCCATAATAAGTATCCTGGGATCCCTGACTACAGCTCTTGCGATCGCTATCCTCTGTCTCTGGCCCCCGCTGAGGGTGACGCCTCTTTCTCCTACTTCAGTGTCAAAACCTTCGGGAAGGCTTTTTATGAAACCAAGTATGCCTGCAGTCTCAGCAGCCCTGATCAGATCCGCGTCCCTTACGCCTTCATAACCGTATCCGATATTGTATGCGAGGGTGCCCTTCATCAGGACCGGATCCTGCGGAACCACCCCGATCTGTCTTCGGTAGCTTTTCAGATCCAAAAGTCTTATGTCGATGCCGTCCACAAGTACTGACCCCTTCTGCGGGTCATAAAATCTCATCACCAGGTCTGCCAGTGTTGATTTTCCTGCACCTGTCGAACCCACTACAGCGACTTTCTGTCCTCTGTCTATCTCAAAATCAAGCCCTCTGAGGACCCACGAGTGCTCATTGTACCCGAACCAGAGATCTTTGAACGTTATGCGTCCCTGCATGGGCTTATGCATTATAGGATTTTCAGGAAGGGGGACTTCATTCTTTTCATCCAGGATCTCAAAGACCCTGTCAGCGGAAGCCATTCCCTGCTGTATGCTGCTTATTACCCTGCTGAGGACCCTTATCGGCTGAACGAGCAGTCCGATGTAGGTCAGGAATGCAAGAAGCTCCCCTGCGGTGAGCCTTCCTTTGATGACATCTCTTCCTCCGTACCAAAGGATAAAGGCCAGAGCGGCAATAAGTATTATTTCTACTATACCTTCAAGGAGGCCTCTCACCTGAGTACCTCTCATAACAGCCTTAAAATGCCTGTTGCTCTCTTCCTCGAACCTTGCATATTCCTTTTCTTCCGTTACAAAAGCCCTGACTATCCTTATGGATGAAAGGGCTTCCTGAGCTATCGCAGCCACTAAAGCAAGCCTTTCCTGTATCGTGCCTCCAACCTCCCGAAGCTTCGAAGAGGCTTTGTCTATCACAAGAATTGCCAGCGGGGTAACTACGAACGTAACAAGGGTGAGCTTCCAGTTAATGAAGAGAAGAAAGCAGATGATCCCAATGAACGTGCAGCCCTGGACAACGAAGTCAACGACCACAGATGCAAGGATGTTCTGAAGGGTCGCCACATCGTTGGTTATTCTTGAAAGGAACTCGCCGGAGCGCTTGCTGTAAAGTTTGGCAAGCGAAAGCCTCTGAGTGTGGTCATAAAGCTGAAGCCTGATATCTATTACCACTTTCTGACCGACCCATGTCATAAGATACATGTGCCCGTAACCGAAGACAGCTTTCAGAATGTAAAGAGCGACTATCCCAAATGCAAGAAGATTGAGTGTAGATGACTCCTTATTTATAAGGACATTGTCGACTACATTTTTTATCAGCCACGGGGGTATTATCCCGAATACAGCGGAAAGTATCATGCATATCAGTGCCGTTCCAAGCCTCACCTTGTATGGCCTGCAGTAAGTCAGCAGTCTGATGTAGGATGACCATGTCTTCTTTTCTTTCAAAGAGAGCATCTCAAGCTGCCCCCATTATTCTTTTCGCCCATGAATCATAAACTCCCGTTTCTCCAAGCATACTTCTTGCAACAGACATTTTTCGGTATGTTTCCGCTTTTTTTTCATTATCGGATTCAAGCCAACTGACCGTTTCCCTGACTATATTTTCCGGCGTGGCTTTATTCTGCATCAGCTCAGGGAAAAGTTCGTGATCAAGGAGTATGTTGGGGATCGCAAAATATTTTGTCTTTACAAGCAGTCTTGCAATTATTGCCGAAATGAAGCTCAGTCTGTATGCGACAATCATGTAGCAGCCAAGCATCATGGCTTCTACTGCCACAGTACCGCTTGCAGCCACAGAGCAGGACGAAGCTGCAAGCAGGTCCCGGCCCGGTCCTGAGTATATGTTAAATTTATTGGCTTCAAGACGCTCTTTCATCATTATCCTTTTCTTTTCATTAAGTCCGGGAGCAATTGAAAAAACGGGATTCCATCCTCTCTCTTTCAACTTTGAGGCAGCATTCTCCATCAGCGGCAGGAGGTTTTTTATCTCGACCCCTCTGCTCCCCGGAAGAAACGCCACCAGCCTCCTGTCGTTCCTCAGATGTTCAGGCAGGTTGGCCGCCATAGCCTCCCTGTCAGAAAACTCCTCTGTCATCGGATGTCCTTTCCAGTAGCTGCTGCATCCGTTTTTCACAAGAAATTCATGTTCGAACCTGAAGAGAGGGAAGCATTCATCCACAACAGATGCAATATTTTTGACCCTGCCGCTCCTCCATGCCCAAACAGTAGGAGGAGAAATGTAAAAAACCTTTCCCTTGTACCCTTTTGACCTCAGCTTCCTGACCAGCCGAATGTTGAAATCCGGACTGTCGGCTACCACAACGCTTTGCGCCCCCTGTTTTATTATCCTGTCCGACATCTCATTGAGCTGCCTGTACAGGGAGGGTATGGCTGAAAAAACCTCCGCTATTCCCAAAAGCTGAATTTCTTCTCCCGGCCATGCTATCCTTACCCCTGCTTCTCTTGGCTCCTTGCCTCCCATACCCCATATATCGCCTTCATAGCCAAGCTTGCGCATGGCTCTGGCGACCGATGCAGTATAGTGGTCTCCGGATGCCTCCCCCGAGCTCAGGAAGACCGACACTGCTCGATACCCATTACTGCAATTTTTTCTTTTTCCGCAACAGAGCGGAATTCTTCCGGATCCATTATAAGCGTCCATCCTGCATGGAGGACAAGACATGTAAGCTTAGCCTGTGCCATGTTTCTGAGTGTGTTCGGCCCGACCGTGGGAATATCATACCGTTCGTCCTGGTCAAGCCGCATCATTTTAACGACCGTCCCTCCCGTACACAGAGAACCTGCCCTCAGGAGTGTGGCATCTGTCCCTTCCATGGCTTCAACGGCAACAACAGATCTTTTGTTTACCACAACAGTCTGTCCGAAGGAGAGTGGAACAAGTTTTGTGCAGACAGAGAAGCCATACTCGGCATCGGTCATTTCATCGGATGTGGGTCTTCTTCCTGCAATGAAGCCGGATTTTGCCAACAGGTCAGGTATTATTTCCCTGTAACTGATCACCTCAAAGCCGGATTTTTCAAGAAAATCGACAAGAGCGCCCAGCAGTGAATGGTCGTCGCGGAATACCAGGCTCGCCAAAAATTTCTGTGTGGTAAGATCAAAAAGAGAAGGCTTAAATGCCAGAGTCTTTGATATAAGGCCCGCCATGATTATTTTTTTGACTCCGCGGCTTTTCATGTCTTTGATAGTGAATCCGAGGTCAGGCTTGACGATGTTTACCACTTCAAGAGCATATTTGGATATGTCGCCGACTTTTTCCCTGACGGAGTAAACGACCGGAGGTGTTCCCATGTCAGTAAGCCTGTTTGCAATGGCAACAGGCAGATTTCCGTCTCCGGCTATCAAGGCGATATTGTTTTCCATCAATTATTCCTCCAAAAAGCATATCTGCAGCCAGGCCACATACAATAATTGTCACTCATATAAAGAAGTTTTGGTCACAAGTAACTTTGGAGCCATCGGAAAGTATATCACAGCACAATGTCCCTCCGTTAATGGGTACTGTCGCGCGGAGTCCCTTTTAAGAGTTTCTCTTATCCCAGCGCCACATCCAGGACCATCATGACAGCAAAGCCGAACAGGACCCCCATAGTAGCAAGATCGCCGTTTCCGCTTGACTGCGACTCCGGCACCACTTCTTCCACAACAACAAATATCATGGCGCCTGCAGCATATGCCAGAGCATAAGGGAGTACAGGCCTGGCAGCCTGGACCAATGCTGCACCCAGAAGAGCAAAGACCGGTTCGACTACGGCAGAAAGCTGCCCGTATAAAAATGCTTTTTTCCTGCTCAGACCCTCACGTCGAAGCGGCATAGAGACGGCAAGTCCTTCCGGAAAGTTCTGCAGTCCGATACCGATCGCCAAAGCCGCTGCACCGGCAAAAGTTGCTTCGGGCATCAGGCCTACAGCCCCGAACGCCACACCGACCGCCATTCCTTCAGGTATATTGTGTAAAGTAATTGCAAGGATCAAAAGCGTTGTCCTTCTCATCCTTGAAGGCGGCCCGTCCGGGTCTGTCTCAGACATTCCCGGATGAAGATGGGGCATGACCATGTCAATAATGCGCATAGAAATGCCTCCCAGAAGAAAGCCGATGAAAGGAGGAAGCCACCCGGGATATCCCAGTTCCTCCGATATCGATATGGCGGGAGCGAGAAGTGACCAGAAACTGGCTGCTATCATGACTCCTCCGGCAAATCCCAGCATAACATCAAGAATTTTCTGATCCGGTCTTCGCGCAAGAAAAACACCGGAAGCGCCCAAAGCTGTCAGGCCCCAGGTGAAGCATCCTGCCAATAGTGCCTGAACAGCAGCAGGGGATTCTTTAAACCAATCCATTTCGAAATCTCCCCCCATAACAATTTATTATGATCATTTTACTTGTCGGCCCATATAAAAAATGAGCGTTGTCCGGTCCGATAATTACGGTCAGCTGCGAAATCATCGTCTTCGATGATGATGATATAATATTTTCTCAGAATACGGGAGGCGAAGCCAGTGTTTTCTACCGAAAGGACAGACAAATGGTTTAAAAGTTTCACGGATAGATATAAAGTCGAAGGGGCTCTGGACCCCATGCTTGATCTAAAATTCAAACACAGCAAAAGAGTTTCTGCAATATGCTCTGAAATTGCCTCTTCCTTGAGCTGGGACGAAGATGGTGACAGCTGGCTCGCATTTACTGCAGGCCTTCTCCATGACGTTGGGAGATTCCCTCAGTACAGCAAGTTCAGAACATTCTTTGACAGCATCAGCGCCGACCACGGAGAGCTTGGGGCTGAAATACTATCTGAAGAGTTCGACTGGGATGGTTTGCCTGTCAATTTCAGAGATAATATTCTTGCCGCCGTCAGATTCCACAACAAAAAAACAGTGCCTGCTGATCTGAAGCTCGGCCCGTACAAATGGGCATGCCTGGTCAGGGACTCAGACAAGATCGATATTTACAGGATGGTGCAGGAACGGATAGAAAATGGGACTATCTTTGAAATGCTTCCACGACATCAAACTGCGGATGGGCTGTCATCCGAGCTTGTTGAAGAGGTAAGGAGGACCGGATCAGGATCTTACTCAAATGCCCGGTCCCTTGAAGATTACAGGCTGATACAGCTTACATGGGGATGCGACCTGAACTTCCCCGTTTCGGTAGCCACTCTGCGTGACGAAAATATCATAGAAAAGATACGTGATGACCTTTACCCTTACGGGATCAGCGACCTTATCGACGAACTTACCGACAGGATATATTCAATGGCATAGCAAAAGGAGGCCCTTCGTCACAGGGGCCTCCCGCAATAATGCCTTAAACTCGCCAGGTTCTGGTGTATGCTTACTGAGCTTCGAACATATCCTTGCCTACGCCGCATACCGGGCAGGCCCAATCATCGGGGATCTCCGCAAAGGGTGTTCCGGGGGCTACTCCCGAATCAGGATCCCCTGCTTCAGGATCATAAACATAACCGCAAACCGTGCATACATACTTTTCCATAGTCCGTAGTCCTCCTTTTAGGTTGGCCCTTTATAAATGGCCAATAATACTTAAATCATTATCAACTCAGTGATGTTATTTTTTATACGCTGTAAAAAGACTGATCGAGCTTCTCTGTCAGCCTCTTGGCTCCTCCGTCAATTATAAGGTAATTGTCCTCCAATCTCAATCCTCCCCAGCCTTCGATATATATGCCGGGTTCTACAGTGACAACATCCCCTGCTTTGAGCTCATAAGAATACCTTGACGAAAGGTAGGGCGGCTCATGGAGCTCGATCCCCAGGCCGTGACCCAGACCATGTGTAAAGTACCTTCCAAGTCCCATTGATTCAAGTACATCCCAGGCCTTTTTGTAGACCTCACGCCCATTTATTCCCGGAGATAGAGCCTTTGCTGCCTCCTCATGTGCCCTCAGGATGATATTGTGGTATTCTGCTGCGCGGCTGTCAGCAACACCCAAAGAAAAATTCCTTGTTATATCACATAAGTATCCCATGTACCTTACGCCAAAATCGACCGTGACCCACTCTCCCTCTGCCATTTCCTTGCAGGTCGCTCGTCCGTGAGGCATAAAGCTTCTGGATCCGGATGCAACGATCATATCAAATCCTGTTTCACCGCCAAATTTGCATATGTTGAAATTCAGCAGGGCCTCGAATTCTTTTTCTGTCATTCCGTGTTTTACATTTTCAATAGTCTGTAAAAAAGCATCAGCCGCTATTTCAGCTGCTTTTTCGATATATCCCGTCTCATGTCGGTCCTTTGATCGTCTTAGCTCTGATATTATGTATGTCCCATCGCTCCACCTGGTTTTTGAGGCAGTAGATAGTTTTTCCCATGTCGCATGGGTGGTCTTTGATGCTTCGCAAAAGATCTTCTCGGCAGAGTGAGCCGACAGGCTTTCGATCAAATCGTCGGTCAGGCTTCTTTTCTGGGCAACTACCCTGTGAGGAGAACTATTTTCACCCTGTTCTATGTATCTGTTGTCAAGGATCAGTTCGGCAGTGTCCCTATAAATGACCAGTGCTCCCGAGGTCCCCCGGAAATCGCTGAGATAATAAAGGGTCTCCCAGTTGAAACCCTCTTCCGTCAGTACCACAAAAGCATCTGCACCTGTTTTTAACATCTCTTGCCTGATCCTTTGGGCTCTATTGATTATGTAGTCTTTACTCATACTGAACACCTTCCATCTTGAGAAGTCTCCACAGCTCTTCTGATGGTTCAGGTAAGGGCTTTTCCAGTCTGTCTCCCATCACTCCTACCACCGCGGCATCAATGCCCAGCTTTGCAAGGCGCTGCATTGCCTCTCCTGTCTTTTCAGGGGGAACTGCAGCCAGGAGGCTTCCTGAGGCTATAAGGCGCAGTGGATCAAATCCAAGCCTTTCCGCAGCTCTTTTTGTAAGGGGGTGGACCGGGACGGAAAATGAGTCTATCTTTACCTGCAGGGCGCTCAGGGAAGAAATCTCACCTACTCCTCCCATGAAGCCTCCCTCTGTCGGGTCATGCATAAATTTCGCAATGTCCCTAAGTGCCCTGGATTCCTCCAAAACAGACGTTTTTTCAGTCCATGATAAGAGCTCAGCTATCTCGAACTCCGACATAAAGTGCCTGAGAAGTTCAGGTTTGTCCGATGCAAGAATTGACATCCCCTCTATACCTATATGCTTGGTCGCAATAAGTTCGTCTCCCGGCCTGAGGTCGTCTGCTCTCAGCACCCTGTCGGCTGTGCCTATAAGGGCTCCCATGATCACAGGCCTATCGTATCTGTCGTTGAACTCGGTATGTCCTCCGGCCACAGCGATACCCTGAGCAATACATTCTTCATGTATCTCGCCCATTATCCGTGCTGCTCCCTCTTCTCCCCATGAAGGAGGAAGGATAAGTGTAACGGCAAGATATGCCGGATCTCCTCCCTTTGATGCTATGTCGTTGGAGTTGATCCTGACCAAAAGTTTTCCGGCACCTTTTTCAGCTCCTACGATAGGATCGGATGAAAATACGAGATATTTGTCTTTGGGCCATTCTATGACTGCCGCGTCCTCTCCGACAGCAGGGCCTATCAGCATTTCCTTTCTTTGTGCCCCGGTATAGCGCAGGACGTTGCGTTCAAGCGCCTTAGGAGAAAGTTTTCCAGATGGGAGTTTAATAACTTCGTCCAAAGCTGCTCACCTGTTTCTTATAGAATATATACAGCCACAGTAGCCCTGCCTGTAAAGCCCAAGTTTTTTGCTTTCATCCACGGACCTTTTGAATCCGTTGTTTTTCCGCCAGATCTTTGGGATCCAGATCAGGCCCTGCTCAGAACAAACTTTTTCTCCTATTCCGTTTATGGCCGAGGGGTCTTTGTGCGGGCTGATAGTGAGGGTGGTCGTCAACGATCCTGCCCCGCTACTGACTGCATACTCAGCCGCGGCTTTCAGCTGTAGCTCAAAACAGAGCAGACACCTTTTTCCACCCTCAGGCTCAGATGCAAACTCTTTCGTTTCCCTTGCCCACTTCTCGGGATCGTAAGGCATTACATGACACCCTATACCTTTTGTTTGGCATAGAAATACTACTGCAGCAGCCCTTTTTTCAAATTCGTCCTCAGGATGGATATTGCACCCGTAGAAAAAACCTTCTGTACTATAGCCCTCATCCAAAAGGAGATCTGCAGGTACTGTTGCATCAGGAGCACAGCATATATGAAGGATCAGTCGCTTATTATCATCCATTTATTTGAACAGTGCTCCTTTATATCTTCTCTTCTGTTGCCTCTTCTTCTGTCACAGCCTCAGCTTCAGCATCTCCGCTATCCTCAGACGGCGGTACCTGTTCCGGCAATGGAAGCGTCTTCACTGCAAAGATCAGGTAGCCGGTATGGCCGATCATCACATCTTCAGGCCTGATGCGGTTCGGTTCGGTCTTATAATAGCGCAGCATGAGCTCAACTACCTGGATATCCGCAAACCCAAATTCATTGAGCCTGACGATCGTCTCTGATACCTGGTTTGTTGTAGGCACGAGTATCCCGAGATGGTTTCCCGGCGCGAGCGCCTCATAAGCCTTGTCTATGTACTCCCACGGCGTCGGCACATCAAGGAAGACCGCATCTGCGTTCCTCTCCTTGAAGCCTTCGTCCAGAGACCTGACGTTGAACTCGATACGGTGGGCTACTCCCCATTTTTCGGCATTCTTCTTTGCAAGTGCCGAGAATTCCTCCCTTCGGTCATATGTGCAGACCCTGCCCTCATCTCCCACGAAGTGGGCGAACGTACAGCAGAGGCTTCCCGATCCGGTTCCGCACTCTACTACCGTGCAGCCCGGAAAGATGTTAAGGTGCTGGATGATAAATCCTGCGTCTTTAGGAAAGACTATCTGGGTCTGCCTCTTAAGTCTCCTTGTATAACCGGCAAGGGTGGGCCTGAGCAGATAATAGACCTCCCCCTTGGGGGTGACTATCCCCTCGCCGTACTCGCGCTCCATGAGCTCCGTATGTTTGATCTGTCCGAAATGTGTCCCCTGGGACATGCCGGGGGTCACTTTTATGAGGAAATTGTCTCCCTTTTTGGGGTTCCAGATAAATACCAGATCTCCAGCCTGTATCATCTATTCCAGCGATCCTTTAACTGCTTCGGCGATGTCCTTGGGAGAGAGCTTCATCTCCGCCATCACTTCACTGCCGGGTCCCGAACACCCATAATGGGTCACCCCAAGATTTGCCATCCTGACCGCCTTCCCGGAACGGGCAAACATCATTGCAGCGATCGAGCCGATCCCCGTATTTACATGATGGTCTTCGCACGTGATAAGGGGCTTGCCTCCGACAAGGTCAAGGAGTTTTTCCGCCTTCATTCCAAGTGGGGAAGCACAGTGAAGAACTTTAACGCTGATCCCTTCCGCCTCAAGGAGATCACGGGCGGCCACCGCACGGCCTGCAAAATGTCCCATCGAGAGAATAACGGCATCTTTGCCCTCCCTTATGACATCTATATCACCATATATGAAGGTATAGTCTTCTCCGTAAAATGGTGTGCCGTCCTCTTTGAGAAGTACGGGAAGTACGCTCCTGCCCATTGCCATGCATACATTGCCGGGTTCCTTCAGCATCCATCTTGTAGCTCTGTCGGTCTGGTTTGGATCGGCAGGGACCACTACCTTCCATCCAAAAGTGTTGCGGAAGAGTCCCACGTAGTCTATACACTGGTGGGTCATCCCGTCTTCTCCCACATCCAGCCCGGTGTGGGTAAGGACGGTTTTTGCCGATGCCTTGTTTATGTCGTTTAGCCTCTGCTGGTTGTAGACTTCATCGGCACCGAAAACACCGAATCCGGCCCAGAGGGAAACTACCCCTGCAGTCGAAGCTGCTCCTGCAACTGTTGCTGTTGAGTGTTCCTGAATGCCGGCCTGAATAAAATTGTCCGGACAGACCTTCGCAAAACCGTCAACTTTTACAGATCCGGCCAGGTCGCAGTCAAAGACTATGATCGGAGTACGCCCATCTTTTTTGTAATTAAGTTCACCAACCTGGGCCAGGGCCTTTCCGAATGCCCCCCTGTTGTCCTTTTTGTCTTCTTTCGTATATGTTATTGGCGTTCCGGTATCCAGATCCGCTAGGCAAACCTCGACTTCGCGTCCCTTTGGAAGATCTCCCTTTCTTATTTCAAGCGCATTCTCAAAAATCCCCATGTCGGCGCCAAGCTCCCTCAGTGCTGTCGCAAGATCTTCCCCTGAAGCTGCCTTCCCGTGGTAATCAGGGATATTCTGCATGAATGAGACACCTTTTCCCATTACTGTCCTGCATAGGATGACGTAGCATCCGTCATGGGTAACTGCGCGTCTCATAGCGTCGTATATCTGTGAATGTGAGTGCCCGTCGCACTCTATGACATGCCATCCGTCTGCCTTCCAGAGATCGGGGATGTTCACGGGCATTACTTCTTCAATGCGCCCGCTTATCTGTATGTCGTTCCAGTCGACAAGTACTGTCAGGTTGTTCAGCTTTTCCTTGGCAGCGATCCTTCTGGCTTCAGCCACCTGTCCCTTTACCTGTTCCCCGTCTCCCATCACTACCCATGTTTTGGAGTTTGATCCCCGAGCTCTTGCTGCCAGCGCGAAACCAACTCCCGCAGCAAGGCCCTGTCCGAGGTTTCCTGTTCCCCAGTCAACTCCGGGAACATCCCTCTCAACATGGCCCTGAAAGGGGCTGCAGGTACGCCTGAAGTTGGAGTACATCTCTTCGGGCGTGAAAAATCCGTATGCCGCAAGCGCCGAGTAGAAGCCGGCAGATGTATGTCCGTGGCTTATTACGATCCTATCCCGCTCCATGCAGTCGGAACTCTCCGGGCTGACATCCGCGGAGGCGAGCAGTGTCATGTATATGTCCATTGAAGAGAGCGCCCCGCCGGGGTGTCCGCTCTTTGCGGCAGAGGTAGCTATTACCGACCAGATCCTTCCCTTTCTCGCCTTTTCCTTCAGTTCCGCTGTCATTTCCGGGCTGACCTTCACTGCCCTGAAGCCTTTCATTTCATTCGTTGGATCCATTTCTTGATAACTCCTCTCGATAAACAGGAAAATTGGTCAAAACACAGACAGAACAATTGTAACCCGAATACGTAAAATTTGGAAAAATATTTTTGATAGTTTATAATAGCGAATCGCTGTTATATTTTGCACAGGACAGCGCAGACACAAGGCAGGGGGAATAAATTTGCGCATAGCAGTACTGATCAAACAGGTCCCGGCTGTTGACACTGTAAAAATTGACGAAAAAACCGGAACAATGGTGCGTGATGGGATAGAGGCTGAACTTAATCCCCTTGATCTCCATGCGGTCGAAGCTGCGGTCAGGATTAAAGAGAGCCGGCGCGATGGTACCACTGAGATTACAGCCTTAACGATGGGACCGCCTCAGGCAAAAAAAGCTGCAGCTTATGCCATTTCAATGGGCTGCGATAAAGGGATCCTGATCTCAGACAGAAAATTCGGAGGTGCGGACACACTGGCCACATCAAGAACACTATCAAAAGCCCTTAAGATGACCGGTCCTTTTGACATCGTCTTGGCCGGCGAGAGAGCCACTGACGGGGAAACAGGACAGGTCGGTCCCGCCACGGCTGAATTTCTGGGTATCCCTGCTCTTACATATGTCAGCTCAATAGATGAACTTAATGAAGAGAGCATAACTGTGACAAGGTCCATCGAAGGCGGGCATGAAACTTTGAGGGCCCCTCTTCCGGCAATGGTCATACCTGTTAAAGAGATGAACATACCGAGGCTTTGTACCCTCGGCGGAAAACTGAAGGCAAAGAAGACCGATATCCCCTTGATTACGGCCGATGATCTCGGTCTTGAAGAAAGTTCAGTAGGACTGAAAGGATCGGCAACCTGGGTCATAAATGTGACCTATCCCAAAATGACAAGACAGGGAAGCAAGGTCGTTGCTTCGGGGAAAATTGATGAAACTGTTGAAATGATCGTTGGTCTGCTCGAAGAAAAAAATTGTCTGGAGGCTGCGGAATGAGAGAGATTTCAAAAGAAGTCTGGACTCTTGCAGAAGTAAGGGGAGGAGAGATCCACCCTGTATCAAAAGAACTTCTTGCCTGGGGAAGGGAACTGGCTGATTCAATGCGCGTACCTCTGGCAAGCATCCTGATCGGAAATAGGATATCCGATAAAGCTAAAGCACTCATACCTGCAGGCGCAGACAAGATCTACATAGCGGATGATCCGGCATTTGACAACTTCCTTTGTGATGCGCAGGTAAAAGTTCTTGAAGATCTGGTCGATAAATACGGCCCTTCCGTCCTAATAGCTTCTGCTACTACAAGAGGGCGTACTCTGATGCCCATGCTGAGCGCAAAGTTGGGGTGCGGACTGACTGCAGACTGCACCGAGCTATCTGTCGAACCCTTCACAGACAGACTTATACAGACAAGGCCCGCTATAGGGGGCAATGTCATGGCAGATATCAAGACAAGAGGAAGGGACCCTCAGATGTGTACCGTAAGGCCCAAATCAAAAAGGCCGCTTTGTCCGGACATGTCGCGAAAAGGTGAGATGATCAGCATTGAAGTCCGTCCCGACCGCATTGGTTCGGCCCTCGAATTCATGGGCTTCAAAGCTGAATCAGCTTGCGGCCTGCCAATACAGGAAGCAGAAATAATTATTGCAGGCGGCAAGGGCATGAGGAGCTCGAAAAATTTCTCCAGGCTTGAGGAACTGGCAATTCTTCTGGGCGGTACTGTAGGAGCTTCCAGAATGGCGGTAGACCTTGGCTGGGCGCCATATTCGGCGCAGGTAGGACTCAGCGGTAAGTCTGTAACCCCACGGATATACCTGGCCTTTGGAATTTCCGGTGCAGTGCAGCATATTGCAGGTATGTCCGGAGCCGAAACTGTGATTGCTGTAAATCACGACCCGGAAGCCCCAATATTCAAGGTCGCAGACCTCAGCATCCAGGGAGACGCCATGGAGATCCTTGACGGTATGATAAATTCATTAAGAAAACGGCAGAAGAATATCTGATGGGATATTACGGCAAGATGACACCCGAAGCAGTTCACGAACTTATATCCGCCCTGGGACAAAGCAATGTTGTCACAAATGACCGCGATGTTCTGGAAAATTATTCATGGGACCAGGCAGGAAGGATATGGGGACACATGCCTGAGGCCGTAGTCAGGCCTGCAAACACAGAACAGGTCAGTGCTGTCATGAAAACAGCTTCCCGTTACAGGATACCTGTTACCCCGAGAGGAGCAGGAAGCGGACTGAACGGAGGGGCAGTTCCCCTTGCAGGAGGAATAGTGCTTTCACTTGAAAGGATGAACTCCATAATCGAGATAGACCCTGTCAACAGAGTGGCCGTTGTTGAACCCGGTGTTGTTACAAACGACCTTTGCAGGGCAGCTGCAGAGAAGGGATTCCTTTATGCCGGATACCCGATGAGCACTGAAACAAGCTTTATCGGAGGCAATTTTGCTACCAACGCAGGCGGGGGAAAAGTTGTCAGATACGGAAGCACCAGAAGACACATACTTGGGGCTGAAGCAGTCCTTCCAAACGGAGAGGTAATTGATCTGGGAGGTAAATTCAGGAAGGACACCTGGGGTTATAACCTGCTCCAGCTGCTTATAGGCAGTGAAGGAACCCTTGCGGTGGCAACAAAGCTTATCGTAAACCTTGAACCAAAACCCGGGAAAACCGTAAATTTGCTTGCATGCTACCCTGACATTGAAACTCTGGTGAAAAGCGTATCCCAAATAATCGGATCAGGACAAAAGATAATATCCTGTGAATTCATGGACAGAAACCTTGTAAAATACACTTCCGAATACCTGGGATGCATGCTTCCTGAACAGGACAGGAGTGAGGGCTATCTCATAATACAGCTTGAGGCTGACAATGAAGAACAGCTTGAAGAAAGCTATGAAAAGGTTGGCGGCATCTGCATGAACTGCGGAGCCTTCGAAGTTTTCGTTGCTGAAAACAGGACTGATTCAGCGGCAATGTGGAACGTCAGACAGAATGGGCTCGAGGGGATGAGAGCAAAAGACCCCTATGCTTCAAGCTCCGGTGATCTTATGGTCCCCCTGTCAGCTGTTCCTCAAATGATCAGGATCATAAATGAAACCGGAGAAAAATGGGGCCTTGAGATGGGCATAATATCACACATAGGTGACGGAAATATCCACCCGATCCCGTTAAAGCCGGAAGGAATGTCTCCGGAGGACTGGGCTGTACATTCTGAGCAGTTTTTCCAGGAGCTTATCAGGGAAGCTATAGCGCTTGGCGGCGTAGGCAGCGGTGAACACGGAGTGGGTCATGTCAAGCAGCATATTATCATTGATAGCAAATCTGCCGCGGAGCTGGAGATAATGAAAGGGATAAAGAGTTCCTTTGATCCTATGAACATCCTGAACCCAGGCAAAATGTTTTTCCCTCTGGCAAAAGATGATAATAGTTGACATTTATTCCTTGTTAATATAAAATTTCCGCAATTTCAATTTTCCCGACTGAAGAAAGGAGACCGACTTTATGACGCATAATGCAGTATTCGGAATAATGTGCATGATGATGTGCGGCATCGGCGGATCCTCTCCTGAAATGGTCGGCGCTTAGACAGCACTTGCCATATCGGGGCCGGACCCGCAAAGGGTCCGGCCCTTTAATATTTTCAAGAAATTATAATACTAGGAGGAGAAAGAAATGAAAAAAGCAGTAATTATTGCCCTGATAGCAGCAATACTGATCCCGGCAGCATCTTTTGCGGCGGACAAAAAAATTGTGATCGGGGTAACGCCATTTCCGGCAAAAGACATCGCAGGAGTGGCAAAAGAGGTCCTGAAAAAGGACGGCTACGAACTTGTGATCAGGGAGTTCACTGATTTCGTGCAGCCCAATTACGCTCTGCAGGACAAGGACCTTGACGCTAATTTCTTCCAGCACGTGCCCTATCTCGAAAACATGAAGAGGGAGAAAAAACTGGATATAGTACCTTTGGTTAAAGTCCACCTCCTTCCTATCGGAATATATTCGCAAAAGATAAAATCGCTTAAGGATGTTAAAAAAGGTGCGGTCGTGGCGCTCCCCAACGACCCGACAAACGGATATCGCGCATACAAGCTGCTTGAGCGGGAAGGGCTCCTTAAAATGGACCCGTCGAAAAAGGACCTTACGGCGAGGGACATTGTCGAAAATCCAAAATCGCTGAAAATTATCGAACTGGAGGCTCCACAGCTTCCAAGAAGCCTTCCCGACACGACGATATCGGTGATCACTATGAACTTCGCAGTCGATGCAGGCCTCAATCCCACCAAGGAGGCTCTTGCGCTCGAGGACAAAAATTCACCCTATGCCGTAGTATTGGCCGTGAGGTCTGCCGACAGGGATACCCCGGCGACAAAGGCACTCTCGAAGGCCCTCAACTCACCGGAAGTCAAAAAGTACATAACTGACGTTCTCTCCCCCAAGGGAGTAGTCCCGGCTTTCTAAAAACAGCAGCTTAAAATATATCAAAACGAACAGTGCCGGGATAAGAAAAACCTTATCCCGGCACTGTTTTGCCTGCTATTATTAAATAAACCAGAGGTTAGATATAGCCGTTTTCTTTGAGCACGGCCTTCGCTTTTTCTATCCTTGCAGCTGCCATTTTTATCACAGGGCCGGTGCATCCCATCGAAGATTCGGCATAAATGCCCGCTTTCCAGAGAGTCTTTACGGCTTCCTCGATCTCAAGCACGTCGATACCGTGTATTTCCTCGTCCGTTGGCTCCGAGGGCGGGGTGGTGACTTCTTCTTCCGACGAGGCCTGTTTTGGCTGAAGTGATGCCAGTATCTCGTCAAGACCTGCTTTTTTTGCAAGCCTGAGTTCCTCTGCTACAGCCGCCGGCAATCCGTTTTTTGCACATCTTGCGTTAAGCGTGATCGCCCCTGCCACAACAGGAGCACCGGATGCCCTTGATATTATCGATACGACCTTGTTCCAGTTTTCTCCTGCCGAGGGTCCGTATCCCCAGCCCAGGGCCTCGTAATTTCCACCTGTGTTCCATGCTGCGAAAAGTTTCATCAGGACATTTCCTGTCAGGGTATCTGTAACACATACATCGACCGATCCGGCAAGGAGGTCATTTCCCCTCAGTATCGATCCGCCCTCTTTTCTCATGCTGGATCCGAATTTAATCGGATAGCCGCCCTCACTAAGTTTCTGAAGGGCTCTGAGTACAGTCTGAGCTCCGTCAAGATTCAATATGCCAACTGTGGGAGATGTGATCCCATCTGCCTTAGCTGCGGCGATGCCGTAAATTGCGTTCCTTACCATGGCCTCCACACGGTTGGATGATGAAGTCCCCGTCGATGATGCTATGAAACAGGGTCTTGCTCTCGCAGGCGTCAGCACTTTGCCTATGGTCGTCACACCAAGGGGGAAAGGATAGTGAAGCGCCACAGCTCCAGATATTATCCCTCTTTCCAGTGCATCCTCCATCGATTTGGATATATCAGACTCACATGCAGGCGTTTCGATCCATTCCATCTGCTCGAAACCCTGGACCCTGGGGCCGATAGGTATGACATTGACTGAGGGGTCATTCTTCATGGCAAGGGCTGCTCCCTTCAAAAGTTCTTCGCTGCCGAGCTCGCTGCCGTATGCCATAAGGCCTATGCTGACCTTTTTAACACAACCGCTTTTTACATCCTCGATGATCTCCGCAAGGACTTCGCCAATTATTTTTTGAGTCGTATTTCTCTCTTCCATCACGTGTACCCTTACTTTTTCAGCCCTGCCGCAAGTTCTCCCAGGGCTTCCAGGATGAGCTCGCGGATCTCTTCACGGGTCACGCCCTTTTCTCCTTCCGGCTTGCACTGCAACGGTCTTTCCATCAGGAAGGAAGCGCCGTCAGCAAGGTTTGTGAGTCTTCCGAGGAAGAGGCTTCCCTTGCCTATTATCATCGCTCTTGTGATCTTTCCTGAGCTTATAGCTTCGGCAGCATGACCCATGTAAGGCACTCCTGACGGTATGTGCCCCTGGGTGTGCGCAAAGCCCTTCATGCCGCGGCTCTTTATGAAATCAGGCATATCTGCCTTTTCTATCTGTTTTTTCATAACACCGAGCGCCGCTATCATCTTGAAGTTTGCCTCAGGAACGTTCCCGGCACCTGCAGGCAGAGTGATTTCAGGGTTGTGGAGCTCAGGAGCATATTTGTCCACGTCGGTCAGAGAAAGGCCTACTTTCTGAAGCGGTTCAAGAGTCAGTACGCTTGTGACCGTCTGGGGCGAAGCTCCGGCTCCGACAGTATGTTTTCCTATTGCATCCAGCCTTATCACAGGCAGTGTACCGTCATCGGGGACTATAAGCACCCCGAACGAGCCAAGGCAGTTCTCAAGTGCGGGGAGTGATTTTTTTACATGGTCCCTGCTGTTCATATACAGTTTGGGGATGGCTCCACCTGCGATGACAGCAACGTTTTTTCGCGTTCCGGCAGCCACCATGGAAGCTCCGGCAAGGACTGCATTGACCGGTCCGGCACAGAAGCCCCTGATGTCACAGCCCGAGGCGTTGACACAGCCCGCTATCTCGGCAATGGCCTTCGCAAAGTTGCCCCCACCTCGCTGGTTCATGTCTCCCGCAGCCTCTTCCGAGCATTCGACAACAAAATCCACATCGTCAGGGGCAACTCCGCTGTTTTTGATCAGGTGGAGCAGTGAGAGTACAGCACTCGCCTTGCTGGTCATGTTGACGAGCAGTTCGTATGCTGTAAGGTTGGGGTCAAATTCGTGGCCTCTTCTGCTGCATCCCGCTATCTTTCCTTCGCAGTAAAGCGGAAGTGCAGCAGAATTTTGGATCTCCCGCTCTATCTCGCTGATATCATGGCCGGTTTCAAGACGTGCCAGCATATCTTCCCTTATCAACGGGTGCTTGGCGAGTTTTTCCTTAACTTCTGCAGCAAAGCCTTTCTCAAGCCACACAAGGTCAAAGACATCACAAAGGTCAAGAAAACCAAGCGTCTCATCCTCAGGCATTATCTCTCCATATTTACCATATCTGACAGGAGCCTGCTCCAGTTTTTCATACCAGGGCTGTTCCCTTTTTTCAAGTTCTTCAAGATCCATGGCTCCGATATACACAAGATTTGGAGCATATCTTGAACATTCATCGTAGCCCTGGACATGCTTAGGGAGAACAGAAAGAAATTCCGAATCCGGATGCGCTTCTCTCTCTACAAAAGGAGTATTTCCGTAATAAAGGGCCAATTCCGGAGTGTGATTCAGAGAATATGAGGTACCTTTGACAGCTGCGTTGGGCATTTAGCATTCCTCCATATATTAGCTGTTTTATTGTTGAGTTAAGCTTGTCAATATGACTAATTATATTTTTTAATAAAATCAAGGTCTTTGTCATATTGAATAAACAATGGCCTAAAACGATCCTTCTTTGTGTTCTTGCAAACAGCCTATTTTCAGGGCCTAATTTACAAAGAGCGGCAGAACAGTCAACTTAAAGGCGACTATCCTGCCGTGATCTTCTTTACGGCCTGCCTTATCGCAAAGACAAGTCTAGTTGAAAACCGTCTGTTCCTTAATAGGTGTCTTAAGAGCCTCAAGTGACTTCTCGAGAATAGCCCTTCTTATAACTTTTTCCTCTTCATGGGTCTTTGATGGGTCGCCCAGCGGATATGGTATGGCTACCGCAGGGACTATCCTGTTCGCCCCTACCGTCTGAGAGATCGGCACTATAGTGCAGATATGAACAACTGCTATCCCTGTTTCCTCAATAGCCTTGACCATCGTTGCGCCGCAACGTGTGCAGGTTCCTCAGGTGGAGGTCAGTATCACAGCGTCAACGCCATCTTTTTTCAGCCGCTCTCCTATTTCAGAACCGAATTTCTTTGAACTTGCTACCGAAGTGCCGTTTCCGACTGTTGTGAAAAAGCAGTCATAGAGTTTGCCGAAGACACCCTCTTTTTCCATCTCACGAAGCACATCTATGGGAAGCACACGGTTTGGGTCTGTGTTGGCATATGTGGGATCGTATCCTCCGTGGGCTGTAGCATATGCGACTTCATCGGCGCTCTGTACCCCTTCGATGCTGTATGTTCCGTATTTCGAAGCGCTTGAAGCCTCAATGTGGTCAGGGTTTCCCTTTGGAACTATCCCGCCTGACGTCACAAGTGCGATTACGGCATTTTTCATATCCTTTATCGGTTCCGCAGGAGGTATCCTGTCAAAAACAGGCATCGGATATTCAGTCCGGAATTCTTCCCCTTTAAGTTTTTTGACAAGCATATCAACAGCTCGTGCGGCTCCGATCTTATCGTGGAAACGGTTGACCCTGACCCCGCGCTGAATATATCCTTCATCGGCAGGGCTTCCCAAGGTTTCTCCCCTAAGCGACTTCATTATAAGTTTAGCCATCGCGGGCACTGCATCTTTTATGCCCCTTGCGCTGTCAGAAGTTTCGACGATATAAACGCTCTTCCTGAACATGTCCACACCCGGATTTTCAGGATACATTCCTGTAACAGCGGGGATTCCAAGTTTTTTGATCACAGCCTCACTTACGGCACCGCAGGCAGTCCCATAGCGCCCCGCGTTAAAAGCAGGACCTGCGATGACTGCATCAGGTTTAAAGTCTGCGATCATTTTAAGTATCTTTTCTCCTGCTTCGTCCATGTTCTCTGCAAAATAGCCGTCCCCGCAGACAACTGTGCCCACTATCTCCGCTTCACTTCCGAATGCAGCCTTCAAGGCCAATCCGGGACCAAGTGCTCCGTTACGGGACTCGGGACCGACACCTGCTTTTTCCTCTCCGCCTATTCCGGCAAAAAACTGATTGATGTAATGAACTATCCTGTAAGTCATTTTATAGCCTCCCCTACCAGGTTTCTGCGCCAAGCCTGTTGAAGCCCAGCTCACATGTCGCACCTGTTATCGCCTGAAGCTCAACCTCTATCGACCCGTCAGGTCTCAGTGATCCGTCAAAGCCTCCTGCAATTACGTTTGCATATTCCGTAAAACCTATGATCCTCTGCATCGGAGGGAGGATAACTGTCATATTGGCGTTTCCTGCGGTAACGACGGCATTTGCCTCCGGCGCGGCATCTGCCAGAGATTGGCTTGCTCCGTCCCTGCCTGCGAATTCGTCTGTTATCAGCACCGTTTTTATACCGGCCATTTCTGCCCTGCGGCAGTTCATGATAAGGTCCGCGTCAGGATTACCAAAGCCTTCCTCGCTCACCACAAGACCGTCTACTCCGAACATTCCGGCGATTTTGACCGCAAAGGACGAACTCCTCTTTTTGTCTGCGAGAGTAACATTCTCATTGGTGATGATTACCCCCACAAAATTGATATCTTTGCCGTGACGTTCGTAAAGCGACTTGATCACAGGATTGTTCTGATGGACATATGTGCTGTTCTTGTCGCATGCGGACACACAGTTCCCGGATACAATGGCCCCATCCATCGTTTCGTTAGGATGGATGATCGTAGGAAGTATCCTTTTCGCATCAATGCCGTAGACATATGTATCATGCAGGAGACCCTGTGTCTGCAGCATGTAAAGGTACGCCACTTTCGGGAGACCAGGGAAGGATTTCATGCTGTCCGCAAAAGGCGCTATTTCATAAGTCTCGCTCCTGTCGGCTCCATGTCCTGACTCGTAGGCACTCTTCGCCAGGTACATTGCCGCTTTGAGCCCTGCGATCCTGCATGCCTTCTCGTAATCATGCTTTTCAAGCCCCTCTTTAGGCTCAAAAACCAGGACGATATTGCATGTTTTTGAGAAAGGAGTATATTCCGCCCCCTTTCCCGACATGTCAATTATCCCCTCCTGGAAGCCAACTATCCTGCCGCATGTTACAACTGCTGCGCCTTCAAGGACAAAGGTCTTTCCATTGCCTACAGTTTCTACATCGCTTATCATCCCGGGAAAAACCTGTCCGATGCCTTCTACTTTATATCTTGGCTGTATCGCGTCCTTGACAGGGGTAATTCTCACACTTTCTCCGGGTAAAGCAATTTCTGCACCGATGCTTTTAAGGTTCTCTCCATCCGCAACATGGGCAAGAAGTTCTTCTTTATTTACCTTAAGCGTTCCGTCTTTAAGGACTTCTGTCCTGTCGCCCCAGCCAACGCTTTTTACATCAACTTTCATAAGCTCCAGTTTCATGGAATTCCTCCTCACAGATAGTCGTTTATATTAAATGATCTCAAGATGCGGGGAACCTAAACTTCACCTCCCGATGATACTCTTAAGGCTCTTCCTTAACAGCCCGCAGTTTTTCAATGTCTCTTCCATCAAGGCAAAATCCACATATCTATAGTCTTTGTCGATCTCCTCAGGCATGTCACCCGGCTTCCGGGTTATTTTGCAGGAAGAGTAGACCGCTATCGCTGATTCGATAAGCTGAAGAGAATAATGGTCGGCATGCTGTCCGATCATTTCTTTTTCGGATTTCAGGACCAATGTCCTGTAAGGCTGCTGGTTCGGCTTAAGGTTGCCGTAAAGGGGACTTGCCTCAAGCTTCCATCCCAGATGGATGAGATCCCTTCCCCTTATCAGGACCGAAATTGCAGGTCCGTCAACTATCTGTGCGTCATTCAGACATTCGGCCAGGTCCTTATTGTTTGTGATGCAAGTATAAAAAAAAGGGAACAAGTCCATAGGAACCCCGCCTATCAGCAAGAGATCCTCTGTCCTCGTCCCCTAAAAGTCATGATAACGACCCTTAGCCGTCTTCAGAGTACTGTCCGGCAGCAATCCTTATGCCTGAGAGTTTCAGCTTTGCCAACGCTTTGCCCCTTCGGCGCTCCCGGCAAAAAACCGGAGAGTCTCTCTTGCTGCTTTCATACAGATTATGCAAAGTATAGCAAGAGCCACGGTCTTGTCAACCGTGGCTCTCTTTTCTTGTGTCGAATTGTTTTCGTCTAAATTCTAAGTTCTACCACTTGAGTCCTGTGATGAATATTATGGCTATGCAGGCAGGCGCTACTACCCGGCAGATCCAAAGCCATACGGTGTAGAACGGGAAGACCAGTTTGCCGTTGTCTGTAAGCTCTGCCTTTGCGCCGTCTGTCCATACCCATCCTACGAATACAGCGATGAATATGCCTCCGAGGGGCATTATCACGTTGTTGGTAAGAAAGTCGGCAGCATCAAGGAAGTCTTTGCCCGCTATCTGCGGGATGTGGCCTCCGACCGAAAGGGCAGAAGGAATTCCGAGAAGAGCAATTGCTGTTCCCATTACTACTGCAGCCTTTGCCCTGTTCCATTTCAGCTGGTCGATTGCGTATGTAACGACAACTTCAAGAAGTGAAATGGCAGATGTAAGAGCAGCTATGAAAAGAAGCAGGAAGAATGCGAAGGAGAAGATCATCCCCATCGGCATCTGGGCAAATACCGCCGGCAGCGTCACGAATGTAAGTCCGGGACCTGCACCGGGTTCGATGCCAAATGCAAATACTGCCGGGAAAATAACAAATCCGGCAAGGATAGCTACTGCTGTGTCCAGAAGGACAACGGTCCTTGCTGTTGACGGCAGGTAATCATTCTTACCAAGATAGCTTCCGTAAGTTATCATGCATCCCATGCCGAGTGAAAGCGAGAAGAAGCCCTGTCCGACAGCCGCGAGGATCGCCTGGCTTGAGAGCTTGGAGAAGTCCGGTTTGAGGTAGAACTCAAGACCTGCCCCCGCGCCGGGGAGAGTCACCGAACGGACAATGAGGACCAGGAGGAGTACAAAAAGTGCCGGCATAAGAACTTTACAGCTCTTTTCAATTCCGCCGCTGATACCTTTGTAAACTATGCCGCTAACGATGGCCATAACGGCTATGTGATAGGCTATAGACTGCACAGGATCTGTGACAAAAGCCCCGAATACATCTCCTGCTTTGCCCTCAGCCGCTGCAGCCATAAGGCCGCCAAAGGACTTGAACATATATGCAAGGGTCCAGCCCGCAATTACTGCATAGTAAGACAGGATGACAAAACCGCAGAAAAAGCCCATCCATCCCACCAGAGGCCATGCGCCCCCGCCCAGTTTCCTGAAGGAACCGACTGCATCGGACTGTGCATTCCGTCCTATTACAAATTCAGCGATCATTACAGACATTCCAAGAACAACAACAACAGCAAGATAAACTAATACAAAAGCCGCTCCGCCGAATTTCCCCGTTATGTAAGGGAATCGCCAGATATTACCAAGACCGACCGCCGAACCTGCAGCAGCCATGATAAAACCAAACCGGCTGCCCCACTGTTCTCTGTTTTCTGACATAAGATCCTCTCCTCTCGATAATTAAAAAAGCCACAGCCAAAGAAAAGCCCCTTCAGCGCTTAAGTTGTATAACATATTACAATCAAAAATACAAGTTGTAAAATAGTTATATAATAACTATATCTAACTCAAATATTGCATGTTTTTAAATTATTTAGATAAATTCACAAAATAACAGCGGTTTTATTCGGAAGATTCAATGAATAAAATAAGGTGCTGTCAAAAAAGTAATGACGGGAAAAACCATCAAGGTAATCTCCCGTCATCACTTTAATATCAGCATTCAATAAGAGCTCTCAGTTATCACATGAGGCGTTTATCCTGTGAATATCCATCGCCCTGCCTGTTTCATCATCTATATCAGCAACAACAGCCTGAAACTTGACATCGTTATCGCATACCTCAAATTTAGTTGGGATCCCATATAAAAATTTGGGCATTACAGAATCTGCCGTCATGCCGATTATTCCTCCATGTCCGCCCGTCATTCCTACATCGGATATGAAAGCAGTACCGCCCGGCAGGACCTGTTCATCCGCAGTCTGTACGTGTGTGTGGGTACCGACAAGAAGAGATACCCTGCCATCCAGCCAGCATGCCAGAGCTTTTTTTTCAGATGAAGCCTCGGCGTGAAAATCAACTAAAATACAGGGAGTTGAAGATCCTTCCGCAAGCCGTTCAGCTGTGCGGAAAGGGCAGTCAAGGGGTGGCATGAAAGTCCGCCCCTGAAGCGATATTACAGCAAGCCGTTTACCGTTTTTCTCAAAAAGGCCAAATCCCCTTCCCGGTGTGCCTTTGGGATGATTGGCGGGTCTGAGTATCCTATTTTCGCTGTCAAGCAGAGGAAGGATCTCTTTCTTGTCCCAAACGTGATTGCCGCCTGTTATGATGTCTATGCCCATTGAAAACAGCTCTTTCATAACCTTTTCTGTCATGCCAAATCCGGCAGCACTGTTTTCCCCGTTGGCGACAATAAAATCAAATGCACCAAACTCTTCGCGAAGAGAAGGCAAAACCCGGGGGACAGCATTCCGCCCGGGTCTTCCCATTATGTCTCCAATAAAAAGGATCCGCATCCGGCCTCACCTATTTCGCGTACTCAACAGCTCTTGTCTCTTTAAGCAGTGTAACCTTGATCTGTCCGGGATATCTCATTTCCTCTTCGATCTTGCGGGCAATGTCATAAGCAAGCTTCTGCATAGCTCCGTCATCAGTTACCGAAGGGGAGACCGCGACCCTTACCTCACGGCCTGCCTGGATAGCAAAAGCCTTGCTTACTCCTCCGAAAGACTTTGCAACTTCTTCCAGTTTCTCAAGCCTTTTGACATAGGCATCAAGGCTCTCTCTCCGTGCACCTGGGCGCGAAGCGCTCACAGCGTCCGCTGCCGCAACAAGAACGGCGTATATTGTCTGCGGTTCCTCATCTTCATGGTGTGCAGCGATGGAGTTGACAATATCAGGAGCCTCTCCATATCTCTTGGCAAGGTCTGCACCGATCTTTGCATGGGGACCTTCTATCTGATGGTCAACAGCCTTCCCTATATCATGCAGAAGCCCCGCCCTCCTGGCCTTTAGTTCGTCCAGCCCCATCTCTGCCGCCATTATGCCGGCAAGGTGAGCCACTTCCAGACTGTGGGCAAGGGCGTTCTGGCCATAACTTGTACGATATCTCAGCTGGCCGATTATTTTGGTAAGCTCCATATGCATGTTCTTGATACCTGTTTCAAGCAAAGCCTGCTCTGCGGTTTCAAGTATCTGGATCTGGACATCTTTTTCTGCGCGTTCGATAATTTCCTCAATACGAGCGGGGTGGATACGTCCGTCAACAACCAGCCTTTCGAGCGAAAGACGGGCAACTTCACGCCTGACAGGATCGAAACTGCTTAAAGTAACTGCTTCCGGAGTATCATCAACTATCAGGTCAACACCGGTAAGAGTTTCGAAGGTCCTGATGTTTCGCCCTTCCCTGCCGATTATACGGCCCTTCATCTCGTCAGAAGGAAGATTTACAACGCTGACCACTGCGTCAGACGTAAATTCAACACTGCAGCGCTGGACTGCGGTTGCGATAATTTCCTGAGCTTTACGATCTGCTTCCCGCTTCGCACGATCTTCCAGTTCCTTTAACCTCAGGCCTATAAGATGGTTGGCCTCAGATTCGACTTCTGCCAGCAGCAAGTCCCTGGCCTGTTCGCGTGTAAGCTGGGCGATCTGTTCGAGATTGGAGATAAGTTCCTGTTCCTTCACGGAAAGCTGGTTAAGTTTTTCCTGTGCCTGTTCATGTTTTTGGATCAGTTCCTCTTCTTTTCGGCTTATACTTTCGATCTTCCTGTCAAGATTCTCTTCTTTTTGTTCCAGGCGTCTTTCAGAACGCTGAAGTTCGTTTCTGCGTTCTTTTGTGTCCCTGTCTAATTCCTGCCTTAATCTGTGGATCTCTTCCTTTCCCTCGGAAACGATATCCCGCTTCATCTGTTCTGCCTTTTTGACAGCTTCGGAAATTATCCTTTCTGACTCTGAAAGAGCTCCCTTATACTTTTTGTTTGCTGCATTTTTTTGGTACATAAACCCTATCAGGACTCCTGCAGCAAGTCCTGCGATCACACCAAAAATTACTGTCATTGTCATTATCTATCACCTCAGTTTCAATTGTCATGGTTCGGTTGGTCCAATATCCGGTAAATCAGGATCATTCTATTAACAGGGTAAAATTTATTGCCTGATGCATATTGTTTTGCGCCGATGGGATGTATTGTACAGAATAAAACCTATCTTCACAAGTGGTAGTTATATGTAAACATCACGCTTTGAGTGACCTGGCTGAGACTTCATCTGTATAGGCATCAAGTTTTCTGGCAAATAAGGGACTCTCAGACAGATCAGGATCATTTGAAATAAGTTCTGCAGCATCTTCCCTTGAGTATCTGAGAAGTTTGGTGTCCATGTAGATATCAGCAATTTTAAAATCCGCAGTCCCGTGTTGTTTACAACCTGTAATTTTCCCCGGCCCTCTCAAATTATAGTCAGCTTCGGCTATCTTAAAGCCATCATCTGTCTTCAGGATGACATCGAGGCGTTCGTCCAGATTTTCTTCGAGTTTCTTTGCAAGCAGTACGCAGACTCCCCGTCTTCCGCCTCTTCCGACCCTGCCTCTAAGCTGGTGCAGCTGGGAGAGACCATAGAATTCGGGGGATTCTATGACTACAACAGAAGCTTCAGGAACGTCTACCCCCACCTCAAGTACTGTCGTTCCTACAAGGACTCTGGTCGTTCCCTCCCTGAACTTTTCTATCTCTGAGTTTTTTGAGTCTGCTGTCATTTTTCCGTGAATAAGGCCTATCCCCAGAGGCCCCAGGTGTTTATTAAGAAAGCAGTATCTTTTTTTTACCGATGCAATTTCGTCCCCTTCTTCATCTTCCACTCTGGGACATATCCAGTATGTCCTACCGCCTGCGGCTGATTCGTTTATTATAAACTGCATAAGATCCTGTATCCTGGTAAAATCAATAAGTCTTGTCTCCGTATGCTTTCTCCCTTCCGGCCTCTCTGTAAGAACCGAAATATCCAAGTCCCCGAAAAGACATACCGCGATGGTTCTTGGGATAGGAGTGGCAGACATCATCAGCAGATGCGGAGCCTTGCCCCTGCTGAGGATCTCCCCTCTCTGCATTACACCGAAACGCTGCTGTTCATCAATGATTACAGTCCCAAGATGATGGAAATCAATGCCATCCTGCAGCATTGCATGAGTCCCTATTGCGACGCAGCTCTGACCCGATCTGACTGATTCGGTGACAGACATTCTTTCAGCCCTGCTCTGCCCTCCTTTGATCAGGGAGCATATTATTCCTGCCGGCACGAGAAATCTTTGAGCCTGAGAGTAAATCTGTTCCGCAAGCACTTCAGTCGGAACCAATATCGCTGCCTGTATCCCGGCATCGGCGCACGCTGCAGCCAGCCCGAGAGCGATGATAGTCTTCCCTGAACCGACATCCCCCTGCAACAGCCTGGACATGGGCTGTCCCCTCCGGGTATCTTTAAAAACCTCGGAAAAGACTTTTTTTTGAGCAGCAGAAAGCTCAAAAGGCAGCAAACTCATGAATTTCGAATAGCAAGGTCCGCCCGGTACGATCTTTACCGAGGGTGCAGTTCTTTTAAGCTTATTCTTCCTCAGCATCAGCACACTTTGAAGGAGCAGGAATTCTTCGTATGCAAGCCTTTTACGTGAATTTTTCCAATTTTCCTCCGACTCCGGCCTGTGCATACCGCGAAGTGCCTCCTGAATTGGCAGCAAACTTCTTTTTTCCAGTATTTTCAGTGGGAGATATTCATCCACCAAAGGAAGATAGTCTTCAATTATTCCGGTCATGAACTTCCTGAACCATCTCTCGGACATTCCGGAAGTAGAAGGATATACCGGCACTATACCCATGAAGGACGATATATCGTTATTCCCGTTTGTCACTTCAAAAGCAGGATTTAGAAATTCAGCCTTTCCGTCATTAAAAGAGGGAACGCCAAAGATGACCAAGGCTGTCCCCTCCGATAGTATGCAATTAAGCCTTCTGCTGTTGAACCAAACCGCCGATGCTGTTCCTGTTCCGTCACAGATATCACATACGGCAAAATAGATGCCGGTCCGCAAGCTTTTTTTAAAATTTATTTTACTTATCGTACCCCTCACTACAGCAGCTTCACCGGGCTGAAGTCCTGATATGGTCAAAAAGTTCCTTCTGTCGATATATTTTCTGGGGAAAAACCAAAGTGCGTCATTGATGGAATTTATCCCCAGATTTTTTAAAAGCCTGCCTCTGGCCTGGCCGATGCCTTTGATATTGCCGACCGGTCCGAAAATTTCCGAGGGCAACGATAATTCAGTGATTACCCTCTTTGCCATTATCCATTATTTCCTTTGGATCGACCCCCAGCATAGCATAAGCTGTCTCAAGGTCTCCCTTTTCTGAAGAATAGGCTGTCTCTGATCCTTTCGCGTCATCAGGGTCAGGTATCTCTTCAAGGATAGAATTCACCGCTGCCGTCAGGGTGGAAGAATTGATACTCTGATTCAGCATGTTGTCAAACTTTGCGAGCAACCCTCTGAATTCCTGCTCATAAAGGTTCCTGACGTTTCTTATCTGTGATACACCGTCACGGAGACGGTCCGCTTCCATTGCTGCGTCCCTGCATGTCAGGTCAGCTTTATCTCTGGCTTCCGCTATGATCCTTGCAGCTTCTTCCTGAGCGCTTTTAACTTTTTCATCCGCGCTTTTTTGGGCCATGAGGAGAGCTTCGTGAAGCACGTCCTTCATTTTCTCATATTCGGAAAGGCTCTCTTCCTTTGCCACCAGATCCCGCTCCATGTCCTTTGTTTTCTGCGCGTATGCCTGAAGAGTCTCCGCGACGTTGTCAAGGAACTCATCTACCTCTGCAGGATCATAACCCCTTAAGCTTTTTTTGAAAGACTGATTGACGACATCCAGGGATGTCAAAAGCTCGACCATAAAATCCACCATCCTTCAGAAAATATATACCAACCCTATAAGACTTCAAATATAAAGAGAGGATCCAACACTGATTATACTAGACAACCTGCATATCAAAGACTAAAGAAAATTACGGAGACTCGCTTCCCTCAGCACTTCTTCGGTCATGTCCCCCAAAAATGGCCTTCCGGCGGCCTCCTGGAAGGGCTGCACGTTTATCACTGTCAGATTCATTTCTACGACCACAGGCCTGTCCTCGCTGTCGACAGCGAAATCCCAGGCAATAAACCCAAAATGGGGAAATCTCGGGTGCTGTTCCTTAATAATTTCAATTATCTTAGCGTATGACGGGATCACAGTATTATTTTTATCGATAAATTCTGACTTAGGGTGGATCACGGGCCAACCCCAGTATTCCCTTGCTCTTGGAAGCAGTCTGCCGTCATTATCAACACCAAAAGCTACCCCGCCTGCAGAAATATTATCCACGGAGGAATTCTCAGCCCCGACCCTCAGGGCAGAAAGCAGTACATGTATCTCCCCATTAAAATTAAAACTGATAATTCTAAGTGTGTTAAGCGAAGAAGGATTCATCTCCGACAAAACTTCAGCTTGCCGAATTACTTCCTGCACCACAAAGTTTCTCTTATAAGAACTGAAAATCCTTGCTGCTGCCTGTGGTTCATCATACTTTGTAAAGCTTGAACCTCCCCCGGTAAGAATTGACTTTTTTACAACGAGCGGCCCCTTGTGAGTTTCGAATATATTTTCTGCGCATTTTTCGCCTATCGGCTTGAATTCATTATCAAAAAAATTGCCGTTGATATTCCTGAGGATCGTCCGGGGGACCAATACTCCTGGCAGAAGCTTATCGAGATAGCATTTGTCTGACCAGGCGGGAGACATTTTGGGTGTATTGAAACGAGGCACGATCTCTTCATTTAAAAATGATCCGAAAATAAGTTGCGGAGAAAAACCGCCGTTTGCTGCCGTCAAAAAACGATAATAATTGTAATAGGGCTTCATTGAGAAGCCATACCTGCCGTAGAAGGAGTCCAGCTCGTGCTTCTGGAAGTCTGTAAGCTCAGGCATTGAAGGATCATATATTTTAACGAAATCATTGTTAAAGATAACTTTGTCCCGGTGGCTCCTGTAAGCCTTTTTTACAGGAGAAATGACGGGCGCAGCACATTTTGACAAAAAATCGGTCAGATCAGACAATTCCGGATACTCCTTTACAATGGATCATCTCAACAACATTCCCTTCTTCTCTTTGCTTCGAGCAGAAGCCTGTCATAAACGGGGCCATCAAAAGTTCCGCAAAGCGCCTGGATCACATGAAGTCCGGGGTTTTGCAGATTGTACTCAATAAGTACCGGTGATCCATTCTTATTAATAGCAATGTCCCACGCAACTATCCCGAAATATGGAAGGTCGGTATGCAGCTCTTTGATGGCTTTGATTGTTTTTTCATAACTGTCAACAAGTATATTGGGATTGCCGATCATATTATCAGTGCCTTCAACAGGACGCCCCTTTGAATTAAGCGCCGGACCTTTCAGGCAACCGTCTCCCTTTACGCAGAAAGCAAAACCGCCGCCGGAAACGTTGTCTGTTACCGATCCAGGCATACCAACTCTTAATATTGCTGCCAATATAAATACATCCGAACCGTCGAACCAGCTGAAAATCCTGAATGTATTGACGGAGGTTGCATTAAACTTCGCAAGTTCGTCATGCTGTTCAACTACCCTTTGTATGAGGTAATTGGATGAATAGTCCCCGATGATCGATTTCAGGCCTTCTTTTGAAGAATAAAGCCTAATATTTCTGCCCTTTCCTGACTCTATCGTTGGTTTTGTGAGTACAGTGCCTTCATTTTCCATGATCATGGCAGCCTGTTTCTGATCTAGTCTTTTATAATCGTTGTCATAGAAAATACCATTGATGTTGCGGAGAAGAGTATATGGGGTTTCAATGCATTTCGATCTGAAACGGCGGTCATAATAAGCTTTGTCTGCCCATGATTTTGCCAGCCTCAGATCGTTGAATTTATTTAAGATCTGTGAATTCATAACATGTTCAGGAACACAGGAAGGAGAAAAAGAACCCGTTACTTCATAATACCAGCGGTGAAAATAGTAATCATTCAAAACCAGTCCATATTTTTCGTACCAAAGATCGATCTCATTTTTCTGCACTTTGGAAAGTACAGGAAGGGGTGTGCCGTCCTGATGAGTCAAGCTGCCTCTCAGAGATTCTCTTTTCCTATAATTTCTATATATTCTGTTTGCAGTCCGAAATATGACTTCCGAAGGAAATTTGCCGGATATTTGCATAGAAATACGCCATCCTTATTCAATATTTTTTCGTAACCATTTCAATCTAATGCCGCACCGAAAAAATTATATGATAAGTATTTTTTACTCTGAAGAAACAAATTCAACTATATCCGTAAATTTATGAGAAACAACTCCCAATTTTTCTTTTAAGAAGTCTTCGGGGACATCTTCGTTATTAAGCCACCTTATTATAGCCAACGGGAGATTTATTCCTGCCAGATGGCTGAAAAAATATCCCCCTCCAAACCTTGGGTTCATTTCGATCAAGTAGGGCTTATCTTCCACAAGAAAAATATCCAGGTCAAGATTTCCAATGTGTTTGGATTTTTTGCTTAAATCTGCCCCAAATTCCTTTAGGATACTGTTGTTGATTATCTCGGCACATTCTGTTGAACCTGATCGCATAGAATATTTGATTTTAATGACAGAATTCAGATAATTCGAATCCAGGTCGTTTATTACATCCATTCCGTACTCCTGTCCATTCAGTTTTTCCTGTATCAGTACGTTGTCATCCGTTGCTCCGATTTCATGCCTCAGGTCCGACGACATTATGCATTTGTGTATTTTATTGAAAAACATTTTCAGTTCATCCTCGTCATCAGCTTCAAATACATATAATGAACCATGTCCCCATCTTGGTTTAACGATCAAAGGAAATGAGATCAGAGCCTTTTTTATATCAGTTAAAGCAGCTTGAACCGAAAGATATGTATAGGGGACTCTGATGCTGTTTTTTAAACAAAAATTATATGTCTTCCATTTGTCACAAGATGCAGAGACTATCTCCTCCTCCGAGACCACTACCTTTACTCCGTTTTTTTCGAAAAGACTCTTATTTTTTGCCAGCGGAAGCAAATCTGTATCAGAGAAAGGGATTATTCCTCCTATTTGCTTTTCGGCACAATAATCTAAAAGGAAAGGTATATATTCTTCATCATAGGGATCAGGTGTAACTACGCTTTTGTCGGCATACAGAAAAGCAGGTGACCTGTCTTTGCTTGAGGCTGCGTGCAGATCACCGTATCCTTCAAGAGCCTCTTTGAAATACCGAAGCAGACAAACAGCACTGCTGACCGAAGTAAGCAATAAATTCATTGGTTATCGCCCTTCCTGACAGAATTAAGTTGTCTTTCAAAAAATCCAAACACCCACATCCCATAGAATGTATATTTCCATACCCGATAATATTTTTAAATAAAAATATTAATTATTCAACGCATAGATCAAAATCCATTCCGGGATCTTATTCCCTTTCTTTTCAGGAGCCTTGAGAAGTAGCCGTTCAATCTTTCGCTCCAGGGATGCGATGTCCTGTTGAGTCCCGGAGCTGAATTTATTTCAATGATCTTGAATCCGTCACCGGTCACAGCGACATCAAATCCCATAAATTCGATCTGAGGTATATATCTGCATATTTCTTCTATCCCTTCTTCAATTATCCGCCAGTTTGGGATACACCCTTCAAGTTTGACCCCTGTATCGGGATGTGCGACAAGATCAACAAACTCTTTTTTTTCACTTACCACAAACCCTCCGCTGAAAAGGCCCGTATCTGTATCGATCCAGCAACTGACTCCTCCTGAGGAGATATTGTCTACAAAACCAGATCGTTTCGTTCCGAATTTTATTCCCGCAATTCCGATAAACGGATCATCCCCGTTTTCATTTATTACCAATAGCCTTATTGTGTTGAGTGAGTTCGGATAAATTTTTTTAATTTCTTCATGCATCTCGACATACTCTGTAACTATGTACTCTTCTGCTGACATCATAAGCCTGCAAATTTCAGCTTTGTCAGTTTCCTTGTCGTTCACCATATACTTTGATGAACAGAAACCTAGTTTTACAAAACCGCTGCCGAAGGCCCCCGAAACAGGTTTAAGCGCCAGCTTCCCCTTGCTTTCAAGCATTTTCAGAATGCCTTCGATGTCAGATGGGACTCCTTCAGGACAGTCCATAAGTCTTGAAACTCCAGACGGATTGCGGTTGGACAGATAAAAGTAATACTCCGGGAGACATTTGTTGAATTTTGCCAGGACATACTTTGTCGTGAGCTTGTCATCGATCCAGAAAACGAATCTGCCATTGATGGGGGCAAGTTTCATATAGTCATAGTCCGACAAAAATCCGCCTATGTTGTCGGCGCTGAGTCCCAGCTGGTCGATCCTTCTGGAAAGAAATCCCTTTCTGTAAGCCCATAATTTTTTATTCAGAGGAACTGTTTTATTGAGACTTGAATCCCTGTATATTGTCTTGAGCCATTTTCTTTGAAATTTCAGCTTAAGAGTATTTTTTACTCTTTTGTATTTCTCTTCCCCCAACATGGTTTTGATACTGCACACCCTCAAACACCTCCTCAAAAAATCTTGTACCTTTTTGATAATTTTTTATGGATTCAAAATAATTAAAAACTTAGGGGACATTCATTCAACTATAACTTTTATCCATTTGTCGGGCCTGTCTGCCAATTCAAGCATCTCCGAACTTGAACGGAATTTCATTATTATTATGCCGATAGCAGCATTTGAAGATGCGTAAGGCTTTATTTTATCTCCGATCATCTGATTTAAATAAACCTTCAAAATATTGTTTTTTCTCACGCTGTTTTCTATTTGGATATTTTTTAATATGCCTGCATTGTGAGAGTGTACAGAAAAGTAACCGTAGCAACCCTTGGGATCAGCAGCTCCGAGCTTGCTGCAGTCTTCCCCCAGAGCAGCCTGGATAGTATATTTGACCATATCTGTCCCTGTCGCAAGTTTTATTACCTGGGGAATATAACAGCCTCCGTTTCTTGGGGCCACTTCCATCAGGTAGATCTTACCGTCCTTACCAACACGGATATCAAAATTATATGCTCCTGTTCTCATTTGAAGCAAATTTATCAATCGCTGTATTTCTTCATGTATCTTAGCCTGTATTTCTAACGGCATTATGCACGGGAAAGTCGCGGCTACCGGTACAAAGGGATTCGAATTCCCGAGGTCAAAATGGTCGTTTCCAAAGCACCTGAATACCAGGTTACCGTCGACTGAAAAGCCGTCACCGGCGACCTGGTATAAATAGGCACTAACGCTTTCTTCAATTATTATGCGTTTTTCTCTCGAAAAAAACTGTGCATTGTCATAAGCTTTCTTAAGATCATTGATATCATGGACCAGCGAGATCCCTTTGCTCCCGGAGGAGTCAACAGGCTTGACAAAAACAGGGGCGGTAAAAGAGAGAAATTCATTCCTGGCATCTTCGTATGAAAAATACCCCTTGGATTTTGGGGTGCTGAAACCATGCTCGTAAAGAAAAGATCTGAATTTATCTTTTTTTGTAAGGATCTCGACCGAACGGTAAGGGTTGCCCGGAAGCCCCATCTCTTCTGCAACATATGCCGCCGTTGCTGCAGAGGGGTCTGATGCATAGGATACGACACCGTCGATTTTAAGTTTTTTTGCAAGGGCCAGGACAGCTTCTTTTTCTGTTGTGCTGATGTTATGGTATTCATCTGAATAACGGTGCCCCGGATTATCCGGCAGATAGTCACATGTAATAACATGACAGCCTTTCTTTTTTGCACACAGAATACTTGGTATCTGCTGTCTGGAGCCACCCAGCAAAAGTATCTTGCTCATATCGGCATGTCCTTTCCTTTGTATATGGCCATGATGCCAACAGGATAAAATCTTTCAGAAAACACTTCTATGGCTGCTTTAAAAAATAACAAATACGGACGATAAATTTTGCTTTAATATAATTCAATTCATTAAATATGTATTCCCATATGCCAATTTGAGATCTATCGATTCTTTTTAACATCCTAAGCCTGTGGATCTGGCATTTCAATGACATAAACTCAGCATATATACGATATTTTTCTTCAACGCTCTTTGAAAAATCCAAATACATGCCAGACATCAAATCTTGTTTCATTCTTTGAAGATCTCCTATACCGTCTCCAACTCTTGACGTCCATGAACCAGGGACACTTGTGCGGTAACTTGACATATTGTCATGAAAATAAAAAACATTTCCCCGGCTTGCTAAAAACAGATGCAAGGGAACGTCTCCGACAGGAGCTCTATAATAATATTCAGGCAGCCGGCTTCTAAATTCTGAAGGGAAAAGAGTTGATGCAAATACTGCAAAACCGCCACCCCCCAATATCAGATCTTCCATAGGAACAATACAGTCTGTTTTATATCTCTGCCTTTTTTTTATAAATTTTCCGGTCTCACTGACATCGCTTGATGCATGGAGACAAAGGGTACATTCGGGGTCCTTTTCCATGTGATCGACCTGTTTTTGCAGTTTGTGCGGATCTGTCCAGTAGTCGTCTCCTTCGCACACGGCAATGTATTTGCCCTTTGCAAGAGGGAATACAAAATTTGGGAAAATTTTGATCCTCCTGGAATATTGGTTTTCCTTTTGCAGCACAAGAAAAATGTTACTGTTTTTTTCAGCGTATTCTTTGATTATTTCCGGTGTCCCGTCTGTTGAAGCATCATCATGGATGATTATTTCATATGGGAAAGATGTCTCCTGCATCAGGAAACTGTCCAATGCTTCTCTTATATACTTTTCATGGTTATATGTGATACAGCAAATGCTGACAAAAGGGGGCTCCATTGTTTCAGCCCCTTTGTCTCACGCCAAATATGCCTGTCCCGACCCGCACCAATGTACTTCCCTCTTCTATCGCTGTTTCAAAATCGTTGCTCATCCCCATTGACAGCTCATACAGAGGAAGCCCTGAGACTTTACTCAGTCTGTCTCTCAGCAAACGAAGACCTTCAAAAGCTTTTCTGATATCTTGGTCATTTTCGGTGTTGGGGCCTATCGTCATCAACCCCTCTACAGAAAGACGGGGACAATAAGTCATTATCCTTTCCAGCATACTTGCTGCCTCTTCGGGGGCAGCACCGCTTTTTGTAAGCTCTCCTGAAACATTTATCTCCATGTAGACGGGGAATCCCTGTTCATTTGTCTCCCCCAGGATCCTGTCAAGCATGCGTGCCAGGTCAAGAGAATCGACTGTCTCAATGAGATCAAATACTTCAAGCGCTTTTCTCGCCTTGTTCCTCTGGAGATGTCCTATCAAATGCCATGGGGTCCTTTCCGAAGAGGGCCAAGCAAGCCTCTTGTCGGCTGCCTCCTGTACCCTGTTTTCGCCAAGGATGTCAACTTTTGAAGCGGCAGAAAGCATGTATTCTACCGGATAGGTCTTGGAGACTCCCATCAGCCTGATCTCAGAAAGGTCGCGGCCGCTCCGCATTGCAGCGCTCCTCATCCTTTCTCTTATCTCAAAAATATTCTGTTCAATAAAACCTACCAAAGCTGGATCCTCCCTTCCCTGGCAGCTGAAGCATCCTCGACTATCGCGTCACCGACAGAAACTCCTTCAGTAATTATATACATATTGTTGTCTACCTTCTTGCCTTTAACAGGCACAAATACTACCCTTGAGCCCCTTACCAGAAAAATTCCAGGCCTGCCTTCCTGCTCAGTTATCGAAGAGAGTGGCACAAGTGCGCCCTCTGTCCTGCCTGCCTCCACGATCAGCGTATACTTCCTTGAAAGGACTGCCTCCGGCTGGAACCACGGAAGTGTAATGTAGAATTTTATCTTTTTGCCTGCTTTGGATGTTACGCGGATATCTGCTGCAGAAACTGTATCGACCCCGTCCATTTTAACTTTAAGTTTTTTGGTTTTGATCTGGTCCGCCATGTTGCCAATAATTGGAGAGTATCCGATAAACCTCAGTTCCTGAGGCTGTTCTATCAGTTTTCCCAGAGACTGGCCTTTTCCGACCGGCAGGCCATCCTTCAGGCGATTGAGAGTCACCGGCTTCGGCAGAGGCTGGGTCCCGGGCCAAAGCTCGGAATACCTCCACGACTGCTCCAATCCGTCAAGTGCAGCTAAAAAGTACCCCTGCTGATAAGCTTTCACTTCAAAAGTTTTATTTCCGGAAGCTATCCTTGCAATTACAGAACCCCTGGCCACCCTTACAGGACCGGTTCCCTGCGGATATGAAACAAGGCCTTCTGCAGAGGCATGCAGGATTACCTCCTTCCAGAGAAGGACGCCCTCCACCCTTACAAGTTCTACGTCTATCCCGGGTACAGCCCATGTCAGATCGGGATGAAGATACTCGTACCTCTCAAAATAGAGTTTGAATGCCCATACCCATAAGACAACTATAGCAAGTACCATCAGCCAGTACATAGGTTTGAATCGTCTTTGTTCCTGCGGTTCAAATCTCCTCACCATATTAGTCTCTGTCCCCTTAATTCATCAGGCCAAAAGCAGAGGTATGTCTCCGAGATCGTCCATCACTTCCCACGCGCCGGCCTTCCTTAGAGCCTTTTCGTCAAAGTTGCCGGTGGTCATGCCTATGCCTCTGCTTCCCGCAGCAACAGAAGTCATCATGTCGATATCGGTGTCTCCCACATATAGTCCGTTGTAGGGAGAAACATCAAGCATTTTGAATCCTTTAAGAAGAGGGTCCGGTTCAGGTTTTGCCCTTTCTACATCTTCAAGTCCTATCACAACATCAAGCAGCGGGAGCAGCCCCATTGATTCTACGGGCCTTCTGGCATAACGCCTGTTTGAGGCAACTCCCACCCTGACCCCCATGGTGCGAAGCCTTTTAAGCGTATCAAGTGTATTGGGGAAGAACCTCAGTCTTGCCTGTTCTTCTTCCCTGTAATTTGCCCTGTAGTGATCGACCCAGTCCTGCTTAAAATCTCCCCAGAACATCCGCCAGCTGTCTTCGATCGTAAGCCCTATGGCTGACAGGACTTTCTCCCTTGATATCTCCTCAAAGCCTAAATGTCTGGCAAGAAGATTGGTGCAGTGATGTATGGCATAGCTGCTGTCAACGAGTGTCATATCAAAATCAAAAAGCACAGCCTCTATCTTATTTTTGCATGACATTAAATATGTACCTCCATTAAAAAACCCTTAAGATAATCTGTTTCGGGAACAGCTGCCATAACGGGATGGTCCTGCGGCTGATGTATCTCAAACGCTATTCTGCATGAGACAGAGGCATCCAGGGCAGCTTCGTTCAATGTTGACAAAAGCATGTCCCTTGAAAAAGCATGACTGCAAGAGAGGAATACCATATAGCCGCCGTCCTTGAGACGGTTGAAGCCCCTGAGGGCAAGCTCTTTATATCCCCTTCTCGCAGAATCAAGCTGGCCTTTGCCCGGAGAGAATGGAGGCGGGTCCATGATCACCACATCGAATCTTTCCCGTTCTGTGTCCATTTTTCTCATTACATCAAAAGCATTCCCGCAAATCCAGCTCATCTTCTGCGGAAGGCCGTTCATCTCAAGATTTTTTTCTGCAATTTCGATCGCTGTCTGTGACTGTTCAACTGCTACGACTTCAGAAGCACCCGAGGCAAGGGCATGCAGTCCGAAATGTCCCTGGTAGCTGAAACAGTCAAGTACCCTTGCATTTCTGAATATAGGGGCAGCAATATTCGGGATATTCTTTACATCCAGATATGCACCTGTCTTTTGACCTTTTTCAACATCTATCAGTTCGTAAACGGAACCCATTCTGACTTTGAGCATTTTGTCGGGCATATCACCCAGAAGCAACTTGGTTTCTTTTGGTATACCTTCTTTTTCAAGATGCTTTGTTTCGTTGCGAAGCACTATGGCAGAGAGTTTCCTTACCTTCCTGAAGGTTGCTGCCACTTTGTCGATATGCCTGTACCACCCCGCTGCAGAGACCTGTATTGAAAGGACGTCTCCGTACAGGTCCGCAACTATACCGGGAAGACCGTCAGCTTCTCCATGCACCCATCTGAAGGCTTCCTCCCCCGGACACCAGAGTTTTCTCCACTCAAGAGCAGTTGTTATCCTATCTCTCAGAAGCTTCATCTGGTCAGGCTCCTTAGAGCCATAGCTCAGGACTCTTATGGCAAGCGAGCTGTCGCTCCAGAGACCCCAGCCCATTACAGTTCCTGACCTGTCTGCAAAGGCAATGAGATCGCCCTGGACACATTGGGGTATCTGTCTGAGGTTGCCCCTGAATATCCATGGGTGCTTTGCTCTTGCTCTTTCTATCCCTGTATCATCCAGGACTGCCCTTCTTGATGTTCTTTTTTCTGACGGCATTACTTTTTGCTCCTCTCCACGCTGGCGAAAGCATCGTGGTTGTGTATGCTTTCATGACTTATTACAGAGACACTATACCATGTGATCCTGTCATCCCTGTCCATGGCCAATGCCAGTTCACGTACAGAATCTTCTACGAATCTGGGATTTGCGTATGCTCTTTCGGTAACAGCTTTTTCATCCTCGCGTTTAAGTATGCTGTAGACCGGTGCAGATGCACAGTGATCTGCGATTTCAGCCAGTTCTTCTATCCACACCAAAGTTTTCATCCTCACTGATATTCTTGCATGAGCTCTTTGGTTATGAGCGCCGTGATCTGAAATTTCCTTGGAGCATGGGCACAATGTCTGTATCGGGGCCACCAGCTCAGTTATCAGGTCAAATTTCGTCCCTTTGAGCTCCGCAATGAATCTGACGTCATATCTTACCCTGCCCGGTGAACCGCTTACAGGAGCTATTTTTGTAATGAAATATGGGAAACTGAACTCAGCATGGGCCTCATCGGCATCAAGCCTCTCCTGCAGCATCCCCAGAAGATTCTCCATATTATGAAAGGTGACCTGTTTTTCCTGCAAGCCAAGAACTTCTATAAAGCGGCTCATGTGAGTGCCCCTGTAGTCGCGGGGAAGCAAAACCGAAAGGCTTACATCCGCCACTGTTTCCTGGATCCCATTGGACCGGTCAAGCACCTGTATCGGCCAGGAAATGCTGCTTATTCCCACCTTGTCGATGGGTACATTTCTTTTATCCAGTTCGCTCTGGACATCGCGCACGTCTAGACATCCTCTCTTCTGCATATTACGGAAGAACTCTCTGTCTCCCAGACTCTTATCTCAAACAGTTCACAGTTGACCCTCTTAAGGGGCTTATCAAGGGTCCTGAATATCCATTGGGCAATGTATTCGGCCGTAGGCTGGGGCAGGATATCATTGACATATGCATGGTCAAGTTTCGACAGCACCAGATCAGAAACATTTTTTTTCAGCTCAACAAAATCAAAGACCATTCCTTCCTCATCAGGCACTCCCTCAAGTACGACAGAGAGCCTGTAAGTATGGCCATGCAGTTTCTCACATTTACCGTGATAATTTATAAGATTATGCGCCGCATCAAATTTGAACTCTCTGCAAAGAAACATCAGCAATACACCCCACAAATGAAATGTAATCTCTGATAGATTGTACCACTGCTTCGATAGATGATATACTCTTACAAACGAAAAGGAGGCATCACAAGTGAGATTATCAGGCACTTTCGCGCCCGTCCCAACACCTTTTTCACCCACCGGATCCCTTGACATCGACGCATGGAGAGAAAATCTCAGAATATGGAAAGGCTCTTCCCTCGACGGCATTGTCATATGCGGTTCTAACGGAGAGATGCCTTTTGTTACACTGAATGAAAGGATACTCCTTACAGAAACGGCTGCCGAAGAGGCAGGAGGGCGCCTCACCCTTATGACCGGAGCCCACTTCCCGTCGACCGCCGAAACAATTGAATGTGCAAAAGCTCTTGCTTCTGCGGGTTCAGAATACCTGCTCCTTCTGCCGCCTCACTATTTCAAAGGGAACAACAGTGCTATCCTTGAATATTTCATCCGGGTCGCAGACAATTCCCCGGTACCGGTCTTCATATATAATATGCCGGCAAATACGGGAGTCGACATAGATACTGATGTCATAATATCGGCTTCTGCACACCCCAATATCAAAGGGATAAAGGATACCTCAGGCAATATGACCAAACTCGGGTATCTGGCGGCGGCGGCACCGGAAGATTTTTCCGTCTTCGGAGGCACCGGCAACTGGTTTTTGGCAGCCCTTTCCATGGGAGCATGCGGGGGGACGATGGCCGCATCAATTTTATACCCCAATACCTGCCGCAGCATCTTTAAGCTGTTCAATGACAATAACGTTAAAGAGGCTTTGGAACTCCAGGCAAAACTACTCCCGGTAAGCGACGCACTCACAAGAAGATTCGGCGTTCCCGGACTAAAGGCAGCCCTTGACAGCAAGGGCATGAGAGGCGGTCCTTGCAGAGCACCGCTCCTTCCCGTCTCTGAGGACGTTAAGAAAGAAATATTGATGATCCTTGACTCTTCAGGCCTTGATAAATATGAGACCTGGAGAGGATAAACACATCTTTAAAGGGGGAATTTAAATGGAAGATAAAAAGGTGCTTACACTGCTCCTAGGAAGCCCAAGGATAGGCGGAAACACAGAAAAACTTGCGGATGCCCTTGCTGAGGGAGCCGCTGAAAAAGGCTATGAAGTCAAAAAAGTCCATCTTGCGGCGCTGACACTAAAAGGATGCCTCGACTGCAGAAAGTGTTGGAGCACAGGGAAGCCCTGTATACAGAACGACGACATGGATCAGGTCTACCCTGATATAGAGGCAGCCTCTGTCATAGCCTTTGTTTCTCCTCTCTATTTTTATTCCTGGTCGTCACAGATCAAGCCTGTGTGGGACAGACTGCTGCCTTATTACATGCCGGGAGCGCTCCGCACCACGCCTTCCAAAAAGACGATACTGCTTGCCGCTGCAGGAGATAAGGAAGATGAAGCCTTTGAAGGCATGCGGGCATCCTTCAGGCTTGCAGCAAATTTCCTGGGCTGGGAAATTGCAGGAGAGATATGTGCACCTGATATCTACTCAAGGGGAGAAATGGAAGAGAAAGGCATGAAGTGGACGGAAGAAGCGAAAAAACTGGGTGCATCGATTTGATGTATAAAACAATTCTTTGGGCCTAAAATTTATCTGATCACCATAAACGGGGCAGAACGGCATCACCAACTAGCCGTTTCCCC
>DAIRTK010000005.1:0-83825 GCA_036803945.1 Synergistaceae bacterium
TCCGTAAACCATATACATACTTTTGCTTTTCCCTCTATTCAACTGTCATGGTGCGGACTCAGCCGGACTGCGCCGGAGAGTGCAAGAGGTATTCTATAGATGATTGCCGCTACTGTCAATAAATACAATTAGTCCAATATATCCTCCATGCTTGCCTAACTGTATTCAAATTCAAACATATAATAATTTACTGTTTGTATTGTTTTGTACATACCTTACAAATATTTTTCTTTAAAATAAATTTAGGTGCTCCTTAATTACCGGAACACCCAAATTATTAATGACAGATTATTTTTTCAGTGAATGTACTTAGTGGTCAAGAAATCATCAATTATCGATACTTCCGTTTATTCGTCATCGGAAATGTCGAGCTTCAGTACTCCCTCTTCCAACAGTGCTTCCACCGAATCTTCAATGCTCCCTGGGACGGGTTCATCTTCCTCTGAGACGGTTTCGGTAAGAAGTCCGAGACCCTCTGCGACCTTATGGAGAACATCCTTCGTTATCTCTTCCATAAGTTCGGGGTGTTCGTCCATATATGAAGCCACTCCCTCTTTGCCCTGCCCAAGGGTTTCACCCTTGTAGGCAAGCCATGAGCCTTTCCTCTTAACTACCTCTCTGTCAATAGCCATATCAAGGACCGACATCGCCTTGGGCACGCCTTTGCCGTATATCAGCGTGGTGTGAGCAGTGCGGAATGGCGGAGCCTGTTTGTTTTTCACGACCTTGATCCATAGTTCATGACCTATGACGTTTTCTCCCTGAGTTATCTGTTTTCCTCTTTTAACTTCTATTCTTACAGAACTGTAGAATTTGAGTGCGCGTCCCCCGGTCGTAGTTTCTGTCGGGCCTGCTCCATAGCCTGTGCTGATCTGCGCGCGAAGCTGGTTAATAAATATAACTGTGGTATTGCTCTTTGAAATAGCGGCTGTAAGGCGCCTGAGAGCATATGACATAAGCCTTGCATGGAGCCCCATCTGATTGCTTCCCTCGCCCATCTTGCCATCAATTTCAGCCTGCGGAGTCAAAGCAGCAACAGAATCTACGACCACAACGTCAAAAGCACCGCTTCTGACCAGTGTGTCAAGTATGTAAAAGGCCTGCTCACCGCTGTCGGGCTGCGACATGTACAGGTTAGCCGTATCTACACCGACAGAGGCTGCGAGTCTTGGGTCAAGTGCATGTTCAGCGTCAATAAAAGCAGCCAGACCGCCATTTTTCTGAGCCTCTGCAAGCACATGGAGGGCTATCGTAGTCTTTCCGCCACCCTCAGGACCAAATATCTCAACCACTCTGCCTCTGGGGATACCGCCGATCCCAAGGGCCACATCCAGAGGAAGTATGCCGCTGGGGATAACTTCTGCAACACGCTGGACCTCATCGCCTAACCTCATTATCGCTCCATCGCCGAACTTGCTTCTTATCTCGATCAGTGCCTGCTCCAGTATGTCTTCTCTGGTTACCGATTCCCTTTTCTTGGCCATTCGTTTGCCTCCCCGTATCTATTTAGCAGCATTTGATTACAAATATATTATATACAGTAAGTCATATTTTGAAAAGGCCCAGCGGAGTGTACCTCGGGCCAAGAGGAGAGAGTTCACTTCTCATCAGTGTTATTTCGTTTACTGTCCAAGGCTCTGTGATCAGTTTGACTCTCTGCATCAATGATAATGTCTCTTCCGGAAGCTTACGGTCTGAATTTCTTCGGCCGATAGTAATATGAGGGTTGTACTTTTTGTTTTCCCTGGGTACGGATGCCCTGAGTGCAGCCTTCTCAACCTGATCCCTTATGTCTGAGAGAGTCTCTGTGTCACCCCTGATACCTGCCCAGAGCACCTTTGGCCTTACAAGATCCGGAAACCCGCCTATTCCCTCAATGTGTATTTCGAGCCGCCCCCTCTTTCTGATGTCTTTCAAATTATCAAGAAGCAGCCCAACGGTTTCAGTCGGTCTTTCTCCGCAAAACTTCAGGGTTATGTGCATTGTTTCAGAAGAAGCCCACCTAAACTCATGGGACTCGCGCCTTCTTGATGAGAGCCAGTCTGAAAGGACCTTTAACTGAGGCTCGGGGATCGTTATACATACAAATGTCCTCAGGAGAACTCCTGAAAAGGAGGGGATTCACCCTACCATTTTACCGCATCCTTTCCAAAAGGGAGGCAATTGCTTCATATGCGGCGGAGCCTCTTATGTCAGATCTCTCCCCGCTAAAATTTTTCTTGAAGGTATATGTTGCGTCTTTTACAGATATTCCGAACCAGACTGTTCCTACAGGTTTCTCCTCGCTGCCTCCGTCAGGTCCTGCAATTCCGGTCACACTTAAAGCAATGTCAGACCCGAAGATCCTTCTTGCCCCTTCCGCCATTTTCCCTGCACACTGAGAGCTTACGGCCCCATTTTTTTCTATTGTGCCGCTGTCAACTCCGAGTACGCCTGTCTTTGCTTCGTTGCTGTATGTCACGGCAGACCCAAGAAAAACTTTGGATGCTCCGGGGATATCGGTAATTGAGGCAGCTATCATTCCTCCTGTACATGATTCCGCGAAGGAAATCGTCATGCCTTGTAATGATGCTTCGGCGACAAGTCTCTTCGCCAGTTCCTTTAAGTCGATCTTCATTTTCCTATCAGCCCCAGGATCGTTTCCATGCCTCCGTTGAAGAAGACCCAGGTCATCGCCCTAAGAAGAATGTTGGCCATTATGCCGCCGGCTATATCGTCCGCCATTATTCCGATACCACCTGGCAGCCTTTCCATCTCTCTAACAGGAAATGGTTTTGTTATGTCGATTATCCTGAACAGAAACAGTCCGACAATGGCATAGGTAGGCTCAAAGCCCCAGCAGGCAGTCCAGCAGCCTGCAACCTCGTCAATTACAACTTCAGGAGGATCGTCCCTCCCAACTGTCTTTTCGTACCTGTCAGCAGCAACGGTTCCGATAACAGCCACAGCAGCAATGGCCCAAATCGGAAGCCCTCCGAAAGCTATCCAGACTACACACGCAGCCATTGAACCAAGGGTTCCGGGCATCTTGCTGAACCTGCCCAAGGTCCCAAGGGTCGATATCATCCCGTACCAGGTCTTCATTTCAGGTATAAGTATCATTGCATCAACTCTTCTCCAACCATATCATGGGTCATCGCCTCAATCATCCTTACTTTGAGGACGTCTCCCTCTTTTATCTTATCGCTGATATTCCTTATCTCAACAATCCCGTCAACTTCAGGAGCCTCCCTGAAGCTCCTTCCTTCTGCAAAAGAACCATCTCTGTCCACTCTCTCTACAAGCACATCCATAACTTTTCCTTCAAAGAGAGACTGTCTTTCCATGGATATCTCTTCCTGGAGGAGCATCAGTTTCTTCAGGCGTCTCTCTTTCAAAGTTTCTGACACCTGCCCCTTCATTTTTTGTGCCTCCGTTCCCTCCTCAGGGAAGAACTTAAATGCGCCCATCCTGTCAAAGCGTACTTTGGATACAAAATCCAGAAGATTGTCAAAATGGGCCTTATTCTCTCCGGGAAAACCAACCATACAGGTAGTGCGAAGGGCAAAATCCTCGTTCATCATTCTTGCGGCTTTAAAAATCGATGCAAGCTCTTCCGGTGATATTTTTCTGTTCATCGCGGAAAGAATATCCGGATCCGCATGCTGTATTGGTATATCAAGGTATGGAAGGACCTGATTACCGGAAGCCACCCTCTTGATCAGCTTGTCCGTTATCCGGCTGGGATGGAGATATAAAAGACGTATCCATATGTTTTTGGGGAGAGCGCTTTCCAGTTCATCGATAAGAGAAATAAGAGATTCTTTCCCATACAAATCGGTACCATAGACGGTGAGATCCTGCCCCACTACACAGAGCTCAACTGCTCCCTCTTTCACAAGCTGATCGGCTTCACTTACAAGGGTCTCGATCGGAAGGCTTCTAAGGCCTCCTCTGATTCCCGGTATAGAACAATAAGTACAATTGTTTCCGCATCCCTCGCTGATTTTCAGATATCTGGTAAATTTTGATGATGAGGGAAGTCTGCCCCTGCATCTGCTTTTTTCAGGAATACCGCCCATACTCCTTATAACAGAACCCCAGTCTTCGCTCCTTGCCCAAAAGTCAACCAAGGGCATCTCTTTTATAAGGTCTTCCGAATACCTGTTAAAAAGACATCCTACAACACCTATCTTTTTTAACCTGCCTTCATTTTTTAGTTGCTCAAGATCCAGTATCGCAGCTATGCTTTCTTCCGAAGCAGGCTGTATAAATCCACATGTATTCACTATACCCACATCTGCAAGCAAAACATCATCAACAAGCACATGTCCGGCACGCTCAAGCTCTCCGGCCAGGCACTCACTGTCGACCCTGTTCTTAGAGCATCCCAGGCTGAGACAATATATCTTCATCTATAAAGAAGCGGAGAATCTTCGCTGACAGTCTGATTCAGCATGTACAGGCTGAGTCCTTCGTCCGTAAGCCCGGCAGCAATTCCAAGAGCCATTTTTATCCTTGCCTGGTACGGATTTAACTTTCCGCCTGACATAACGCCCATCTCCAGCAACTTCATAAAGCAGCCTTCAAAATAATTGGCTTTTGCGACATGCCCCTGAAAACACCTTGATACGACCGCGACCGGTATCCTTTTTCTGAGTATGTTTCTGATATGAGGCACCCATGAGGGCGGTACATTCCCTGTACCGAATCCGGCAAGGACAAGTCCCTGGATCTCCTTGTTGGAAGCAAGGGAAGATATTATCCTTTCGCCCCCCCCGAGTGAAGCATATATGAGTTCGACTGCTGCTGGTATTTCGGGCTTTCTTGCAAGAAACCCCGGCCTTCTTACTGTTCGCAGAAATCTCACCTCATCATTGAGCATTTTTCCCAGCGATCCTTTTTCGGGTGACTGGAAAGTGTTTTCGGGGCTTGCAGGATCAACCATAACTGCCTCTGATGCCGCAAAAAGCTCGCCGCTTGAGCAAATAAGCACACCCTTCTCTCTGGCTCCTTCAGAGAGTGCGGCCAGTACAGAACATCTTAAATTCATCAGGCCCTCTTTCAACCCCGCTCGCCCCTGTACCATCAGATTGGCGAATATTACAGGCTGCGGATGCTGCCAAAGAAGGTCCGTTAGATAAGCCATCTCTTCCATTACTCCGCTTCCGGATATTACGATAATGCCAGTGTATCCGTCTGAGACCAGAGTCTCAAACATGTTCTCCATCTCAACCGTAAGTTTCATTGAGTAATGGTTGCTGGGCTGGCAACTCCATTCGATCAGCTGGCAACAATCGACTATGTCCTCCGGTAAATAATTTAAAAGCGAGCACGGATCAGCATTTTCTTCATCCCCGGAAAAATTGCCGGCGATCACCAAAGCAAGCTTTGTATTGGGTTCCAAATCGATTCCTCCATCCCGAATGCTGAGAGAAACGCCACTCTCCCACGTGCATTTTATCTCAAAGTTATGCGCCTTACAAACAGAATAATATTTTGTTCCGGAAGAGGTAATATTCCGGGAAAACAGAAAAATAACTGTGGACTTTTGATCTTTTTCAGTTTATCTTACTATGGGTATCGCTATACAGAGGCACTTCAATCAATAATAAAAAACATGCATCGTCAGTTTAATTGTAAAACAGATGCATCTGATAATTGGAGGATATGTAATTTGGAAATTTTATCCGAACTTGCTGCAATGTTTTCTTCTTTGGTAGCATGGCTCGTCAATGTGATCGGGCACATGGGATACCCTGGGATCATCGGGCTTATGTTCCTTGAGTCCTCTTTTTTCCCGTTTCCCAGCGAGGTAGTAGTCCCACCCGCAGGGTATCTTGCGTGGAAAGGCGAGATGAACCTGATCCTGGTAATTCTTTCAGGGATCACGGGAAGCATACTTGGCGGAGTTTTCAACTACTGGATAGCAGTCAGATGGGGAAGACCGATATTTGAAAAGTACGGTAAATATTTCTTTGTGACTCATGAATCTTTGGACAAAGCAGAGGTTTTCTTCGCAAGGCACGGACACATCAGCACCTTCACAGGAAGGCTGATACCCGTTATCAGGCAATATATCTCACTTCCTGCGGGACTGGCAAGAATGCCTATGGGTCAATTCTGCCTGTACACGGGACTGGGATCCGGAATATGGGTCATCATACTTGCTCTGACAGGATACTTCCTTGGAAGCAACCAGGACCTCATCCACCAGGAGATAAGGAAGATATCCATACTTCTGATAGCCGGATGTGGGCTCCTTACAGCGATATACATATGGAGATACAGAAAAAGGGAAGCGGCCAAAAGCGAAAAATAAGAAAGGCAGATCCTGACAAGGCGGGGTGGCGCCATTGTATTATTCCATTGGAAGGAAACTTGAATGCATAGAAGATGACAGGGATCCATCAAAGCCCTTTGTAGGACTGCTGGCCTCTGACGAGTTCAAAAGCGGAGCACTGCCCGGAGAATTCGACAAAACAGTCATGCCCCGCTACCAGGATCCGCACTTCTGCAAGGCAGAGGTCCATGAAGATATGCTTTCAGGAACGATATCAGTCCCTGACAAGAAATCTTTTGGCAGAGAAAGGGCTTTCTCCTACTACATCAACAGCTCCGGCGTCATTTTTGTTGACGATTCCGGGCTTGCATCATCCCTCATCGAAAAGGCAGAGAAGAACGCGGTATGGAGGCAGCCTTCGGTGGGACACTTTTTCTACACTTTTTTGGAGTACATTGTTGAGAATGACCTGCGGTACCTGGAAGGGATCGAGGACAGGCTCGCCAAACTTGAGGCTTCCGTACTTTCGGACAGGCTTAACGGCTTTATGCCTTCCATAGTCGCAATAAGAAAAGAGATCCTGTCCCGTTCTCACTATTATTCTCAGCTCTGCGACGTCTCGCTGGAGCTTCTCGAAAACGAGAATGAAATATTTGAGGATTCTTCGTTGAGACTGCTCAAACATTTTTCGGACAGAGTACACAGGCTTCGTCAGGAAACACAGATGCTCAGGGAATACTCGCTGCAGATCAGCGAAGCATACCAGACCCAGATAGACATCAGGCAGAATATTGTAATGAAGGTCCTGACAGTCGTAACAGCAATATTCCTTCCCCTCTCCCTCATTGCAGGCTGGTACGGCATGAATTTTGAAAACATGCCGGAACTTCACTGGCATTACGGATATCTTTACGTCTTCATATTAAGTATCATTGTAATCATAGGGTGTCTTTGGATCTTTAAGAGAAAAAAGTTCCTCAAATGATTAACTGAGGCTTACTGCATTGAAATGTTCAGAGACATATTTTTCAAATGCGCAAAAAGGAAGGGGCGGCCGAAATGAAAAGGTTAATTGCTTTCATGGTCATGACAGCAGTGATTTTATCGGGACTCTCTTACACGCAGAGAAAAGGCGCGCCCGAGTCTGCACAGAAGGCTGAAGCCGCATCTAAGCCTGACAAGGGGGGCAAAAGTATGGGGACAGATCTCAAAGATCAAACGTATAAAAAAGAAGAGGGAACAGGAGTCATATACCTTGCCGGAGGCTGTTTCTGGGGATTGGAAAAACTGATGCAGACCATACCGGGCGTAATAAGGGCCACGAGCGGATACGCCAACGGAGATCCATCGGTCCGGCCGACATACAGGGAAGTATGTACCGGTAAGACCGGATACCGGGAGACCGTACGGGTCGAATTCAGGGAGGACAAAATAAGCCTGGATGCGATACTTTTTACATTCTTTGCCGCAATAGACCCAACAGTGAAAAACAGGCAGGGCAACGATATTGGAAGCCAGTACCAGACAGGGATATACTTCACGGATGAAAGATCCGCAGCGACCGTAGCACATGTTGAAGGCGTGGAGAGGTCACGTCATAAAAACTTTGCGGTGGAGACCGGCCCTCTGAAGTCATTTTACGAGGCTGAAGAGTATCACCAGGACTATCTGGACAAAAATCCGGGAGGATACTGCCATATAACCCCGGCAGAGATAAAAATGGCTGAGAAAATAACAGTCGATCCGGCAAAATACAGAAGACCCTCCGATGATGAGGTCAAAAAAAAGCTCACTAAAGAGCAGTACCATGTGGCGGTAGATTCCGGAACGGAACCATCGTTCAGGAACGAATTCTGGGATCATAAAGAAAAGGGGATATATGTTGATGTCATCACGGGAGAACCGCTCTTTTCCTCAAAGGACAAGTTTGAGAGCCCATGCGGATGGCCCGCATTTTCGAAGGCTATAGATCCCAACACCGTCGTCTATCTCAACGACAATTCCTTCGGAATGAAAAGGACAGAGGTTAGGAGCAGGGCAGGAAATTCCCATCTGGGGCATGTTTTCTACGGTGATCCCGATTCACCAAACGGAGTCCGGTTCTGCATAAACAGCCTCTCGCTGAGATTTATTCCTTTCGCGGAGATGGAAAGAGATGGGTACGGATACCTCAGGCAATACGCTGAGTGATCCCCCTGCAGCAGATCTGTAACAAAAAGAGAGTACCCGGCAGAACAGATCCGGGGACTCTCTTTTTGCATCTTAAAGTAGCGGCTGCTCCTTTTTCCCTGCCATGAACTCTACGAACTGCCTGGCCGCCCTGCCAGAAAAACCGCCGTGCCTGAGCTCCCACTGAGTTGCTCCCAGAACCAGTTCCTCCTCGGAGGCTTCCACCCCGTACTCTTTCGCTAGGGTCATGACTATGTTCAGATACTCCTCCTGTTCGGGTGAGAAGTACCTTATTAGGAGACCGAAGCGGTCTACAAGCGACATACGTTCCTGCATAGTCTCGGACTCATGCATATCTTCATACTTGTCGTCCCGGTCTGCCCAGGTCTCCTTCATCAGATGGCGCCTGTTTGAAGTGGCATATATGAGGATGTTGTCCGGTCTCTTTTCAAGGCCTCCCTCAATGAAAGCCTTGAGAAACTTGTATTCGACCTCAAAATGTTCGAAGGAGAGGTCGTCCATGAAGATAACAAATTTATAGTTCCTACCCTTTATCATATCCACGATAGCCGAGAGGTCTTCTATCTGGTGCTTATAGACTTCAACCATCCTCAGCCCATCAGGAGCAAAGCGGTTAAGAAGAGCCTTTACGGTGGATGATTTGCCTGTGCCGCTCTCACCGTAAAGGAGGACATTGTTGGCAGGCCTCCCCTCCAGGAATGCTACAGTGTTGTCGGCAAGTATGCTCTTCTGCTCCTCATATCCGACAAGGCCTTCAAGTGTGATATCTTCCGTGTGTGTAACAGGGATAAGCCCCCCTCTTTTGCCGTCCCACCGGAAGGCTTTGTTCAGTGCATACTGTCCTGCTCCTCTGGAGTGATGGAACCTGATGATCTCTCCGTAAAATGTTTCGGTGTCAGGCGCTTTTCTCAGTGCGTCAACAAACTCCTGAAGTATTCGGCCGCCATTCCTCTCGAGCGCTCCGTTTTCCAGCCGAAGCGGCTCATACTCGCCAAATCTGCCGAATGCCTCTGCCTCAAGATCCTTATCTATAAGCTTAAGGTCAAAATTGAAGTAGAATCGTATCGTCTCCAGGTCCTCTTTTACAACTCCGGACAGAGTGCCTTCAAGCCCCTTCCTGCGTTCCTGAGCAAGCGAGAAGGGAGTCTCTGTCTTTGCGAAAAGCATAGCCAGCCAGGACTGCCATAAATTTCCACTTATTCCCATCATCTCGGCAGCCTCAGCCATCCGGCAAACAGAATCACAGTACCAGGATATTGCCTCCTGCTTGTATCCGTCGTCTATCTGACCCGCGCTTTTAATAAGACCGGAAATGCAGGCAAACACCTCGTCCTTTTCAAATTCCCTTAAGGCCATGAGTTCAGATATCATTTATTCGTCCTCGTCTGAATCGACTATTCCGGCTTTAGCCCTTGCTTTTTTGCGTTCGTCGGCGTTCAGTATCATCTTGCGTATCCTCACATTCAGGGGAGTAACTTCGACCAGTTCATCGTCGCTGATCCATTCCAGCGCAGTGTCGACCGTCATGATCCTGGGCACGTCAAGTACTGTCGTCATATCCTTTGTTGCCGACCTGTGGTTGGTCTGCTGTTTTTTCTTGCTTGGATTGCAGGGAAGATCCTTATTGCGTGAGCTTTCGCCTACGACCTGCCCGTTGTATACTGGTTCACCCGGCTTCACAAATAGGGTACCGCGCTCCTGCAGATTGTCAAGCGCGTAGCTGGTGGTAGTACCGCTGTCCATGCTGACGAGGGACCCTCTGCTCCTTGAGGCAATATCCCCGACCCATTCTCCGTAACCTATGAACCTAGAGGCTAATATGCCTAACCCTCTTGTGTCGGTCAAAAATTCTCCTCTGTATCCTATCAGACCTCTTGTCGGGATCCTAAAATTGAGCCTCAAAACACCTGTGCCGCCGTTTTCCATGTTTTTAAGCTCTCCTTTTCGCTGTGCGAGCTTCTGGATCACAACACCCTGATACTCTTCCGGAACGTCAATTATTACCTCTTCCATCGGTTCGAGCTTCTTGCCTCTGGAGTCATACTGAACTATTACTTCAGGTCTCGATACACAAATTTCTGAACCTTCCCTGCGCATTTCCTCTATCAATATGCCAAGGTGCAGCTCACCCCTGCCGGAAACCTTTACTCCATCAGGCCGGCCTATGTCTTCCATTCGGAGTGCGGGGTCGGTCTTAGTCTCTCTTTCGATCCTTGCCCTTAGCTGCCTGAGAGTTATTGCGTTCCCGTCCTGTCCGGCAAATGGACTTGTGTTGACAAGGAAGAACATTGAGACAGTAGGCTCCTCAATATCGAGAGGGTGCTTTACCGCCCCTGATATCTCCGGGGCGCTCACGGTATCACCAAGGTCAATGTTCTCAGGTCCGGTAAACCATACTATGTCCCCTGCACCTACAGCATCGACTTCAGTCCTTACAAGCCCGTTGGTAACATAAAGATGTGTGCAGGATGATGTCTCAGTCAAGACTATCTCCCAGTCCGTCTGCTCATAGTCCTTCCATCTTGTATGGGTCCTCACTATCTTGTCACCCTTGTGCAGTGTCCCCTGAAGTATCCTTCCACATCCTATCCTTCCCAGGTATTCACTCCAGGAAAGAGTACAGACCTGCATAAGAAACGGCTTATCCATCTCAGCCTCAGGGGCCGGTACTTTTTCAACTATTGTCCTGAAAAGGTCATCCATCCCGGCTTTGGCCGGTTCTTCATGCTTACTCAGATCGTCAACGAACCATCCCTGGAGGCCGGAGCCGTAAAGTATAGCGAAGTCGCACTGTTCTTCAGTTGCGCCAAGCTCAATAAAAAGATCGAAAGTCTTGTCGAGTGCACCGTCAGGATCTGCGTTGGGTCTGTCGACTTTGTTCACTATAACTATTGGCTTTAGTCCGAGCCTCAATGCTCTCATCAGTACATATCTTGTCTGCGGCATAGGTCCTTCATTGGCATCAACAAGCAGCAGGACTGAATCGACCATAGAAAGGACCCTTTCTACCTCTCCTGAAAAATCCGCGTGACCGGGAGTATCGACTATGTTTATCTTGTAGCCGCCCCACTCGACTGTGCAGTGCTTGGCCTTTATCGTTATCCCGCGCTCACGTTCCAGAGTTCCAGCATCCATCACCCGCTCCTCAACGACCTGGTTGTCCCTGAAGAGTCTGGCGGCCTTAAAAATACCGTCGATCAGGGTAGTCTTTCCGTGGTCTATGTGGGCAATTATGGCTATATTCCTTATTTTTGATGAATCCTGCATTATTTATGTTCCCTTCACCTGCAGATTACCGCAAATACGGCACAGTTTTTTAAAATATTATGACCCTTACAACATTTGACAAACGGGAATTATATCACTTAAATGTATATCAAGTCAAAAAAAATGCAGCCCCCCTTAAGGCGGCTGCATCCATTACTGCTGCAACTATTTCCCGTCCTGTTCCTGAACTGCTCTTGCAGACCTTAGGTCGGCATAAAGAGTGTAACGGCTTCTGCCCATCTCCTTGGCAAGGATCTCGATCGACCCTTTGAGTTTAAAAAAACCCATTCTGTCCATGTATTTTATGCACTGTCTTCTCTCTTCGCTGCTTAAAAAGGTGAGAGGTTTGCCGAACTTCTTTCTTGCTTTCTCAATCAAAACCCGGTCATCTCTCACACCGCCAAAAGTCTCTGCTTTTACATTTTCGAATGAAAGGGGGGTGGTTTTCATCATAAAATCACCCATGTCCTTCAGCATGCTGGCCTTCGTCATGTCAAAGTTGATGCAGAGGAAGCCCACGAGCCTGTCATTTTCATCTTTTATGAGCGAAACTCCCGAGCGCATGGGTCTGCCGTTCCCGGCTTCTGAGGGATAGTTGGCAATGTAGTTGACCTCTACCGATCCAGGGTTGGACATCAGAAACTTTCCGAAATCAGTCATAGGGGCGTTTATGTCCCTGCCCGTAAGGTTGCCGTTTACCAGGGCCACTATGGCCGCATTTCCTTCGGAAACCTCATGAAGAACGATCTCGTAGTCGCTTCCGAGCATTTTTCCCAAAAGCTCGACAAAAGGTATCATTGGCTGAAGTAATGGATGAATTTTTTTTGACATTAGTTCGCCTCGCAAAAAATACGGGGGAGAAGTACTGACCTCCCCCGTCGTTATGGTTCCTGCTATGAAAGTTTGATTACTGTACCTACTCCTGCTTCGGTCGCTTTTTTGGCTATTTCTGCCGCGGCAACTATGTCCAGCGTTGCAAATCCAACCGTCTTCATGATGGTTATCTCGTCCTTTGAACGGCGTCCCTCAACATTGCCCAGTATCAATTCCCCAAGCTCTCCCGCTATCGAATCCGAAGAGAACAGTCCCTCTTTCATAGGGATGATGAAATCTCCTGCCTCTGAAAGGACTGCCTCACGATTGTCGACAAATATCCTGCCGGCCCTCCGCAAAAGCTCAGCCGGAAGTTCCCTCTTGTCAGGTGTGTAGGAGCCCACCCCGTTGATGTGGCATCCGGGCTTGATATCATCGTTCGAGAAGACCGGGGTCGCAGAGGTGGTTACAGTTGTTATAACATCAGCATCTGTTACAGCTTCCTTTGACGATGCGGCTTCTATAAGGGTTACTCCAAAGCGGCCCGCAAACTCCTGCTGCTTTTCCACGAAAGCTGCGGCGCGTCCGGGAAGCGCATCGAAGATCCTTATCTCTTCGAACTGCCTGACCGTCATGAGGGCCTCCAGCTGTGCCGCGGCCTGTCCGCCTGTTCCGAAGAGGGCCGCCACTCTGCTCTCGGGATTAGAGAGAAGCTCTGTTGCCGCTCCGGATATCGCTGCCGTCCTTATCTGTGTCAGGGTAGTGCCCTCTATGATCGCTGTCACAAGTCCCGTTGTCCCGTCTATTAGAGGGACAGTTGCCGGAACAACAGGTATGCCCTTCTCGGCATTGGCGGGAAAATAGGATACCAGCTTGACTCCGGCCATGTTGAGTTCTCCTCCGACATAGGCAGGCATGAACATACACTGGCCTTCCTTCGACTCGGTGTCTATGTTTATCCTAAGTGGGACTACCGCCTTTCCTTCAGTGTGAAGGACGAAGGCCCTTTTGTCCGCCTCAATGGCATCCCTCATCGTGAATACAGAAAGAATGTCTTCCCTTGATAACAGTAACATACTGATGCACTCCTCTCACCGGCTGTCAAGTCTTTTCAGTACTCATTTTATTATACTTCATTGAAAGGACCGCAAACCGTAAAAACCTCTGATTTTATTTTTTTTCCTTTGCGAATGCGTTGCGGAGAAGATCGAGACCTGCGATAAGGATCACTGCCGCGACTACCCACTGGAGCATGCTGGTATCAAGACTCTTGACGATAAATACGGCCGCCAGGACTCCCAGTATACCGAATATGCTGCTGAAAAGCGTTATCTTCCTTCCGTACTGACCAAGCCTTACAAACTCCATTCCTCCTACCGGGACCGAGAAAGTGCAGGCGCCCATCATAACGGGGAAGGCTATCGCGGGATTGAGTCCGAGGGCATAGACGGTCGCCATAGTGGGAGCATAAGATCCTACTCCAACATTGTTTAGGGCTCCGTATACCAACAGAAGCACCATGCCGAGGACCAGCTTGCCGCCTGTCAGTCCTGTTGCTTCACCCCCGGATGGAAGCAGTCCAAATTTGCCTGCAACGACAAAGAAAGCCGCAAGCACAAGTCCGACTCCCATAAACATCCTTATCTGTTTGACCGGCATCTTTACGACGAAACGGGGGCCGAAGTATGCGCCTGTCATCTGGGAAATTATAAGGAGTATGAGAGTCATCTGATCTACCTGTATCGAAGAAATGTAGGCAAGTGCCATTACCGCTACCGGGATCGCGCACTGAGTGTTAAGCGTGCCGGGAAGTTTGGCGTCATCTACAAGTTTCCTGGCCCGGTAAAGAACCGTCGAAAGCGCAAAGTCTGAAATGCCGAATGTTGAGAAGAAGAAGCATACCGCTCCCCAGACAGCCAGCAGGACATTGTTCCCCGGCTCGGCCCATGCTTCCTTCTTGTGCTTCATAAAATCCGCAAAGAAACGGAATGCAAAGAGTCCATTGACCAACACGATCAGCAAAAGCAGAATTTTTACCATACTTACCAGCCTCCAGTTTAATGTGATTTAATTCACTAAAAAATAATAGCACTGCATACACTTTTTTGTCAACCATACAATTTTTTATATTCTATCGCGTAAAAATAAAAAATCACCGCCTATATGAGTCAGGCGGCGATTTTTTCACGTGTGAAATGTCTTTGGTTCAAATTCGTTTCAACACTTCCGGATTTACCAAATTTGGAGGTATCCTTCCCTCAAGAGCTTCAACAAGGTTCAAAGCTGCCAGGCGCGCCATACCTTTCCTGGACCTTACCGCAGCGCTGCCTATGTGAGGCATCATAACAACGTTCTCAAGATCAAGCAGAGGTTCATCCACAGGGACAGGTTCCTTTTCATAGACATCGAGACCGGAGCCGTATATCCATCCCTCGGAACAAGCCCTGAAGAGCGCTTTCTGGTCAACGACGGCGCCCCGTGCTGTGTTGATGAGTACAGCATCGCTTTTCATCATCCTGAGCTCACGCTCACCGATGAGGCCTGCCGTCTCCTTAGTCAAAGCACAGTTCAGGGAAACAAAGTCGCTCCTCTTAAGGAGTTCCTCCAGCGGAAGATATTCTGCTTCCAGGCGTCCTTCGTGTTCAATTTTGCGGGACCTGCACGTGTATATGATCTTCATACCGAATGCGAGCGCTCTTTTTGCTACAGCCCGGCCTATTTCGCCGAATCCTACGATACCAAGGACCGATCCCGAGAGGTCTTTGCCCACAAACTGGTTAGGGGACCAATGCGTCCAGCCGCCCTCCCTCATTATCCTATCGTTCTCCCTGGCCTTCCGGGCCGTCATAAGCATAAGCATCAGCGCAGTGTCAGCAGTCGCGTCCGTGAGGACCCCGGGCGTATTTGTGACCATGACGCCAAATTCTGTAGCGGCTTTTATGTCAACATTGTCATAGCCGACCGAGTAAAGACTCGCGACTCTGAGCCTCTCTGCCCCTTTAAAAAAATCCCTGTCCATGGGTATTCCCATCGTCATAACCAGTCCGTCTGCCAGAGGTATATCCCTCATCACGGTTTCCGGATCGGGCCGTCCCTCTTCGCTCCACAGGGTAAGGTCCACCCTGCCTTCAAGTATCGACATCCCCGTTTCCTGTATCCTCTGGGTCATAAAAACTTTTGGCAAGGACATAGACATCACCTCTCAAGCATACTTATCGAAGCCGCTCCGTAAAGGGCAGCCTCAGCTCCAAGCGCGGAGACCTCAATGTTCAGATTTTCCCTCATCGGAAGCGGAAGCCTCCTCAGAGTCATTGCGGTGACCTCCTCCGCCAGCCCCCTGGCTTTGCTCATGCCTCCGCTCAGTATTATCTTTTCCGGATCCAGTACAACCACAAGTGAGGCTATTCCCACGGCCAGAGTTTCAAGAGCGGCTGTGATAATAGCGTCTGCCCTTTCGTCCTCCCTCATATCCCAGAGTTGTCTGAAATCGGGAGCAAGGCCCTCTCTGAGGGCAAGGGTTTCAATGTAGTCGGCCGAAGCGACCGTCTCCAGATGCCCCGAGCTTCCACACCCGCATCTGATGCCGCTTTTCCCGGTTATGGTCATATGGCCGGATTCCCCGGCCATTCCGTGGGCACCGGTCACCAACCTGCCATTTACAAATATGCCTGAACCGATCCCCGTCCCCAGAGTGAGGACAATAAAATCGCGGCATCCTTTTGCAGCTCCGCAGAAGGCCTCTCCTGCCGCAGCACAGTTCGCGTCGTTTTCCATCCCAAGCAAAGGAGAGAGCCCCCTCCTGTTCAGGGCAGGTCTGAGGTGTTCCAGAAATTCAACATTCTCGAGGCCGGAAAAATTGGTCAGCCTGGTTATCTTCTTTCTTGATTTGTCCAAAAAACCGGGTATCCCTACACCCGCAAAAGAGATCTCCCTCCCAAGAGAGACCTCGTCGATCATGCCTGCAATAATTTGAACAACTTCATCCAGACCCCTGTTTTCAGGAGTATCCCTGTCGGCCCTTGAGATAATACGGGCAGTCTCGCCCTTCCTTTCGACCAGGGCCGCGGATATCGTATGTCCTCCGAGGTCAACTCCCGCAGAGAGCATCCTTCTAATTTCCCGCGTGTGATGCGCAGTCTATAGATGAAGAGAACCAGCGCCTTATCTCAAAAATATCACCAGTGGAAAAGACCATGGTCCTTCCCGAGATCCTTTCACTTCCCGGGACAAGCCCGGCTGCATCCGTCTGTGCCGTGGTATGGAAGGAAAGCTCTGCCCTGTAAGGAGCCTCCATCTTGAGCACCGGGCTCTCTTTTGCCGATGCCGAATCCAATGCTTTTTTGACGGCTTTCGATATCATAGCCGAAGTCACTTCCGGAGGGCTGGTAACTGCGGCATTCCTTCCGAGCCCGTCCTTAAGGGCACATGTGACGAGCGTGCCTCCAAGAAGGCTGGATGCCTCAAAGCATACGGCAGTGTCACCTGCCACCATCGCCACGGGGACATCAAGAGCTCCGCAGAAAAGAGCGTTGAGTCCCGTCTCTCCGAGCCTCATGCCGTTGATTTTGAGTCCGTATACGACTTTAGAACTATATGTATGGTCAAGTACGGCTTTTTCTGTCCCTGCCATAGCGTGGTAACCAATAAAGATAGCAACATCGTGGCCGGAGACTCCCTCTACCATCCCAAGTATCTTAGGTGAGCCGCTTATGAGTGTGACCTCACGGGGAAACATTGAGACATCAAGGTTTATCATGCGGTCATGCGAGTCGTTGACTGTAACGGACTCGGCTCCCCAACTGAGAGCGGCCCTTACTGCCGCCATTGTGTCATGAAGCTGCATCCTGCAGCCTAAAGCGTATTCCGGCCTCCCAGTTGTTACCTGCTCAGGTGATACTATTCCAGTGCAGCCTTCCATATCTGAGCTTATGTATACCTTCAAATCAGCATAACTCCTTCCATCCGGCAAGAAAGCCGGGCTCCTTCAGCATCAGCCTTCCCACACCCACAAGGTCGCAGACTCCGTCCCTCAGCATTTTATCTGCAGTTGCGGCATCCCTTATCCCGCCCGTGCATTCAACCAGGACAGAAGATCCGACTGCCGCCTTTATCCTCTCGGCGTAGGGGGCAAAGTATGCGCTGTCTTTACGGTCAAGTCCGTATCCGCACAGGTTTCCGGAAATGCCTATCATATCAACTCCCAGGGCGGCCAGCTCACGGGCAACAGATACCGTCTCGTCAAGTGAAAGACCTACAGGCTTATCCCCGGGAAGGAAGTCTGCTGCACCGAGGCGTACGGAGAGAGGGACATCCTTAAGTGACTGCCTTACCGCGTCTGTTATTTCGAACAGAAGCCTGGCCCGCTTCCGGTCTGTTCCGCCGTATTCATCGTCACGCCTGTTGGTCAGAGGGCTCAAAAACTGTCCAAGCAGATAGCCGTGGCTGGCGTGTATCTGTATACCGTCATAGCCGCCGATCCTGACCATCCGTACTGCTGCGTCTGCAAAATCTTCCACAGTCCTCCTGATATCGCTGCGCGACATAGTTTGAGGAGTTCGCCCGCTCTTATCCCAAAGATCCCCCACAGGTATTCCCGAAGGTGAAAGAGACCGGTATCCCTCTATGTCAAAAACGTGCAGGTCTGCTATTTTTGCCCCGGCATGGTTTATCTGAGCCATACAGAGGGAATTGTCTCGCCTGAGAATGGATGATATCGCAGAATGCCTCTTTGCGGTATCGTCGCTGTCGGCAAGGAACTGCGCAGGCCTTGTCCTCCCTGAAACTGTTACGGCGTGGTGTTCGACAATAAAGAGAGCGGCTCCCGATGAGGCAAAGCGCCCGTATATTTCCAGTGATTTTTCAGAAGGGGAGCCGTCCTTCATAGAGCTTGAAGATGCAAGAGGCGCAGATACTACCCTGTTCTTCAGCAGATTTCCCTTAAGTTCGACCGGTTCGAAGATCATCTTTCCATCTCCTTTATACGTTGAACCTTATCTCTATGATATCACCGTCTTTGACAAGGTATTCCTTCCCTTCAAGCCTTAGACACCCCGACTTCCTGCACTCATCGAAGGAGTTGGAGTGTTTTTTGTAGTCGTCGAAGGCAACCACCTGTGCCCTTATGAATCCTCTGGCAAGGTCAGAATGGATCGCTCCGGCGGCATCTACAGCATTGTCACCGTCATGTAGCGTCCATGCCCTTACTTCATCCGGACCGCACGTAAAGAAACTGATCAGGCCGAGCACCCTGTAAGCCTCCTCTATCAGCCTTTCCCTGCCAGGCTCTGTTATGTCAAGACCTTCGGTGAATTCAGCGGCCTCCTCCTCATCCAGCTCTGCGATATCCATTTCGAGGCTTCCATAGAGGGTACACAGCTTTACTCCCTGTTCATCCGCCCTCTTTTTGAGTTCATTCCACTTTGGTATCTTCGTCTCTTCTGACTGCGAATCGTCGAGGTTAAGAAGTATTATCTCCGGCTTTGATGTAACAAAGGAAAATCCCCTCAGAAGGCGCCATTCTGCAGGTTTGAGTCCCATGCTGCGCAGCGGCCTCTCTTCCAGAAGACATTCAAAACACATGTCCAGGAGTTTCTTTTCTGTTTCCTCGTCAGGGGTGAGCTTCTTTTTACTTTTAAGTTTCTCAAGGCGATTTTCGATTACTGCCAGGTCCCTGAAGATCAGTTCGTTCTCTATGATATCCCAGTCCCTTATCGGGTCTATGCTTCCCTCGGGATGCTCGACCGTTTTGTTTGAAAAACACCTGATCACCTGTATCAATGCGTCTGCATCTGCAACGAAAGAGAGAAATGAATTACCTAGTCCCTCTCCCTTTCCGGCGCCCCTTGAAAGTCCCGCAAGATCTACAAACTCTACCTGGGCAGGAGTTATTTTTCTTGGCTTGTGGACCTCAACAAGAAAGTCAAACCTTTTATCAGGTACCTCCACTACAGCCTTGTTGGGGTCTGTTTTGCCTCCGGCGTATGGTTTTACCTCCGCTCCTGCCCTCGTTATGACATTGAATACTGTAGACTTGCCGCTTAAGGGCAACCCTACTATTCCACAGTGCAGCATAACTTGACCACTCCATTCTAATTTTTCAAAACGGTTTATGATGATCTTTCCGGGCAGTCTTGATCAAAACAGCATCGGGATCATAATTGCCCCTGCCTTTTACACACATATTCAGGATTTTACCCGAACAGAAAGAAGATTGTAACGACCGCATAAAAACATTTTAAATGTCTCATTAGTCTACTACATCCCCCTGAACAGGGCAATTGACAGGGTTTGTGCATAAGGGTCCGAATAACTGTTTTTAAATTGCGTGCGTTTGCGCTAAATACTTATTTTGAAGCACTTTCTCATATTAAAAATATACAGTTCATCCAAAATATATCAGGCAGAAAGTCTCCTTAACTGATATTTCGCTCGGTCAGGTAAAATAGGGATATAATCAAAATTAGGCTATATCTTTCTTGACAAGGAATTTTTGCCGTAGGATAATCGGTTAGCCAAAAGCAACTCACATGGAATATACAATGGGGGACTGCATCATATGAACCTCTTACAGGTAAAAGATGAAGATAGCGCCGTAATAAAAAGTATTCCGGAAGGTGAAGCCGGAGAGCGGCTTGAGGCTTTGGGGCTCAGGGTAGGCAAAAGAGTCCGGAAAGTATCAGGAATGCCTTTCGGAGGACCTATTACCCTTTTGCTCGATGGACGGCATTTCGCCGTTGCTCACGGCATAGCTGGGAAGATAGAAGTTGACGGGATAGACCATCCTGAGCGACCGGCTATTGAAAAAAGCCGTCTCTGGCCTAAGTTCATATGACCTGCCGCGACTGCAGCCTCTGCAATGCCGGAGGCAGAAAAAAATACCCTTCGCTTCCTGAAGACTGCAGAAAAGTTCTGCTGATGGGAAACCCAAACGTCGGTAAGAGCGTCTTTTTCTCAAGGCTGACAGGAATACATGCCCTATCATCGAATTACCCCGGAACAACTGTTGGCTTTACCGAAGGTACTGTCAGATACGGAGGCAAAACGGCCAGGCTGATCGATGTCCCCGGAGCGTACACCCTCGACCCTACCAATGAAGCGGAGGTAATTGCGCGTCGGATATTGGAAGACGGAGCCGATGTGATCATTCTTGTTGTCGATGCCACTGCTCTTGAAAGAAACCTCGTCATGGCCATGCAGGTCCTTGAACATGGCATCCCTGTAGTGGTTGCTCTCAATATGGTCGATGAGGCAAGACACAGGGGCATTTTGATAGATTTGCATAAGCTTGAGGAAGAATTGGGCGTACCGATCATACCGACAGTCGCGGTAACGGGACAGGGCCTGAGCGACCTTGTGGCAAAGATGGAAGAGGCCAGGATCAGCCCCCTGCAGCCAATGACCAAAGAGGCCAGGTGGCAGGCTATTGGCGAGATAATAGCAAAGGTACAGACCGTTACCCACAGGCACCACACAACGATGGACAGGATCGAGGACGTATCTGCCCACCCTGTGCTGGGAGGAATAATGGGTTTCCTTATCCTCATAGTCGGTTTTATGGCTATAAGGTTTGTGGGAGAGGGAATAATAACACATGTAACAGACCCCGTATTTGATAATTTATGGATCCCGGTCCTTGAAAGACTTAATGAAATGCTCGGTGATGGGGCATTGAGGAATATCCTGATAGGGACACTGATAGATGGCAAAATAGACCTGGAGCAGAGCCTGGGAGTCCTCTCAACCGGCCTATACGTAGAGTTCGGAATGGTCCTGCCATATATAATAGCATTCTACTCGGGACTGAGTTTCCTTGAAGACTTTGGCTACCTGCCAAGGCTGGCAGTAGTCTTCGATGCTCTGCTGCACCGTTTCGGAATACACGGGTACGCGATAATCCCCACCCTGCTCGGATTCGGATGCAACGTCCCCGGTATCCTCGGGACACGGGTCCTTGAATCTGAAAGAGAAAGATTCATTGCCGCGACCCTTATTTCCGTCGGTATCCCATGTGTCTCGATACAGGCGATGCTTTCCGCGACACTGGGCGAGTTCGGGATGGGTTATGTGGCCGCTGTCTACGGCATACTCTTCTGTGTATGGCTTGTACTGGGTCGGATACTTCACCTGACCCTGAAGGGATACAGCCCAGAACTCATAGTTGAGATACCTCCGTACAGGATGCCTTCGATGAAGGCATGGTCAAGCAAGCTCTGGTTCAGGATAAAAGACTTCCTCTACGAGGCCACGCCTCTCGTTCTGCTTGGAATTTTCCTCGTCAATATACTTGACACCCTCGGAGTTATGCAAAAGATCGCTGTCGCCCTTTCGCCAATATTCCAGGGATTGCTTGGACTGCCGCCTGAAACTGCGATACCTATCGTAATGGGAGTTTTCAGGAAGGACATAGCAATGGGGCTTCTCATACCTATCGGGCTTTCCCCGTCGCAGATGCTCGTGGCAGTTATAGTACTTGCCATGACCTTCCCCTGCATAGCAACTTTCATTATCCTCTGGAAAGAGCTTGGCTCGAAAAGGATGCTTATGAGCTCCGGGATAATGATTAGCGCCGCGTTGATCACAGGAGGACTTCTCAACATCTTCTTCAAAGTCATACTATAATAGACAGTATTCAACACCAAAAAATTTTAAGGAGGGGCACTGTGAAAAAAGCCGTCACGATCCTTTTAATGCTGCTTTTTTTGGGGACTCCCCTCTTTGCAGCAGATAAAACGGTTACAGTCACGATCCCGGAACATGCCGACATTGGACAGCCATTCCTGGTAACCGTCATGTCTGAAGTATCTCTGACAGATGTTTCTGTCTCATGGCAGGGTAAGGATTCTCTCCTTACCGAAGATAACGGCATGTTCAGCGTACTTCTGGGGACGGACCTGAAAAACACAAAGGCCGGAACAGGCAAGCTCCGCTTAAGTGCCATTGTCGGCGGTGAACCTTGGGAAAATATGCATGAGATCAAGCTTGTCCAGCATAAATATCCAAGGGAAGACCTCAAGGTGGATACTGAAAAGCTGAATCCTCCCAAAAGCGTCAGCGAGCGGATAAAAAGAGAGTCTGAGTTAGGAAGGGCAGCTATACAGACAAATACTCCCGGATCCGCTCCCATGCTTCCTCTTTTGCGTCCTGTCCCCGGCAGCTATTCCTCGGTTTACGGAAAGAGCAGGTATTTTAACGGACAGCTCAAGGGAAGGCACGGCGGCGTAGACATGCGGGCCCGTATCGGGACTCCGGTGAAAGCCGCTGCCCCGGGAACTATCGTTTTGACCGGAGATTTTTGGTTCGCAGGCAGATGCGTGTACATAGATCATGGTGCGGGACTTATATCCTTTTACTGTCATCTCTCGAAAATTAGGGGATCTTCAGGCAGCAGGGTCGAACGGGGTGAAGTGATCGGCCTTTCCGGCAATAGCGGCAGAGTGACAGGCCCCCACCTCCATTTCAGCCTGTCGTGGCGCGGAGAATTCTTTGACCCCGCCCCCCTTCTTGAGAAGGTCATATAAATGCAGGAAAAGACCAGAAGCCTTTTAGAGATACATATTGCCGTCGTCCTTTTCGGCCTTTCCGGACTTTTTGCAAGATATGTTGGACAACCAGCCGTGATAATAGCCCTTGGGCGGGTCTTTTTCGCGAGTACTTCTATGTATGCGCTCTTCAGGTACAGAGGAAAAGGGATAGAACTTGACTCAGTCAGGGACTGCCTGACTCTTTCTGCTGCAGGGGCTCTTCTTGCTGTGCATTGGACGACATTCTTCCTATCCATCCAGGTTTCTACTGTAGCTATAGGTGTCCTCACATTCTCGACATTCCCTCTTTTTATAACTTTTCTTGAACCGCTTATGTTTGGGGAACGGATCAAGATCGGTGATGTCTTATGCGCCTGCGTGATGTTCATAGGGGTCTTGATAATTGTCCCCGAGTTCCGTCTCAACAACAGCATGACAATGGGGATAATCTGGGGTATGACCTGCAGCCTCACATATGCGGCCCTTTCGCTTATAAACAGAAAGTTCGTTAAGAAATATCCCGGAAGGCTGATCGCCTTTTACGAACAGGGCACAGCTTCTATTGTCCTGCTTCCCGCTTTCTTTATATACAAGCCTGCATTCACGGTGACAAGCCTGATGCTCCTTGTCCTGCTCGGAGTACTCTTCACTGCTGCTGCCCATTCGATGTTCATCAACGGCATGAAACATGTAAGGGCTCAGACTGCAGGCATGATAGCCAGCCTGGAATCAGTATACGGGATAGCAGCTGCGGCCCTCTTCCTGGGTGAAATTCCATCTTTCAACGAGTTTGCAGGGGGAACACTGATCCTCGCAGCTGCGCTCTATTCGACCCTGAAGGCGTCGAAAGCAGCGGAATGACATTCAGGAGGTCAGAGAGGCGTAAAGCTCCTCAGTACGTTTTGTGATACCCTCAATGGTCGCGCCCTTTTGGAGGGCATACCAGACAGCCCCTCCCATCCCAACGCCCTCTTTGACAAATCCTTTTTCATAGTCTGCGAGTCCCGGGAAGCCGGACCCGGAAAAATCGAGAGGTGCCGAGTACCATTCCACTCCAATTTTTTCTGCATATTCAACAAAACAACTTGTCTCGTCCTGACAGACGTACTTCGTAGTAGCAACCATAAGGGGCCTTGTCACTTTCATATCTCTGAGGAGAGCGGCGACCGCCATCATCTGCGTACCTCCGGCCAGTACCACCTCTACATCATCCGGCAGTGCTGATACGAAAGATGCTACGGCTGTCTGCATCGGGTCTCCCACTTCGGCAGCCGCTGCAAGCCCTCTTCCTTTCATGCCGCCTGTACTGATGTTTAACCTTGAGGCGACCGCATTCCAGATCGCTTCCTTTTTGGAAAGGGGATTGACAGGTCCCGCAGATGAAACAGTGCCGCTGTAACCCAAAGCTCTAAGAAGGAGGAGTGCCGTAGTAGTACCCCCCGGGATCGATTCTCCGAGCACAAACCTTTTAATACCCGAACCTAAAAAAGTCCTGGCCGCCTCTGCAGCCGCAGCGGATATTTTTGAAACCTCCGGCACAGCTGTCCCTGACCTTGGGTCTTTTCCAGGAGACTTGCTTACTTCGATAAAGGGCGCCACAGGCGCTACAGACGTTCCGGCCCTTATGTTCAAAACCGGAAGCCCTCCCTCTATCACAGCTGCTTTTGTCACAAGGGCCGGTGTTGGATGGCCATACGGGTCAAAAGGTATGCAGTCGATCACTCTTGGTCTTTCGTAATAGAGCATATCGGCATCTGCCGGAGCAGTATAGGGAAGTGCCTCCGTATTTGCTCCTGCTGCAGAAAGACCTTTTTCCCTCGAAAGATCTGTCTCACTGATAAATAATATAAACATAAGCTCCATTTACCCCCTGTACTAACTATGGTATAAGAGTTAAAATCAACTTTGCGGTCTCTGTTTTTGACAGAGCATGTTGTTTTTTGGAAGATAAAAAACAACATGTGAAATCTTATCATATTTTCGCTGAACAGGCCCGCAAATATATTAATCCCGACACGGTCACGAACCGGTCAAAGGGGGACCTTATGGCCACCAAACTTGCTCCGACAAGAGGAAACCTCGTCAAATTGACGCGTTCCATGCAAATGGCTCAATCGGGACACGATCTCCTTGATCAGAAGCGTCAGGTCCTTATGATGGAGCTTGTTCGCTTTATAGATTCCGCTAAGACTATCCAGAAAGATGTAGAGCGTATTTTCAAAGAAGCTTACGATGCGCTCCAGAAAGCCAATATTTCCCTGGGTATAGATACGGTCGAAGATATCTCCGAAGCTGTCCCGGTTACATCCGACATCACTGTCCGTCTGCGTTCAGTTATGGGAGTCGAGATACCGGACGTAGACCCTTTAACTGACAAGACTGAGCCAAGTTATTCTTTTTATGGCTCATCAGGTGCCATGGACGCAGCATATTCAAAATTCCGAAAGGTGATGGTGCTCCTTGCACAGCTGGCAGAAGTAGAGACCAGCGTATACAGGCTTGCAGTACAGATAAGAAAAACGCACAGACGTGTAAACGCCCTTGAAAAGGTCGTCATCCCCTCAAACCAGGCAGACATAAGATTTATATCTGATGTTTTGGAAGAGGGCGAGCGCGAAGACTTTACAAGGATGAAGATGGCTCAGAAAAAGACAAAGTAGTCAAATTCCGGAGGTAATGATCATGGGCACATTGCAGGAAGTTCTGGCAGTTCTGCTGGGAGCGGAGTCAGAAGCAAAAAGGATAGTTGAGGACTCAAAAAATGAATCAGATGGATTTCTGCGTTCAGCACAGGAAAAATTCGCCATGGAGCGGGCAAATCAAATGGCTTCGGCGAGGGAGCAGGCCAAAGGGCTAATGGAAACTGCGCTCAATTCTGCAAGGACAGAGGCTGAACAGATCGCAGGTCTTGGAAAAGAGGAACGGGCTCGGATGCAGAAACGTTTTGAAGAAAATGCCGATCCTGTGATCGACTCAATGGTTTCTGAGATTGCAGAAAGATATTCTTCAAAAGTCAAAAGGGGTAATTAAGGTTGCACTCCACCTCCAAAGGTCAGGCAACTGCAATAGGCATCAAATCACACGTTCTTTTCAGCAGGCTTCTTACTTCTGAAGAGTACTGGGCTTTGCTGAACCTTAATTCTATATCAGAGATAGCAGATTTTCTAAAACAGACGGAAGGATACCGGGATCACCTTGAGACTCTGCCTCCGGCAAAAGTACACCGAGTTGACCTTGAAAACTCCGTAAGGTCAGCCATACTCTTTGAAGCCACATCTTTCCTGTACTATCTGTCGGGCCCCAGGCGTCAGCTATTCATAGACTGGCTTGGCTGGTACGAGGCGGAACACCTTAAGAGTATCTTCAGATGGATCCGGACAAAAAGGCTTGACCGGGATGAAATGAGAAAACGTCTTTTTGTCGTACCCGGATCAAAATTATCATACGGACTCCTTCTGAACAGCAGGGACTATGCCGATGTACTGGAAGCACTCAGGGACACAAAATACCACAAGGTTATAGCAGAACCGGTAAAACGCCTTATCAACGGGGAAGAATCACACTTCTCCCTTGAGCTTGCCATTGACAACCTGGTGGAAACATCTCTTTACAATGACCTGAAAAATTTGCCTGAATCAGAGCAAAAATTGCTTGAGCCTCTTTTCGGGAGCAGGATAGACCTTCTCAACCTTTACCACTTCCACAGGTGTGTATGGTACTACCATATGACTCTTGAAGAAACCCTGAGCAGGATGCTTCCGGTCAAATACAAGGTTAAGACTCATCATCTCCGGGACATGTCAAAAGGATCGAGCTGGGAAGAAAGGATCGACAGGCTTGAGCTTTCATTTCCTGTCTATGCAGGCATATTCAGGAGCGCACTTGAACAGGAAGACAGGGAACTGGCACTTGAAATGTCGATCAAGCGTTACAATTATCTTAAGGCGCTTTCAATATTCCAGAAGGGATCACCCGGCTTCCACACGGCTCTCAGCTACTTTATATTAAAATCACATGAACTGGACGATGTGATCCGCATTATTGAAGATGTAAGATACGATTATGATCGCAGGAATGCGGCCAATTACCTTATCAGGCCGATAATCAGCGGGGGTGAACCCAAATGGCAGTAATGAAGATGGTCGCACTGACCATGATAGGGCCTGACTCGGAAATGGAGCCTGTGGCACGTCAAATGGTGCTTACAGGAGGATTCCAGCCTTTGCCCCTTGACCTCCTTGTAAACGACAGGAATCTCAGATCCAAGGTTACCACCGAAACAGAAAACCCTTACGATGAACTTCTGGCAAAGGTGTCAACCGTTTGGAAGATAGCGGGCGAAATGATACCGGAGCCCTCTCCGGTTACCCTTACAAAGGAGTTTACACTTTCTGCTGCCCGCAGAAAGGTCGAACAGACTTCCAAACGCCTTGAAGTCTGGGAGAAAAGGAGACTTGTACTTACTGAAGAGGAAGAAATACTTACTGCGACCAAGCTTTTTGTTGAAGCTCTTCGTGGTACTGAATTCGGTCCCGAGGAAATGACAGCGGGTGCATTTCTGATCCCATTTTTCGGCCGCCTGTCAAACGAAAACTATAACAGGCTCATAGAAAGCAGCGAAGAATCACCGATCGCTACAAGCGAACTGACAGTTGCGAACGGCAATACATGGGTACTCGTAATGACTGTAAATGGATATGAAGAATCAACAAAAAAGCTCCTGGAAGCAGTATATTTCAAAGAATTCTCCCTGAAATCCATAGCTGAACAGCTTAAAGGGAAGGACCCTTTGACGCTTGTAAATAAAAGGATAGCAAACCACCAGAGAGCTATAAAGGGCCTCGCCAAAGCAGCAAAGGACATGCTCAGGGAACACCGTTCAGACTATGAGCTGCTTTATTCACAGCTTTACACCATGCAGAGGGTTTACGACGTCTGCAAGGGACGGGGCGAAGTCAGCGGAATGTATGTCCTCTCAGGATGGATACCAGCCGATACCCTGGCAGCGATCAAAAGGACAGTAGAAGAAGAGGCTCCGATGACAACGGTTATGGTAGAAGAGACAAAGGACATGACCTACTCTGGCATACGTGTTCCCACTCTGCTCCAGAACAACCCTCTCTTCAGGGCTTTCCAGGACATAGTATCAATGTACAGTCTGCCCTCATACGGAGAGATCGACCCATCTCCCATAGTAGCCATATCCTTCATCCTCTTTTTTGGCTTCATGTTTGGGGATATAGGACACGGACTGATGATATTCCTGGGCGCAATGTTCCTTGTCAAAAGGGGAATAATGAAGCGTTCCTTTGGCCAGGTAATAAAGTCGGCAGCCGTAAGCTCAATGGTCTTCGGTGTACTTTATGGAAGCATATTCGGGATGGAGAACATCATTCCTGCTCTGTGGCTCTCTCCGATGCATGACACCAACAAGCTCCTTATAATTGCTATCTGCCTCGGTGTTTTCATGATAAGCCTAGGTTTGATACTGAACATGATAAAACAGTACAGGGCAAAAGATTTTGGAAGACTGCTCTTCGATGGCCAGGGCATTGCAGGCCTGATGCTCTATTGGACTATGGCTGCCCTGGCAGCTATATACATGACCGGCACAAAAATACCTGAGGTGGCTGCCGACATTATGTGGGCGGGTATCGGTGTAATGATGCTGCTGATGATATTCAGGGATATATTGGCGAGGTACCTCCTGCACCAGAAGGGCGAAGGAGAATCAGTAGTCCTCAACATGTTTGAAATAATGCACAACCTGATGTCATTCGTCTCAAACACAGCATCATTTGTAAGGCTTGCGGCCTTCGCTCTTAATCACGTCGGACTCTCAATGGCGGTAATAATGCTTTCTGAGATGGTACACTCACTGCCCGGCGGTATCGTAATGAAAGGGATAATACTCGTAATAGGAAATATTGTCATCGTCTGCCTTGAGGGCCTCATAGTATTTATCCAGACCCTGAGGCTTGAATATTACGAGTTCTTCGGTAAATTCTACAAGGGAGGTGGAAGTGAGTTCAAGCCTGTCGGCTGGAAAAAGGACGGATCAAAATACGCCGCTCCTGCCGCTCAGAAATAAAGACATGCATGATTTCTAACAACATAATAAAACAATCAAGCTGATAATCGATCGTATAATCAAAGTGAAGGAGTGGGTTTTAAATGTTTGGACTTGCAATGTGCTGCGGCACTGTCGCAACAATGATGGGTCTGGGGTATTTAATGCAGCGCAATGGCTATAAGGGAGGCCGCGCTTTCTATCTTACGGGCCTGGGACTCTCCTCGCTTCTTGTATTCACAGGAGCAGCCTTATCCCTTACCATGCATCCGGCATTTGCTGAAGCGGCTGCTGCTCCTCTGGGTACAGGAGCGGGGATGGGCTTCATAGCTGCGGCAGTTTCAACCGGGCTTGCATGCCTGGGAGCCGGGCTTGCAGTTGCAAGCGTAGGATCAGCAGCTCTCGGACTAGTTGGCGAAAAACCAGAAATGCTGGGAACTACCCTTATCTACCTGGGTCTTTCTGAGGGTATTGCAATATACGGCGTAATAGTTTCACTCCTGATACTCGGACGGGTTTAAGGACTGAATCAAAAAATGAAAGCTTTTCTTGTGAGCGACAACCATGATTCCCTGGTAGGCATGAGGCTTGCCGGCATACAGGGCTGTCTCGTTCACACCTCGGATGAGACCTTTGCAGCTATAGACAGAGCGCTTAAGATGCCTGACCTGGCCATTCTTGCAATAACTGAAAAGGCTGCGGAAATGGCTCCGGAAGTTATCCAGCAGCTCCGGGAGCGCGGGGAGCTGCCTCTTCTGGTTGAGATACCTGACAGATTCGGTACTAAACGGGGACCGGATTTCCTTACCCGCTACGTACAGGAAGCCATTGGGGTGAAAATGTAATGAAAGAAGTATCCAGTGAAAAAATCGGAACACTTAGGGACATCATCCTTGACAGAGCCGATGCCAAAAAGAAGGAACTGGTAGCGGGAGCAAGAACAGAAGCTGAAGAGTGGCTGCTCCATGAAACTGAGAAGCTTCAGCGCGAAAGTAATGTCATCCTGCAGGACGCAAAAAAAAGAGCTGAAGACATTAGAAGAAGACAGATCCTATCTGCAGAAAGGGAAAAATCTACAGAAACTCTCAGGCTGCAGAACAGGATACTTTCGGAAGCACTTGGGAGACTCCAGGATAAACTTGTACAGATAAGGAACCGCGTTGATTACGTTGATATCCTTGCCGGGATGTGCGTTGACGCGATAAATACACTCAGGGAAAATCAGGGGCTTAAACTCAGGCTCTCAGCAGTCGATATGAACCTTGCGGATTCGGTAATTTTAAAAGTCAGAGAAAATATTCCGGAAGCCGAAATGGTATTTGACCCTGAGCCGGCTCCAATTATGGGAGGATGCTGGGTATCCACAAATGATAACCGCAGACAGGTCAACTCTGACTGGCAAAGCCTGACGCAGGAAATGGCAGATACTCTCGCTGAACGGCTCCTGCCGCTGCTTTAGGAGGAATGGATCTTGGAGGCTAAGACAAACAACGCCCCAAATACAATGGAAGGTATAGTTACCTTCGTCAATGGTCCTGTAATCAAGGCCTCTAATATGCGTAATTTTGCAATGCGTGAAGTTGTTAAGGTCGGTCCCAAAAAGCTTATGGGAGAAATTATAAGCATGGACGGCGATGACGCAACTATACAGGTCTATGAGGACACTGACGGCCTTAGTATTTACGAAACCGTTACAGGGACGGGAGAATCACTATCGATAGAGATCGGTCCGGGACTGATAGGGAGCTTTTTCGACGGGATAGGAAGACCTCTTGACTCATTGCTTGAATCTGAAGGCATGTATATATCTCCGGGAACTTCAGTCAACATGCTTAGACGAGACAAGACATGGGAAATCACTCCAGTGGCAAAAGCGGGAGATCTCGTAACAGGAGGCACTGTCATAGCAACTGTGCAGGAGACCCCGCTTCTTATTCACAAAATCATGGCACCTCCGGGGATCGAAGGTGAACTTACCTGGGTTATCTCAAAAGGTCCCCACAAAGGCAATGAAATGGCAGCAAAGATAAAGGACGCATTTGGGCGTGAAATTCCCATACCAATGATCCAAAGGTGGCCAGTAAGGACTCCAAGACCCTATAGGGAGCGTATGCTGCCTAACGAACCTTTCGTTACAGGTCAAAGGGTCATAGACGGGCTCTTCCCAATAGCAAAGGGTGGTACAGCCTGTATTCCGGGGGGCTTCGGAACAGGAAAGACGGTCACACAGCACCAGTTGGCAAAATGGGGGGACGCGCAGGTAGTAATTTATATCGGCTGCGGAGAAAGAGGGAACGAAATGACTGACGTCCTTGAACAGTTCCCTGTGTTGGAAGACCCCAGGTCAGGAAGGCCTCTTATGGAAAGGACCATCCTTATCGCAAACACATCCAATATGCCCGTTGCAGCTCGTGAAGCCTCTATTTACACCGGCATCACCATTGCAGAATATTTCCGTGACATGGGATATGACGTTGCAATTATGGCTGACTCAACATCAAGATGGGCAGAAGCTCTTCGTGAACTTTCAGGACGACTCGAAGAGATACCTGCCGAGGAAGGCTTTCCCGCATATCTTCCAAGCCGGTTGGCCGAATTCTATGAGAGGGCCGGACGAGTGGTAACTATGGGCGGGGAGAATGGCAGCATAAGTGTTATCGGGGCTGTTTCACCTCCGGGCGGAGACTTTACCGAACCCGTAACGAGGCACACCAAACGTTTTATCAGATGCTTCTGGGGACTCGACAAGAACCTTGCGAACGCAAGACACTACCCTGCCATCTCATGGATAGATTCTTACAGTGAATATGCCGAAGAGGTAAACGGATGGTTCTGTTCCAACGTAGATCCGAGGTGGGGGGATCTACGGGAAGAAGTTCGCCAGATACTTGCAGAAGACAATAAAGTCCAGCAGGTAATAAAGTTGGTCGGTGAGGATGTTCTGCCTGACGACCAGAGACTTGTTGCATTTACCGCATTTTTGATCAAAAACGGATATCTCCAGCAGAATTCCTTCGGCTCAGACTCATACTCACCTCCCCTGAAGGGATTTGAGATCCTTGATGTAATAATGGATTTCTATCATAAGTCGTTGGGGCTTATCCGAAAGGGCATCCCGATATCCCTGATCAAAGAGGATGACTCAGTAGACTCAATAACGCATCTCCGTGAACTTGCGCCCGAAGACAAAGAGGGTTTTGCCCTTGTAAGGAAGAGGATAAATGCTCACCTTGACAGGGTAGCAACAGAAAGAACAAGGAAGCTGGGAGGTGAGTAACCATGGCGAATGCTGAATATATAGGAGTAAAAGATATCGAAGGACCCTTTGTTCTTGTTGAAAACGTCAGCGGAGTCGGATACGGCGAACTTGTCGACATCCGAGACAGCAAAGGGCGCATACGTCATGGCCAGGTCAAGTCACTAAGTGAGAAAGCCACTCTGGTTCAGGTTTTTACCGGCACTGAGGATCTGGTGCCGAATACAACGAAGCTCCGATTCCTTGGCAAACCGCTGGAAGTGCGGCTCTCTAAACACATGCTGGGACGCACCTTCAACGGGCTTGGCGAGCCAAGGGACGGATGCGGAGAGACTTACGGCGGAAAAAGAGTCAACATCAACGGACTCCCTCTGAATCCAATGGCACGTCAGTACCCCAAGGACTTTATCAATACAGGGATATCTGCGATAGATACACTGACCACTCTGATAAGGGGACAAAAACTTCCTATTTTTTCCGGGAATGGACTGCCGCACAACCAGCTGGCAGTACAGATCGCCACCCAGGCCAAAATTATGGGATCAGATGATTTCGCCGTCGTATTCGCAGGAATTGGGATCAAGCACGATGACGCGGCATATTTTACACAGGAGCTATCCAACAGGGGGCACAGCAACAACATCGTAACATTCCTCAACCTTGCTGACGATCCGGTCATAGAGCGAATAGCTACCCCCCGGATGGCACTTTCGACCGCCGAGTACCTGGCATATGAACTAGGGCTACACGTACTTGTCATAATCACTGACATGACAAGCTACTGCGAGGCACTCAGGGAGATCGGTGTAGCAGCCGGCGAGGTGCCAAGCCGCAAAGGATATCCGGCATACCTTTACAGTGACCTCGCCTCCCTTTATGAGAGGGCCGGAGTAGTCAGGGGTGTAAGCGGAAGCGTAACGCAGATCCCCATACTCTCAATGCCAAATGACGACATTACGCATCCTATCCCTGACCTCACCGGATTCATAACTGAAGGACAGATAGTTCTCTCAAGGGAACTTGACTCGCGTAACATATACCCCCCTATCGATATCCTTACAAGCCTCTCAAGGCTTATGAAAGACGGTATAGGAAAGGGGTACACAAGAGAGGACCATCCGAGCGTCTCAAGCCAGCTCTTCGCTTCCTACAGCAGGGTCCAGGACGTCCGGTCACTTGCCGGAGTTGTCGGAGAAGACGAACTTTCCAAAAATGACAAGATGTCACTGCAATTTGGAAAACTCTTTGAGGAAAAGTTCCTAAGGCAGGGTAAGGAAGAAGAGCGTGAGATAGGATATTCCCTTGACATGGCATGGGAGATATTAAGCAGCCTGCCTAGAAGTGAACTTACAAGGGTATCTCTGACAGACATCCAGGAACACATAAAAAAATACAGCGACTGACGCTGATGATCAAACTGATCAAAACAGAAAAACCACCGAGAGGCATCTTAGTGGTTTTTCTGTTTTTTATATTTTTTTCACAGCCAATATCAAAACTTATCCTCCAACTCAACGGTGTCACCTTTTCTGACCAGGCCTCCTGAGATTACTCTGCAGAATAACCCTTCTGAAGGCAGAAGACTTACCCCAAAAGTCCTGCTCACAATACTCGGATGATCTTCCTTCCCGATCTGGGTGACCTCGAGGACAACTTCTCTTCCCAATTTTATTTTGCTGCCCGGGAGCAGTGATGACATCTCAAGCCCCTCTATCAGAACATTCTCCGCAAAATCGCCCGGTCCCATGCTAAGCCCCTTTTCATTGTTTACCTTCTGAAGGCTCTCAAAACTCAGGCAGGTCACCTGGCGGCCCCAGTCTCCCGCATGGCCGTCGTTTTCTATTCCCATGCCGGCAATGAACAGGGCTTCGGGCACCTCTTTCTTGAGCTGGCCCCTCTCAGGACTCAGAGAAATCGAGTAAACATTTCCTTTTTTTTCCATAGTATCTTCCTTCCTGATCATCCATTAAAAGTATAAAAATTCATTGTTCCCCGGTTATAAACAGGGAATAAGCAGACGGTCTAGAGCTGTGATGTGCAGTGGGGGCACCTTGTTGCGCTATCGTCTATCTCAGAGAAACAGAACGGGCATTTGCGCTTTGGCGCAGGAGCAGGGGCAGGGGATGACAGCCTGTTCGCAAATCGTATTACCCAGAATATTGCCCAAGCCTGAATAAGAAAGTTGATTATCGAGTTGATAAAAAGACCGTAGCTGATGACCGGAAGTCCCGCTTCTGTGGCCTCTGCAAGCGTTGCTGCAGGAGTCCCGGAAAGATTGATGAATAGGTTTGAAAAATCTACCCCGCCCAAAGCAAGGCCAATCGGCGGCATTAATATATCCGTGACCAGCGAAGCTATGACCTTACCGAAAGCCGCACCGATTATCACACCGATAGCCATGTCCAAAACATTTCCGCGCATTGCAAATTTCTTAAAATCCTGCATTATCGACATGAGGGCACCTCCGTAATATTTTTAAATAATTATATGTCAAATATGAAAATAGTATCATATAAAAAAGAAGGAAATTAACTGAGAAATACTGAACAACTAGAGCTCATTCCTTATCCGGCATTAACATATTATTGAAACTGGGGACTGAACTTATCAATTTCTCGGTATAGGGATCATTGGGAGAATTCAATATTTTCTTTGAAGGACCTTCTTCGCAGAGACTTCCATCTTTCATTACCATTATCCTCTCCGCTGCAAGTCCGGCAAGAACCAGGTCATGGGTAACAAATATCATGGCTGTTCCCGAAGCTACATGACTTGCCAGTACCCCAATCACATCACCCCTCGTTGAAGCGTCCTGCATTGATGTCGGTTCATCACACAGAAGAATTTTAGGGGATAGCATAAGCGCCCTGGCGATCTGAACTCTTTGCCTCTGTCCGCCGGAAAGTGCTACAGCTCTGGATCCAAGTATTCTCTCTCCCACAAGGCCAAATTCTTCAAGCAGTTCTGATGCCCTCTTCCTGATTTCGGTCCTCTCCATTTTGATGCCGGCGATCAATGCAGGTTCGCACACTGCCTCAAGCGCGGTAAGTCCGGGCGGGATGGCTCCATAGGGATCCTGTTGGATATAACCGCATTTTTGTCTAACCTTTGCCAGCTCATCCCGAGAAAGTACGGATATATCCCTTCCTAACAATATTACTGTACCTTTCTCGGGCTTAATTAGCCCGGCCAGCGTACGAAGCAGGGTAGTCTTTCCGCTTCCAGACCCTCCCACTACCGCCAAAGTCTCGCCTGCAGACAAAGAAAGGGAAATGTTATTTACTGCTTTGTGGATCTGGCCTTTTTTTGATTTGAAGCTTACAGTGAGTCCGAATGCTTCTATTCTATTATCCATTTTATTCTTCCCTCTGCAGGAACATCGCTTTTACAAGTTCTTTTGTGTGTGGATGGCCTGGATTACGTACTATCTCCCTCGGAACACCCGTTTCGACGACAATCCCGTCCTTCATTACTATCAGTCTGTCACAGACCGTAGCGGCCATTGGAAGATCATGGGTTATCAGGACTATCGAAAGGTTTTTACTCTTTTTCAAGCTATGGAGCAGTTGGAGTATATCTGACTGAATTATCACATCAAGCGCAGTCGTAGGCTCATCTGCAAGGAGCAGAGAAGGTGAGCATGCCAAAGCAAGGGCAATTGCCGCCCTCTGCTTCTGTCCGCCTGAAAGTTCATGCGGATACCTTTCTCCTACCGATGGATCGAGGCCAACCTCAGTGAGAAGCCTCGCTGTTTCTTTTTCAGCTTCTTCGCCATGCTTCGCCAAGTGGACATCTAAAACTTCTTCAATATGCCTTTTTATCTTGAGGACAGGTGTCAATGAATTTTGTGCTCCCTGAGGCACCAGCGATATCTCTTTCCAACGAAGGGATCTTTTATCGTCTTCTGACATGCCAAGAATATCAGCACCTTTGTAAAGCATTGCCCCGGAGATCTCCGTACCGGGCGGCAGAAGACCCAGAGCAGACATTATGATGGTACTCTTTCCGCTTCCCGACTCCCCTACCAGTCCAGTAAATGAACCTCTTTCTATCGCGAATGAAACATCTTTTACCGCAGGGGTCCTGTCCGCACCGGATATATATGTTACTGAGAGGTTTCTTATATCAAGCATTTTTCTTGCTCCCAAGCCTCGGGTCGATTTTTTCTTCCAGGAAACGTCCGATATCCATAAATATGAGACATAGCGCAACTATCCCCAAACCGGGAGGAAGAAGCAGCCACCATGCTCCTTCCGTGAATGCCCCGAAAGAGTGAGCTTCGTGCAGCATGCGCCCCCATGAGACAAGCCTGGGATCAGAGAGGCCCAGAAAAGCCAAACCTGCTTCCGCCAGTATCGCACCCGGAACTCCTAACGCCACATTCGCCAGCAATATAGGAGCCGCCTCAGGCACAAGGTGTCTCCAAAGTATGTAACCACGCTTTGCTCCAAGAGCTCTGAGACCTTCGACCCAGGGACTCTCCCTTACCGTGAGTACCAGTGCCCTTACGGAACGGGCCGTTCCCATCCACGAGAAGATCGAGAGGATGAGTACCAGCTGCCACAGTCCCTTGCCCCACAGACCCGCAAGCACCATCATTATTGGCAATGTCGGTATTGATAGGAGGATATCAACGATCCTCATCACAAGCGAGTCGATCCATCCTCCCACATAACCTGTTGCAAGCCCCATGCCAAGCCCCAGAAAACTCGCTATAAGAGTTGCGCTTATTCCTACTATAAGAGAGGTACGTATCCCGTATATCAGCAATATCAGTATATCTCGGCCCCTTTGGTCGGTCCCGAGAAATCCCTCTCTGCCCCCCGGCATGGAAAGGACCAGATCTGTTTCGATTGCCCCCTCAGTCCTTATCACATACTTTCCGGGTCCGGGAAAGAGGTGTTCGACGCTCCTTCCTATAAGGGGAAGGCCGAGTTTCTGCTTAAATATCATGTCCCTTCCGTCGATATTGAGCCAGTAGACATCACTTCCCGTAAGGATATCCAAAGTCCTTTCCCCGTCAGGAGCGGACCATATTATTTTCACTTCATCCTTTGGATCCGCCTTGATTCTTCCGTTTAAGGCAAAAATGGCAGGGGGAAGCTTTTCCCAGACTATTCGAACAGCATCATTCCCAACTTTATATTCTGATGAAACAGGCAGATCCGTGTTCCACCAAACCGGTCTCGAAAAGGGTGCTCCTCTGACATCGGAGGGATGCGCCCCTATAAAGCGGGGACCAAAAAAACCGATAAAAAATATGCACAGCAGCAGGATTATGCTCTTTCTTCTCAGAATGTCGCTCATTGATCCCTGCCTCCGACCCTGACCCTTGGATCCACCAGTCCGTAGACAACATCTGCCAGCATATTGGAAACCACTGTTATCAGAGCAAGCATGTAGAAGGAGGCTCCCGCTGAAGGATAATCATGGCCAGATACAGCTTCAAGGAGGAATGTTCCTACTCCGTGGAGGGAAAAGACCGATTCAGTAATGACAGCTCCCGATACAAGACCCGGCACTGACATGAGAAGTATCGTAAGTATCGGCGGCAGGATCGTGCGAAAAGCATGTCCGTAGACCACTCTATTCTCGGGAAGGCCCCTGGCTCTGGCCATAAGGACGAAATCCTCTCCAAGCGCCTTGACCATTAAGTTACGGACATATAAGGCCCACCCTCCAAATCCCATCAGCGTCAGTGATAGGACCGGCAATGCCATGTGCCAAAGATAATCCAGAGTTATCAAAAACGTTCCTGAGGGCTGGGGTACGGAAACACTTCCCCTCAGAGGAAATATCGGGAATGTTCTGGCGAGCAGCATGATAAGGACAAGCTGGACAAAAAAACCGGGGAAGGATGCCGTAACAGCTCCTGCCCTAAGGACTATCCGTTCAGGAAGCTTTCCTCTGTTCAGAGCAGCCTTTATGCCCAGCCAGATTCCTATGACAGAGGAAAGTATCATGGAAGTTCCCATAAGGAACAATGTGCCGGGAAGACGGGACATAAGTTCGTCCCATACCGGTTTCCTGCTTAAAAAGGAGAGACCGAAACTGAAAGTCAGCATCTGTTTTATGTACATAAAAAACTGATCGAGAAGAGGTTTGTCAAGACCGTAGAGCTCCCTGAGCCTGTCCTTTGCCTCGGGTGAAAAGTTAGGGTCGATTATTGTTCCCACAGCATCCCCGGGCATTATTCTGAACAGGATGAAGTTGAGAACAAGCACCGCTGCAATGACTCCCAAGGATGACAATAATCTCGCCCATAGCCACTTGTTCTTCATCTGTTTTTACCTATTTCCCTTTCAAGCATCCTGTAATGTTCATTCCTTTTCATCATCACAAATTCACCCGGCCTGTATTCGTCAAGGATAAAAGGGCCGGAACCAATTAGACCGTAAGGCCCGAATTTGCCGTTTTTGTCCAGGGGATTCCAGTTCTGCCAGTCCCTGACACGAGACAAAACTTTTTCGGGCATGCAGGGAAGACCTCCGATATTATCGAGGAACCAGTAGCTTGTGCCGTCCATGTCTACAGTCAGGCGATAATTGTCCTGCACATTAATTTCTCTTATGTTTTTTACAGAATCAAAAAACCTGGGCACCATATTTATTCTGAGAAATTCAAATGTTGCTTTCATGTCATTTGCAGTGACAGGGCTTCCATCACTCCATTTAAGCCCTTCTTTGATCCTGAAAGAGAGTCTTGTGTGTTCATTATTTCCTTTTCCCACAGTTGCGACAGACCAGGAAGATGCAAGGGAAGGCATATCTTCAAGAGTAAATGGATCTGTACCTATCAGGCTTTCGTAAATCAGGCCAAGGATCTGCCATGAGTATGCACTGCTCGCGACAAAGGGGTTGAGGTTTCGCGGTTCCTCGGCAAGTACCATATTCAGTGCTCTTTCTTTACCATCTGACGGCTCTGCCATAAGAAGAGTCCAAATGTTATCGGCGGTCATTTTTTCATTTGCAAACACATTTTTCCATTTTTTTGAAACCGCGGAGACAGAAAATCTGCTGTAAACAGGTATAGAGGGCATCAATTCGGAAAGCAGCATCTGGGAACGCATTGAAGCCAACTCAGCATCCGGCCTTGTCTTTGCATATTTAAGGCTGAAGAGGGCCTCGTCCAGAGCCTGGTCGTGAGCTGACGTCATATTGTAACCGCCCGGAATATCCATCGAGCTGTGATAAAAAGAATAAAGTGAATCCGGGTTTCTGCCCATACTCCAGGCGATGACTCCGAGCGAGTACTCTTTTCTGTCAAGCTTTCCCACCATCGCGGAAAAATCCATTGGCTCAACGTCAACTCGGAAACCTACTGCCCTTAATGAGTCTGCTATCTGTTCTGCAAGTTCTGCCGTCGTCGGAGCTACTCTCGCAAGAGGCGTCAGGAGTTTCATTTCCGGGACAGGAGTGCCGTCCGGATAGATGAGATAACCGGTCAGACTCAACTTGTAGCCTTTGGCGAGCAGCCTTTTTCGTGCTGAATCCCTGTTGTAAATATTCTTGGTACTGTCAGGAAGAGACCACGGTGATACAGGGGGAAGCCAGCTGTTTATCGGCTCGCAGTATCCTGAGTAAATAGTTCGCACCATATTGTTCCTGTCAATGGCTTCTGCCGCAGCGTGTCTGACTTCGGGGTCGTCCCAGGGTGCGCTCCTGTTGTTCAGCAAAAGGAAAAAGGCATGGAACCCTCTTGCCAGAGACATTGAAAGACCGGGATGCCTGCTGAGTCTGTCTATATCAGAGGGTCTTGTAATGTCGCTTAAAATATCCAGTTCACCCTTTTCTGCTGCCAGGACCTGAGAATCAGAATTAGTTATTATTACCATGCAGAGTTTTTTGATCCTGGGGCCGTATGCTTTTTCCGGGTCAAATCTTTCTGCAGGATATGCAGGAGAAATTATTACAAAAGCTGTCTGAAGAATTACAGCCGCAATAAATAAAAGTCGGGTAAATTTTAGTGTTTTGAAAATCATATACTCTCTCCGCTATTAGTGTTTTTGATCACTATCCCGCTCGAAGGAAGAGGTTTTCCTGTGATTATGTTCAAAATAAGTCTTCCTGCAAGGACTCCCGTTTCAAAATTAGGGTATCCGGACCCATTTTCCCAAACCAGGGAATATGTACCTATATGACGGAAACCAACGCTGACGACCGGAGCAGAAGACCCGCCGGGAAAGTTTTCCGGATCGCACCAGACGACACCTTCAACACTCCTGTCCATAAGTTTGCCGTACTCCCTTGCTGCCCTCAGCGGACTGCCTTCCGTCCTTTTGAGTATAATTTCATACTCTGAGTTTGATACTGTCCTGTCAAGCCCGGAAATAAATGGAGCAAACCAGTCATATGTAAAATCCCGCACAACAACGCCTATAAGCCCGCTCCTCTTTGTTGAAAGATTTCGGGCATTTTTGTCCAAACGATAATTCAGGGACCTCACCGCATCCATTACTCTTATTCTCGTCTTCTCAGATATCCTGTGATCCCCTTTGAGGACCCGGCTGACTGTTGCTTTGTCAACACCAGCCTCGAGAGCTACATCCTGCATGGTGACCTTCATTTGAACACCTCATAATGCAACCGTTTGTATTTCTTGTTTGATATTATAGCCAGTCGAACTGAGCGGGGCAACATTCCGGCTATTTCAAGGTCTGAAGTAATTAGGAGGGCCGCCTAAGAAGAAGGCGGCCCTCCCGGCATGTCAGCAAATACACGAATACTCTCTCTTGGGGAACTCTGCCGTTATATCAACCGGAACATTTTTTAAGCAGTCTTTGCCATTCTTTATCTACGTCCGCCTGTCCCTGAGCTATGAGGTCCATTCTTTCTTTTCCTTTTTTAAAAAGGTGTGAGTAACGTCCCTGCACCCGGAGAAAATCTTCTATCGGGACCGGTTTATCAGGGTCGTACGAAAGCACATGTCTTCCCTCTATGACTTCATACACAGGCCAGAAACGGCTGTCGGCAGCAAGCTTGCAGACTTTCATCTGATCCGCGGAATCAATTTTCCAGAAGAGCGGACATGGCACAAGAACATTTACAAATGCCGGACCCGTTGTCTCTACAGCCCTTTTGACCTTGGTTATGAGGTCTATAGGGTTATGGAGCGTTGTCTGCGCAACATAGGGAATATCATGTGCAGCAACTATCTCTGTCAGGTTTTTTGCCCTCTGGAGTTTTCCGGGTATCACACTTCCCGCGGGTGAGGTCGTTGCATTTGCGCTCACAGGAGTGGCGCTGCTTCGCTGAGCCCCGGTGTTCATGTAACCCTGATTGTTGTAGCAGATATAGGTGAAGTCATGCCCTCTTTCAAGGGCACCGGAGAGAGACTGAAGGCCTATGTCATAAGTACCGCCGTCACCGCCGAATGCAACGAATTTGATTTTCTCCTTCGCCACACCCTTTTTGCTCAGCACCCTGTGTGCGGCTTCAACTCCGGAAATGCCCGCTCCGGCGTTTTCAAATGCCACATGCATAAAGGGGACTCTCCATGCGCTGTACGGATAAACCGTGGTGGATACTTCCAGGCACCCCGTAGCTCCTACAACTACAACAGGGGCTTCCACGGCCATCAATGCCTGTCTCACCGCCGTTGGCGCACCGCATCCGGGGCACATCCTGTGTCCTTCTGTCAGGGGATTCTCTTTTTTCGTCAGTTCTTTTAGATTAATTCCCGCCATTTTCTTCATCCTTTTCAAGCAAACCTATATACCTTGCGGTATCACTGTAGTCATTTTCCATAAGCCTTGAAAAAACTTTTTCCGCATCCCTGGGGTAAAGATCCCTTCCTCCGAGTCCAAAGAGATACTCCTGCAGCGGTACTCTTTCTCCAAGTCCGTAGAGGGATGACTTGACCTCGGCTGTCAACGGGGCCGTGCCGCCAATGCTTGCGCTCCTGTCGAGAACAGCGATCCCTTTCTTGCCCTTTACCAGATCTCTTATCTCTTCTGCAGGAAATGGACGGAAAAACCTTATCCTCAGGCATCCGGCCTTGACTCCTCTTTCCCTCATCTCATCAACTACATCTTTTACAACTCCTGTGGCGGAAGACATTATTACGACAAGATAATCGGCATCATCGGCGCGGTAGGCATCTATAGCCGGATATTCTCTGCCTGTATATTCTGCAAGTTCTTTGGAAAGTTTTCTGTATACTTCCGGTGCCTTGTTCATTCCCTCTATCTGGTTCCTCTTTATCTCAAAATAATACTCAGACATCGTGAAGGAGCCGTATGAAACAGGATTGTCAACATCAAGGAGCGGATATTTTGCCTTCCTCTCCCCTACAAACTTTTTGACAGCCTCGTCGGAAAGCATTTCGACAGGCTCATAGCAATGACTTGTAATAAAGCCGTCCTGACATACAAATACAGGGGTAAGAACATCTTCGTGTTCCGCAAGTTTTACCGCCAGGAGTACGGAATCGTAAACTTCCTGTGCATCCTCACAGTAGATCTGTATCCATCCCGAATCGCGCTCGGGCATGCTGTCCGAATGGTCACAGTGAATATTGACCGGTGCTCCGAGGCTCCTGTTGACAAGGCCGAATACGATCGGAGCCCTGAATGCTGCGGCGATCGGGAAAATCTCATGCATAAGGGCCACTCCGTTTGCGCTTGAGGCTGTCATTACTCTCGCTCCTGAGACTGACGCGCCGACGCATGCCGTTATAGCCGAATGTTCACTTTCAACCGCTACATATTCAGAATCCACCATTCCATTCGCAACAAACTCAGCAAATTTCACAGGGATCTCAGTTGAGGGGGTTATGGGATAGGCGGCCACCACATCAGGATTTACCTGTCTCATTGCCTCTGCAAAGGCAAGATTTCCTGAGGTCATCTCTTTTCTCTTATTTAACATGATCAGCCACTCTCCCCGGATCTTCTCCGTGCTCTCTTTTTTCGTTGCTAAAATCCGCCTCCTGGTGCATGGATATAGCATTTACCGGACATACCTGCGCACATACACCGCACCCCTTGCAAAAAAACATATTTATACCGCTTACCCGACCTTCTCTGTCAGTATCTATCGAAGCATCAGGGCACTGTAACCAGCATTTCAGGCAGGATATACACTTATTCTGATCAAGCACCGGTCTCATGCTGCGCCAAAGGCCGGTCTCGACATCCAGTGCCGAGGCACCCCATGCAACAGTTCCGGGTGGAACATCCTGCCAGCATTTAGGTTTGCTCATGCCAGTACAGCCTCCTCACGCCCGCGGAGGATGGCCCTGCGGTTGGCTTCCAGTACGGAAGCAGGAAGCTGCCTCATCTTTTTTGTAAAGTGATCAGCAAAAGTTTCTGCTGATACGTCGGTGAATACATGAGAAAGTGCTCCGAGGAGCGGGGCGTTGGGCCTGTTCTGGCCAAGTTCCTCAAGTGTTATCTTAGTTGCATCCACTACAAGCACTTTGGCATCCCTTGAAAGATTCATTTTGCAGCGGAGGACCTGTGCGTCCTCAGTAGTGTTTACAACGTAGACAGCATCAGAGGTGCAGCCTTCACATGGATTGGAGCTTAATACCATGGTAGGATCGACGATAACAACTATGTTGGGGTTTTCAACACTGCAGCGGCGACGGATGGGGCTATCCGACACCCTGTTGTAAGCTCTCATCGGAGCACCCTGACGTTCTGCACCATACTCGGGAAATGCCTGGACGTGCTTGCCCTCTTCAAAAAGGACTTCGGCAAGTATTGCAGATGCGCTCTTTGCACCCTGACCGCCCCGTCCGTGCCATCTTACTTCAAGTGTTCTCTTCTTTCCGTTTTCCATCATTACTCCTCCATCCATTCTATGTTTCAAAATTGTGAGACCGCAAATCCTGCCGGAAGATAAAAAAATGGAGCCCTTCAAAATGAAGGGCTCCATCCGTTCGCTAGGTAATACAGCGCTAAGCGCCGTTCCTGCGAGGAGGAGCCGCGTTAATAATAATAATTATTATGTTCTGAGCCATCATACTCTTATACATGTTAACTTCCTCCCTTTCCCGCAGATTGGTGGGTATACTATCATCATTTGAAAAATAAGTCAAACATTTCCCTGGTACAGAATAAAAATGTTAATATAATCATAAACCCTCTATTACCATAATATTTAAGGCTTTTACTCAAACCACGGGAACAAATCAAGCTTGATACGGATCAAGACCACTGATCACATGTTTTTAAGTATTAGCCAACTCAAAACATTTTTCTATGCCTTAAAAAAGAGTAAATCTGTCATTAAAAATAGCGGAAGGACAAATTAGGAGATGTTATCCAAAATTCATAGGTATATTCTGCTCTTGACAATTTTTAATCATCCTTCATAATAGCTAAGTTGTAGAAAGTTCTACATATAGGGCAACAAAAGTGAGAGGCCCTTTAGGGAGCCTCTGTTTTTTTGCCCTTATCACAAGGCTTAAGAGCCATTTGCCGTTGCACGAAAACCTTTCCGCAATCGCGGCCTGTTCCGCTGGGGAGTTTTATGATCGCCTTACCTGAGTTGTGCCACACGTAGGGATTTCATGCAATGGCGCAGCAGAGCATCCTTTTGGATGCAATACGGGAGGTAATCATATAATGACACAGGAAACAAAAAAATTCGCAGATTTCGATCTGCGGCCGGAGCTTCTGCGTGCATTGGAACGCAAAGGCTTCGAAACTCCAATGCCGGTGCAGGTTTGCGTCCTCGGGGATGAAACACTTATTGACAGCGATATTATCGTACAGGCAAAGACAGGATCAGGCAAAACTCTTGCTTTTGCCCTTCCTCTTATCAACTGCATGGACCCCAAAAACAAAGAACCTCAGATAATCGTCCTCTCACCGACCCGCGAGCTTGCCCAACAGACTGCCCGTGAGTTTGCATGGGTAGGATCGGAATACGGGGTGAGAGTCGCAACACTGGTTGGCGGCCTCGATATGGAAAGGCAGATACGGTCACTTAGGGACGGAGCTAACGTAGTAGTGGGGACACCTGGAAGAATTCTTGACCACGTCCGCAGGGGAACATTCAAAACCTCCTCCATCCACAGCATCGTCCTGGACGAAGGGGATCATATGCTTGACATGGGCTTCCATGATGAGATGGAGGCAATACTGCAGTCGATGGACAATGCCGAAAGAACGTGGTTATTCTCAGCTACAATGCCACCGGAGGTGATGAGCCTTGCAAGACAGTATCTCAACGCACCAAAGAAAATATCCCTGGTGTCAGACATCACATCACATGAGGACATCAGCCAGAAAGCTTACATAATCCCCTCTCGCAGAAGGTTCGAAGGACTGACTAATGTCCTCATATGGGAGGCTCCGAGCAGAGCCCTCCTTTTCTGCGGAACAAGGGCAGAGACACAGGATATAGCCGACAAACTATGCGACATAGGATTCAGGGCTACTGCTATACATGGGGATATGAGCCAGAGAGAGAGAAATTCTGCTCTGGGCGCTCTTCGCGGAGGAAGAGTCAATATTCTTGTCGCAACTGACGTAGCTGCAAGAGGCCTTGACATCGACGCAGTAAGCCACGTGATTCAGTTCGGGCTGCCTCAGAACCTCGAGTCTTTTGTGCACAGGAGCGGAAGGACCGGCAGAGCCGGCCATGAAGGAAGCAACATGCTTCTTCTAACTGCACGTGAGGCAAAACAGTTCAAATACATGGCATCGAATGCAGGGTCAAAAATGAAAATGGAGTGGATCCCGGCACCGGATGCGCTTGAAATTGAGGGACAGGCAAGGATACGTTTTGAGAAGACTATGATAGAACATGCTCTTGAATCGGATGAGTTTGAATCATGGGCAGAGGAGCTCCTAACCAGGGATGAAGCTCTCATGCTCGTATCAGGGCTTCTTGCAAAGGCTTATGGGGACCAGCCTTCCGGGTATTCCATCAAAGCAGATGTGGTGGCAGAGATGGACAGGGAAAGATCGAGAAATGACAAAAGCCGTCAGGGAACAGGCTCATCCGGAAACAGGCCGACCCAGGAAAGAAAAGACCGTGCTGCAAGACCCAGCATGGGAGGCGGCGTGATCGTGCAGTTCTCCGAAGGACGTTCAGACGGCTGGGAAGTCGGAGCACTCCTCGGCCTTATGTGCCGCTGCATTGGCGTTGGCAGGGAAGATGTCGGAAACATCAAACTCCGTGACAACAGTGCATCCATTGAGCTTTCATCAAGGGGGGCAGTTCTTTTTGAATCAAGAAAAGACCGCCTTGAAAAAGAGGGACTGAATGTCACTTCTGTAAAAAAGATAGAAATGCGTCAGCATGAACCCTCAGAACACAGGGACGGTGCCAGATCAAGGACAGAAGGAAGAGGTGCACACCGTGACCGCAGACCTTCCGGAGGAAGAGAAAGAGATAGTGACCGCCCAAAGAGACGACGCATCACCAAATAAATATTTTCAAATAAATTAAATATATCTTAAAAGCTGTCCGCCAAAAAACTCTTTCAGAAGTGTTGGCGGGCAGTTCTTTTATTATGTGTTATACTTTCACATCATGACTGCAAATTCAGGAATTTCTTATTTTTTCCTTATAGAGGGGGCAAAACTATGATACACAACATAGCATTGGCAGGATGTGGCAACGTTGGCACTGCGCTTCTTGAGATACTTAACGAAAAACGTTCCGCGCTTTCTGAGCAGCACGACTTTAATTTCAGAGTAAGCCTGATCACAGACCTTATGAAGGGTACTGTCCTTGACCCTGAAGGCCTTGACCTCGAAAAGGTCGTAAAAAGCCTGAAGGAAGGCAGAGGGCTTGATGCCTTTCCTAAAGGAGAGGGCTCTTTCGGTGAACTGCTTGAAAAGTCCCGTGCCACTATGATGGCTGAAGCGACTCCCACCGATCTTAAAACAGGTGAACCGGGACTCTCTCATATAAGAGCTGCGCTTTCCAGAGGAATTCATGTTACGACAACAAACAAAGGACCGGTATCAGTTGCTTATGATGAACTTACTACACTGGCAAAGAGCTGCGGGGCAAAATTGAGGTATGAGGGCGTAGTAATGAGCGGCACGCCGCTTATACAAATGCTTCGTTCGGGAATAGCAGGATGCACGGTCATAAGACTTGAAGGCATATTAAATGGTACAACAAACTTCATCCTTACCAAAATGGATGATGATGCCTCATCTTATGCGGAGGCTCTTGAAGAAGCAACGTCAATGGGTTATGCCGAGGCTGATCCGTCAGGTGATGTTGAAGGATGGGATGCAGCGGGAAAAATATCGATACTGGCAAAAGTACTGTTTGGGAAAGATATCCCGGTAACAGAGGTCGACAGACAGGGTATAACATGCATTACCCCTGAAAAGATAAAAGAGGCAAGAGAGAGCGGTTTCACCGTGAAACTGATTGCGGGGCTGAGCAATGTAAACGGAGTACTTTACGCATATGTGACACCAAAAGAGATCCCGCTTACACATCCCCTTGCATCTATCAAAGGGGCAACAAATGCTGTTTCGATAAAGACCGACAACCTTGGAGAGATCACACTCATTGGTCCTGGAGCCGGGAGACGAGAGACGGGACAGGCACTTTTAACAGATCTGATAGCAATGTGCAGAGACTAAACTTAATGACTGTGGATAGTAAAAGGGGGACCCTGGGGTCCCCCTTTTACTATTTCAGAATCGTCAGAATCTACTTCCTAAGTTCACCCGACTTGATCTTTGAGTCAAAGTCGGCAGTGAGTCGTCTCAGCTCCTTTGTCAGCAGAAGGAGCCCAACAAGGTTGGGGATGGCCATAAGGCCGTTGAGAGTATCAGAAAGGTCCCAAAGGTTTGTAAGTATCTCTGCTCCGCCCCATCCGCCAAGAACTACAAGCGCTATCCAGGCTACTTTAAACGGCTTGATCATTCCCGGGCCGCAGAGGTAGACCAGAGCAGTCTCTCCATACCAGTACCAACCAAGGATAGTTGAGAAGGCGAAGAGGGAAAGTCCGAGGGAAAGGATCATCGTCCCCGCACCTCCAAGCGTCATCGAGAAAGCCGATAGCGAGAGCTGTGCTCCTGTGAGCTCAGGCTGGCTGGTCAGGACACCCGTAGTAAGTATTGCTGTGGCGGTAAGCGTGCAAATAACTATTGTATCCATAAAAACTTCGAAAAGACCGTAGAGTCCCTGACGTACAGGATGATCGACCCTGGCTGTGCAGTGGACCATAGGAGCGGAGCCAAGACCTGCTTCGTTGGAGAAAACTCCGCGCGCTATACCGCGGGTTATGGCTGTCTTGACCGCCCATCCGGCAAGAGCTCCCGGCAGTGCCATCGGATCTCCGAAAGCACCCTGTATTGCCATGGATATCGCTCCCGGTATAGCATCGAGGTGGTGGAATATGACCGCAAATGCGCCGATTATGTAGAAAATAGCCATAAAGGGGACAAGATAAACCGTGACCGTCGCAATGCTTGTAAGTCCGCCCCATATAACAAGGCCTGTTAAGACTGCAAGTGCTATTGCTGTGTAGATATGAGGAATTCCGAATGCAAGAGAGATACCCTCTGCCGTTGAGTTAGCCTGCACCATATTGCCGATTCCGAAAGATGCAAGGAATGCAAAGAGGGCGAATAGGACGGCCAGCCATTTCATTCCAAGTCCTTTTTCAAGGATATACATGGTGCCGCCTCTGTACTGTCCCTGTTCATCCTTTTCACGATAACGGACTGCAAGTGTAACTTCGCAGAATTTCGTCGTCATGCCGAAGATCGCAGAGATAAGCATCCAGACAAGTGCGCCGGGACCTCCGAGGTGAAGTGCCGTCGCGACACCGGCTATGTTTCCTGTCCCGACTGTTGAAGCAAGGGCCGTTGCCAGAGCCGCAAAGGAGGAAATGCTTCCCTCTTCAGTACTTTTTTCCCTTATTCTGCCAATTACTTCCCTTACCATTGCACCGAAATAACGTATCTGCGGAAAACCGAGAATAAATGTAAACCATACGCCTGTTCCCACCAGAAGGGTAAGCATCCAGGGACCCCAGACGATCCCGTTTACTACCCCATTAAGTTTCCATATTGCTTCCACGAAATACTCCCCCTTAAAATTAAAATAATAAAGCAACGAACAGGAAAAATTTCCCATATTCCTTTGACAGATTATCACTCTGCCTAGAATTTGTCCACGTTTTTTTATAATTTCAATCAATTGTCAGGTAGTATTCTTGCCTTGATCCGGATTTGGATTCGGAGTATATAATTGACATGTTTTCTTTAGGCTGAATGTTATTGCTTTATGTCATCCATTTGTCACCTCCCACTCTACAGATCGGTATTGTCGGAGCATATGTGATTTTAACTTGAATCAATATTCTAAATTTTACAAATAGATTGACATTAGCACAAGAGACTTAATTTATTTTTTTTATAGCCATAAATTGAAGATCAAAATTGGATTTAACACTTGATTCATCTCTCAAGCTGAGATAGAATTTCAAGGCTGACAATGTAATTCTAATTTGAACAGGAGCATAAAAAATATCAATTTAGACGAGGCGAATAAACCTGAATGGACCTGCTTAATAAACTGTCAAAAGAAAAAATATTTACTTTTATTGCAGTGTTCTGGCTGGTTGGCGGAGTAATTTCTATTCCCGCCTATCTCTTGTACAGCCGAATTGAAAAAACCATACTTGATGAAACCAACAAGCAGGCCGGTTCTATCGCCGTTGCTTTATCTACTTTTATTGAAAACAACTCAGTCAAGTACGCCGAGCTTTACTCAGCAAACGACTACTCTGAGGGCAGTTATGACAGTGAATATTATGCCACCATGAATGCGCTTCTGAGAGATATCAAGGAAAGTACGGGAGCAATATCAATATATACAGAGAAACATATATCGGAAACCGATGTTTTATATATCCTTGATGCAGAAGATCCCTCGAGTGAAAATTACATTCCCCCCGGAACAACGGAAACGATCACACCTATGAAGAAAAAGGCTTTAGGAAATACCGGCGGCGCAATTTCCGGCTTGGTCGTGGATAAAAAGCGTGGAAAGTTAATATCCGCTTTTGCTCCGATCAAGATGAAAGAGACAGGAGAAATATTGGGACTGGTGGGAGTTGAATTCTCTCAGGATTACGTCGACAGTGTCATTGACGGGATAAGGAACATGATATTAACAGCGTCCCTTGCATCGATATTGCTTGTTGGTTTGGCTGTCAATGCACTGCTTGCCATAAGACATAAAACAATAAATACTGATTACATGACCAAGCTTTACAACAAGTGTTATTTCGACAAATGCATAAAAATGGCTGTAAGCGAAGCATTGAAGTCCGGAAGGGCCTTTTCTTTAATTGTAATAGACATTGATGACTTCAAAGTCGTAAACGACCATTTTGGACACCTTACTGGAGATGAAGTCCTTAAAATAATTGCGGATGCCATAAAAAAACAGACAAGGGACAATGACCTCTGTTTCCGATACGGCGGGGATGAGTTTGTTGTTATACTCCCAAATACTGCAAAAGAAAAAGCAGCCTGTGTCGGCAAAAGGATACAGTCAATGCTTTTGGCTGACAAACTCGAGAAAGCAGGGATCTCCGGTTTGAAAATATCTATAAGTGTTGGTGTTGCCCAGTGGGAACCGTGGATGGGACCTGCAGACCTGACAGAATGGGCGGACAAAGCAATGTACTCTTCAAAGAACAGAGGCAAAAATCAGCTCACACTTTCGGGCAGCGAGGCATGACCATTCCGCGCTGCCCTTTGTAATATGCCATCTGCTACTTTCTTTCGGGGATCACTTCTAGCCAATACCCATCCGGATCTTCGATAAAATAGATCCCCATATCCTTATTCTCATAGCATATGCAGCCCATCTTTTCATGATGGGCGTGGGCTGTTTCGATATCCTTCACGGTGAAGGCAAGGTGGAATTCACACTCACCCAGGTCGTATTTTTCTTTTCTGTCGCGTAGGTATGTCAGTTCGAGCTGGAATTCAGTCTCTCCGTCACCAAGATAGATAAGGGTAAAGTCTGGCTTTTCGACCCTCTTTACCTCCTTAAGGCCCAGTGCCTCCTCGTAGAATTCCATGCTTTTTTTCAGGTCAAGGACATTGAAATTTAAGTGAGCAAATTCTGCCTTCACATTTATCACCCTTTTTTATTGTGGTTACGGCACTTATTCCTTAAGGCCTTTCTCAAGTTCCGTGCAGAAAAGCTTAACTGTTTTAAAAGTCCTCGTCAGTTCTGTTCTGCTCAGCGATGAGAGGGCCCCCATCTCCCATTCGTGAAGCTCGCTTACCAGTTTTTCCGCCAGGATCTCTCCCTCGGGAGTGAACCTTATCACCTTACGTCGCCTGTCCTTTTCATGAGGGAAGCGCCCAACTACGGACTTTCTTTCCAGAGCGTCGAGCGTCGCAGTCATCGTCTGGCGCGGTATTCCAAGGTAGTCAGCGACCTCCGCTGGCTCTACCCCCTCCGGCCTCATGTACAGTTCCTCGATAAGCGTCATGGCGCTGTTCGAAATGCCGTGCTTCTGTGCCCAGCATGTATATACCCGGTCATAACGGCGCCAAAGGTCCGAAAGTTCCAGGAGTATCCTTACGTCTTTATCGTCCCTATTTTTCATATGCCGCTATCGCCCCCTATATATTTTTGTGTACAGGGAGGGGAATGGATATCCACCTCGATGCAAATGCCCATACAGTTATCAAGATAGCAGAGAGAGCCGCATTTGCAAAGGTCATTGATAGCCAGACCCCGTCAAGTTTCCAGAAGAGGGGCAGCAGCCAGAGGAAGAAGGGCAGGATCATCATCGGGTCCGAATAAGTAAGGAGCGAGGAGTTCCGTGACTGTCCGACTGATTGGTAATAGGAAGCCCCAACCTTCACTATCCCGACAAAGGGGAACATCGGCGAAGCTAGTATCAGCCCTCTGACAGTTATTTCCGCGGTTGTCCCGTTCATTGAGAAAAAGCCGGGGATGTTCCTGGCAAAGAGAAGAAGCGATGCCGAGCAGAGCAGCCCTATCCCGAAAGCAAAGGAAAATCCCATTTTTGCAGTGAATTGTCTCCGCGCGGGCAGCGAAGCTCCGTGGTAATAGCTTATCAGAGGCTGCATACCTTCTGCTACGCCCTCCTGGAGCATTATCCCGACAGGTATCACATAGCTTATAACAGAATATGCAGCAAGCCCTGTCTCCCCTCCATAGACGAGTGACTGTCTGTTGTGCATGATCATTGTGAGAGCAGACGCAATTTGGACTCCAAAGGGTGAAACGCCCATTGCCATTATCCGCTCAGAAAATGCAAGAGACTCCCACATCCTTTTCCATCTTATCCTTACGTTGGAGTTTCCTCCCGCAAAATGCAGGAAGAGCAGGACCGCGGTCAGCAGCTGAGAGAGAACCGTAGCCCATGCCGCACCGGCGACCCCGAACGGATAAGCTATCACCCACAGCCAGTCAAGGATAATGTTAAGAATGAATCCAGAGACCATTATATACATCGCCTTGTGGGGGTAACCGTCGTTCCTGACAGCTCCAAGCAGACCCATCGTGAATATCTGGGTGAAGGAGAAAATCAAAAGTATACGCCCATACACCAGGGAAAGGCGCGTAAGCTCTTCCGAAAGCCCAAAGAACCCTACCAGCTTCGGCATTGAGATGCAGAAAGAGAGCGATATCAAGAGGGATGAAATGAACATCAGCATCATCATCGAGCTGAGTATCCTCTCCGCAAGCCTGGTCCGTCCTCTTCCCCTGCTTATAGAAATAAGCGCTCCCCCTCCGATGCCGATGCCGGCTCCGGCAGCCGTAGCGAAGAGGGCGAAGGGATATGAAACGCCGATAGCGGCCAGGCCTGTTTCTCCCGTGCCCATACCGACAAAGAACCCGTCAACTATCGTGTAGACACCGCTTAAAAGCTGCGAGGTGAGTGCAGGGATTACAAATCTGCAGAAGAGAAGGGACATATCTTTATAGTTCCCAGCTTTAAGGGCCAACATTTTAACAACTCCAACTATCCGATTACGTATTATCTGTATATGGATTTTACAACATTTTACTATTTTGTCAACATACCTGAATGGGCAATACGGTCGATTGCGGTAATATAGATAAGATGATAACCTCTCCTATGTATTTGGATGAAACCTAAAAAAATAAGAAGCGGGGCAACTTATGGAAGAGTGCGTTCTTGATCCATGTGAAACACAGCACCTTAAAATGACGACACTGCCGATACCGGGTCTGGTCATAAGGCTTGCGGTACCGACTGTAATAAGCATGCTTGTAACAGCTATATACAATACTGCGGACACCTTTTTCGTTTCAAAGCTTGGAACGAGTGCAACGGGTGCTGTCGGCATAGTCTTTTCTATAATGGCGATATTCCACGCAATAGGACTGACCTTTGGGACAGGGGCAGCAAGCATGATATCAAGGAAGCTCGGCGCACATGAACCGGAGTCTGCAAGCACATACGCTTCAACCTCCTTTTTCCTGGCCTTCGGAACGGGGCTCTTTTTCACCCTTTACGGTCTCTTTGCCCTTGATGACTTCATGATGAGGCTCGGCTCAACGGATACCATTCTTCCGTATGCAAAAGACTACGCTATGTACATCCTGCTGGGAGCACCCATAATGTCCTCTTCTTTCGTAATGAACAACATACTGAGGGCAGAGGGCAAGGCCGCTCTTGCAATGGTCGGCCTTGTGACCGGGGCTCTCCTGAACATCGTTCTGGATCCGATATTCATCTTCACCTTCGGCTTCGGCATATCCGGAGCCGCGATAGCGACACTTATATCCCAGTGCATCAGTTTTTCCATACTCCTCTCAGTCTTCGTAAGCCGGAGAAGCAACATTCGGATAAGGATCGCCAATATTTCAAGAAAGCCTAAAGAGTACCTGGACATCCTCACCCTGGGGACCCCCTCTCTCTGCAGGCACGGACTCGCAAGCATGGCTGCGGTGGCGCTCAATCTTTCTGCCTCGGTATACGGAGATGCAGCTGTTGCCGCCATGTCGATAGTGGGACGGACATTTATGCTTGTCCTGTCGGTCATGATAGGTCTCGGACAGGGTTTTATGCCTGTCTCCGGCTACAACTACGGAGCAAAGAATTATGCCCGCGTTAAGGAAGCATTCTGGTTCACCGTCAAAGCAGGGCTGGTCGTACTCTCTGTGACGGCCATACTGGGATTTGTTTTTTCAAAGGATATCGTTTCCCTCTTCAGGAGAGAGGATGCCGAGGTCATTGCCATAGGCTCGCTTGCTATGCGTATGCAGTTCGCGGCGCTTATACTCCAGCCCCTCTTTGTATCGACCAATATGCTCTTTCAGTCGACAGGATACGCAGCCAGAGCCACCTTTCTGGCATCCAACAGGCAGGGCTTTTACTTTATCCCGCTGATCCTCATCCTTCCCAGGTTATTCGGCATTACCGGAGTACAGATGACTCAGCCTGTCTCCGACATTCTGAGTTTCCTGACATGCATCCCCTTCCTCTATTTTTTCATGAAAAGACTGAACCGTCTTGAAAGAGGAATGATCTCCTGATGGCCGACGGAGTGATCCGTTTTAGGGAACGGTCCCTCACGGAAGGAAACATAACCTCACAGCTGATATTGTTCGCGCTTCCCTATATGTCTGCAAACCTGCTTCAGGCGTTTTACGGGGCGGTCGATACGGTGATCGTAGGTCACTTTACAAACGCAGCTGGCCTTTCTGCCGCAGCCATAGGAAGCCAGTTCATGTTCCTCATCAACGGCGTTATAATCGGCCTCTCAATGGGAGGTACCATCCTGATAGCCAGGTACTTCGGCGCAAGATCGGACAAAGACATCAAAGAGACCATAGGGACAATGTTTACCCTCTTTGCGATCGTAAGCATTGCTTTGACACTGATCATGTTTGCCGCCGTAAAGCCCTTGGTCAATCTTATACAGACTCCCCCTGAAGCAGTTTCCCAGACAGAGGGATATATTTTCATCAGCTCCGCAGGCATTTCATTTATGTTTGCCTACAATGCCCTCAGCGCCATGCTAAGGGGTTTCGGGGATTCGAAAAGCCCGCTTATTTTCGTAGCCATAGCATCGGTCTGCAACATAATAGGAGATCTCATCTTCGTGGCAGTTTTCAAAATGGGCGCACCCGGAGCCGCACTCGCCACTATACTTTCACAGGGACTGAGCGCAGTCCTGGCTGTGATATACCTGAAAAGACAAAATTTCCACTTCGACTTCAAGCTCGACAGTTTCCGTATCAAGGGCGAAAAACTCAAAAACCTGCTTTACATAGGACTTCCCATGTCTGTGCAGATGTCCATGACGACAGTATCCTTCATGTTCATTATGGCCACCGTAAGCATAATGGGAGGCGTTGTGGCATCCGCTGCCATCGGGATCACCTCAAAAATAAACGGCTTTGTGATGCTGCCGCCCATAGCCTTTTCGGCTGCGATCTCCGCAATGGTCTCGCAGAACATGGGGGCAAACCGGCCCAAAAGGGCGATCATGTGTCTTTATACCGGGATCTCTGTAACGCTCGTATTCGGAGTCATATCATTTTCCCTTTTGCAGTTTTTCCCCGGTTCTGTGATAGGTATATTTACCCCTGAAATCGAGCTGATACATGCGACTTCGCAATACCTGAAATCTTTCAGCATCGACTGCATACTTGTCTGCTTCGTCTTCTGCCTCAACGGATTCTTCAACGGTTGCGGGCATACCAGATTCAGCATGGTCAATAACCTGATGGCCGCATTTTTCGTCAGAGTACCGGCGACATGGCTTCTGAGCAGGATGCCCGGTGCGGACCTCTTCAGCGTAGGATTCGCCACACCGCTCTCATCGGTGCTCTCGATAACGATAGGTATAATATATCTGAGAAGTGGAAAATGGAGAAAACTAAAACTCTCATAAGGAGATGGTCATGTGAAACTTGACGAAATTATTTTGAAGAGAGAAAGCTGCCGCAGCTATGACACGAGGCCGGTGGCAAAAGAAGATGTCCTCAAATGTCTTGAAGCCGCGAGGCTTGCCCCCTCCGCATGCAACAGCCAGCCATGGAAATTCACCGTGGTAACCGAACCTGGGATAAAAGCAAAGCTGGCCGGACTTCTGCAGATCGTAGGAGGAAACAAATTCGCTGACGCGGCCCCGGTGCTTATCGCAGTAAGCGAAGAGGAATGCCCGAAGCTCATGCCCGGGGTACTTCAGAGATGGAGCTGCAAACATTTTTCCCACTGCGACATCGGAATAGCCATTGCCCACTTAACGCTGAAAGCTGCCGAATCAGGTCTTGCGACATGCATAATGGGGACCTTTGAGGACAGTGATGTAAAGGAACTGCTTGATATCCCGGACGGAGACACAGTACGAGCGATAATTGCCCTCGGTTACCCGTCGGACGATAAGATAAGGGATAAAAAGAGAAAAGAACTTGTCGAGATAGTACGTTTTATCGATTAAAAGAAAAAGCTCACTCTATTTCCAGAGTGAGCTCAGTTTGGCGTATTCTGTATCATCTTCCAAGTGCCTCAGTGAGTGCAGAAAACTTCTGCCCTCACTGCAGGCCAGTTCCTGAGTAAGACAGCGTACTCTCGTCCTCGGTATCGCGTGTATAAACTCCGATTCGACAAGGACCGGTAACATCTGTTCGCTGACTTCATTTGGCACAGTGTCAAGCGCCCAGCTGAAGAAAACGGCATGGTTGGTGTGGTCGTTGACATCAAGATCCTGCCAGCGGACCTTCCACCTCTCCTCAATCTGCGGATCTGTCAGATCGGCAACTTTAACATCTTCAGGGAGAACTTCGGAGACCCTCTCCATGAAACCAGTCATCAGCTCACTCTTGTTCAGGCGAATCGGTCTTTCCCTCTTAAGATCCAACAGGACCCACCATGTATAGGCAGAGCCAAGGAAATCACCTGCGCCGTTCCACAGCCTGTAAGAACGGAGGGAGTAGAGGTTATGGTAAGGTTCCGCGTATGTCTTGATCCTTATCGTCCCATCCTCTTTAGTAGGATATTTTCCCAGGTCAATACGATATTTCCGGAGGACCCATGTCACATTGTGCTCGAGGGTCTGCCTGACAGACAGGTTGAATTTTGAGGCATCGATGTCAGCCATCTCCTGGAACATTTCCAGGAGGACTCCAAATTTCAGCCTTCCTTTGGGGTCGATACCGCTGAACGGGATCTGGTTCTCTATCTCAGTCATCGAGGTAACAGTCGAAATATCCCTGTATATAGACTACCGGAGTGCCTTTGTCCCCCGAACCCGAGGTAAGGTCGCAGAGCGATCCGATAAGGTCAGTCATCCGCCTCGGAGTGGTCCCGAAGGTGCAGTGTTCGAACTTGTCCATCTCGCCCTTTGACTCAATGGCCTCGCGTATCGCTTCAGACGGGTCCTTGTCCCCTGCGTTGTCTGCAACATACTTGAACTTTATCTCTTTCGGCATCCCGTTCAGTCCGTCTGTATAACCGGGCGACACCACCGGATCCGCCAGCTCCCATATGCCGCAGACCGGATCTTTGAAAGCCCCGTCACCGTATACCAGCACTTCAAGCTCTTTGCCGGTACGGCCCAAAAGCTCCTTCTGAAGTTCTCTGACAAATTTATCGCAATCCCTGGGAAATAATTTCACAGATTCGTCATTTGTATAGTTGGATCCAAGCAGGCCGTACTCTTCATTGAAACCGGCCCCCTCCCTTATGGGTGAGCTGCATATCTCATCAAGCGTGATCACATTTGCTCCGGCTTTTTCAAGAATGTCCCTGTGAAGCTTTCTCGCATGAATGCTTGCCACTATCACTGTATTTGAAAAGCTGAGGGCATCAAGGGGATTGTTGGCGAAATGTATTGAGACCTTTTCAGGATCGATAGATTTGTAGAGCTGGACATAATCGACACCGGTAAAGGGATGCCTGCATTCGCCAAAGACCCTGTAATACTCTTTTTCATCAAAGCTGTCGGAGGAGAGACTGTCGCTCTTGAGGTAGAAATCCATCGGATCGATGACCTGGTTGCCCACTTCATCAGCGGGATAGGAAAGAAATACACAGACCCTTCCCCTTACGCCATTTACTATTCCCCTGAGCAGCTGATGAAATCTGTTCCTGCTCAATATGGGGAAAATGACGGAAACGTCACCTTCCGGTACCCTTCTTTTTACATCCTCAGATATATCGGAAAGGGTCACATAATTTCCCTGTGACCTGGCAACAAGTGACTCCGTAACTCCAACAATATCCCTGTCCCTGATAACGAACGGATCCCTCTCATTTTCTGATGCGGCAACTATCGTATCGGAAATTATATTTATCAGATCTGCACCTTTAGTTATTACCGGCAGACGGATACCTCTGGAAGCTGCTCCAACATAGCGCATGATATCTTTCCTCCCAAACGGGGCATATATTTTCAAAACCGACTATGTATTTTACCATGAATTGCAGGATGGAACATCCTGCGGGAGTCGGTCGGTGATCGGTGGGGAATCAGTAGGAAATCGGTTGGAGGGGCGGTGAATTTGCATCGCTTCGCATCGCGAAGAATTTGCCTGACTATGTCAGGCGGTGAATTCAAGCTTGATGATTTGGGGCAAATTCATCAGCGATGATTCCCGCAAATTCTCCGCGACCGGTACTGTCGCAAATTCTCCGGCGGAGGAAGTTCCCGCCGGCCTTCCTAAGTCAGCGCCGTGCTTTTAGGTTTTAGCGATAGTCATCAATATCGTAATTGAGGTTTAGAGCGAGTGATGACGACGCAACATGTGATGTTTCGAACCGAGGCGTATATCAATACGTTGAGGTGAAGGAACATTGCATGTTGCTAAGTCAGCGCCGCTATAAATCCCAATTGCACTTGACAGAGGGATAAAGTACATGTATCATCTCCTCCAATTACTTGATATACCACTTTAAAGACAAAAAGGAGGCTCGCAGATATGCCATTGGCGGTAGATAACGTACACAACTACTATTATGCTTACTCTTATCCTCGCTGCCATAATGCCTCGGGGCTATTGGTGATTTCTGCGAAACCGGACTTAGCATAAAAGGAGTTAATGCAGCCGAATTTCAAGGACCGCCGACCCGAGGGTCGACGGTCCTTTTTTGTTGTCAGGCCAAGTGATCATTTTTTGAAAATTTATCTTATAAATATCGGAGGGGTCTTAAATGTTAAATACTGACATGTGGGTAATAGTCTCAGGGGCTTCACTTTTGTGGAGTGCGGCATGGTCCATAATAATGATAATCAGGTCGGCAAAATAAAATGTTCACATTTGCCCCCCTCTGGATAGGATACGCTGTACTTCTTGTACTGATAGCGAAATATTCAAGAAGCAGGGATGCACTTCTGCCGGGAAAAGTCGGGGTCGCCGTTCAGGCTCTTGCATATGTCGCCACGTATATTTCTGCTGTGGCACTCGTCGGGTTCGGCGGCCTCTGTTATATTTTCGGGATGCAGATGCTGCTTATAGCGGCAGGCAATGTCTGGCTCGGGACATGGTTCGTCTACCGTTACCTAGCATGGCCGACAAGGCTCTGGCAACGGAAACTCAATTCAAAAACACCCGCTGAATTCCTTTCAAAGGCGTTTGAGACACCTAAACTGCAGGTCTTCCTGGGCTTGATATCGACAGTTCTGCTGATCATCTACGGGTCGGCGGTTTTCAAAGGCGCCGCGGTCATGGTCTCCGGAGTTTTGCCTATTTCAACTAACACAGCTCTTGGGCTACTGGTGGCCGTAGTAGGCATAAGCGTCGTCTGGGGAGGACTTAGGGGCGTGCTTTACACTGAAGCCTTTCAGGGTCTTGTAATGATAGTAGGTGTCGGTGCTCTTCTTTTTTCACTTCTTCGTGAGGTGGGCGGACCGATAACAGGTCTTCGTGCACTGGCGGCAATTCCTCCGACAGAGGCGGCAAACAACGGCTTTTTGGCTTTGAGCAGCGGCCCGGCCGGACTCAACATTATCTTCCTGACCATCGTTACATCAGTCGGTATCTGGGCACAGCCTCAGATGATACAAAGGCATTTCGCACTGAAAAGCACACAGGAGACAAGAAAAGCTGCGCCGCTGGCAATGCTTGCACTCTCTGTCGTAGTCGGCGGAGCCTACTTTGCAAGCGCTCTTTCAAGGCTTATTTTGGGACCCGGCATTACAAATCCGGACATAGTGCTTCCAACACTTGTACACAAGCTTCTTCCTGTCTTAGGACAGCAGCTTTTCGCCCTTGCCATAGTATCGGCATCCCTGTCCACCGCATCTGCGCTTCTCCACATAGCAAGCGGAAGCCTCGGCCGCGATGTATTCAAAAAACATCTGACAGGCTGGTCATGGAGAGTCGTAGTCATCTTCTGTACAGCATGCAGCGGTATTTTTGCGCTTAAAACCTCCTCTATAATCGCACTGATATGCGCTACAAGCTGGACCATACTGGCATGTTCGATACTGGTCCCCTATCTTGCTCTTCTGATACAGGGGCCAAGAGCAGGCTCAAAGGCTGCCCTGATGTCATCAGTAGGCGGCCTTGCCGGAACTCTGGCGTGGTATCTTCTTGCCTACAAGCCCACATCGATGGGAATAAGCGGGTTATCAGCACCCGGTATCATAGGCGCCATACACCCCATACTCCCCGGAGTTGCGGCCTCTTTTACCGCTTTTGCCCTGTTCGCCAAAAAGGGAACGTTCTCCATGCCCGCACTTTCTCCATCAGCGCCTGCGTCCGATGAGGATATGCCTTAGGGGCGGGGCAGCCGGTGAAGATCACCGGTGCGAATCAATTGGAAATCGGTTGGGAATCAGTTGGGAATCAGTTGGAGAAGCGGGAGAATTTGACTGACTCCCTCAGACGGAGAATTCAAGCTTTTGATTTGGGGTCAATTCACCTCTGAATGGTCCTTTCAGCAAATTCTACGGCGGACGACCTCGCCGCCAGCCTTCCCAAGTCAGCGCCGTGCTTTTAGGTTTTAGCGATAGCCGACAGCAATATCGCAATTGGGGCAGATCGTGGATTATGACGACGCAATATGCAGCGGGCCCTCGCGAAGGCGTATACCAATACGTCCACGCGAGGGGCCGTAAATGTTGCTAAGTCAGCCCCGCGAGATGCCCCAATTGCCGCAATTGGGATTTAGAGCGAGTGATAACGACGCAACGCGCAGCGGAGCCTTCCGAAGGCGTATTGGGCATACGTCAAAGGAAGGCTCCGCAAGCTTTGTTAAGTTAGCGCCTCTATAAATCACAATTGCTGCAAAAATGCGCTCACAGCCTCCAGCCCCTCGATCAGGACCTCTTTTTTCGGGGCATAGCCTATACGGAAGTGGTTTTCGAACTCGAAGCAGCTTCCGGGGACTACGAAGGCACCGTTGTATTCGAACATTCTTCTGCAGAAATCCTCCGATCCCATATCGTGGTCGTATTTGATCAGTGCCGTGGTCCCGGCATTCGGTAGGACGAAGCTTACTCCTTCTGTACCGTCTACCCAATCGGCAAGGACTTTTTTGTTTTCCTTAACTATTTTTAAGTTGCGCTCAAGTATCTTCTCTTTGTTTTTAAGCGCGATAAGCGCAAGTGCATCGTCGATCATTCCGCAGCTTATGATATTGTAGTCACGGTGTTTGAAGCATTCCTTTATGAAACTTTCAGCAGCTGTCACCCATCCAAGCCTCAGGCCTGCAAGGGAGTAGACCTTTGACATGCTGGAGGTGCTGACGCCCTTTTCATAGATGTCGGCAATGGATGGGACAGAGTAGCTTCCATCGTGTTCGAGACCGCGGTAGACTTCGTCGCATAAGACCCAGGCCCCAACTGAATCTGCTATTTCGGATATCTCTTTCATTACCCCCTCGCCAAAGCAGGCACCCGTAGGGTTGTTGGGAGTATTTATTACTATTGCCTTCGTATTTGATTTCACCAGAGTCCTCAGCTTGTTGATGTCAGGCATGTAGCCGTCACCGGGTTCAAGCCTTAGCCGCCTGACCTTCGCACCAAGAGCTTCCGGCAGCGAATATAGCTGTTGGTATGTAGGATATACCGCCACTACCTCGTCTCCGGGGCCGACAAGTGTAAAGAGGGCCAGGAAATTTGCTCCTATCCCGCCATTGGTAACTATGACATTCTCGGTAGTTTTTTTGTTATGGTAGAGCTTGGTTATCTCTTCCCTCAGCCCAAGGCTTCCGGGGATCGCTCCGTAGGTAAGTTTTGTTTCTGCAAGCTTTCCAAAGAACTCGTTTCTTTCGATAGAGGCGATATCAAGCAGTTCCCCCACCTTCAAAGATTCTACACAAGTTTCAGCGATATTGTATTTCGCATCGTCCTCGTACCTGTTCATCCACTCTTCAACTTCAAAAGCCTTGATATCCACAGCAATCCCCCCTGATATATAGAATATGTGGCAGAGTTGATGCCACGGGAATCGATTGCAAATCTGTTGGGAATCTATTGCAAATCAGTTGTCAGGAGACAAGTACCCAAGCACAGATCGTCTCCCGGATTTAACTGTCGTTTGACTGTTTTTTCCCATCGATTCGCAATAGATTTGCCATCGATTTCCTATTGACTCCCGGCGAATGCACGCTCCGCCTTAACTATCGCTTCACAATTGCTTCACGCGACCGTCTTTGTCGCAGTTTAACTAATGTATGTAACAAGCATAGCAGAATTTATCCCTTTGGGTGATAGATGAGATGGGCATTTTTAAAAAATCGGCGCGGGGCTATTTCTGCCGTGCGCCGATTTTGTCATCGTTATATCTTTGACCGGTTATTTTTTCAGATGATCTATCACCGATTGGATAGCATTCAGCGCATCAGGCGGAAGGGCATCCATGCCGCCCAGCTCGGTCTGTCTGGACTTGATGAACTGCAGCCTGTCGTTCATCCTGTTTATGAACTGCTGCTTGAAGGTCCAGTTCTTGAAGTCTACATCGAAACCTGGGATGTTCAGGACTTCTATGCCGGGGATGCCTCCGAAGGGCACGAATTTCGCCTTGCCCTCGACTATATCCTCGAGTATGCCGATGGTCGTGTTCTTTTCGACCTTCTTCTCCAGGAAGGATCCTGTATTGAGTATGTAGCAAGCAACTCCGTCCTCAAAGAGAGACCTGAACCTGATGTAGTCCATTGCAAGGGGGTATGTCCTGAATGGGTTGGCATAGCTCTCTATGACGAGCGCGTCAGGGTCAACGCCGGGCGCAAGTCTTTCCGCTGAGGTCCTCTTGGTGGCAAGTGTCGCTCCCATCACGGAAGCAAGAGAGTGTCCCGTGATCTTCAGAACAGGCGGGATGGTGGGGTCCTTCATCAGCCAGAAGATAGCGTTGAGCGGTTCGTCTATCCTGTCTATCCTGTTCGGCGACCAGAACCTTGACTTGACGGCGCGTCCGTTTCCGTTACGGATGTCTTCGCTTACGACGAAGTACTTGTCGTTCTCATCTTTCACAACACCGCAGTTCTGGAGAGTCAGCAGGAACTTATTGTCCTCGCAGCCCATCGGGTAGTCCTGCATCTTGTCGAAATAAGCAGGCTCCAGGGCTATGGCATATTTTTCCTTTACGTTTATTACGACAGCATCATCATGAAGTACCGTTACATCATACTTGCCCTTGTGTTTAGCGTGCGTAAGAGTCGATTTGCCGGAACCTGAGAGGCCGAAGACCGCCATGACAAACTTCCTGTCGCTGCCGTCCTTCATCTTATACCTCTTGACGCCTCCGTGGCATGCTGCATAGCCGTTCCTCGCACCGACTCCCCATGCAAGGGTCAGGGTCCCCTTTTTGAACTCACCGAAATACCTCATGCCGAGGATGGCAGCGCAGTTCTGTTCGGGGGAGAAGAAGGCAAGTCCGAGCGGATAGTCGGGGTGGGTCCACTCAGGATCAATAAATACGAATAGGTCTCCGTCCTTAGGCAGCGGCCTCGAATTGGCATAGCGTTCCCTGTACTCGTCGTTCATGTGCTGGAAATTCGACATCCAGTTGTATATTGAATTCTCAAACTTCTCAGGGACCATAACGTTAGCCTTGACCATGAAGTCCTCTTCAAGCCCGATGACAGCTTCGGCTGAGTAGAACTTCCTGAAGCGGGCGTGGTAGATAGCCTCGCGCAGAAGGGTCGCATATTCGGTTACCGAGACGCTTGGATATCCTACTATCCTCCGGGCGGCGGCACATCTGCCAAAGACAGCTCCATCGTTAAAAAGCAGGACGTGGGCATCTTCGGGAAGTCCCAATTCTTTTGGACGATGCACAGGCATACCGGTAAGTTCAATAGTTCCGGGACTCTTTTTTGCAAGTTCATATGCCTGGCTGATGTCTTTTATCCTTACTACGTTATTGCCGTAAAACGCTGTCTCTATAGTCGTCCTTATCGGAATAGTGTTGAGTTTTTTGAAGCTTTCAAGGTCCACGAAGTGCCCCTGTGTAGCCATTGCAAATTTCCTCCTCGGGAAATAAATTATATTTTTGCACAAAAAACAACTGCGGCGGCTTTATCGCCCTGCCTATAGCTTACATCAATAATAAAAATTGGCAAGAGTGAATGTACAAATCATACAATTCGGCAAAACATAAAGGAACGGCCCCGCCCGAAGGCGAAACCGTTCCTTTTGAATTAAATCCCAGATTACTTGAGATGTACGGTATAACTCAGAGAGAGTATATGGGCCGTGTTGTCGCGGACATCTGCGTAGTCGGTCGGGACAGGACTGTATTTTGCTCCCGGGACGACCCTGTCCTGGATCCACATGTATCCCCAGGCGAAGACAAGCTCTGCGTTTTCGCTGCGCTTTTTAAAACCGATGCTTATCGTTTGCCTGTCTCCGGTCGGGACCATAAAGTCCATAGTCTCGTCAGGCATCGGAGAGTTGTCGTAGGCATAACCGCCAAGGATGCTCCAAGTATCGTTGAGCTTATGTTCTATACCTATCTGATAACGCCATACATCGTTCCAGTTCTTAATATCTGTGCTCTTTGGCAGATTTTTGTCAAAGGTTATTTCCAGTTTGTCATAAGTGCTCCACTTCGTATAAATTGCTCCCAGTTCTACCCGGGTCTTATCGTTGAATTTATGGCCGATACCCAGCGTAAGGCTGTCCGGAAGAGTGACAGATCCATGCGCACCTGTATTGAGAAGCGGGATAGATAAATTTGCATCCGCATCCATATCCTGAGTTATCTTAGATCTATACAATGCGGCAAAAGACGTATTATCTGAAAAATCATAGTTGATACCCAAAAGCCATCCCCAGGCAATATTGTCTCCTGTAAGTTCGAAATCTACATCAGGACCTTCAGCCTGAAATAATTTGGAAAAGGGGATCTTTCTTTTAAGATCAAGCTTGATATAGTTAATATCTGCACCGGCAGCTACGGAAAGCTTGTCCGTAATCTTGTATGCTATTGTCGGCTGTACCGTGACGCCGGTAATTTTTGCCAGATAGCTGTTGTAGCGTCCGGGCCAGGTGGGCTCATATTCAGTCGAATTGCCGAATCTGGTAAATATTCCTATGCCCCACCACAATTTGTCGTTCTGCTGATTTACGTAATACATATTGGGGACATAGCCGGGAGCTTCCGTGTTGCTCCAAGTTTCTCCGCCCGCCCAGTAGCCGTTGAAGTCGGTACGCCCTCTTGGATTTATGTAGGAAATTCCTCCCCCGATCCATCTTCCCTGAAGCCTGGTGATGCCTGCGGGATTGTAGGCCAGAAGAGAGGGATCATCCTCGGCAAACATGTAAGCTTCCCCCATTGCCACGCCTCCGGCGGACCATTCATAAATAGCAAAACCATCCGCAAATGCTGCATTTGGGACCAAAATCAGAGCAAAGAGCAGCAGACAAAAGAAAACCCTTAACTTTTTCAAAACGACTCAATCCTTCCTCAATTAAATGTTTGTATTTGTATTCGATTTATTATTTGGATCTGATGTGGCTGAAATTCGGATGTCTCTGGCCAAGGCTCGGCGTAATAACTGATATTTCAATTTCAACGGGGATAGAGTGGTCGTAGTATCTCGTGAAGTCAGCTAAGGTGCGTGACTCAAGATATCTCAGGAATGCCCTTGTAAGCTCATCCATCATCTCACCTATGAAACAGGTCTTATTTCTGCACCCGTCAAGACCACAACCTTTTGAATCGAAGGGGCCGCCGAGAAGCTCAAATATATTCCTAAGAGGAGTTTCTTCAGCAACACAGTTGAGCTTATATCCCCCTCCCGGACCTCGAACAGATTTTACAAGCCCTCCCTTATTAAGTCGCTGCAGGACTTTTGAAAGGTGGGGTTCCGTGGAACCTATTGATGCTGCTATCTGCTGTGTGGAAAGACAGATCTCCGGGTTCTTCGCAAGCGCTCCGAGAGCGTGAAGACCGAGGATCAAAGGATCAGGCAGGCTGACTATTGGATTCAGTTATTTCCCCTCCCTCTTTAATGACGGAATAACGGATATTCTATTCCATTTTTAAATTGTGGTCAACATTTGCATAGGAAAGTGATGTAATTTTCCTTCTTGTAAATATATCAGCCAACCTTACATATCACAAAAATATGTCATAATTGGGCAGTTAAGGGTTATAATCAACATTCATCACACACCAAAAGATACTTTTTTCGGAGGCACTGCTTTGGACGGCAAATATAAAAATATCACATCAAGCACTGTATGCTGGCTGGCCGCTGCGGCTCTTCTCTCTATGCTGACTCCAAACCCTGCATGGGGACTCCTGCTTGGCTCTGCTGCCGAACTCTATGCTGGAAATCCTGCTTCGGAGAAGACTGGGAAAATATCAAAGAAGCTCCTGCAGGCGGCCGTCATCCTCCTTGGGTTCGGGATGCACTTTGATGCGGTTATCAATGTGGGAATAACCTCGGTATGGGTAACGATGATATCGATATCGGCAACCATGCTGGCCGGAACGATAATAGGAAGGATCTACGGCGTAGAAAGGGATCTATCCCTGCTTCTGAGCACAGGAACAGCAATATGCGGGGGAAGCGCCATAGCGGCGATGTCCCCGTCCATCGGGGCATCCCAGTCAGACACCGGTGTGGCAATGGCAGTCGTTTTCCTGCTCAACGGACTCGCTCTGCTCATATTCCCTTATGCAGGGCACCTTCTCGGGCTCTCACAGGAAGAGTTCGGTTTCTGGGCAGCTCTGGCCATACATGACACGAGCAGCGTAGTGGGGGCCGCTTCGATATACGGAGCAGCCGCGCTCGCTGTCGGAACTACGGTAAAACTCACAAGGGCACTCTGGATACTTCCCCTTGCTATGTTGGGGGCAAAGCTTAACAGGTCGGAGAGCAGGCCTCCCTTCCAGTGGTTTTTGGTTGGATTTTTGGCGGCAGCTGCAGCAAGATCGCTCCTGCCAGGCCTCGAAGAACTATGGGACATGGGCTCGCTTACAGGAAAGCACCTGATGACTGGCACCCTCTTCCTTATAGGGGCGGGGCTAAGCAGGGAAAGGCTGAAAAAGATTGGATTCAGGCCTTTATTAATGGCTGTGACCCTTTGGGGCATCATCTCGCTGCTCTCTCTTGCGGCAGTGATGAATGGACTGATGCCTCAACTTAACATTTAAGGAGGAGATGGACTTGTCAGAAATTATCATAACGATGTTCAGCAAAGAGGATCCTTGCTGGACGGCAGAACTCCTTGAGCTTGCGGGAGAGGATGCATCTGGGCTGGATGACCTTGCAGGAGACGGCCTGCTTGAGCTTTCCGGAGGGATATACTCGCTGACGGAAGAGGGGCGGGCATGTTTCGAGAGAGTCAAAAACGAGCTGTTTCTTGATGGTGAGGCCGGAGAGAAACCCAGGGACCCTGAAAGGAGCCTCAAAAGGACAAAACTGCGCATTCTTCTTGACGATGCCCACCTCCAGAGGTGGGGCATAAAAGTCTACCACTCCGGTCAGAAACTGGAATATTATCCCGCACTCAGGGATGAAGAGCTCGTCTGTTGGGGAAATGGCATTTTGGAGTGGAAATATTCTGCTTCTCAGCTCTACCAAAAGATAAACAACGAGTTCAGCCCCTCCTTTATCGAAGGAAGAAGGACGGACCTTGTCACACCGGAAAGAATTAAATCATGGTGCGCAGAAAATTCAGCAGAGGCAGGGACTCTTGACATCGATCTCCTCTATCTCTGCCACTATGACTTCATGCAGTACAGGGACTTCCCGGGGCATCCGAACGACCGGCTCAAAGTGATAAACACAGACAGGTTCCTCTTCGTGTTCACCGACCGGGATATCAAAAAGGACCTCGTGACTGTGGCAAAATTCCACCTCTGGCTAAACACGCTGAGAAGGATGATGATCCCGGGCTACGTAGACAGGGACACCCAGGAACAGGACAGTGTCAGCTGGCTGGTCTTCACAACAGAAAAAGAGATCGATGCCGCAGCCCTTGCCGAAGAGCTTGGGAATTTTGGCGATACGCTAGTCGAAAACGCCAACCCCTGTGAGGTCTGGACCATATCGCTTGAAGCGCTTGAAAATGTCAAAGAAAAGAGGGAACTTATCTGGGAACTGCTTCCCGATATTGCGCACCCCGCTCAGAGAACAATAATATAGACACGGGGAGAAGTTAGGATGTTTTGGGACAGCCTGCTTGAATCAATAATGCTGATCTGCTTTGCGGCAGCCTGGCCCGCATCGATACACAAATCATGGACCAGCAGGACAAGGAAGGGAAAAAGCCTCTTCTTCCTGCTGATAGTATTTGCAGGTTATATTGCCGGGATCACAAGGGTGCTTCTCAGGAACGACGGGAGCTTCCTGATTTTCCCATATACCTTCAACGCGCTGCTGGTGAGCTGCGACCTGATGATCTACTACAGGAACTACAGGCTGGACGAGGGCAAGCCTCCGCTTATTCCGCCTGGAACGAGGGATTTTGTAAAAGACTACTTCAGATACCACCGATGGAGGAACAGAATGTGACAAAAGGGACCGCGCCCTATCCGGCGCAGCCCCTTTATAATCTGCTTATCTCTTTCTCGGAATCGAAAGGGCGCTCGGAGTTACGGCCATGCCGCCGAGCGATGTGCATCGGAGCTCGAGCGGGAGCATCCGCCCTGAAGAATAGACCGCGTCGACGGTGTCGTCTATATGGACCGCATTGTAATAGCCTCCGAGTATCATATCGGCACAGATGAATGCCTGGGATGCGAAGGATCCGTTCCTGGTGTGGCACGGGATCTCAACGATAGCCTGCACGAGGTCACATACGAGCCCCATCGCATTCTGAAACATTATGGCTCCGGCATCGGCTGCCTGACGCGGTGTACCTCCTGCAGCCTCGACCACAGCTCCTGCACCCATAGCACCCGCCGCGCCTATCTCGACCTGGCATCCGCATACTTCGGCGGCGAATGTGCCTCTCGTAGCAAGGACCCATCCTATCGCGCCGGCCGCCCACATGGAGCGGACAACATCTTTACGCGGGATGTCCATGTCTTTAAGCATCGTTACCATTACCCCGGGAATGACACCTGCAGACCCGCCTGTGGGAGCTGCGCATACTATCCCCTGGCCGCTGTTGACCTGCATGGCCGCCATGGCACGCGCGGCCGCCCTCATATGGATCCCTCCGAGGGCAAGTTTTCCCTCCCTCTCCGCATCCATTATCTTCCTTGCCGAGGGGTCTAGCAGGAACATCTGCGGACTTTCATCCGAAAGCCCGAGAGCGACTGAATCGATCATGACCTGAAGACGTCTGTCCATCTCCGCATCCAGAGTCTCTTTAGGCATACACAGAAGGGCGGATTCGAACTCAAGTGCGGCCTCGCCCAGGGTCAGTCCCTTCTCTTCCGCATATCTGACCATCTCTTCGCCCGATTTGAATATCCTCTTCCCTCTTACCGGGAAAAAGACGGGGATGGCACATAGGCATTCAAAAGGTTTTCCTTCCAAGCGGATCTTTTCAATAAGTCCCTGATCTGCAGGAGCGGATGTCGAGAGGAGCAGCATCGTCCTTCCTTCTTTTTCACCCACTTTGACACTGCCATACATTTCAAGCATTTCTTTAACTGCTGCCGATCTATCTGCAGGCACTTCGACAAACAGATAATAGGCATCTCCGGTCATTTCGACTTCCCATCCGTTCAGCCGGCGGAAGAGAAGGGCTCCGCCCCCGGTCGAGTCGGCAACGGCCGAAAAAGTCGACCCGTCCTTAAGCTTTGCCTCGATCTTTATGCTGTTCGGGTGGCATGCTTCAGGGAAGCTCTTTATTATGAACTTTATGTCGGTACCGAATGTAGGGAAAATATCAAAAGCCTTTTTAAATCTCGGGTCAGTCAGGGGAAGGTCCAGGGTCCCCATTATGAGCGCGAGGTCGCTCCCCTGTTCGTGGTAGACCTCAGCTATCGAAGATGCCGGTTCGAAGGTGAACGATATTTCGCAGGGCAGTTCTCCCATCATGCTCCGACACATTTTTGCGATGTGGTACGGACCTGCTGTGTGCGAGCTTGAGCTTCCGGGCATTACCGGACCAATGACGTTGTTCAGGATGCTGGCTGTTGTCATCTTGCATTGCCTCCCCATACTTTTCTATTCTGTGTCTGATTCAAGTAAAAATATCACATTCGCTTTCTGCTGTCATTAATTTTAAAGATATGGGTTGTTAATTCCCCAGAACTTCACTACAATGCTTGCCTATGGAGTTTTTCACAAACTAACCTGAAAAGAGGTCCTGTCTTTTGGGAAAGAGCTATAACAAAATCTCTGCATTCCTGGAACGTAAGGGAGTGGAGTTCTCATTCAAACGATACTTTGTCGACGCTCTGGGAGCAATGGGTGTAGGCCTGTTTTCATCACTGATCACGGGGCTGATCCTAAAAACTATCGGAACAAAAGCCGGGATCCCGATCCTGGTCGAATTCGGAGGCCTTGCAAGCTCCATGACCGGAGCAGCTATCGCAGTTGCCATAGCACAGGCACTGAAGGCGCCGGCCATGGTGGTCTTCTCCTGCGTGGCCGTAGGTTTCGCAGGCAACACCTGGGGCGGGCCCGTGGGAGCCTTTATAGGAGCAGTGGTGGCGTCAGAGGTCGGAAAAATGATATCAAAGGAGACAAAGATAGACATAATCGCGACCCCCTCCGGCACGATAGTTGCCGGAATGGCCGTGGCAAAGCTCGCCGGACCAACGGTCAGTGCGATGATGACCGGACTCGGCATCATCATCATGAACGCAACAGAGCTGCAGCCCGGTCCCATGGGAGCGATCGTCTCAGCATTGATGGGGATGATACTCACACTTCCTATCTCAAGCGCTGCTATCGCCGTCGCTCTGAACCTTTCGGGCCTTGCTGCAGGAGCCGCCGCGGTAGGATGTTCTACACAGATGATAGGTTTTGCAGTAATGAGCTTCAGGGAAAACGGCCTCTCCGGACTCCTATCTCAGGGTATTGGAACTTCAATGCTCCAGATGCCAAACATAGTTCGTCATCCTTTAATATGGGTTCCTCCTACGCTTGCCAGCATCATCCTTGGGCCGATATCGACACTTGTCTTCAAAATGGAGAACATACCCTCCGGAGCGGGAATGGGGACCAGCGGCTTTGTAGGCCAGTTCGGGGCCATAGATGCGATGGGAAGCAGCCCCGCCATCCTTATGCAGATAGGTCTGATGCACTTCCTCCTTCCGGCGGTCACTACCTTTGCCATTGCTGAAATAATGAGGAAGGCCGGGCTTATAAATCCAGGGGACCTGTCTCTTGACCTATAGCATCTCAAACCACAAAACGTCATAATATCAAGCAAGATATATTGATATAAATCAAACAGGGGCATCTGCCCCTGTTTTTGTTTTGGAGGGTATAATTTGTAGTGCGCAGTTGGTATATTGTCTGAAATTCAAGGCATCCAGGAGGTATAAGCAATGGCTCACAACCATACTCACGGATCCCCCTACTCAAGGCTGAACGAGAGGCTGAACAGGTTCCCGCAGGGAGCACCTGCCTCGAAACTTCTTTTTGACATTCTTAAGATACTGATGACAGAAAAAGAGGCCGGGCTGATGGCTCAGCTTCCGATAAAGCCGTTCAGGGCTGAACAGGCGGCGGAAATATGGAATATGCCGGAAAGCGAGGCCAGGAAGGTATTGGACGAACTTGCAGATAGGGCGATCCTGGTTGACATTGAGCAGCAAGGAGAACAGATCTACGCAGTTCCTCCCCCGATGGCAGGCTTTTTTGAGTTCTCTCTGATGAGGATAAGGGATGACATTGACCAAAAAGCATTGAGCGAGCTCTTCCATCAATATATAACGGTGGAGGAGGACTTCATGAGGGATCTCGTTTGCGGCGGCGAGACCCAGATGGGAAGGATATTCCCTCAGGAACCGCAGATACCCGACCAATACGCACTCCACGTACTTGACTACGAAAGAGCAACAAACGTTATAGAGACAGCCTCCCACATTGGGATAAGCATGTGCTACTGCAGACACAAGGCCCTGCACAACGGTACAGTATGCAACGCCCCGATGGACATATGCATGACCTTCAACACAACGGCGGCTACACTAATCAGACATGGACACGCAAGGCAGGTCGATGCCGCAGAATGCATGGACCTGCTGCAGGAGGCATACGGGAACGATCTGGTACAGTTCGGCGAGAATGTCCGCAGAAATGTCAATTTCATCTGCAACTGCTGTTCATGCTGCTGTGAGGCACTTCTGGCGATCAAGCGATTCGGAGTAGCCCAGACCATTTGCTCAAATTTTATCACGGCTGCAGACAGCATGAGCTGCATAGGCTGCGGAAAGTGCGAAAAGGTCTGTCCCGTCGGCGCGATCGAAATGGCCGGTAAAGGGCAGGAAAGAAAGGCAGTCGTTGACGAAAAGAAGTGCATAGGGTGCGGGGTCTGTGTGAAACACTGCCCGTCAGGGTCCCTGATATTCGAACCTCGCCCCAACAGGATGATAACACCGCTCGACACTACACACAAGGTGATCGTGATGGCGACCGAAAGGGGCCTGCTGCAGGAACTGATATTCGACAACAAAGTCCTCTTCAGCCACAGGCTGCTTGCAGGGGTGCTGGGAACCATACTCAAAATGCCCGGACTCAAGAGAAGCCTCGCGCAGGCCCAGCTGAAGTCACGTTATATGGAAGCTCTTATCACAAAGTACGGCTCAAAAGGTGCCTGAATAAATAATCACAGGGCCGTAAACTCATTAAAGGGGTAAAATAATATCTGCCCCTTATTTTCTTTTACCCTAAATACCCGATCGTGCTTTTGGCACAAGGCATAAAAAATAACTTATCCGGGAGCGTGAGGTCATGTCAAAAAAAATGCTTGCTCTGGTAAAGGAAAGGCCGGAACCGGGACTGTGGATGAGAGAAGTCGATGTACCCGAAGTCGGACCGGATGATGTCATGATAAAGATCAAGAAGACTTCGATATGCGGAACTGACCTTCACATCTATAACTGGAATGAATGGTCACAGAAGACCATAAAGACCCCCATGACGATCGGACATGAATTTGTCGGTGAAATAGTCGAGACGGGCAGCCAGGTCAGAGGGTGGGAGATCGGCGAGAGGGTCTCCGGAGAGGGACACATAGTGTGCGGCACCTGCAGAAACTGCCTTGCCGGAAGGAGGCATAACTGTCCCAACACTATCGGTGTGGGAGTCAACAGAAACGGCGCCTTCGCGCAGTATCTTTCCATACCCAAGACCAACGTGTGGAGGTGCGCTCCTGAGATACCGGATGACATAGTATCCTGCTTCGACCCTCTCGGAAACGCCACCCATACCGCCCTTCAGTTCGACCTCATAGGTGAGGACGTCCTTATCACGGGCGCCGGCCCGATAGGAATGATGGCTTCGGCTATATGCAGGCATGTGGGCGCAAGGAACGTTGTCGTGACAGACCTGAACGACTACAGGCTCTCCCTCGCAAAGGAGATGGGTGCTACCCGTACCGTCAACGTAAAAAGAGAAAAACTGAGGGACATTTTCCCTGAACTGAAGATCCGTGAAGGATTTGATGTCGGACTTGAGATGTCAGGAAGCCCCAAGGCCTTCTCAGACATGGTAGACCACATGTTCAACGGAGGCAGGATAGCCCTGCTGGGGCTTCTTGAACCGGGAACAGTGATCGACTGGGACAAGGTCATCTTCCACGGATTGACCCTTAAGGGGATATACGGACGGCAGATGTATGAGACATGGTACAAGATGACCACTATGCTTCAGAGCGGACTTGACATAAGCAAAGTAATAACACACCGGTTCGATGTCAGGGATTTCGAAGAGGGCTTTAGGGCGATGAACAGCGGCGAATCGGGAAAAGTAGTTCTCGACTGGCAGAATCTTTAAAGACCGGGGGATGATTGAAATGAAAAGCGCCATTAAGATCATAGCCGCAACTGTAGATGAGATAAGAGAGCAGGGCCTGTACAAGTCGGAGAGAGTGATCACTACTCCGCAGAGGGACATCATCGACACCACATCAAATTTCGGTGTGATAAACATGTGCGCCAACAACTATCTGGGGCTTGCCGACTCCCCCAGGGTCATCAGGGCGGCAAAGGAAGCCTACGACAGGTGGGGCTACGGGCTTGCCTCTGTCCGTTTTATCTGCGGTACCCAGAAGATCCACAAGGATCTGGAATCAGCCATAAGCGATTTTCTGGGAATGGAGGATACCATCCTATATTCCTCATGCTATGACGCCAACGGAGGACTCTTTGAACCCCTCCTTGGAGAAAACGACGCAGTGATCAGCGATGAACTCAACCATGCCAGCATAATCGACGGCATCCGCCTCTGCAAGGCATCGAAATACAAATACAGGAACAATGACATGGAGGACCTGAGGAAACAGCTGGAAGCGGCAAAGGAAGCCAGAATAAAAATGATCGTCACAGACGGTGTCTTTTCGATGGACGGCTACATTGCCAATCTGAAGGCAATCTGCAACCTGGCGGACGAATTCGATGCCCTTGTGGCGGTCGACGACAGCCATGCGGTCGGATTCATGGGAAAGAGCGGCCGCGGCACCCACGAATACTGCGGAGTGACGGGCAGGGTCGACATCATCACCGGGACTCTCGGGAAGGCCCTTGGAGGCGCGTCCGGAGGCTACATCAGCGCAAAAAGGGAAATAGTGGAGCTTCTGAGGCAGCGGAGCAGGCCCTATCTTTTCTCTAATACCCTGGCCCCGGCAATAGCGGGTGCCGCGCTGGAAGTCATCAAAATGCTCGGGGAATCCTCCGAGCACAGGGAGAGGCTGCACGAGAACACATCCTACTTCAGGGAGAAAATGGAGTCCCTGGGCTTTGACCTTCTTCCGGGGACACACCCGATAGTCCCTATAATGCTCTACGACGCCAGGATCGCGACCGAGTTTTCCGCGAAGCTGCTAGAGAAGGGGATCTACGTGACCGGATTTTCCTTCCCAGTTGTGCCGAAGGGCAAAGCCCGAATCAGGACCCAGGTCTCGGCAAGACACACAAAAGAAGACCTCGACGCTGCGATAGAGGCTTTCAGCGAAGTAAAGATCGAGATGGGTATCTAGGCAGGCAGACTTTCGGCTTCCGGCAATATCGGATCGCGTCAGAGTAATATCGCTATGAACTGAGAGACCAGGACTATCAGTATGAGTGCGACGGGGTATGTTGCAGCATATGGCAGGGAGACATAGTCGGTGCGGGTCTCAGAGATGAGGACCCCAAGTGCCGGGGTGCTCGTCATCCCTCCGCATATCGATCCAAGAGTGTTGAATATGTCGAGGCCAAACATCCTGACTGCGACAAAATAGCCCGCTATCATAGGCAGTAAAGTCATTCCCATACCTGCAAAGAAAAGGACAGGGCCATGCTCAAGAAGTGTGGCTGCAAAGCCCTTGCCGGCGGCCGCACCTGCACCGGCAAGAAAGAGCGCAAGGCCGAATTCCCTCATCGTCTCAAGGGTCGATTTCCTTACCTCAAGGGATATCGGTCCGATATGTCCGAGATATCCTATCAGAAGTCCTGTAAGAAGCGGGCCACCCGAGGCTCCGAGGCTGAATCCGGCACCTCCCGGGAGAGGTATCACGACTTTGGCAGCGATCATACCCGTTGCTATCGTCAGAGCAAGTGGAAAGAATCCGAAGGAGTCTATCTTTACGGCCCCCTTCCCGCATGCTTGAGCGGTTCCCGGATCGGGAGCACAGTCAATGACCGGAGCTGTTCTGCTGAAATCTATTCTGAGTATCCTGGGCACTACCTGAACAAAGAGGACCACCCCAAGGACACCGAAAGGGTATGCTATACCGTAACCGATAGAGGCGCTCGGATCCCCTGTAGCCTCTATCGCCGCGGCAAGTCCCGGTGTGCTTGTCAGGGCGCCGTTCATTATCCCGACGGCCAGGGGTACCGGAATGCCAAGCAGCTTTATGGAGGTTGCGCACAGAACTGCGCCAGAAATTATCGTAACGGCACCAACGGTTATATATGCAGCCGCCCTGCTTTTAAAATTGCAGAAGAAGACCGGTCCCGCTATCAGCCCGACAGAAGCAACAAAACATACCAGGCCTATGTCGCGGATCGAGCCTGAAAGCTCATGTCCAAAATGTCCAAAGATCAGCGCTACAAGCAGGACTCCCGATGTCCCCAGTTTAACGTTGAAAAATTTTATGCTTCCAAGTATGTAACCAAGAGTAAGAATAAAAAATAAAATTTTGACTGAATTCAAATGAACGCGACCTTTCGGTAAAATGCAGCTGCGATTTCATGGCAAACACTTGGCAGTATTTTATATCAAAAATGCCCCTTTGTTAAAAAACAATTAGCCATGTAAATAAAGCTTTGTAAGTGAAGGCAAACGTTATGAAGAATAAACCTCTGCTTTGGCGAGCAATAGAAGACTCTTTAAAAAATAAGCAGAATAATCACGTAAAATGAGGCATTATCATTGACTCCAGCATTAAAAAAAATTATCATCATTTTAGATTGGTATAATTTTTAACGAACAAATTAAGTCATAAACAATATTTTATTATTAACAGAATACAATGTATTACTTTGATTAATAGACCCTAGACCTTTATTCAAGAAGGAAGGATCAAACATGAACACTTCGATCCCGGAAGAGTACAGCAAGGAATTTTTTGAATCCAGTTTTGACGCGATATTTTTGACCAGGCCAAACGGAGAGATAATCAGGGCAAACCCGGCGGCATGTGAGATGTTCGGCAGAACTGAAGAAGATCTCTGCAAATTGGGGAGAAGCGGCATCGTCGACACAGAAGACCCAAGGCTTGAAAAGGCCCTCAGGGAGCGTGAGCTAAACGGCAAGGCCAGGTACGAACTGACTTTTCTGAGAAGAGACGGCACTAAATTTCCTACAGATACCACCTCGAGTTTCTTCAAAAACAAAAATGGAGAGACCCTGTCGCTGATAATAGTCAGGGACATGTCGATCTGGAAAGAGGCAGAGGAAGCTTTAAAAAGGGAAAAGGAACTGCTTGAAAACATCGCCGTATATGATTATCTTACGAAGATACTAAACCGCAGGGGGCTGATGAAACGCATAGATGAGGAAATAGTAAGGTCAGACAGGGAAGGGACAAAACTTTCCCTGGCAATGGTCGACATGGATCTATTCAAGACTATAAATGACATTTACGGACACCTGTGCGGTGATGAAGTACTCTGCAGGGTGGCTGAAGTATTTTCAAAAAACATTCGTCCGTATGATATTATCGGCAGATTTGCAGGCGATGAATTCCTCTTCTGTTTCCCCTCAACGGAGCTTTCAAAGGCAGTTGAGATCGCAGAAAGGCTGAGGAAAAATCTGGAAAACACCGAGATAGAGTATGAAGGATCCAGAATAAAAGTAACTGCAAGCTTTGGAGTGGCGGAATACCGACCCAACTCCGGAATGAACGCAGACAGACTCTTTTCGAGGGCGGACGACCAGATGTACCTTGCCAAAAGAATAAGGAACTGCGTATGCCACGAGGAGACTAAACCGTCCGATTGCTAGAGTATGAAGGAGGCTTCTGGCAGACAAGCGAAACCAGTCTGTCATGCAGGTCTTTATGACGTCATTCTTTAGCGGGGTTGCAATTTGTCGGCGGGAGTGATACTATTTCGCCCAACATATCAAAAATTCGGAGGAAGCTTCATGAGATCATTTACCTGCCTCACGAATAAGAATTTCAACTGCTGGTGGTGCGTCTAGCGTCCCGCCTGTATCTTGGTGTGCCGATACAGGGGGACTGAAAGGGATCATCTCTTTCAGTCCCCTTTTTTATATAAAATAAAGAAAAATAGAAATACGCGCAAAGAAGAGAAGAGAGAAGCAAAGAGAGGCTTAAAGAGCAAAGAGGAGGAGTTATCAATGAAAGAGAGTACAAAAAAGACCGCAGGTTTCCCGGTAAAAGGAATGTTCGGTGATTATGGGGGAAGCTACGTCCAGGAAAATCTTACCCCGGTACTCGAAGAAATTGCGGCAGAGTATGAGAAATGCTCTAAAGACAGCACATTCAGGGAAGAATACCTCTCCCTGCTCAAGGATTATGTAGGCCGTCCCTCGGCACTCACCGAGTGCAGGAACCTTACTGCTAAAGCAGGAGGAGCAAGGATATTCCTTAAAAGGGAAGACCTCAACCACACCGGCGCACATAAGATCAACAACTGCATCGGTCAGGCACTTCTGGCAAAAAGGATGGGCAAAAAGAAGATCATCGCCGAGACCGGGGCCGGAATGCACGGAGTCGCCAGTGCAACTGTAGCCGCACTGATGGGAATGGAATGCGACATATACATGGGAGTCGTGGACGTCGGGCGTCAGGCGCCGAATGTTCTACGGATGAAGGCGCTGGGTGCCCGGGTAGTGCCGGTCTCCGACGGACAGGGAACTCTCAAGGAGGCCGTCGACGCTGCACTTGGAGTGTTCTGCAATGACACCTCGGTCTTTTACCTCCTCGGCTCGGCAGTCGGCCCCCACCCCTATCCGACGATCGTCCAGGATTTCCAGAAGATAATCGGCGAAGAGGCCAGAGCCCAGATGATAGAACGCACCGGCTCCCTTCCCGACGCGGTAGTCGCGTGCGTAGGAGGCGGAAGCAACGCCATAGGAGCCTTCACAGCCTTTATAGAAGATCCTGAAGTACGGCTTATCGGTGTCGAACCTTCCGGAAGGGGTCTGACATACGGGGACCACGCAGCCAGCCTCACAAAGGGGGCTCCGGGGGTCATGCACGGCTTTAAAAGCTACGTGCTCACGGATGAAAAGGGCGAGCCCGCGGAAGTATATTCCATAGCCGCCGGACTCGACTATCCATCGGTAGGCCCGGCCCACGCCGCACTCAAGGAGAGCGGAAGGGGCGAGTACATCTGCGCCAGTGACAAGGAAGCCCTTGAGGCCTTCAAGCTCCTTTGCCGCACAGAGGGCATTATCCCCGCCCTCGAAAGCTCCCACGCCATCGCCGGCGCACTAAGGATCGCTGCTGAAATGGGCAAAGACAAAAAAGTCCTGGTCAACCTGTCCGGGCGCGGGGATAAGGATATGGAGACGATCGCATCACTCGGGGTAATTGAGGTTTAGAGCGGCGCTAACTTAGCAACATGCGATGCTTTTTCACCTCAACGTATTCATATACGCCTCGGTTCGAAGCATCGCAAGTTGCGTCGTTATCACTCGCTCTAAACCTCAATTACGATATTGATGACTATCGTTAAAAACTTAAAAGAGCGGCGCTAGCTTAACAACACTTGCGGAGCCTAACGAAGGCGTATATGAATACGTCGAAGTGAGGCTCCGCTTCGCATTGCGTTGTTATCACTCGCTCTAAACCTCAATTACGATATTGATGACTATCGTAAAAACCTAAAACCTGCATCGTTACCACTCGCTCTAAACCCAAATTTCCGCACTTCCCTACCCGATAGATTCACTCGTCAACAACGGTCCTTTTCGTTCTCACGACCGTTTGACTACTGTTTGACAATTGTTTGACTATCGTTTGACCGTGTTTAAATTAACCGCAGCGTTTCTCCGCTGCAAATATCCAGCAGATCTTAAACAATAGATCCTCTCTTCAGCTGCTCTATAAGCTGAAGAAGCAAGCTGATAAACTCATCCTTTTCGCTTGCTATCTTTACCTCATCTTTCTCCCTCAGCGCATTGTGCAGACTGACTGCTCTTTTATAGACCTCTGTCGCACCTATGCTTCCGGTGCTGCTTTTCAGCTTGTGCATCATCTCCGCTGCATCAGAATATCTCTTTTCATCGATCGCCGACCGGAGCTTTTCCGGAGTCTCAAGGTTTTCCTTCAGGTATTCCTTCAGGTATTCCTTCAGGACGGATTTATAGAGTTCTTCATTGTTGCCTAAAAAGGTGAGCGCCCTTTCCTTGTCAATAAGCTCGGGAGTGATCAGCACCTCAGCCACAGTTTTTCTGCCTATCATATCCCTGAGCGTGTCTGAAAATTTCTCCGGGTCAAAGGGTTTGCTTATATATTGGTATATGCCATGTTTCATACACTCTTCCTTGACTCCCATTACAACATCCGCGGTCATAGCAATTATCGGGATATCCTTCGAGATCTCCCTTATCGCTGAAGCGGCCTCATAACCGTTCATAACCGGCATATGGAGATCCATAAGCACCACGTCGATCCTATCTTTGTTCTCTTTAAAGGACTCGACTCCCTCTTTCCCGTTTTCCGCCAGGAGAACGGTAAATCCGTCCTCTTCCAGCAGGGATTTTGCGATCATCTGATTGGTCGTGTTGTCTTCCACCAGGAGAACAGTATGGGAATTTCCTGCAGCAGTCTCAGTTTTTCTCTCGTCAGCCTCCCCATTACCGCTGTCCCCGGTCACCTTATTTGCCGCAAATGCTTTTGCCTTGAAAATATCCAGTATGCCGTTGAATAAGATAGAAGGTATTACCGGCTTGGCTATCCCCAGGTCTATCCCGTGCTGATCAAGGACATCAAAAAGGTCTTCCCTCATTACGGGCAGCAGCATAATGATACGGGGCATATTCGTGATCCTTTTGTTTTGGCGCAGCTTTTCGACAAAACTGAACCCTTTTTCTGCCGGCGTATCATAGTCCAATATAAAAAGGTCAAAAGGACTTGAATATTGCTTATTTACCGTTTCAAGCATTATCCGAGCGCTCTCTTCTGAAGTGGTGAGCTCACAGTGCATACCAAGGGAGCTGAGATAGCTGTCTATTATGTTCATGTTGGCACCTGTTTTCTCAAGAACCAATGTTTTTATGTTCTTGAAATAATAGGCAGACATTTCCTGACTGTGGATCTCCTCTTTCTCGCTGTCCACCTTAAGGTTGATATTTACAATGAAAGTCGACCCAATACCCTCGGTGCTGAAGATCCTTATCTCTCCCTTCATGTTCTCGACCAGGTTTTTGACGATAGAAAGCCCCAGTCCGGTCCCTCCGAAACGCCTGTTTATGCTTGCGTCTGCCTGCGAGAAAGGAGTGAAGAGGTTTTTTATCTGCTCTTCAGACATTCCTATTCCCGTATCAGTAATTGAAAACATAAGGTGGCAATCATCTTTATCCCTTGCAGTAAGCCTGATCTCAAATGATATCTTTCCCTCTTCGGTAAATTTCGCGGCATTATTGATCAGATTGATCAATATCTGTTCAATACGCTTGGGGTCACCGTAAAACCATGTCGGTATCCTGGGGTCCTTTGAAAGTTCAAAACCTATCCCCCGCTCGTCTATCTTGTAGGACACTATGTCCACTACACTTTTGAGCAGATCGTCCATATTGAAGGAGAAGCTCTCCAGTTCCATCTTGCCGGCCTCGATCTTCGAATAGTCGAGTATGTCATTGATTATGCTCAGCATATTGTTCGAGGCATGGATAATTTTTTCTATATACATCTTCCGTGTAAGCGAGGTCTCGGATTTTTTCAGCAGATACGCCATTCCGGTTATAGCATTCAAGGGCGTCCTTATCTCATGCGACATCCTCGCCATAAAACTGGATTTTATATTGTTGGCTGCCTCTGCCTCGATTTTTGCAATCTCGAGGTCTTCCTGGATCTTCTTGCGTATGAGGATCTCTTTTTTCAGCTGAAGTATCCAGTAGAGTGAGACCGCCCATATGACAAATATGAAAAAGCCGATCCACATGAGCTTTTTGATGATGGGCCCGTAGTCCACCTCATTATCAACGTCTATCCATTTGTTGTTTATGGATATCCTCTGCTCCTCTGTTATCGTCTCGAGGCCCTTGTTTATAATAGAAACCAGTTCGGGCCAGTCTTTTCTCACTGCAAAGAACAGCGACTGCTGCTTGTCCGACTCAAAGACAATAAATTTCAGATTTGTAAGGCCTGTTGAATTGATTAGGTAGTGTGTTGTTGCCAGGTTGCCCAGAAATGCGGTTTCGGTACCGTTGGCAACGGAGGTCAACGCTGTCTCCACAGAGTCATAGAGGCTGAGGTTTATATCGGGATATAGGAGGAGATAACTGTGATGTGAACTGAATTTCTGGACAGCCACGGTCTTTCCTGAAAGGTCTTCAATGCCCTTTATTTTAGTATCGGAGTTTCTGATGACGATCACTCTTTTGAAGTGGTAATAGGGCTCTGAAAAGAGGAAAGACTTCTCCCGTTCCGGGGTCTTTCCTATTGCGGGCAGCACATCGATATCACTCTTCAGTGCCTTATTGTAGGCCTCTGTCCAGGAAAGTCCCTTTACTACTGACATTTTGATCCCCACAACCCTTGACAGCAGATCTATATAATCTGCTGTGATACCCTTATATTCTCCATCAGTGTCAATAAATTCAAACGGCACAAACTTAGGGTCCACACCCAACCTTATCTCAGGATGGACTTTTATAAAAGCTTCTTCTTCAGGAGTCAATTGAATTGCAGGCTTATTTGCCTCTGCCGGCGATGAAAAGGTTACCAGGATGACTAGAAGGCAGATCCCCAAAATATTTCTCATTTTTAAGATCCTCTTTTATATGTCATATTTTTTAGATATGTCATGTATCTCTTCGGCACTGTCCATGAAAGCATCAACGACATCAGGATCAAAATGCCTGCCTCGCTCATCACCAATACATTTGATAACCTCCGGAAATGGCCATGCCTCTTTATAGACACGCCTGCTCATAAGTGCATCGTATACGTCAATTATCGCCATCAGCCTGCCGGGCAGGGGAATATCCTCTCCTTCAAGGGCAAGTGGATATCCGGTCCCGTCATATTTCTCGTGATGTGCACCGATGATCTCAATTGCTACTTTTACGAAATAGGGAAGCTCCTCATCATTAAAGGATTGCTGTTTTTTCAAAGCTTCAGTGCCGTACTCGACATGTTTCTTCATGATTTCAAATTCTTCCGGACTAAGTTTTCCGGGTTTTAAAAGGATCTTATCCGGTATCCCTACTTTGCCAATATCATGGAGCGGAGTAGTTCGGATAAGTTCAAAGATGTAGGCATCTGTAAGAATATCCTTACTGAACTTTCCCACCAGTAAAAACAGTCTGAACCTTGAAAAATACATATAGGAT
>DAIRTK010000006.1:0-46098 GCA_036803945.1 Synergistaceae bacterium
TCTTTTGGTTCTTGTCCTAAAGGTCCTGTCTTGAATTAACCGCGGCCAATGGCCGTAAATTCCCCGCCCCAAAAGCTGCTCAGCCATTGCACAACAAAGCATTGAAACCACTGCTTGCCTATTGCTTGCCAATAGTTTGATCCCCTACAAAGAGAATTGTTTTGACAATAAAGAAGTGCTATACTAAACCATTATTAAATTAATATCTTTAGCAGGTAAATTTGGAATATTTAAGTTGAATATCCTTTTTTTTAAAGTAACTTTTGATCACAATTTCTTTGGCATTTAGAGTTTTTTTTGCTCTTGCCTATTGATATGTCAAGGTTATTGCTGTATAAATAGCATATTAAAGAAATGAATTTAAATGTATTTAAATTATCAGTTTCAATAAATATCCCTGCCCTGTCACGGGAGGTGAGCAGAATGGACTTTCAATACAAAGCAAAGGGTATTGACGGGAGCGTTATGAGCGGTACCAGGTCTGCCGCCAGCCAGAATGAGATCGTAGACTGGATCAAGGGGCAGGGGTGGGTACCTCTTGATATTTCCAGGCTCTATGACACCAGCGAGAAAAAGTCCTTTGACACAGCGGGTGCTTCTTCAGGCGAATTTTTTGACCTTTCGCCAAGGATAAGACTTAAGGACAAGCTGGTATTCTTCAAGCAGCTCTCAACGATGATTTCTTCGGGAGTAACGGTATCCCGCTCCATCGAAATACTTATGCAGCAGACCCAGAACAAGAGGTTCAGAAGGGTAATAGGCAGTCTTCACAAGAGGGTAAGCTCGGGTGTGGCGCTTGCGGATGCAATGGCCGAACACCCAAAGACCTTCGACCTCCTTTCATACTCCCTTATCAAGGCCGGAGAAGAGTCCGGAACGCTCGAGGTAAGCCTTGTAAGGCTGGCGGCCTTCCTTGAGGGTCAGGAGAATTTAAGGAAGAAGATCGTATCGGCTTTCACATACCCCATCGCTGTTATGATGATAGCGCTGCTTGTCCTTGGTGTAATGGTCACGGTAGTTGTTCCCCAGTTCCAGAAGGCCTTTGCCCATATTAAGGTACCGCTGCCCATGATAACGCTGATTATTTTTGATTTGGGGACCTGGGCGAAGGATAACTGGTACTATGTCCCGCTTGCGGTCGTTCTCTTTGTTATGTTCATTTATTTCCTTAAGAGGATCGAGTCCTTAAAGTACCCCATAGACTCCGCTTTTTTGAAGATCCCTATCTTCGGGGGCATAATATACAGGGCCTCGATAGCAAGGTCATTCAGGACGATGTCTTCTCTTCTGGACTCCGGTGTGCCGATCCTCAAGACACTGGAGCTCGCGGGAGACGTCGCCGGAAATGAAAAGATAAAAAAGGGTTTCATGATGATACGCGAGGGAGCTATCATGGGGGTGCCCATCAACACCGTCATGAGGGAAAAGAAGCTCTTTCCTCCCATGATATCCCACATGGTGGCTGTCGGCGAAGAGACCGGACGAACCAACGAGATGCTGGCAAAGATCGCCGAGTGGTACGAGGGCGAGCTCGAAGAGATCATTAAAAGGCTCAGCTCTCTCCTTGAGCCTATCCTCGTTATTTTTGTGGGCGGTGTCGTAGGCATCATGGTAATGGCGATCTTCATGCCCATCATATCAGCCATACAGGCATTCATGTGATCATGATAATCGGAATATTATAAAGTAAAAGCAATTAAATAATTTACAATATATTGTTTTACTGATGACTGCTTGAGTAAAGCGTCATACAATTAAAGTTAATTTGGGGGGTGGTCACAAGAGACAGATCTGCAGTACAGTTTGTATCGTTTTTATATGCGGCATGAATATGGCTTCGATATCCAAAAACATAATACGGGAGGAATATCATGATGAAAATTACGAAAAAACTGCGCAAATCAAAGGGATTCACACTGGTCGAACTGCTGATAGTCATCATCATCATCGGAATACTTGCAGGAATGATGATGCTCGCGACAGGAGCAGCGACGGACAAAGCTGAGGCGACTAAGATTGTATCCAACATGCGCAATATCAAGGCAGCAGCTGTAATGGTTTATGCTGACACTAACGATTGGCCATTAACTGCATCTGCAGATGCTATTAATCATTATCTTGACCAAGATCTAGTGGGCACAAGTTTAGATTATGGTATTACAAAAGGAACAAGCGATGATTACTATGTGGTTTTCACTTTCGGTGATACGCCTAGCGGAGTAAAAACAAAACTTGAGGAATTTGGCGAACCTCTAGAAGCAGATAGTACTACTGGGGTTAAGATGAAAATTAATTAAGATTCGACACTTTTATATCCCCCATGCCTAAATCGGTATGGGGGATACAGGTAATCCCTGATTGGAAATCTTTGCTTTTTAATGGATCTGGAGGATGGATAATATGAAGAATAGATCAAATATCCTCTATAAACGGTCCGGTGTGGCGCTTATAGGCATAGTGCTTATAATGTTCCTTGTCTTTACCATCCTTACCGTGGCTGCCTTCGGTTTTGCCGTCCAGACCCTTCGTGTCGAGAGGTGGCATGTGGAGTATCAGGAACAGCTTCGCCTGACATATCTTGCCAGATCCGCAGTAAACGCCGTAGCGGAAGAGCTGATGCAGTACCAGAAAGACAACGGGGGAGCTTTCGGCTATTTCAGCGCAGACCCCTTCAACGACAAAGTCTCAGGCTCGGTAAACATAAGCGGGATCGATGTCGATATGATCGTAAGCGGAGACCTGGATCCAAACCTGATCATACAGGCCATCGCCGAGGACCTTGACGGAAAGAAGTCTACCGTTTCTGCGCTCTATTCGACAGAGGAAGAAAAGGTAATAGACTGGAGCGAGAACGAATGAAGCGCCCAGGTGTTACGATTATCGAACTTCTTATAGCCATATCAGTCTTTCTTATTGGAGTAATGTCGCTTGCGCTTGCCCTGACATTCGACCTGAGGGTAGTGACGCGTTCGAGGGAGTCCGTCAATTCGGACCAGGCTCTTGTAAATGAGGTAAATTATTACATTCTGGAAAGGGTGCTTTCCAACGATATTTCTCCCTCAGGCCCGAACGTGACCCTTGAGGCCGTTGGGCAGGAGATCCTTATCAATAGTCAATCCGTTAAATTTTCGCTTTATAAGTATCAGAGGCAGGAAAGGGAATCCGTCGTCTATAACGTGATGCAGCGAGAGGAGTGATCAGCATGAAAGCTCAAAGCCGCAAGGCCTTTTCGTTAGTGGAGATAGCTATCGTTATAGTTATAGGTCTTATACTGGCCGGACCTGTTGTAATGACCATGCGTTCGGGATTTGAGCTCTTCATAAAAGCTGATGCCAACTCAAAGGTCACAAATGGCGTGCGGTTCACTGTCAACTCCTTCGGCAGGAAGATAACCCCGATGCTGAACCAGACACCGGAGATACAGATACTCCACGACCCCGCGATACCGGACCCTGTACCGCAGTATTGGAACTATGTATACCTTTCGGGGAATTCCATTATTCATAAGGACTCAGAGGGAATACACAAGCTTGAGGGTTCCGAATATATCAGCAGCGTAAATTTTACTCTGCCGTCGGATATAGCAGTATCAGCAGACAACTTCCTGATGGAAATGAGACTGAACGGCGAGTACAGGACAGCAAACCTAGAGGTGGATACGAAGGAGACCCTGTTCAACCGGCCCATCAAGGCAGGTAACCTTGTATCCGGCAATTATGTGGGCAATGTCCTCGTCTTTAAAACACCGGGATATACCATTTCACCCGACATAGACCTCTATGACAAAACCAGCATGGTCAAGATCAACAACGCCAATATGCCTAAGGGTACGCTGGTACTGGCAAAATATGACCTTAATGTCAAGCGGAACAATACTGACGTGTCGGCGACGGACGAGTCGACCCTTGAATGGTATATCTCTGCAAGTACCGGTGCGAACCTTACACCGTCATCATCTGTACCTGACAACACGACCAAAAACCAGTACCAGTTCCTTCTTGTTGACGGATCCAACAACCCATATACCGAAGATACCCTGCCTACGTCCGGAGATTTTTACATAAGGACGGGAACCTCCGACCGCACGTTATGGATAGAGGAGGGGTACGGCATAATAAGGGCCAGGCTCAAGCCGCGCGCAATCGTATCTTCAGGCAAGGTCCTTGAGACAGATTACGTATGGAGCCCCTATGTGACCATAGGAAACAAAACTTTCTGGCAGACATGGCTCGACGCTATTTCTGGAGTACCTACCGAGGGCTTCTATAATACAAATTACGGGCTGGACGAAAGTAAAGTTGTTTTGGATGTAGTGACTGAAACGGAAGACCTTGCATTGGGGATAAAAAAATCGGCAAAGATAAAAGCTGCAGCAGGGGCCTTTACTGTCGCAAGGCTTGACTACAAATATTTCGACAATGACAGGCTTTACAATATCTGGGATGCAAGGCCGGCAAGTTCTTCCTCGGACACCATACCGTCGCTGATGACTGTCACAAACTACTCAGTCCTTGTCAATATGAGGCTCAATGATATAGCAATGTTCGGGCTGACCCTCAGCAACACGCCAAACACTGCGGACGGTACCGTTACAAACGATGCGCCGTTCAACGACCTTGGATATGCCGTCATAATGTCGGTGCTTGACCATGACGTTGACAAAGGCAGCGACATAACATCCAAGGGGGATTTCGAAAGAGGTTTCTTCATTCAGGCAATGGACGGGAGCGGTACCAACACCAGCGCGAATACTACATTCAAGACGAGGGGGATCCAGAATTGCTACTATGCCCCCGCTGATGATTACTACAACGGAAACGCATACAGCCCGGCGCATCTCCAGAATACAGAATTTAGTTACACAGATCCGACTGTATGGTGGCGGGACGGCTACCACAGGGTGCTCTATTCTGTGCTTGAGTACTATGACAAGGACCAGGGCAAGACAAGGCCGAGATACATTGTAAGAGTCCGTTTCCTTAGGCAGCCTGCCGACCTTGGCCTCACCGCCTCACAGTTGGCTGACCTCAGGGTAAAGGACCCCTGGTTTATAGGACCCGAGTTTTTTGCATCGGAGCCCATGTGGTTTGGGGACTTTGTCGGCGACAAGATAGCCTTTGACAACAGGACGGTCGATGTCAGGAGATATAATGATCCTGCGGTTGCGACCGCATCTTCCAATGCTGACATTCCCAACCTCTCATCCGACAGGTTTTATGGACTGAAATACAATGCCATAACAAAAATTATCAAAAAAATTGTGATGAACCTCTATACAGATGCGATAGACACGAACGGCGGACTGACAGACGACCGGATATCGCTTGCAGACAGGGACAGGTATCTGGGCATGATGGTTTACATTAAGACCCCTAAAAGCCCTGAGACGATGAACATCTATGATATCAGCCTAGTTCCGGGATTTACCCCCGATGAGATCAGGTCAGTCCTGCCTGCGAACGCAAAGCTCTACAATGTTGCCGAGACTGTGCCTGAAGTTAGAAGGCCTACGGCAAACAACGTATGGTATCAGCCCGGGGCGCCGATACGAAATCTGAACGATGCACTATTCGGTACGAACGGCTATTCGGACGGAACAGGAAACAACGGCAGCAGGTACTATCCTGCTGCTCCCGGAATACTGGGGCTCCAGCATGTTCCGTCTTCGTGCACCTGCCCGCTTGAAAATGAACTTTTCAAGTGGCTAGATAAATAATGCGCATTTCATATTATATTATTGATTATGTACTGCCCATAAGGTAAACTGAACTTCAAATACCGCAATTCCATTTTCCGGTCTTTTTGACCTGCAAAGGAGAAGCTCATGGGATTTTTGTTCAAAAGAAAGAAAAAAGAATCTGCAGGGCTGTTCATAGACAGGGGGATATACAGGTATATCGCCCTTAAGGGACAGCCTGGTGAATATGAGGTTCTCAGGGCAGTTGCAGGGAAACTTTCTGCTTCGGTGGGTCCCGACGGCGAACCTTATGTTGAACCGGGCAAATCTCTGAATGCGGCTTTGAGAGAGATCACAAGGGAGATAGGTGAATTCAGTACAGCTGTCAACCTATCCCTTCCCACAAGCGATTCTCTCATGAGGACTGTGCCTATGCCGGAGATGGAGCCGGATGAGGCACGGATGGCATTCAGGTACGATTATGAAAGATATTTTCCTTTTTCGGTACAGGAGGCTCTCTTTGACCTGGCTCCCATAGTTTACCCGCTTCCCGGAGGCGGTGAAGAGAAAAGATACCTGGTAGCATCGGCAAGAAAGGCATTTATTGACGGCATAATGGATTCCGCGTCCCTGAACGACCTGGAGATAAACGCACTGGAACCTGCCCAGATAGCTCTGGAAAGGGCCATAACCCCGGAGCTGAACGTTTTGGATGCGGTGGTTTATGTCTATGCCGGGAGGAGGCGTTCGGTGCTGATATTGTCATGGAAGGGCAACGGGATCTATCACAGGTCCATATCTGAAAGTTTCGAGGGGGGCCTTCTTGGTGATGATGGCGGACCTGACGGACAGCTGGCGAAAAACATGTTCGTCAGGGAGATGCATTCTTCGCTTCAGTTCGCTTTGTCCCAGATCAGGGGCTTTGAACCGGACACAATGGTCGTGTTCGGCCCAGGATGCACTGAAAGTTTATTGGAGCTGCTGAAGGAGACTGTACAGATGGAGTCGGTTATCCGTTCTGATCCTTTTGACGTCCACGGGATCGAGTTCAGCTCCCACGACAAAAGTGCAGGCAGCTGGGAGATCCCGCTCGGACTGGCACTGAGGGATATATGATGGTCGTAAAACTAAATTTAAAGTCCGGCGTTAAATACAAGAAGACCGCCAAAAGCGAAAAAGGACCGAAACAGTATGCCGTTTTGGCTGCAGCAGCTGCTTTTCTCCTTGTATCGGCTCTGGTGATCATTCTGGGATCGTGGAAACTGTACTCTCTTTCAGGGGACAGGCAAACTCTCGCTCTTAAGCGTGAGGATACAGCCAAAAACATTAAAATTATGGAAGATGAACTTGCCAGGCTTGATCAGGAGGCTGCAGGGATCGACAGCAAGCTTAATTTTATGCTTGCCGAGCTGCCCGCCGTTGAGATAATGACATCCATGGATCCATTGCTGCCTCAGGGGATCTATCTTGAATCCCTGAGCATTACCAGGGGCTTTGTTGTATTTAAAGGGATCGCGCTTGAAGAGGAAAACGTGATGGTTTTTGTCAACAAGCTTTCAGCTGCCCCCTTCAATCTTACGGTAGAGGTCCCTGTAATAACCCAGAAACAGATCAACAGGAGAAATGTGCGCACCTTCTCGATCAGGTGCGCGCTTGAAAGCATTCAGAACATCCTGGATGCCGGGGTCATTCCGGAAACGAAGAATTCTGATGTTTCGGGAGATGAGACGCTATGATCACTTCCATAAATGATATGCCTAAAAAGACACGTATGCTTCTGATAATGGCGATACTGGCGCTGATACTCCTGCAGCTCTGGCTGGTACGCTCCGTGAGGCTCCTGAACTCAGAAGTAAATGCATCGGATTTTGAAGTAAAATCACTTGAACGCGTACTTAAGACCCGTACCGACACTGTGATGAAGTATAAAAATGCGCTGAGGTTCAACAGGGACCTGCTTCCTGCTCCGGCTGCCTCGGCAACTGATTTTTATGTAGCTCTGGTTTCGATGATCTCATCCACTCCGCTTCAGGATGCCCTGATCACAAAAGTTTCAGAGGGGCCAAACATGGTCGTTTTCAACCTCAAGGGAGAGGCGGATTATTTCTGGCTGCTGAACACGATAGCATCACTCAGGCAGTCGTCCTATATGATGAGGCTTTCAGAGATCACTGCAGAGGCGCTTACAGACGGTGCGGTCAAATATTCCTTCACAATCGAGACGAGCATCAAGGCTCCTGACAAAACTAAGGATCAAGCTTCCGGAGGTGGTGCGAAATGAAGCTTTCCTCCGGTATTGAAAAATACAGGGAGATGGCTCCCGAGGCAAAAAAGGAGCTGTTTATTGCCGCGGCGGCATTCACTTTCCTGCTGGCGGCGACCCTTTTCAGCATAAGCAACTTTATATGGCTGAACAGAGTCTCGAATGACAAGGCTGTCGGCGAGATCAGCGCCCCGCAGCTGCAGCAGGCTGCAATGAGCAAGACTGACATCGAAGGACTGGAAAAGAAGTATAATGTATACCTGATGTCGAGAAATTTCAGCGGACAGCTGGTAATGCTTGCAGAGGCCGTAGGAAGGTATCCCATAGCAAATGCTTCTGCGATGTTCGCTGAAGAGGCTGTTACAGAGTATGAGATCCCTGATATAGTCCCTGTCATTACCATAAAGGCGCTTGTTCTGCTTGAAGGAACTGGGGCAGCCACCCTTGACATAGAGGGAGAACGCCCCGGACAGATAGTCAGAAAAGGATATGTTTTTGGTGGCGGCAAAGGCAAGATCACAGGCATAGACGCTGGAGGAGTGAGTTGGAAATGGTTGAATACACAAAATCGGACAAACCTATGAAGAAGATCCGTATTATCCTGTTTGCAGCACTTATATCGGCCTTTTTTTCGCTGAATTGCATCCAGTCTGCTCTTGCCGTTACGCCTGAAGCCCAAACCGGTGAGATCAAATCCATAATTGAAGGATTGAAGGTCAGGCAGATCGGGAGCGATGAGATCCTCCTTGAACTGAGGGGAACTAAAATGAGCATCCCTGCACAGATCAAAGATCAGTCATCCGCTGCGCTTCTTCAGTGGAGGGGGATAAGGTTCCCGAGGGACACGGACAAGAAGGACTGGTGGGACGGGTATGGCTGGAGCGTCCTGAGGATCGATACCGAGAAAAGCCAGGAATGGTGGCAGGACTATGACCTTCCGCTAGCCCAGAGAGTACAGGTAGTATCAAATGACCTGGAAGGTCTGAACATGATGATCATAGGTGAAAAACCTCTCAAAGTGAAAAAGGTTTTGGGCATGCCCGGATCCGACAGCATCAAAATCTATCTCCGTGCGGAAACGGATATAGTGCCGCCGGCACCTCAGCCGCCCAAAGCAATGCCCAAGGGGGACCCGATGGGGATGTATTCCCCTGTCACTCTCGAACTGAGAGAAGTTTCCGTCAGGGAGGTATTCAGACTGCTCGCCGACCTGAGGAATCTAAATCTGGTAATAGATTCGTCTGTTCCTGATAACCTGATGACTTTTTCCTTCAAGAATGCAAAGTTCAGCGAAGTTTTCGCCTATATGCTGAGGATGAACGAACTTACCTATGCTTTGATGGGTACGACGCTTGTAGTCGGAACTGCTGATAGTATAGGCAAGACTCTCGGCAAGAATGAGGCAAAGGAGTATAAAATTGCTTACGGCGACATCGCAAAAATGCCGGCCATGATCATGGGGCTGGTGCCGCTGCCCAAACCACCTGTCGTTGACGAACGCCTCAAGACTCTTTATGTTACTGCGACACCTGAACAGCACAGGGAAATTGAAGCGCTGATGAACCGTATAGACCACCCGGGCAAGCAGGTCATGCTTGAGGCAAGGCTGATAGAGGTCAACGACGGAGCAAAGCAGGAAGTTGAGGCGATGCTGAACGCGGTTTACAACGGATGGCTCTTCTCTTACGGAGCAGGCGGATTCGGAGCGGAATACACTTACGGGAACATGCTCGGCGGACTTGCTCCCAACCTGGTGCCCTCCGATTCGGCAAGCCAGGGAGAGTTCCCGATACCAGGCTACAGTACCGATGATGCATATAATCCTGTCAACCTTGTGGACCCGACAATGAAGATGCTCGATGCGGGGCTTAGGGCAATGGAAAGCAACAACAGGGGCAAAGTCCTTGCCAATCCTTCCGTGGTAGCGGTCGACGGACATAAGTCGGTGATCAAGCTCACCCACAATTACCTGTACCAGTCAGGAACAGACGACAACGGCAACCCTGAGTTTTCTGAACAGGAGACAGGACCGACCCTGGAAATAACTCCCAGGATAGGAAGGGACGGCTTCGTAACGCTTGACCTCAAGATAGCTACAGGAGAGATAGTCCAGTTCCGCAGGAGCGGAACATCGGAGGCTCCCGAGACAACAAACAGGGAGGTCAACACGCAGATAAGGGTCAGGGACGGAGAGCTCTTTGTCATAGGAGGCCTTTATCAGGAGAACAAGAGCAAAAATGTCTCAAGGATACCTATCCTTGGATATATACCGCTTATAGGAGAGCTGTTCAAGATAAAGACCGATTCGCATACCAAGTCAGAGATGGCATTCATCGTTGTTCCCCATATCCTTGATGTTCCGACCGGGGCGGCGGAGGTTTACAGCATGCCTGTAAAGAGCCTTATTCAGTAAGCAGGGGCAAGATATATAAAAAAATAAATAAGAATCAGCTCAGCCGCAGACAACAGATTTTTACTGATGCGGGCTGAGGAGGGGAGATGGGGTTTTTTGGCTAAAATGATAAGGACTGTACCTCTGGGAGAACTCCTTATTAACGCTGGAGCAATTACGCCGGAGAACCTGCAGACTGCTTTGACGGAGCAGAAGGTCTCGCAGATGAGGCTCGGGGAGATCCTGATCAAGAACGGATATTTGACGGAAGTGCAGCTGGCGGAGGCACTCTCAAGCCAGCTGGAGATACCCTTTGTCTCGCTTGTCAACATCAGGCCTCAGCAGCAGGCGATCTCACTTGTTTCGGAAACAATTGCCGAGAGGCTGAACGTAATGCCTATTTCGGTCTCTCCGGAAGGTAAGCTGGTCGTGGCTATGTCCGACCCGCTCAATACCTTTGCCGTAGATGCACTGAGGATGCTTTTGAACAGGGACATGGACATACAGGTGGCGACCGCGTCAGATATAAGAAAGGCTATCACCAGCTTTTATAAGATGCAGACCAGCCTCAAGGACGCAATGGCGGACATCAAGAGGCAGGAGAGTTCGCTCGGCCCGGAAATTGTTACCATTTCTTCAACTGCGGCACAGGATGTTACTGACATCTCAGCAGATGATGCCCCTGTAATCCGCCTTGTTAATACTATCCTTGAACAGGCGGTCCGTGAAAAGGCGTCTGACATCCACATCGAACCGCTGGAATCCGAAACGAGGGTCCGTCTCAGAATTGACGGGACTCTTTTCAAGACGACCGATATACCCAGGAACCTGCATCCGCCGCTGATCGCGAGGATAAAGATACTTTCCGAGATGAACATTGCGGAAAAGAGACGGCCTCAGGACGGCAGGATACTGATAATGGTCGCCGGGCAGAAGATAGACCTGCGAGTCTCGACACTTCCTTCCATATACGGCGAAAAGGCTGTTTTGCGTCTGCTTGTTCAGGACAGCCAGTATGTCGGACTCGACAAGCTGGGCTTTGACGAACAGCAGATGAGCAATTTCAGGACGGCTGTAGATGCGGCACACGGGATAGTCCTTGTGACCGGGCCTACAGGAAGCGGAAAGTCCACCACCCTTTACTCGCTGCTTGATATCATCAACAAGCCCGAAACCAACATCATCACCATAGAAGATCCTGTTGAATACACTATGAGCGGTATCAACCAGATACAGATCAACGAAAAGATCGGCTTTACTTTCAGTTCTGCACTAAGGTCCATACTAAGGCAGGACCCCGACAAAATAATGGTGGGTGAAGTCCGTGACTCTGAGACTGCACACCTTGCAGTAAGGGCTGCCCTGACAGGCCACCTTGTGCTGAGTACCCTGCATACCAACGATGCCCCCAGTTCCATAAACAGGCTTATCGACATGGGGGTACCCAACTTCCTCCTTGCTTCGTCAGTGAGGACGATAGCTGCTCAGAGGCTTGTAAGGAAGCTATGTCCGCAGTGCAAAAAAGAATTTGAGTTCAATGAAGAGATCGCAAGAGAGCTTGGTGCTCCGGTCGGGACAAGGGCATTTCAGCCGGTAGGCTGCCCCTCATGCCGATTCACAGGCTACAGCGGAAGGACTGTTATTGCCGAAGTAATGATGATAGACGCCGAACTGAGAGAAATGATCAGCAATTCCGCCCAGACACATGATCTGAGGGATTACGCGCGAAAGCACGGCATGACGACACTGAGGGAATCTGCCCTCAAAAAGGTAAAGGCCGGAATTACAAGCGTAGAAGAGATGCTTCTTTCCACGATGTTCGACTAGGAAAGGGGGGCTGAAAATGTTTCCGCTCCAGGAGATACTGATTGACGGGATAAAAAGTGCGGCCAGCGACATTCACATAAGCGTCGGCTCTTTTCCCATGTTCCGTATCAACGGGAGCCTTGTAAAACGGGACTACGTCATGCCCATTTCCCCCAATGACATGGAGGACATCATGCAGCTGATGCTCTCAACGGAAGAGATCAAGCGCTTCGGCAGCGATAAGGAGTATGACTTCAGCTTTGAACTTAACTACGCAGCCAGCGAGCCGCAGAGGTTCAGGGCGAATTATTCCTACAGCAGGGGGCGTCCTGTCCTGAGCCTTAGGATAATATCGCAGAATATAAGGACGGTCCAACAGCTTTGTCTGCCTGAACAGGTAAGGGAAGTGACCAAACGCAACAACGGGCTTTTCCTTGTCACAGGCCCTACGGGATCCGGAAAATCGACGACCCAGGCTGCGATGATCAATGAGATAAACATGACAAGGCAGGTACATATAGTCACGGTTGAGGATCCTATCGAATATATTTTCAACTCTGACAGGGCCCTTATACATCAGAGGGAGGTAGGCTTCGACACCAAGAACTTTGCCGAAGCGCTTCGCAGGGCAATGAGGCAGGACCCTGACGTCATAATGATAGGGGAAATGAGAGACCTTGAGACCATAACCGCTGCAGTTACGGCTGCAGAGACGGGGCACCTTGTGCTTGCTACACTGCACACGCCCGATGCTCCGCAGAGCGTCGACAGGATAATTGACGTCTATCCGCCTCATCAGCAGCAGCAGATCCGCATTCAGCTTGCATCGATACTTATCGGCGTTCTTTCTCAGCAGCTGGTCCCGCTTGCAATGACCGAATCAAGGATGGTCGCAACTGAATTCATGATGGCAAATAACGCAGTTAAGAACCATATAAGAGAGGGGAAAACTGCCCAGATAAAAAGTACGCTGCAGACCGGCGCAGGCTTCGGGATGCACTCAATGGACCAGGATCTTGCAAGAATGGTCAAGGAAGGCCTGATTTCGAGAAAAACCGCCATTGCCTACTCTTTCGATCTCAAAGACCTTGAAAGATTTATGGGCGAATGAGAAGAAAAGGAAGCCTGCTGGCAGAGGTCATAGCAATATCATTTCTGGTACTTACAACTATAGCGACAGTGGTATCCTCTCTCACCGGAAGCATATCGATGGTAGAGAGAGCGAGGGAAGATTTCAGTATAGAGACAGCCCGGAGTGAAGTCCTGACAGGACTTATCTCCGGGTTTCCGCTTTCCGGTGATATTGAACTGCAGGGAGGATGCATACTAAAAAAAACAGATGCCTTGGATAAAATTGTAAAGTACAGAATAGAACTGGAAGGCATCAGGGAAAGAAGGGGGACTTTTGTCTGTTGGCCGGCAGAAAATAAGGGATCATAGAGGATTTTTGCTTACTGAAATACTGATAAGTCTTTTGACCTTCATCGTTATCACCGCCGCTATCCTTACAACTTTAAAACTTTCAGCGGAGAAGATCACTTCATTTTTAGACTACAGAAAGGCGACCCTGAGGATCGCCAAAGCTGCTGCATTGTTAAAGGCACCTGTATTCTACTGCGGTTTCGGAATGCCGCTCAGCAGTTCCGTATATAAAAGAGCTTTCGGCAGCCAGAAATTCGACCCTTTCAGATGGGAAGGTCCCATCAGCGCATGTAAGGGGCCGAACAGTTTTGCCAACAGTGAACTTAGGATAGCATATGCAATGCCCGGTACACCGAGACTTTCCCTCAGAACTGTCTCAGAATACAGCGAAAGTCTGGTCAGGCTTGACAAGTTCCCTCCCCTGGGAAGCATCGGAGAGAGTTTTGCCGGGTGTGCATTCGACATCAGAAACTGGGTCATTTTTCCCAGTTCCTTTCCGCCGGCCCTTCCGCTGCGCATTACTGCGGCAAGCGGAAAGACCTTGAGTGTGAAAAACAATTTCGATTCATCTTTCAGCATTTCAAAAGGAGACAGGATATACCATTTTCGGGCAATGAAGATATATTGCCTGAATGACAGGCTCTACACAAAAGATTTTCGCTCTTCGGGAGACCAGCCCCGAATTGAGGGTATCAGGGACATGCGTTTTGATGTCGACATCGGCAAAAGAACAATTACAGTTTATCTCCTTGTAAGGGGAGATCATCTTTATGAAAAAAACATGCCAATAAAGAATTCTGACTTATGGCCTGATGAATATATCGGTCCCTGGATCAGCAAAGGGTCGAAATACCAACAGTTTGCCGCAAAAAGAGTCTGGAGGCTGCCGAATTGCATATCAGAGGAAATAACAGATCTCGAAAAAACAAGCATCAGGGAGCATTTCTAGCGGCTGCGCTCCTCTGGTCATTATCTGCCATGGGATGCGCATTCCTGACGCATCAGACGGCTTATAAGATATTTGAGACATTCACATGGAGGACATATCTGCTCAGGAGAGAAAACGCCGCGGTCCAGACAGCCGCTTTTGTCAGCGAGTGGTTTGCAGGATCGGGGGAATCAGGCATGATAGCGGGGCCATGTGACTTTATGCCTGATGCGCCTCCCAGCGAGGCTCCTCAAATAAGTATTCCTGAGGAAGTGCTCTTGCCGGTCAGGGAGCTATACCCAAATCTAACCATTGAAGCTTCGGTGATCGACGGCAATTACTGCAGCCTGTTCCAGGCAGAGGCAGAAAGGCTGGGGATACCGCAAAGCAGCCCGGCTCTCTTTGAAATTGAATATGACGATGCCAGCCCGGACATTTATGGAATGAAGCGCTACTCCATGGTGGTCACGGTCTCTTCTCCGGGGGAGGAGGACTATCCTTTAATGATCGCCACAGATATCTGTCTGATAATGGACGAAGAGGAGAATATCCGGGCTTTAACACTGTACACAAAAAAACATTAGCGGATAAAGACAAACAAGCTTTCTTTATGTTATGATAATACGGCGTATCCATGGCTTGTGTATGCGCATGATGCTTTGTGAGAGAGTACGGGGAGGTTTTTCAATGGCACAAATAGTGGACACCAGTGATTTTCGTCCGGGACTTAAGATCAAATGGGAAGGCGGTATGTGGGTCATTCTCGAATGCTCCCATCATAAGATGGGAAGGGGAGGCGCGATCGTAAGGGGAAAGCTGCGCAACCTTGAGACCGGATCATCCCTTGACCAGTCATTCAAGTCCGGCGAAAGGTTTGAAAGGATCATTTTTGACGAAAGACCGGCCCAGTACCAATATAAAGATGGAGACAGCTACGTTTTTATGGACATGGAATCATACGATCAGGTCTTTCTTTCAGATGAGATCCTCGGTGATGCGGTCAAGTATCTGATCGATGACCTGGAAGTAAGTTTCGATATGTATGAAGGCCGCGTGATGGGCATTGAACTGCCAAACTCGGTCGCAATGCAGATAACGGATACACCTCCCGGATTCAAGGGAGATACGGCTTCAGGCGGAGGCAAACCTGCCACTACGGAGACAGGCCTTGTCATCACGGTACCGTTCTTTGTCGAGAACGGAGAGATGGTCCTTGTTGATACAAGGACAGGCGAATACCTTGAAAGAGCAAAGAAATCATAAGGGAGGGATCCTGATGAGCGCACGGGAAAAGATAGCGTACCTGAGAGGATTGATCGACGGGCAGAAGGTTGCGGATACGCCTGAGAAGGAAAAGTTTTTTGCTGCATTGGTAGATGCCCTTGACTCCTTGGCCGAGGCTATGGAAGACCACGAAGAAGTACACCAGGAGCTCAACGACTACCTTGAACAGCTTGACGAGGATGTCAGTGAGCTTGAGGATGATCTCGACGCACTTCTTGAAGAGGAATACGACGAAGAGTGTGACGAAGATTATGAGGACTTTGACGAAGAAGAGTATGCCTCTGTTACCTGTCCCGAATGCGGAAAGGATTTCTACTACGAGCCCGCAGCCTATGACGAGGATGAGGACCTTCTGTGTCCTCACTGCGGAAAACCGTTCAAGCATCCTGAGGAATAGCAGGCCTGCAGAAATATAGATCATAATTACATCCAGTTTCCGAAAAGGAGGAACAGCCGCATGGTCGTTAAGAATAAAGATGACTTCGTGGTAAGCGAAGCCGGCGAAAACGAGGAGATAGGGGCAGGAACAACTATAGACCAGTCCAACCTTGAGGGAAAGATAAGGATCTCCGAGGACGTAATTGCACAGCTTGCAACAAAGGCGCTCAACAGCGTTGAAGGTGTCTCTCCGGCCAACCCCGGCCTTATGGCCAATCTCCGCCTTGGCAGGAAGACCGTCAACGGTGTCAGGATCTCCATTTCTGACGGAGAGACTCCCGAAATAGTTGTCGATGCATATATTGCCGTAAAGTACGGACTCCGCATCCCTGACGTTTGCTGGGATGTTCAGGAGGCTGTCAAGGAACAGATAGAACGTTTTACCGGCTATTCGATAAAGGGAGTCAATGTTTACGTTCAGGGAGTCACCTTCGGCGAAAAGAAGGAACAGACTGCTCCCGGAGCAGAGGTAATTTACAACTCGTTTACCGAAGAGGCCTGAGTCAGCTGAACTTACATGAAGAGGCCGGTTTCCTGGATGAGAAACCGGCCTTTTCGGTCAAGAGGTGAAAAATATGCTATTTCTATGGACAACGACGAAACTTGGCAAAATATGGATAGACGGCGATTCATTACGCCAGATCGTTTCCAAAAGACTGCCGGAGGGCTTTTACTGTCAGGAAGTTTCCTTTATAGGAGACAAAAACCTGCTGAATATATATATTACACTGCCCGAAGGCAACAATGAAGAGGACAAGGCCAGACTTGAAAAGAGATTCACCGAAATCTTTACAAAGTCAGGAATGGATGTGCATATCAACTGGATCAGCATAGCACCGCAGGATAACCCAAAGACCAATCCTGTCTGGACGATGCCCCTCTTCTGGGCCGGAGCGGCAGCTGCACTTACTGCACTTGTGCATCTTGGACTGAAGGGTATACTGTGGTCTCTTTTTGCTGCGATAATAGGATATGGAATTTCCTGGATATTCCTGACAGAGGATGGGAAAAAGCAGGTAGCGGCACTGATGGAGCAGTTCAGGAGATGATAGTCTGATATGTCCTCAAAGTCACAGCTCAGACACAGGTCTCGAGAGATAGCGCTTCAGCTTATCTACCAGCTTGATATAAGGCCCTCGGCAAATATCGATGACGCAATTGAGCTTTATCCCTCGGAGGATGAAGCCGAGGGCGTCTTTGACTATGCATGCGAACTTGTAAGGGGTGTAATGGACAACAGGGATACCATCTCCGACCTGCTGCGGGAAAACATAGTCGGGTGGAGGCCGGAGAGGATGGTTGCGGTCGATAAGGTCGCGATATCTCTGGCTCTTTACGAAGGAGTCATTTCAAAAAAAGTTCCGCTGGCTGTTTCTATCTCAGAGGCAGTAGAGCTTGCAAAGGTTTTCGGCACTGAAGAGTCTGGCCGCTTTGTAAACGGAGTACTGGGAAGGATAGTCAGAAAAGAAGAGTCCCCCGCCAACTGAAACGCCATGCCAAAATTTGAAAAAGAATCCATCCTCACCGTAGACGATGTTACAAATAAGATCCGCGAGGCAATATATGCTTTCGGGGGCCTTCAGGATGTATCAGTCAGGGGAGAGCTTCTTGGATTTAAAAAACATACAAGCGGACATTCCTATTTCACGCTTTTAGGTGCCGAAACAAGGATCTCGTGCGTCCTTTTTCGTTCAAATGCCTCGTCGGTAATACTCTGGCCCAAAGAGGGAGACGAGGTAATGGTAAGGGGTAAGGTCGACGTTTACGGCGCAAGGGGATCGTATCAGATATATGCATCCGCCCTGCTGCCGCTTGGAGAAGGAGCAAAGGCGAGGGCAAGGGAGATCCTTTTTAAACAGCTTACTGCAGAAGGCATTTTCGATGTAAGGCATAAGAGAGACCTTCCCGCTTTCCCCTCAAAAGTTGCTGTCATAACGTCTCCTACCGGAGCGGCAGTCCAGGATGTCATTAAGATAGCCTCAGTGAGATACCCCGCATCGGAACTGCTTGTAATCCCGAGCCTGATGCAGGGGACCGGGGCTTCTTCGGAGATCAGGGAAGCCTTTTCAAGATGCGCCTCTTTGAAAGGCATATCTCTGGTGATGCTTGTCAGGGGCGGAGGAAGCAGGGATGACCTTGACACTTTCGATAGCGAGGAAGTGGTAAGATCGATAAGATCCTGTCCGGTCCCTGTGATCACCGGTCTTGGCCACCAGACCGACAAGACTCTTTCGGACCTTGCCGCTGACGCATATGCACCCACTCCCTCTGGAGCAGCAGAGAGGGTATTCCCTGACTCAAAAGATATTTTCGCCTTTCTGGGCGGTTCGATACGCTCAATGACCGCACATGCGGCCAACAGGACAGACAAGGCAGCCTCAGAGCTTGCTGACAGAAAAAGAAGGCTTCTCTTCAGCATTCTAAAAGGGAGCTGTATGCCTGTCTCTGAACACCTGAACAAAATTTACCGCGCACTCTCAGTTAACCTTGACCACAGGCTTTCCGAGGCGGAAGCAAGACTTTCATCATCTGCGGGAGCGCTTCAGAACCTTTCCCCCCTTACTGTCATGGCAAGGGGTTTTACTCTGTGCAGGGATGAAAGCGGCACAATGCTCAAGGATGTCTCCTCGCTCTCTGTGGATCAGAGGATAGGGATATTTTTCAGGGATGGGCATGCGGATGCGGAGATCAAAAAAATTTACACGGAAAAGTGACAGGAACGGTTTTTTAAAAACCGATACCCCGGGAGGATGTCGTTGATGCTGCCTGAAACCATGGAATGGATAGGAGAAGAACCGGCACTGAAACTTCTTGACCAGAGAAAAATCCCCGAGTCGGTGGAGTTCATATGCTGCAGGACTTATCTTGAGACAGCTTCCGCAATTCAAAATATGACGGTAAGAGGTGCGCCTGCAATAGGTGTCGCAGCGGCTTACGGTGTTGTGCTTGCGTGCAGTGAAGATCCGGAGTCCGTTGAAACAGCCATTGCGAAACTCTCGTCAACAAGGCCAACCGCGGTAAATCTTTTCTGGGCTCTGGAAAGGATGAGGTCTGTCTACACCCGATTCAAAAATGTGCCCTCGCTTTATGAGATGCTGGAAACTGAAGCCGGCAGGATAAAAGATGAGGACATGGAGATCAACAGGAAGATAGGGCATTTCGGACAGAAGGTCCTTCCCAATGCGGCATCAGTTATTACCCACTGCAACGCGGGTGCGCTTGCGACCGCCGGTTACGGCACTGCCCTCGGAGTTTTCAGGGCAGCAAGGGAGGCAGGAAAATCCATAAAAGTATATGCGGACGAAACGAGGCCACGTTTCCAGGGAGGCAGGCTGACGGCATTTGAGCTTGCTGAAGATGGATTCGACGTGACAGTAATATGTGATTCAATGGCAGCATTTCTGATGTCAGTGCAAAAAATAGATGCTGTTGTGACAGGAGCAGACAGGATAGCACTCAACGGCGACACTGCCAACAAGATCGGCACATACGGACTTGCGATCTCGGCAAAAAGGCACAATGTCCCGTTTTACATCGCAGCTCCGTTAAGCACTGTCGATTTCAGCTGCCTCGACGGAAGCATGATCCCGATCGAGGAACGTGATCATGCTGAAGTAAGGATGGCCGGTGCCGAGAGACTTGTTTACGGTAAGGCAAAGGTTTGGAACCCTGCTTTTGATGTTACTCCTGCAGAGCTAATAAATGGCATTATTACAGAATACGGGGTTTTCGAGCCGGGGCGGATCATTGAACTGAAAAAATAACCGTATCCGGAAACTTCCCCTGAAAGTCGGCTTGATCCGAATGCCTCTGCGGTGCCGCGATATATCTCCGGAGGCCTGTTGATTTGACGGTTTTTAAATGCATTTAAGTGCTAATATTAAGGCATGAGATCATGCAATATTATTCTTCTGTTATTGATGTGACAGGCATGTATGCAAGCCTGTCGACCGACGGGAAGGAGGCAGTTTTGTGAAGAAAGGATCCAAGATAGCTGACCCGAGCCTGGCTCCGGAGGGGCGAAGAAGGATAGAGTGGGCATGGGAGTATATGCCGGTACTGAGGCTTATAGAGGAGAGGGAAGAGAGACACAGGCCGCTTGAGGGGCTGGTTATAGGCTGTTGTCTGCACCTTGAGGCAAAGACAGCCTGTCTTTTAAAGGTGATGAACAAACTTGGCGCAACGGTAGTTACCGCAGGCAGCAATCCGCTTTCGACCCAGGACGCAATATGCGCCGCCCTTGTTGAGGAAGGTATCCATGTATTCAGCCGAAGGGGAATGTCCTCTTCCGAATATTCCGACAACATAGAGGAAATGCTTAAGTGGGACCCTCAGGTGATAATTGACGACGGAGGAGATGTTGTCTCAATGATCATCGAAAAGAGAAGGGACCTGATCCCGAATCTCCGGGGAGGCTGCGAAGAGACCACGACAGGGATCAAGCGACTTAGGGCAATGCAGTGCGAAGGACTTCTGCCCTTTCCCATGCTGGCAGTAAATGATGCACAGAGCAAATATCTGTTTGACAACCGTTACGGGACCGGACAGTCGGTATGGGATGCAATACTCCGTACGACCAACCTGATAGTTGCCGGTAAGAACGCAGTCATTGCGGGCTATGGATGGTGCGGTAAAGGTGCTGCAAGAAGAGCTGCCGGACTGGGTGCAAAGGTCATTGTTGTGGAGATCGACCCGCACAGGGCTCTTGAGGCTCTGATGGACGGTTTCGAGGTAATGGATATGCTTGAAGCAGCAAAGACAGGGGATATTTTTATAACAGTTACCGGCAATACTAAGGTCATCCGCAAGGAGCATTTTATGCGGATGAAAGACGGCGTGCTCCTCTGCAACGCCGGCCATTTTGACGTCGAAGTATGTATACCGGACCTTGCGGAGCTTGCTGTGGATGTCAGGGCTTCCAGGGACAACATACAGACATACATCCTGCCGGTAGGACGCAGGATACACCTTCTGGGGGAGGGAAGGCTGGTAAATCTGGCTGCGGGAGACGGACACCCGGTCGAGATAATGGATATGAGTTTTGCCATGCAGCTGCTTTCCTGCATTTACATAAGCGAGCATAAACTTGCCCCCGGGCTTTACAACGTGCCTGCCGAACTTGACCGCAGGGTGGCTCAGCTTAAGCTTGAGTCACTGGGCATCAGCATAGAACAGCTTACCCAGGAACAGAGGGAATACCTTGCAGCATGGAGAGAGGCATGATGAGGAAGGTCTACAGGGATGTCGTTGTCTGGGATGCCGGAAGGACTGAGGCTGAACGATGTGACATCGTGACAGAAGGAACAAAAATATCATCCGTCCTTCCCGCCGGAACACTGAACTCCGGATGCGCATACGAAGGACGCGGGACCACGGCAGTTATTCCGGGGTTCGTTAACGCACACGGACATGCAGCAATGACTCTGCTGAGGGGACTTGGTGAAGAGCTGCCTTTGATGGAATGGCTTCAGAACCGCATCTGGCCCATTGAAAACAACCTTGACGGAGATCTCGTCAAAACAGGAACGACTTTGGCTATACTTGAAATGCTCTCTACCGGCACGACCTGTTTTGCAGACATGTATTTCTTCATGGACAAAGTTGCGGATGCTGCCCTTCAAGCGGGCATGAGATGCGGGCTTTCCAGGGGCATCGTAGGAGACAGCGACGGCAGCAAATTAAAAGAGAATCTCAGACTGGCGGAGAATTACAGCGGCAGGGACGGACTTGTCAACGTCCAGCTGGGGCCCCATGCCCCATATACCGTGCCCTTCGAGCTTATGAAGGAGATAGCGAAGAGAGCAAAAGAGACCGGATTGGGAGTCCAGCTGCACTGGCTTGAAACGGCTTCCGAATGGAGCATCAGCGGTCTGGAGGGAAAAATGACCCCGGAAGAGTATCTTTCCGAGACCGGGATGATAGATGTGACGAACCTTCTTCTGGCTCACTGCGTATGGGTAGACAAAGGCTCAGCGGCATTTTATGCCAGGGACAATGTAACTTTTGCCCACAATCCCAAGAGCAACCTCAAACTGGGAAGCGGCACGGCCCCTCTTCCTGATTTTCTTAAAGCAGGGGTAAGGGTCTCACTGGGAACTGACGGAGCGGCGAGCAACAATAGGCTGGACATCTGGGATGAGCTTCGCGCTGCTGCCCTGATCCATAAGGGCATAACCAGGGATCCGACCCTCGTTACATCTGCGGAGGTCCTTAAGATGGCAACGTTAAACGGAGCGATCGCGCTCGGGTTCAAAAATACAGGTCTTATAAAAGAGGGATACGAGGCAGATATGGTACTTATCGATCTCGACAGGCCCCATTACGTGGGATGGAACAATGTGAACCTTCCCGGTTACATCGTCTACGCAGGATCTTCTTCGGATGTCAAGGCTACTGTCGTGGCCGGAAAAATGCTGTATAAAAACGGGTCATTTACAGAAATTGACAAAGAGAGAACAGTTGCGGAGGCAAATGCCGCCCGGAGAAAACTTCTTGGGTGCTGATATTTTAAAATGCCGCCATTATTTTCCCTACGCGGATCTGGCACAAACACCATAGATCCGCGTATAATTATCTGATGCAAAAAATTTTAAGGGCCTAAGGCTTATTGATGCTGACGGCATATGGTTTTGATCTTTTATTACAGGGGGCAGCTTAAATGCAATACAGAAGCGGAAAAGAACTAAGGGAGCTATTTCTTTCATATTTTGAGGAAAAGGGATGCAAAAGGTACCGCAGTTTTTCATTGGTGCCCGATGATCCGACACTGCTTTTCACTATCGCAGGGATGGTCCCTTTTAAACAATACTTCCTGGGACTCAAGACCCCTGAAGTCAAAAGGGCGACTACCGCACAGAAATGCGTCAGGACAAATGACATTGAAAATGTAGGCCGTACAGCCAGGCATCATACTTTTTTTGAAATGCTCGGTAACTTCAGCTTTGGTGATTATTTCAAGGAGGAAATAATACCATGGGCCTGGGAGTTCCTCACTGAAAGGGTCGGACTTGAACCGGACCGTCTCTATGCCACCATTTACCTGGACGACGACGAGGCGCATGATATATGGCGGGATAAGGTGGGGCTTCCTGAAAACAGGATCGTACGCCTTGGTGCCGATGACAATTTCTGGGCTGCCGGCCCTGTAGGTCCCTGCGGTCCCTGCTCCGAGATAATATATGACCAGGGCCCCGAGTTTTCCTGCGGCAAGCCTGACTGTGCCGTAGGCTGCGACTGTGACCGTTATCTTGAGATTTGGAACCTTGTCTTTATGCAGTACAACAGGGACGAGGCAGGCGAGCTGACACCCCTTCCGAACAAGAACATAGACACAGGTATGGGCCTCGAGAGGCTTTCATCGGTCGTTCAGAGAGTTTCCAACGACTTTGAGACAGACCTTTTCCGTCCGATCATCGACAAGGCATGTGAACTTGGCGGAGTCAAATACGGGGAAGATCCCAAAAAGAATATGGCAGTAAAGGTAATTTCTGACCATATTAGGGCATCTGCATTTATGATTGCAGATGGAATACTGCCCACAAACGACGGAGGCGGTTATGTTCTCAGGCGTCTTATCCGGAGAAGCGCACGTTACGGAAGGCTTCTTGGAATAGACAGGCCGTTCCTGACAGAGCTTTTGCCCTCCGTCAGGGAATCTATCGGTGACGAGTATGCCGAACTTGTCGAACAGTCCTGTGCCATAGAGCAGATACTGAAAACGGAGGAAGAGCGTTTTACGAGGACGCTCTCGCAGGGAAGCGACCTTCTGGAATCGGAGATCGCTCAGCTTAAGAATAATTCACTGAGCACGCTGCCCGGAAGCGTTGCATTTGTTCTTTACGACACGTACGGTTTCCCTCTCGAACTTACCGAGGAGATGTGCGAAGAAGAGGGAATAAGCGTAGATAAGGACGGATTTGATCAGGCAATGGACGATCAGCGCGAGCGCGCAAGGGCTTCCAGCAAGCAGACCGGTTCCGTCATTTCAAAAAACGCATACACTGAATTGGCAGACAGGGTAGGCCCGAGCAAATTCTGCGGCTATGACTCCACTTCTGCCGAGGCAAATGTTGCTTCGATAATTTCTGAAGGCAAAGAAAGAGATTTCATCGCTGAAGGCGAAAGTGCAGATATAGTTCTCACCGAGACTCCCTTCTATGCAGAAAAGGGCGGACAGGTGGGCGACACAGGCCTGATAACAGCAGAAAATGTGATCTTCCGGGTCGAAGACACCATCTATCCTGTAAACGACCTTATCGTGCACAGAGGCAGTCTTCTTAAAGGGAGCATCAAGAAAAACCAGGCAGTTACAGCGGCGATAGATACAGCGAGAAGAAAGAATATTCAGAGGCATCATACTGCCACGCACCTTCTCCACGAAGCTCTTTCCAAGGTCCTCGGCCAGCATGTCAGACAGGCAGGATCGATCGTAACGCCTACTTTCCTTCGTTTCGACTTCAACCATTTTGCTGCGCTTACTGTCGATCAGCTGCGGGAGATAGAATCCATAGTCTATGAGCAGGTGCTTGCAAATCTTCCCGTAAAGACGACGGTAATGCCCATAGAAGAAGCAAAAAAGACGGGGGCCAAGGCTCTCTTTGACGAGAAATACGGTGACGAGGTAAGGGTGCTCGAAATACCCGGATACTCAACAGAGCTCTGCGGAGGAACACATGTCAGGGCTACAGGCGAAATCGGCGTTGTAAAGATAATCCGCGAGGAGGGCATTGGTTCCGGCGTAAGAAGGATCAATGCGATAGCAGGACAGAATGCACTTGAGATGTTCCAGCGCTTCAGCTATCTCTCCGGCACACTGATGTCCATGCTCGGAGAAGACCTGGACACTGTACTCGGCAGAGTGGAGGACCTTCTTGACGAAAAGAAGATACTTGAGAGAAGAAACAGGGAGCTGCAGGTAAGGGCGGCAATGTCCGACATTGAGGAGAGTATCAGGCCCTGTGCGAGTGTCAACGGCGTAGACCTGATAATGGAGAAGTTCGAAAACATGAATCCTGACCTTCTGAGGCAGGTCGGAGACAGGATCAAACAGAAATACCCGGTTGCTGCCATCATACTTGCGGGAATAGGGGAAGAAAAGCATGTTACCCTGACATCAATGGCCAGTGATGAGGCTGTAAGCAAAGGGATCAGGGCAGACGAACTGCTCAAGGAAATAGCGGATGTGATAGGAGGCAGAGGAGGCGGAAAGCCCACGCTTGCGCAGGGGAGGGCTCCTGATGCTTCGAGGCTCAACGAAGCGGTTGAGCGTGCACCGGAAATTTTTGCCAGACTGGCTTCAAAAAGCAAAGGATAAAGTTTTGGAGAGGATAATCGCTGTCGATATCGGTACCGTTCGTATCGGAGTTGCGGTAAGCGATCCATTCGGTTCATTTGCACAGGCGCTTACAGTACTCAAGACCGAGAGTGAGTGGATAGGCGATCTGCGCAGGATAATGGAGGAATACAGATCCTCAAGGCTCCTGGTGGGACTTCCTGTGAGGACTGACGGCAGGGAGGGGCCTGAGGCTGAAAAGATCAGGGATATTGCCCAAAACATCCTTGACAGATATCCTGACATTGAAATAATTTTCTGGGATGAACGCTTCACTACGGTCATTGCCCAACAGTCACTCCTGGAGGGAGATGTCTCCAGGAAAGGCCGCAAAAACAAGGTCGATAAGGTCGCGGCTTCGCTTCTTCTCCAAAGTTATCTTGACAGGGGAAGGCAGGAATAGTTTTGGAACTTCCGGAGGGTGTCAGGATCACTCCGATGCTGGAACAGTATCTTTACTGGAAAGAGCAGTATCCTGACTCTCTTCTTTTTTTCCGCATGGGCGATTTTTATGAGATGTTTTTTGAGGATGCCCAGACTGCATCCTCAGTGCTTGATATTGCCCTGACATCCAGGTCAAAGGAATCCGAAAATGCAATACCCATGGCAGGAGTGCCCTTCCACTCTGTTGATCCTTATCTGGGCAAGCTTGTCTCTGCAGGATACCGGGTGGCGATCTGCGAACAGGTGACAGTTCCGGACGGGAAGACCCTTGTAAGGAGAGAGGTCACAAGACTAGTGACCCCGGGTACATGGCTCTCTGAAGGATCCGACTCTGACGGGAATTTGGCTGCCTGCGCGACGGAAGGGAAAAGCATTTCACTTGCCCTCCTGAAATCCGCTACAGGTTCTTTAAAGGCAGGGACTTTTACTGCGGAGGAAGCATCTTCGATCCTTTCTGCATTCAGGCCCGATGAAATACTTATAAAAAAGGGAATCTCCTGCTCCTTTTCCGGAATATTTCCGGATAGGCCGGGCATCAATGTAGTTGAAAGGGAGAAGGGGGAATTCGATCCAAGAGCAGGTTCTGAGTGGCTTTGCAGAAAATGGGGCATCGCTTCACTGAGCTGCATGGGTATCGACGACAGGGATCCTGCCGCAGGAGCTTCAGCCGCAGTCCTGAGATACCTCGAAGAGACGCAGTTCTCCCAGGCATGCCACGTGACCGGAATAACTCCTCTCCTTCCTTCGGAATCCCTTGTCCTCGACAGGAACACCATAAACAACCTTGAACTGACCGAACCTGCGGACATTTCCCTCTATTCCGTCCTCAACAGGTGCCGCACAGCAATGGGCAGACGTACTTTAAAGGACTGGATACTCTCTCCTCTTCAGGACATTGAAAGGATAACCTCCAGGCAGGATTCAATAGGAGAACTTGTCGGCTGTGCATTTCTCAGGAGAGATATACAGTCGTCGCTTTCATCCTGCGGAGATATGGAAAAGGCCGTCAGCCGACTGACCCTGAAGATGGGATCGCCTTCCGACCTCCTGACCATAAGGAACAGCCTGAGAGCACTGCCCGGACTGATTTCCCTCTTTGAGTCGAATGATATGCTGAAAAAATGGATCATCGGCGGAGGGGATCTGACGGAACTCTCTGAGCTGCTTGAAAATGCCCTTTCAGAGAGCGTTCCCCGTTTTGTGAGGGAGGGCGGGGTTATCAGGAACGGTTACGATCCCGAACTGGATAGCTGGAGGGACAGGGCGGCACATTCTTCGGCATGGCTTCAGAGGTTTGAGGAAAAGGAGAGGGCGAGGACAGGCATAAAAAACCTTAAGGCCGGTGTAAACAAAGTGTTCGGCTACTATATAGAGATACCAAAAGGGGGCCTCGATAAGGCCCCGCAGGATTACATAAGAAAACAGACGCTTGTGAACGCCGAACGTTTTATAACCGAAGAACTGAAAATATTTGAAAAGGAAATGTTCAGGGCAGAAGAAGAAATGCTTTTGATCGAAGAGAGGATATATTCTGAGATACTGGCACACGTTATCCGCAAGAGTTCGGATATACTCTCCGCTGCGAAGTTCATAGCCTCCGCTGACCTCTTTTCGTCACTTGCAGAGATCGCTTCGGAACGAAGGTACGTGAGGCCCGAGATCAATATGAGCACAGACTTTATTCTTAAAAACGGAAGGCATCCGGTGGTTGAGATCATGCTTGGAAACCGTCCGTTTACCCCGAATGATCTTACTCTGAGCATGGTTTCCGGCAAAAGGATAGCAATATTGACCGGACCGAATATGGCAGGGAAATCAACTTATTTGAGAATGGCGGCACTGATAGTTATAATGGCACACATGGGTTCCTTCGTCCCGGCCGAAAACGCAAAAATAGGACTGACAGACCGTGTCTTCACGAGGATAGGGGCTCGCGACGAGCTGGCGAGGGGACAGAGTACCTTTATGGTGGAAATGGTCGAGACTGCAAATATCCTGAGAAACGCTACCGACAGGAGTCTTGTGATACTGGATGAAGTGGGAAGGGGAACCTCTACTTATGACGGTCTGAGCATAGCATGGTCGGTCATTGAGTATCTGCAGGGCCAGGAGGGAAGAAGGGCTGCAGTTCTTTTTGCAACTCATTACCACGAGCTTACCGGACTCGCAGAGAGACTGCCCGGAGTGACAAATCTCAGCATGGCTGTCGAAGAAAGCTCCGAGGGTGTAACTTTCCTTCATAAGGTCGTTGAAGCTCCCTCTGACAGGTCTTACGGGATCGAAGTGGCCAGACTTGCAGGAGTCCCGTCGCTGGTCCTCAGAAGGTCTAAAGAACTGCTGGAAGGTTTTGAAGCAGAGTCAGACAACGGGAGGGGACTTCCCTCACGTAAAGAGGAAAATCAGATGAAGCTTTTTGATGTCGGACACGAAGCCATACTGGAAGAGCTGGCAGCTTCAGAGCCTGACGAAATGACGCCGATGGAGGCACTTCAGCTGATATACAGGCTTAAGAGAGAGAGCCGGAAGGTGCTGGGTTTTAATGATAAAACGTCTTGATAGAGAAGTTTCCAGCCGGATAGCGGCAGGTGAAGTGATCGAAAGGCCTTCATCAGTGGCAAAGGAGTTGATGGAGAATTCGATCGACGCATCGGCGACTTGCATAACGCTGCATCTGGAGCAGGGAGGAAAGACATCCTTCGTTATAGAGGACGACGGGTGCGGGATAGCCTTTGAAGAGCTTCCGCTCGCACTCGAAAGATACGCTACAAGCAAAATATCGACCATTGAAGACCTTGAAAGGATCTCGACGCTCGGCTACAGGGGAGAGGCTCTTTCAAGCGTTGCTGCGGTCAGCAGGATGGAGGTACGAAGCAGGGAAAGAGACTCTGATAAAGGAGGACTCATACGGTGCGAAGGCGGCGTGGTAAAGCTCCACACAGAAAGCCCCTCCAAACCGGGAACCAGGATCCAGGTAGAAGATCTATTTTTTAACCTGCCTGCGAGGCGTAAGTTTCTTAAGACAGCCTCGGCCGAACTCAGAAGGATACTGCAGGTGGTAAATGATTACGCCCTGGCAAATCCGCATATTACTTTCAGGGTGTTCTCTGAAGGCAGGAGGATATTGGAAATCATCCCGCCAGGTTCCGTCGACAATGCGCTTCTCAGGCGATGGGGGGATGATGCCAGGATATACAGGGCTTCAACTGAAGCAGGCCCTTACAGGTCTGATGTTTGGTGGAACCCGATACCTGACAGCAGGAGGACCTCTGTCACCATTTTTGTTAACGGCAGAAGGATACAGGACTCCACGATAAGGGCAGCTGTATGCGGAGGAGAGGCAGCGGCTTATGGCGAGTGGTTCGTTATGCTTACCATGCCGCCTGAGGACCTTGACGTCAATATCCATCCCGCAAAAGAGGAAGTGCGCTTTAAAAGATCCGGAGATGTTTACAAGATAGTATTAAATACTGCCCGTAATATTTTTAGCCGTAAATATTCTCTTGAGCGTCAGCCGCCGGGGGGAATTTCGGATATTGCAGATCCCGCTCAGCCCGAAAGAGTTGCTGCTCCGCGTTTTGATATCTCAGACCCTATCTTCGGAACATCACCATGGAAACCTGCCGAAGGCCATATCACTATATCCGGGATGTGCCGTGAGCCTGAAGAAACAGTATTCATCCCTGCATCAAAAGAATACGTCCCTTCTTCTGCGGCCGGATCCTGGGAGAATTATATCGGGCAGTCGGCAACGGGCTTTCTTATCTTCGACACAGGCAACGGCCTTGCGATAGTAGACCCTCATGCAGCTCATGAAAGGATACTTTACGAGGAGATAGCCGCTGATTTCCGCAAGGGGACCGCTGTGCAAAGCCTTACAATGCCGCTGGAGATACCGCCCTCTTTGCTTCCTGAGGTCAGATTGTCAGCAAAAGAGCTTGAGGGGCTTTGCTTTTCATTTGAAGGAGAACTGCTTACAGGCGTCCCGATGCTTAGGGGAAGGACTGGACTTTCCCCGATCGACATGCTTCGTTCTGCACTTAGGGGCATAGAGGTTGAGAAAGACCCTGACAAGATGAACAGAGAGGTCTGGTGGAGGATGGCAAGACTGGCTTGCCGGGACGCTGTCAAACTGGGACAGCGTTTTGTGAAGGAAGAGGCTGTCTCCCTGATGCGAAGGCTTCAGAGCTGCTCTGACCCTTTTATATGTCCTCACGGAAGGCCCACCCTTTTTCTAATCGAGAACAAAAAACTTGAAGATTGGTTCGAACGATGACTGAAAGGACAGGGGCTAAAAAAATACCTGTAATTGCGATCATAGGGCCGACTGCTGTCGGAAAGACAAAATTCAGCCTTGAACTTGCCCGAAGGCTTTCCGCCGAAGTAATTTCCGTTGATTCAAGGCAGGTCTACAGATACCTTGATGTCGGCACTGACAAGGTGTCCCCCGAGATAAGGCGTGAGATCCTCCACCATCTGATCGATGTGGCTGATCCGGACCAGGTATATTCCGCAGCTGATTTCGCGGCACAGGCCTCTGATGCCATAAGCAGGATAAGAGCCAGAGGCAGAGTCCCGCTTCTTATAGGGGGGACACCTTTTTATTACAGGGCATTATGCGGGACCCTTTCCGAAGATCTGCCTAAAGACGGCTCAGTAAGGAGATCGCTTGAAGAAGAGATCCAGGAGAGGGGACTGGCTCCGCTCCATAAGGAACTGAGTGAAATAGATCCTGCATCTGCCCGCAAGATACATCAGAACGACCCTGTCAGGATAATGAGAGCGCTTGAAATTTTCCGCATCACCGGAAAAGCGGCTTCGTGGTGGTATGAAAATCAGGCAAAAATGGAATCTCCATTTGATATTTTTTATATAGGACTCATAAGGGAGAGGACAAACCTGTACAAAAATATTGCATCAAGGGTGAGGGAGCAGTTTTCCTCCGGATACCCCGAAGAGGTCGAATGGCTTCTTGCCCATGGTTATTCCCCAAAGCTGCCTGCCCTTCAGGGATTCGGCTATAGGGAACTTGTCTCTTATGTTCAGGGCAAATGCAGTTACGAAGAAGCCCTTGAAGGGGATATCAGATCAACGAAGGCCTTTTCGAGAAGGCAGATGACATGGTTCAAACATTTTGGACCTGCAGTGTGGTATGATTTCGACAAATACGAAATGTCTGAAGCGCTGGAGGGAGCGCTGCCTCTTTGCATCAGGCATTTGGAGCAAAAGGACAGGGGCTGAATTGAAGATACACATTGCCGATCCCACGGGGCTTTGCTTTGGTGTCAGAAGGGCAATATCGAAACTTGAAGAAGAGCTGATCCGTTCAGGTACTGTCTATGCACTTGGCAGTCCGATACACAACCCTCAGGAGACAGAGAGGCTTTCAGAAATGGGCCTTGTTGTGGTAGGTTCTGCGGAGGAGGTACCGGCGGGTTCTGTCGCATTTATCAGGGCTCACGGAGTGACCCCGCAGGAGGCAGATAATGTTAAGGCAAAATGCCGAAAAGTGGTAGACGGGACCTGCCCTTTTGTAAAAACGGCCCAAAACAGGGCAAAAGACCTTTCTTCCGAGGGCTATCTTGTGGTAATATCAGGAGACAGGGAACATCCCGAAGTTAGGGGTATAATGGGTTATGTTGAGGGAGAAGTCGCTGTTATCTCCGCGGATGAGCCCATACCTGACTTCCTTAAGGGGAAAAAGTGCGGCATACTGAGCCAGACGACCCAGAAGGTCGCCTCCTTTGCTGCGCTTGTAAGTTCATTTGCGACTGTTTCACCTGAGATAAAGGTATATAATACTATCTGCAAAGCAACACTGGCCCGGCAGGATTCGGTCTGCAGACTTGCTTCAAAGGTAGACGGAATGATAATACTGGGAGGCCGCAACAGCGCCAATACCAGGAAACTTGCCGAGATATCGGCTGATGTCGGGGTTACTACTTTGTGGATCGAACATTCAGGAGAACTTGACGGGAGGTGGCTGCAAAACAAGGATGAAATCGGAATAGCCGCGGGAGGAAGCACTCCTGACTGGCTTATAAAAGAACTGATCCAAAAATTAAACATGATGTAAGCAGGAGGATGTTGGGTATGGTTGACGAGCTTCGCACAGAAGACGGAATTGAAACACAGGCAGCACCGGAAAAAGAAGTAACGATGGAAGAAATGATGCAGCAGTTTGACGTGATGGGTGATTTCCATCGCGGCAAGGTCCTTGAAGGAACGATAGTTGACTCTCGTGAAGACGGATGGCTTGTAGATGTGGGCTACAAATGCGAAGGATTCCTTCCCCGCAAGGAGTGGACTCACAGGGTACTGGTCGAAGAGACCGAGGAACCCGAAAACGGCGCTAAGGTCAAAGTACAGATAACCAATATCGGTCAGGGCGAAGATGCACAGCTTAGCCTCAGCCGCTGGCGCTGCGAATTTGACGAACGCTGGAACAGGCTTGAGGAAGAGGCTGCAAAGAATGAAACTGTGACCGTGAGGGGTATCCGCAAAGTCAAGGGCGGGCTTATTGTCAGCTGCTACGGGATAGAGGGATTCATCCCCATTTCCCACCTTGCTGAGGACGGACGCACTCTGAATCCTGCCCGTCTCCTTGAACAGGATTTCCAGGTAAAGCTGATCGAAAAGGACCGCCGCAAGCGTCGCCTTGTACTTTCACGCCGCAGCCTTATGGAATCTGAGATGGCAGAGATCAGACAGTCATTCTACGAGCAGGTCAGCGAAGGAGATGTCCTTGAAGGAGATGTCAGCAGCATCACTTCCTTCGGTGTTTTTGTAAACCTAGGTGCGATGGAAGGCCTTGTTCACGTCAGCGAGCTCTCATGGCAGCGCAACGCGAAGGCGAAGGATGTTGTCTCCAAAGGCGATCACATCAAAGTCAAAGTGATAGGAATCGATAAGGAGAACAACAGGATTTCCTTGAGCCTTAAGCAGACTCAGGAAGATCCATGGGAAACGGCAGCAGACCGCTGGAAGCCCGGAGTCGTCGTTGAAGGCACTGTTTCCAACCTGACTGAATTTGGTGCTTTTGTAGAAATAGAGCCCGGCATCGAAGGTCTTATCCATATCGGGGATCTGAGCTGGACAAGGATCAAGCATCCAAAGGAAGTTCTTAAAAGAGGGCAGAAGATCGAAGTCTCGGTAATAGAGGCAGATCCATCCCGCAAACGCATCAGCCTCGGATATAAGCAGCTTTCCGATCCATGGAAAGATGTGGCTGAAAAGTACACGAAGGATATGGAAGTACCTGTAAAGGTCGTAAGGATAGCTGATTTCGGAGCTTTTGTCGAACTTGAAGACGGCATAGAAGGCCTGATACACATATCACAGATCAGCCAGCAGAGGATCGAAAACCCCAGGGAAGTCCTCTCTGAGGGGCAGGAAGTTACAGCCAGGGTCCTCGATGTTAATCCCTCTGAACGCAGGATGCGCCTCAGCCTCCGCCCGGCGAACGAAGAGCCGGTAAGGAAGCCCAGGACCGAAGAGGCAGCTCCTCAGGAAGGGCACAGGAACGATGACAGGCCCCGCCGCCGCCGCTCAGACGGAGACAAGAAAAGGAACGACAGTCACAGCAGCCAGCTTCCCCAGGAAGAAACTAACGTCACTATAGGCGATTTCCTGAAGCAGGCAGAAGACGTCGAATAATAAAGCATAAATAAACAAACTGAATTTTGTTCAGATCCCCGTGCCTTTTGATGAGAGGCACGGGGATTTTCTGTTAAAATACTTTCTAGTAATACAGGGCGGATCAGATCCTGATTTGGACTTATATGTTTTTCAGGTTTACCCGAGTTCTCATGTTCATGCTGATACTCACCGCAGAAGTCCCTTCAGGCACAGGTTTTTATTCTGCACGATCAACAGAAGGCCCTGGATGATCAAAGCTAATGTTTGGAGGCGGTCTGATGTCAGTCAGAAAAGTATGTGTATATCCGGATCCTTCGCTTAGGGAACCAACCGTGGATGTTATGATTTTCGATGAAGATCTTTTGTCTGCGGTCAATGATTTGTGGGAGACTATGTATTCTTCTGACGGCATTGGCCTTGCCGGACCTCAGGTCGGAATAGCAAAGAAGATCGCCGTAATAGATTACAACGGCGAAAAGTATGTTTTGATAAACCCCGTGATACTTGAAAAGGAAGGGGCAAGGACAGTAGAAGAGGGATGCCTTAGTTTTCCCGGTATTTACGAGAAAGTTGAATCGCCGGAAAAGATAAGGGTCCGTTATTTCAACGAACAGGGCGAAGAAAAGGAAAAAGAAATTGAGGGCTTTCTTGCCTGCGTTTTTTCACACGAGATAGACCATCTGAACGGGAAGCTTCTGATCGACAGAGTATCTCCTCTTAAAAGGCAGTTTCTCAAAAAAAAGCTTGCAAAGCAGGCAAAGGAGAAGTGAGGTCCGGTATGCTCAGGTTTGGCTTCTGCGGGTCCGGCAGGTTTGCTGCGCAGTCCCTCTCCCTTATCTCTGAAAAAGCAAGGCCGGAGTGGGTCATAACGAATGCTCCCAGACCCTCGGGCAGGGGACTCCGTCTTCAGAACACACCGGTCTTTAATAAGGCGGAAGAACTTGGCCTTGAGATCCGAACTACCGAAAGGCTTTCCGCCGATGCCGGAACGCTTGAATGGATAAAGATATCTATGCCAGATCTGATACTCGTTATCGATTTCGGCCATATGATAAAAGAGCCTCTTCTTAGTATGACAGAACTTGGCTGCATTAACATACATCCTTCGATGCTTCCGTCATACAGGGGGTCTGCACCTCTGCAGAGAGCCCTGATGGACGGGCTCAGGGAGACAGGGGTCACCATTTTCAGGCTTGATGAGGGGATGGACTCAGGACCTGTACTGGATCGGGTCTCTGTTTCCATAGCAGATGAGGATGATACTGCCTCGCTTATGGATAAAACATGCAGGGCAGGATGTGAAAAACTTCTTGAGTACTTAACGCAGATCCCGCCTGAGGGCTGGCGTTTTCTTCCTCAGGGAACAGAAGGGGTCTCACTGGCCCCTAAGATAGAGAAATCAGAGGGCAGGATAGACTGGGATGACAGCTGCAAAAAAATATCCGACAGGGTAAGGGCTCTTTCGCTTTCTCCGGGTACGTACTGTGACTGCGGAGGAAAGAGGCTCAGGATCCATAAAGTTTCACCCTCGGATGGATCGGGGAAACCGGGAGAACTTCTTGGGCTGGAAGATGGATTTCCCGTGATAGCCTGCGGCAGCGGAGCCATTGTCCTTAAGCAGGTACAGCCTGAAGGGAAAAAAATACAGAATGCAGACGAATGGATCAGGGGAAGCAGGATCAGGGCAGGAGACATCATCTGCTGAGGAGGCAACAGCGATGGACATTCCGAATAAACATGAACTCAGGAATATTGTCAGCAGGGAGTACATATACAAAGGAGCCATACTTGACCTCAACATTGACCGCGTCCTTTTCCCGTCCGGATCGGAAAAGATAAGGGAAGTTGTCAGGCATAAGTCGGCAGTAACGGTCCTGCCGGTCCATGCTGACGGGAAGATATCCCTTGTAAGGCAGTACAGGCATGCTGTTGATGAGGATCTTTACGAGATCCCGGCAGGTTTGATCGAACCCGGTGAAGACCCTTCCGAGACGGCTGTCCGTGAACTTCAGGAAGAGATAGGATTCATGCCGGGGGAGATGAGGAAGGTCTTTGAGTTTTACACATCTCCGGGATACTCCACAGAACGGATCATCTTTTACTATGCAACCGGACTCACCCCCTCAAAGCTTGATCAGGACGATGACGAATATATTAAGGTGTACGATTTTACACTTGAAGAAATTAAAAGCATGATCGATTCAGGCGAGATAAAAGACGGCAAGACAATTATGGCATATTGCTGGCTTGCTGCATCAAGGGCAGAAGAAAATGTCACATGATGAGATAAATGATCCCCGCTTTTTGAATATATTGGCCAGGTTTGAAGACCACATACGACTTGAAAGAGGATGCAGCATCAATACGTTAAAAGCCTACAGGTCGGACCTTATGCTGTGGTATTCATTCTGCAGCAGGATCGGATCTGACCCGGCCATCCTGATACCCGACAGCATAGCCCGCTTTCTGAGAGAACAGTCAGTGAAGGGGATGTCAAAGAGCACAGTACAAAGAAACGGTGCCGTGCTCAGCTCATTCGCTAAGTTTCTGGTATATGACGGAGTTACAGAGAGTATGCCGGTGCTCGATCCCCTTCCTGCAAGAGATAAAATACTGCCCCAGATCATGACCGAGGGTGAGATCCAAAGGCTTATAAACGCATGTGAGGACGGAACTCCCCTCGGCAAAAGAGACAGGGCAGCCATCGAACTTGCTTACGGCACGGGAATGAGGGCCTCTGAACTTTGTTCGCTGAAGCTCAGGGACATTGACAGGGGAGGCGGACTTATCTTTACAAGAGGCAAGGGAGACAAGGAAAGATGCATACCATATGTCGGCGGTGTCAGGAAGATCGTCGATGAATACATAGAGGAGCACAGGCCCAAACTGGACAGCAGCAGGCAGCCATGGCTTCTGCTTACAAAATCAGGCAAAAAAATGAGAAGGGAATTTCTCTGGAGGGTGTTGAGGAAGAGGGGACAAGAGGCAGGGATATCTTCCGCCCGCCTGCATCCTCATGTGCTGCGGCATACATTTGCGACACATTTGCTGAGGAAGGGCATGGACCAGAGAACCCTTCAGGAAATGCTGGGACATTCGTCTATCCTGACAACAGAAAAGTACACTCACCTCGACCTCGAGATGAGGGATTTTTACGATAAGTACTTTCCAAGAAGCTGAAATAGTGCTGCGGTTTGGATCGCGCCGCGGGAAGCTGCCGCAGGGTCGGGAAATTTGCAGCATATAGGCTGCGGAGAATTCGCGACATTTGTCGCTGGTGAATTTGCAACGCTTTGCAATGCTCGCGTTGCGGGGAATTTACAGGACTTTGTCCTGTGGTGAATTCGCGACATAGGAACCATGTCGCTGGAGAATTTGCGACTTGATTATGTCGCGGAGAATTAAATCTTAAAGACTTAGGATCAAATTCACCGCGATGCGAAGCGAGCAAATTCTCCGCAGCGCAGACGCTGCAAATTCACCGCGACCGGTTTTGTCGCAAATTCACCGGCGGATGCATTATCCGCCAGCTTTTACGACTGCTTGCCAATTGCTTGCCCACGCTTGCCAATTGCCAGCCATTCTTTACAACTAAGGAGTGAAGGACATGCTTTATTCAGAAAAAATATTCGAGGCTATCAAATTTCTTTCAGCAAAAACAGGCCATAAACCTGAGAGGGCAATAATACTCGGATCCGGACTGGGAAGCCTCGCGGAAAGCATAGAAGACCCTATTGTGGTCCCATACCGGGAAATCCCGTACTGGCCCAGGTCTACAGCTCCGGGACACGCAGGAAAACTGATTTTCGGGAATCTTGAGGGTGCCGCTACAGTTATTATGCAGGGCAGAGTGCATTATTATGAAGGATATACGATGGAAGAAGTAGTATTCCCCGTAAGGGTACTTGGAAGGCTCGGCATTAAGACCCTGATCGTCACAAACGCGTCCGGCGGGATAAATACCGACATCCCACCCGGTGGGATCGTAGCCATCCAGGATCATATCAATTTTATGGGCACTAACCCGCTTATAGGAGAAAACGATGATGAAGCCGGACCGCGTTTCCCGGATATGACAGAGGCATACGACAGGGAATACATACAAAAACTCGAATCAGCTGCAGAAAAAGAAAACATAAAGATCAATAAAGGTACATACATTGCCTTTTCAGGTCCTTCATTTGAAACTCCCGCAGAGATAAGGATGGCGGAGGCTCTTGGTGCGGATATTGTAGGGATGTCGACAGTTCCTGAGGTCATTACGGCTAACCACATGGGAATAAGAGTGTGCGGCATTTCGTGCGTTGCCAATGCTGCTGCGGGCATTTCAAAAAACAAGCTTACCCACCAGGAGGTCCTTGATACTATGAAAAAGAGCTCAGATTCGATATGCAGGCTCGTTTCAGCATTTTTGAGGGAGATGGAATGACAGCTTTCAACGGGATCGAATTTATAGAAAGAAAGAGGGACGGCGGAAGGCATTCCGAGGTGGAATTCAAGGCCTTTATCGATGCTGTTATGGATGGGGCCATTCCTGACTACCAGATCTCTGCATGGCTTATGGCAGCCTTCCTCAGGGGCCTTGACGATGAAGAGCTTATGTATTTTACGCAGGCACTGGCTCATTCCGGAGAGATGCTCGCTTATCCTGCTGAAGAGAGGATCATAGACAAGCACAGCACCGGCGGGGTAGGCGATAAAACAACGCTTGTACTTATACCTCTTGTCGCAGCATGCGGATCTAAGATCTCTAAACTCAGCGGACCGGGGCTTGGATATACCGGAGGCACAATAGACAAGCTTGAATCGATCCCGGGGATGAATATGCACCTTACGGAAAGAGAGTTCAAATCACAGGTGGAAAGGATAGGCTGCGCTGTCTCCGGGCACTCGGTCAGACTGGCACCTGCGGAAGGAAAATTTTACAGGCTCAGGGATGTTACGGGTACAGTGCCTTCGATCGAGCTGATAACCGCAAGCATAATCAGCAAGAAACTTGCCGGAGGCGCTTACGGCTACCTCTTTGATGTAAAGTGCGGAAGCGGTGCTTTTATGAACGAAAGTGAAAAAGCCCGGAAACTTGCACAAAAATTGGCAGATGTCTCAAAAAAACTGGGGAAGGTATGTGTTTCGGTGATTACGGACATGGAGCAGCCGCTTGGCGAATGGGTGGGAAATTCCGCTGAAGTATTTGAAGCAGTTGAGGTCCTTTCTGGAAAGGGCCCCTCAGACACACGGGAGTTGTGTATCAACCTTGGCGCAAACATGCTGACTATGTCCGGCGGTGCAGAAAACTTTCATGAAGGGCTCAGCCGTGCTGCAGAAGCGCTCGATGACGGCTCTGCCCTTAAAAAATTTGAAGAGCTGGTTGCGGCTCAAAAGGGAGACGCATCTGTGGCGGCTGATCCTGAAAAGGTACTCCCAAGGGCAGCCCATGTGTACGAGATAAGATCCGAGAGGAGAGGCCGGCTGTCAAAACTTGACGCACTGCTTATCGGAGAAGGACTCAGGTCGCTGGGCGGAGGCAGAATGACACAGGAAGACAAAATTGACCATTCGGTCGCTGTTCAGCTGCTGCGCAAGGTCGGAGACGAAGTATGCGAGGGTGATGTTTTGCTCAGGATATTCTATAATGATGAGAAGAGGCTTCAAGATTCACTGCATTATCTCGGAAATAGCTGGGAAGTGGCAGACAGGGCGGAAAAAAGGAAGCTTATCCTTGATATGGTCAGCTGATCATCAGTTGAAATTAACGGCCGTTTCTGCTAATCTACGACAGTCAGCATGGAGGCGAGTTTCAGCTGGTGCTGGGCCCGGACTTCAAATCCGGTGGGGGTCGGTAACGCCGGTCCCGGTGTGTTCGATTCGCACACGCCTCCGCCATGATCATGACGCCCTGCACTCGGTGCGGGGCTTTTTGTGTTATTATAAACTCTCGTAAAGGCGGGGTATTATGTTTATAACCTTTGAGGGTATTGACGGCTCCGGGAAGTCGACACAGGCTGCATCTTTGTGCAGGTGGCTCCGGGAGGAAAGAAGCAGGGATTCGATCCTGACCAGGGAACCGGGAGGATGGCCGGGAGGTTCAGTCCTTCGTGAAATGGTCATAAGCGGCAGCCTGAAGCATGATTGGAGCGAAGCGTATCTTTTCATGCTCGACAGGGCTGAACACATAGCTTCTGTTATAGGACCTGCGATCACCTCGGGCAGGGATGTCGTGTGCGAGAGATACCACGACTCAACTCTGGCATATCAGGTGTGGGGGAGAGGGCTTCCGCTCGAGGTATTCGACAAGCTGGCAAAGTTGTCCGCTTTTCCGGTACCTGACCTTACAGTCCTCTTCGATATCGATCCGTGTGTTGCGCTCAAAAGGGCCAGATCAAGGGGAAGACTTGATTCTTTTGAAAAAGAGGGCGTATCGTTCATGACAAAGATCCGGGAGGGGTATCTTGCACTTTCAAAAAGAGATCCGAACAGATGGCTGGTCATTGAATGTGCCGATATGAGCAGCGAAGAAATATTCGCCCTTATTTCAGAAGAGGCCGACCGGAGGCTTCAGTATGACAAATGATGCTCTCGACCTTCTGGAGGCTTCCTGTGGATGGAGAGACATAAAATCTGCGGTCGGCATGAAAAGGTGTCCGCAGTCTGTTGCTGTTGCTTTGCCTGAAATCATGCATAAGATGTTCGTGGAAAACTACGGCAGGCTCATTTTAGGGGAGAGTCCTCTCTGGAAGGACGGAAGCCATCCTGATATGGTGGAAGCCGGTAAACACCGAACGGCGCCCTCTATAGACGAATGCAGGACTCTGCAGGGTGAGCTTGCGCTGCATCCCCTGGTGTCCGACAGAAGGCTGGCTGTGATCTGGTCTGCTGACAAACTTTCACTCGAAGCTTCAAACAGCCTGCTGAAGCTGACCGAAGAGCCGCCGGAACATGGATGCATAATTTTTATATCTGAAGAGGACAAGCTTATCCCAACAATAAAGAGCAGGGTCTGGTCTGTAAAGATAGACCTGCCGTGCGAAATCGCTCAGCCCCGGCCTCATCCCGCGTCAGCGGCAGAATGGGCGGAATGGATAGCGGGAGGCAAGAAAAAGGAACCTGAAATACTTTACCTCGAAATTGAAAGCTGGATAAGGCACCTTACAGAAAGCGGAGATTTCAGAAGGGCCGCTGACCTTGATTCCCTTGTCAGGCTTATGGGTTCAAAGAGGCTGTCTGTGCCAATGATTCAGGATCTGACCGTTATGGTCGTCAAGGAGGGCATTCCCTGTGAGCAAATATTTGGCAATATTTGGTAAGCCAAGGTATCTTGGTATTTTAGAATACAATTCCGACCGGCCTATGGATAAGGGTACATCTGTTGTCGTCGAATCCCACAGGGGAGAGGAACTGGCAGTGGCAGCCGGCATCATAACACCCGAGCAGGAGAGGGAGTACCGTCTCCTCAGAAATGCGGCAGAGCATGGAGATTCCGCATCGAAGACCGCTGAACCCCTTGTCACAGACCTGACCTTCCTCTCATTTGCATCGGATGAGGATCTTGAGACTGCCGAGCTCTACAGGGAGGAAGAAAAGGAAATATTAAAAAGTGCAATAGAACTTCTGAAACCCCACGAACTCGAAATGAAGCTGATCGACGTCGAGTTTTTGAGGCACAGGAGAAAGCTCTTCTTCTATTTTTCTTCCGAGCAGAGGGTAGATTTCAGGGCATACGTAAGGGATCTGGCGAGAGAATTCAAGACAAGGATAGAGTTAAGGCAGATAGGAGTAAGGGATGAGGCAAAGATAATCAAGGGGATCGGTCCCTGCGGACAGCCTTGCTGCTGCAGCTACTGGCTCAACCAGTTTGCTCCGATCTGCATAAAGATGGTCAAGGAGCAGAATCTGGCACTGAACCCTGCCAAGATCTCAGGGATCTGCGGCAGGCTGATGTGCTGCATGTGCTATGAACACAACGTCTACAGGGAACTCTGGGAAAAACTTCCGAATCCCGGCACTAAAATTAAGACACCCAACGGCAACGTAGTTGTCTCGGGTGTGGAAGTCCATACGAAGAGCGTACGCTGCTATGTACCGGGCAGAGGCGAGATAAAAATCCCTATGGGACAGTTTGAGGAATTCAGGGATACCGTTATGTCAGGCAGGGAATGGATCATTGCTGAAGAAGCCGAGGAGCGTCAGCCGGCCAGACCTCACAGTGAACTGCCTGAACTTCCGGGAAACAGGGATGCAAAAGCCAGGAGAGAAAAGGATAAGGAAGAGGGAAAGAGGGAAAAGAGAAGGGAAAAGGACGACCAGGCTCCGGCTGCAGAGCAAAGGCCTTCAAAAAAGAAGAGGAGGCCGAGAAAGCTCCCTCCCGGAGCGAAAGAACAGTCAAATCAGCCGATCGAGAAGGAAATCTTCAAAAAGCCCGTGCCGCCGGCACAGAAGGAAAAAGAGGGCGAAAAATCGGATCCCGGAAGACAAAAGCCACGGCGTCCAAGACGCAGAAGATCCGGTCCGAAAAAATCCGATAAACCGGCTGTCGAGGGATAGGAGGCTGCTGCATTGGACCTTTTTAAAAGCTTGGCAAATAAACTCAGGAATACCGGCAATAAATGGACACAGGGGCTCTCCAACCTTTTCTCTGATGAACCGATTTCAGACAAATTCTGGGAGGAACTTGAAGAACTTCTTATACTCGGGGATGTAGGAATCGATCTGACAGAAAGCCTTATTCAGAGGCTGAGGCAGAGGGCGATAGATGAAAGGATCTCCAGGGCATCGGAGCTCAGGGCAGTTTTTTCCAATTTGTTGACAGAACAGCTCCAGTCAGTACCGGGAATGGGCGATCCGCTTAATGTCAGCTCAGTTCCTGCAGTTATTCTGATGATCGGAGTTAACGGAAGCGGAAAGACTACGACCGCAGGCAAACTTGCTGCACAGCTTAAAAAGGAAGGCAAAAAGGTACTTCTGGCCGCTGCCGATACTTTCAGGGCGGCAGCTATAGAACAGCTTAAAGCATGGGGTGAAAGAACAGGAGTAAGGGTCATCGCACAGAGCCAGGACAGCGATCCGGCCGCTGTCGTATTTGATGCAATAATGGCCGCCAAAGCCGGGGGATATGACGTTGTTATTGCTGACACTGCCGGCAGGCTGCACACAAAATCCAACCTTATGGAAGAGCTTGCAAAAGTATACAGGATAGTAAGGCGCGAGGTGCCTGACGGTCCCGCAGAAGCTCTGATAGTACTTGATGCGGTTACGGGACAGAACGGATTCATGCAGGCTGAGACTTTCAGCAAGGTCATGCCTGTTACTGGCATAGTGCTTACAAAATTCGACAATACTTCAAAGGGAGGCATAGTCCTTGCAATAGCAGAAAAGCTGGCTATGCCCATCAGGTATGTCGGGCTTGGAGAAGGCATCGACGACCTTCAGCTTTTTGATCCAAAAACATTTATCGAAACGCTCCTTGGCACAGAGAGTCATGAGCGATAAGTTTCCGGCGGCTGACGAAAGCAGGGAAAGGCATCCACGGGATCCTCTTGTCAAAAAAATTGTTGCGCTTCTGGTGCCCAGGGGAGATAACCGCATCTTTTCCGAAGTATGCAGCCTGCTTCGCTATGAATGGGGCGAACCCGAGAGGATCGGTCCGTTTATACCCTTTATATGGACAAACTATTATGAAGATATTTCTCCGGAACTTGACAGGTGCTTCTTTTCATACCCGGGACTCTTCAGGATGTCTGACCTGCCGGACTGGAAGATCACTGCCTGCAGGCTGGAAAAGGAAACAGGTGATCCAAGGAGGGTCAATCTTGATCCAGGCACAATAGACGGGGCAAGGCTTCTACTCGCTTCGACAAAAGGCCAGGCTCACAGGATATACCTCCGTGACGGAATTTTTGCAGAGGTAACATTGTGCAGGAGGAAAGGGAAATGGGAAAGCTTCTTCTACACCTTTCCTGACTTCAGAAGCGGAGCATATTTCAACTGGCTGGAAATGGTGCGGGAAGACTGGAAGAGAGAAAAATGCAGTTTAGTTTAATCAATAGGGGGCATTTTATATGATCGAACGTTATGAAACTCCTGAAATTAAAGCGATTTGGAACGATCAAAACCGTTTCCAAAAATGGCTGGATGTCGAACTTGCCGTCTGTAAAGCATGGAACGAAGCCGGCAGGATACCCGACGAAGACTACAGGAACATTACGGAGAAAGCCTCTTTCAGCGTTGACAGGATAAAAGAGATAGAAGAAGTAACTCAGCATGACGTCATTGCATTTGTTTCCAGCGTGGCAGAATGCATAGGCGAGTCCGGGAGATTTGTACACCTCGGGCTCACAAGCAGCGACGTAATTGACACAGCCTCTTCACTGCTGCTTTCAGAGAGCCTGGATACTGTCCTTGATGCACTCTTCGGACTGCACAGGACACTGGGTGAAAAGGCGAAAGAATATAAATGGATACCATGTGCGGGAAGGACACATGGGATTCATGCAGAACCGACAACATTCGGCCTTAAACTTCTCAATCATTATGCAGAAGTTGGCCGGGACATTGAGAGGATCAGCCAGTCAAAAAAGGACATTATGGTCGGAGGCCTTTCGGGTGCTGTGGGCACATATGCCAACTGTCCTCCCTCTATCGAATCAAGGACATGCGAACTCCTTGGACTCCAGGTCGACCCTGTTTCCACACAGGTCATACAGCGAGACAGGCACGCAAGGATAGTTACCGATATCGCGATCTGCGGAGCATCCCTTGAGCGCCTTGCCCTGGAAGTCAGGCATCTTCAGAGAACGGAGGTACTTGAGGCCCTGGAGCCTTTCAAGAAGGGGCAGAAGGGATCTTCTGCAATGCCTCATAAGAAAAATCCAATACTCAGCGAGAGGGTCTGCGGCATGGCGAGGCTGCTGAGAGGATACAGCATCCCGGCGGTCGAAAATATCGCACTATGGCATGAACGCGACATAAGCCATTCATCTGTTGAAAGGGTAATGTGGCCGGACGTTTTCCATCTTATTCTCTATATGACAAAGACTATGACAAAAATTATAAAAGGCATCTCGGTCAATCAGCAGAAAATGAAAGAAAACATTGATATTACAAATGGCCTTCTTTTTTCAGGCAGAGTGCTCCTGTCGCTTGTCGAAAAGGAAGGTATAAGCAGGGAAGAAGCGTATGCGATAGCACAAAGCAATGCAATGAGGTGCTGGAGCGAAAAGGTGCCGCTTCTGGAACTTCTCAAAAATGACCCAAGGATCAATAAATTGAGTGACAGTGAGCTGGAATCTTTATTTGATTTGGAGTATTATCTTAAACATATAGAGGAGGTCTTCGGGAGATTTCCTGAACTTGGGGACGGCTCTTCTATAAAATAAAACATAATTACATGGAGGATTTGCAAATGGCTGCTCCAGACAGGAATATTGCTCTCGAAATGGTTCGTGCAACTGAAGCTGCGGCAATGGCCGCCGGACGGTGGATGGGACGTGGGGACAAGAACGGAGTTGACGGGGCCGCAGTCAATGCCATGCGTTTCATGCTCAACAATGTCAACATGGATGGCAGGGTCGTAATCGGCGAAGGCGAAAAGGACGAAGCTCCGATGCTTTTTAACGGCGAAAAGCTTGGTATCGGCTGCGATCCGCAGGTAGATATCGCGGTAGATCCTATAGACGGGACCCGTCTGACTGCCCAAGGCCTTCCAAATGCTGTCAGCGTAGTTGCTTTTGCAGATCGGGGAACAATGTATGACCCACAGCATATTTTCTATATGGACAAAATTGCAACGGGTCCTTATGCGGCCCATGCGATCAATATAGATGCCACTCCGACGGACAATATTAGGGCAGTAGCAAGGGCCTTGAGGAAATCTGTCGAAGACGTTACTGTCATTGTGCTGGACAGGCCAAGACATGAAGAGCTTATCAGGGAAATTCGTTCGATCCATGCAAGGATCAGGCTTATACCTGACGGCGACGTTGCGGGAGCCCTTTCAACATGCAAGCCCAATTCGGGCATAGACCTTCTTATGGGAATAGGCGGTTCTCCGGAAGCAGTAATAACGGCATGTGCCGTCAAGTGCGTCGGGGGAAATATGCAGTGTAAGCTTTGGCCCCGCAATGACGAGGAGAGGGAGAAGTGCAAGGAAAAAGGCATGGATATAGAAAAGGTATTGCATCTTAATGACCTGGTGGCATGTGAGAACGTATTTTTTGCCGCTACAGGAGTAACCGACGGAGATTGGCTGAAGGGCGTCCGCTACTCGGGAGACGCGGTCCATACCTCTTCACTTGTCATGAGGGCAAAGAGCGGAACAATACGCTATATCGACGCTATACACAACGTACAGAAGCTGGATGAGATCAGCGGTATAAAGTACGGCGCACAGTCAAGCTCGGTATCCTTCCTCTAGATCAGTTATTTTCACACTTATCACTGACTTTAAGGCAGCCCGCCGGTTAAAAACGGGCTGCCTTTGCCG
>DAIRTK010000006.1:46198-68707 GCA_036803945.1 Synergistaceae bacterium
ATCCCAGGTATTTGCTTGCTGTTCTTCTCGATATCCAGGAGTCAGAAAACTACATATCGACCGAGGCAATGCGTGCTGTTGCCCGTTACCTCGGTGTGTCGGAAAGCCGAGTGTTCGCAGTAGCGACCTTCTATCGTACGCTAAGCCTGAAAAAGAAGGGCAGAAAGATCGTACGTGTCTGCATGGGGACTGCATGTCACCTTCGCGGCTCCGCGGCAGTGCTTCATGAACTGGAAAAAAAGCTGGGCATCAGTGCAGGCGGGGCAAGTCAAGACGGAGAATTCACACTGGAAACAGTCAACTGTGTAGGCGCTTGTGCCCTTGCCCCGGTAGTTACCTGCGGCGATGATTCTTTTGGCAGGATGGATGCTGCCAAAGCCGACGAACTTCTGGAAAGGGGATTTGTGAATGAAAATTAAGACCCTTTCGCAATTGAAGTCATATAAAGAACAGCTGTCAAAAAAAACCGGGTGCGCCAGGGAAATATGGATCTGCGGAGGCCCCGGATGCGCAGCGAACGGCAGCACGGCAGTTGCTGAAGAATTCAAAAGGCTAATAGACAAAAAAAAGTCCGGAAAGAATCCTTCTTTACTGAACACACTCAAAGTAATTCTCCATCACGAAGACCATGATGCCGTAAGATGCGGACTGACGGGATGCATGGGACCTTGCGAGAACGGTCCGATAGTTCATGTCGAACCAGAGGGATGGTATTACCAAAAGGTCGCTCCCGGAGATGCGGCGGGCATTCTTGAATCCGCCTATGAGGGACGCCCTTACATGCCCAAAGCAATGCCGGGCAAAGACGGAAAACCCTCCGCGGCACCGACGGCAGAAAATATACCATTTCTCTCCGGACAGAAAAAACTTGTGCTTGGAAAAATGAGCGTTATGTCTCCTCTGAGCCTTGAGGATTATTTACAGCTCGGAGGATATTCGGGGCTTTTAAAAGCACTGGAAAGCATGACACCCGAGGAGGTCATCGCCGAGGTAAGGGATTCCGGCCTCAGAGGCAGAGGCGGAGGGGGCTTCCCTACAGGTGTCAAGTGGGAGTCATGCCGCACCTCGGCCGCGGACAAACGCTATGTACTGGTCAACGGCGATGAGGGAGACCCGGGTGCATTTATGGACAGGGCACTTATGGAAGGAGATCCCTTCTCTGTAATAGAGGGACTCACTATAGGTGCATACGCGATCGGCTCAAGCGAGGGCATAATCTATGTAAGACATGAATATCCGCTTGCAGTGAAGAGGCTTGCAAACGCCATCAGCACGCTGGAAGATGCGGGTCTGCTGGGCAAGGACATACTTGGTACAGGGTTTGATTTTAATGTCGAGATCTGCAAGGGCGGAGGTGCCTTTGTATGCGGCGAATCAACTGCACTGATGACCTCGATAGAGGGAAAGCCGGGACTTCCCAGGGTCAAGTACATAAGATCGACGGAAAGAGGCCTCTGGGAGTCTCCGACTGTACTTAACAATGTTGAGACATGGGCTAATGTGCCTATGATCATAACAAAAGGTTCTTCATGGTACAAAGGGATCGGATCTGAGAATAATTCCGGTACAAAGGTCTTTGCCCTGGTCGGCAAAGTTAAAAACACAGGACTGGTCGAAGTCCCCATGGGGATCACTCTCAGGCAGATCATCTACGGAATAGGGGGCGGTGTCGCAAAGGGCCGTCCGTTCAAAGCTGTACAGACAGGCGGGCCTTCCGGCGGATGCCTTCCTGAGATAATGCTGGACACCCCTGTAGACTTTGACAGCCTTGATCAGGCAGGCTCAATGATGGGGTCCGGCGGAATGATAGTCATGGATGACCGCACATGTATGGTTGACATTGCGCGGTACTTTATCGATTTTCTGGTAGGCGAATCCTGCGGCAAATGTGTTCCCTGCAGGGAAGGTCTCAAGAAAATGCAGATGATACTGCATGACCTTACACGAGGCAAAGGACAGGAGGGTGACACAGAACTTCTCAGAGAACTTGCCGAAAGCATTTCAGACACCTCTCTATGCGCACTTGGGCAGTCTGCAGCTAATCCTGTATTGTCTACTATAAGATATTTTTATGAAGAATACGCCGAACATGAAAGAGAGCATTTCTGCAGAGCCGGAGTCTGTAAGGGAATGTTCAGTGTGAGGATCGAGGAGGAGAAATGCAAAGCCTGCGGACTATGTACTAAGAACTGTCCTGTAGATGCTATTGAGAAAATGGAAAATGGCAAGTACCGTATTAAAGAAGACGGATGTATAAAATGCGGCGCGTGCTTCGAGGCATGCCCCTTTTACTCGGTGGAGATAGTTAAAGAGGTGAGCAAAGATGATTGATATAACGATCAACGGCACACCGCTTAAGGTGAAAAGGGGTACGACCCTTTTTCATGCGGCACGGGAAAACGGGATCGACATCCCTGCACTCTGCAATCATGAGGGACTTGCCGCTGAAGGCAACTGCAGGCTCTGTTCTGTTGAGATAGAGGAACGGGGAAGGAAAAAGATCGTTGCTTCATGCATGTTCCCGGTCACAAGGAGCATATCTGTCGAGACAGAGACAGAACGGGTGCAGAAAGCCAGGAGGACAGTGCTTCAGCTTCTGATCAACAGAAATCCCAGATCCCCCATTATCCAGGAGCTTTGCTCCAAATATGGCGTAACTCCTGAAGGGAGGTTCGCCCTTGAACCTGATCTGTGCATAAGGTGCGGACGATGCGTAAGAGCCTGTGAAGCCAACGGTACCAAAGCGATAGAGCTTGTGGGAAGGGGCTTTGACCGTCACGTTGCACCACCCTATGAGACAGAGACAGATGCATGCATCGGATGCCTCTCCTGTGCAAACGTATGTCCGACCGGAAAAATAACATATGAGGAATCACCCGGGAAGAGGAAAATATGGTACAGGGAATTCGATGTCCTTCGGTGCAAAAGGTGCGGCATATACTTTGCAACAAAGGAGATGCTCGACTGGGCAGGGAGACCGGAAAATGACCGTGACTACTGTGATCACTGCCAGAAATACATTGAAAGTGTCAAATTTTTGACAGAGTCCCAAAAGAAATAAATGTATCAATAATATTTGTCCTTCGACCCGGCGTATCTCATGCAGAGACTCCGGGCATTGGGCAGCGGGAGCGATCCTGCAGCCTGCCGTTTTGCAAAGAAGGAGACCCTCAGCGGGTCTCCTTTTGTCTTTACAGCGACCCGTTCACATGCGGGAATCCAAAAAAGTACAGGGAGGAATGCGGCATGGAAATGATACTTATGACTTCGCCGGAAAAGTGCATTGGCTGCGGGACCTGTGAACTGGCCTGTTCACTGTCCCACAACGGAGAGTGCAGGCCGGCCATATCCAGAGTCAATGTATTCAGGTTTGAGAAGGGCAGCAACGTCCCGATGATGTGCTTCCAGTGCGAGGAAGCAGCATGCATGGCAGTCTGCAAGACGAAGGCCCTGGTACGTGACGAGGAGACAGGTGTAGTTAAGGTCGAGGAGGACAAGTGCATAGGGTGCAGAATGTGTGTTATGGCATGTCCCTTCGGCAACATTGCATTTGACAGGGTCGCAAAAGTTGCGATCAAATGCAACCACTGCGACGGAGAACCCTTGTGCGCTGAATTCTGTCCGACAGCGGCGATCGAGTATGTACCTGCCGATACCGCAACTCTCAACAGGAAAAAGGCGTTTTCGGCCAAAATGAAACAGGCTCTTGAGGAGGTGAAGTAATATGGCAGGCTGGACAGAGACTATCCTGAGGGTAAACCTGACGGAAGGTACGGTCAAAAAGGAAGCCCTCGATATGGAAGCGGCAAAGAAATACCTTGGATGCAGGGGCCTGGGCGTTTATTACTACATGAAAGAGGTCGCGCCCGGAGTAGATGCGCTGGGACCGGAAAACAACCTGATCTTCGCAACGGGAGTGCTGACGGGCACTATGGGTTCGAGCACAGGAAGATATGAAGTCGTGACACGTGCGCCCCTGAACGGGGTGCTTGCCGGATCAAACTCAGGCGGATACTGGGGGCCTGAACTGAAATATGCCGGTTATGACATGATCATATTTGAAGGCCAGTCATCACGGCCTGTCTACCTTAACATCTACAACGGCACAGCGGAACTCTGTGACGCTTCAGACCTCTGGGGCAAGAGTGTTCCTGACACGACAGCTGCGCTTCTTTCAAAACATGATCCGGATGCAAAAGTTGCATGCATCGGACCTGCAGGTGAAAACAAGGTCCTCTTTGCGAACATAATGAACGATGACCACAGGGCGGCCGGACGCAGCGGAGTCGGAGCCGTAATGGGATCAAAAAATCTTAAGGCAATAGTTGTCAGGGGAACAAAGGGTGTCAAGATCGGCGACAGGGATAAATTCCTCGCCGCTGTGAGGGCAAGCAAAAAACTGCTCAAGGAAAATGCAGTTACGAGCGGAGGACTTCCGGCATTTGGCACGAACGTCCTTGTAAATATCCTTAACTCCGTAGGATCGCTTCCTACCAGGAATTTCCGGGAGTCTCACTTTGAGACTGCGGACAAGGTAGGAGGAGAGTCACTTGCTGCAACAAGGATGTACAAGAACAAAGCATGTGCTTTCTGTTCAATAGGATGCGGAAGGGTGGCATGGAGCGAGGGCAAATACGCAGGAGAAGGAGAGGGTCCCGAATACGAATCAGTCTGGTCATTTGGTCCTGACTGCGGTATAGATGACATCGACGCCGTCAACAAGGCAAACTTTATATGCAACGAGCTTGGCCTTGATACGATAACAATGGGGAGCACAATTGCCGCAGCCATGGATCTTTACGAAATGGGAGCAATAAGCAAAGAAATAACTGGGCACGAACTTAAGTTCGGCAACACAGACGCACTCGTTGACCTGGTGGAAGCTACCGCATACAGAAGGGGCTTCGGAAACGAACTGGCGGAGGGTTCCTTCAGGCTCGGAACAAAATACGGACATCCCGAAGTTTCAATGACGGCGAAAAAACAGGAGATGCCGGCATATGATCCGAGGGGCATACAGGGCATAGGCCTCAATTACGCCACTTCAAACAGGGGAGGGTGCCATGTCCGGGGATATACCATCTCGCCTGAAATACTCGGCCTTCCGCAGAAACTCGACCAGCAGTCCACTGCGGAGAAGCCCGCATGGGTAAAGGGCTTCCAGGATCTGACAGCAGCAGTCGACTCGGCCGGCATGTGCCTATTCACCACTTTTGCCCTTGGAGCGCCTGCAATAGCAGATGAAATAACAGGGGCATCGGGCATCGAATACAGCGGTGATGAAGTTGCAGCCGCCGGAGAGAGGATATACAACCTTGAGCGACTCTATAACCTCAGTGTCGGGTTTACAAAGGCTGACGACACCCTTCCGGAGAGAATGTACAATGATCCTATACCATCCGGTCCGATGAAAGGAAATGTGAGCCGCGTGCCGGAAATGCTGCCGCACTATTACGAGGCAAGGGGATGGGACGAAAACGGCGTCCCCACGCCGGAGAAACTTGACGCGCTTGGCTTAAGGGAGTTCATTACCATCTGAAGTTATTTGCGGCATACAGGCAGATATTACTCAGACATAAGAAAGACTTGCAGGGAGGGATGAGGGTGATAAAGGTCGGCTTTTTCGCTGACATAAGGACCATGGTGGGGACAAAAGAAACAATGATGCCATACAGGGCCACACTTTCCCTTCTGATGCAGGACCTCTGTGCAAAATACGGAAAGTCTTTCCGTGATTTCTGCATGGAGGGGGAAAAGATATCAAAAAGGGTCAACATCCTTGTAAACGGACACCACATGCTCCATCTGCAAAAGGACGACACCCCGCTCAAGGACGGGGATGATGTGAGGATCTTCCCGCTTATAGGAGGAGGTTAGGTCCGGCATCACCGGTCGAGTTAAAAGAAGTGCCCCGGACCAAAATTAAAGGTCCGGGGCACCTTTTAATGTTTTGACGGTCAGATCTGTCTCTTCCAGCGTGCTCCCTGGGGAGTGTCTTCAATTATTATTCCCTTTTGTGCAAGCATGTCCCTTATCTCGTCTGAACGCTTGAAATTTTTGTTCTTTCTTGCCTGCGCCCTCTCCTCAAGAAGCGCATCGATCTCCAAGTCCGATTCCGGGGCTTTATCATCACTGAAGAAGCCGAAGACGGAGTTGACCCTGTCAAGGAAATCCTTTGCGGCCAATATTCCATCCTGGCAGAACCCTTCGTTTTCTGTCAGATGTACATTGACGGCCCTTACGACATCGAAGACGCAGCCAAGTGCTCCGGCTGTGTTAAAATCGTCATCCATTGCCTCTGTATATCCGATCGAAGCCCTTTCGACTGCCGCCGCGAGCGCACTGTCCTTCCCGCAAGGGTTACGGTTTGCAGCGGCGAATTTAAGGTCGGCATAGCAGTTGTTGATACGTTCTAGTGCGCTTTGTGCCTGGTCAAGCCCTTCCTTCGAGAAATTGATTGGTGAACGGTAATGCGCGCTCAGAAGGAAGAAGCGGAGTACGAGAGGATTGAATTTCTTCCTTATGTCCCGGACTGTCATAAAGTTGCCGAGGGACTTCGACATCTTCTCCTTGTCGATCATTATGTAGGCGTTATGAAGCCAGTATTTGACGAACTGGCAGCCTGACGCGCACTCGGACTGGGCTATCTCGTTCTCGTGGTGTGGGAATATCAGGTCGCTTCCGCCTCCGTGGATGTCTATAGAATCGCCGAGATACTTTGTCGACATCGCGCTGCATTCTATATGCCAGCCCGGCCTCCCCTTTCCCCATGGACTATCCCAATATGGTTCCCCGGGTTTGCTTGACTTCCAGAGTGCGAAATCGAGCGGATCATTTTTCCTCTCGTCAACTTCGATCCTTGCGCCGCATTTCAGTTCATCGATGCCCTGTTTGGAGAGTTTGCCGTATTCGGGGAAGCTGGCTACAGAAAAATAAACATCGCCCTCTTTTTCATATGCGTGTCCCTTAGCGACAAGAGTATCGACGATCCGGATGATCTCTTCGATCTCATGGGTCGCCCTTGGGTTGACTGTTGCCCTTCTTATGCCGAGTGCATCGGCATCCTGAAAATATTCGCTTATAAACTTTTCGGCCAGTTCAGGAACGGTTATTCCCATCTCATTGGCTCGCCTGATCATTTTGTCGTCGATGTCCGTAAAGTTCTGGACAAAGGTTACTTGGTAGCCAGTGCTTTCAAGGTATCTCCTGAATACGTCAAAAAGTACAAATGGCCTTGCGTTGCCGATGTGGAAAAAATCATAGACTGTCGGTCCGCAGACATAAAAGCGCACCTTGCCTTTTTCTATGGGTTCAAACGGTTCCTTCTTTCTCGTTAGGTCGTTATAAACTGACAGAGCCATATTGGCACCTCCTGAATGCTACTTTATTCATACTATGATATCCTATACCATGAGCCTGACATCAGCAATCACGGAAAGGACTATTTTTTTGAAAAGAGAAGAACTGCTTAACCATATCAGATCTTTCCCCGACAAGCCCGGTGTCTATATGATGCGTGACTCTGAGGGCAAAATAATCTATATCGGCAAGGCCAAATCGCTTAAGAAGCGCGTATCCTCCTATTTCCGCCATTCCAACTTTGCTTCCCCCAGACTCAGAAAACTGGTAGAGGAAATATCTGACATATCGACTATAAGGACGGAGACGGAGATAGAGGCCCTCATTCTTGAAAACAGGCTGATAAAGCTATACCAGCCCTTCTTCAACATAGACCTTAAAATGAACGAACGCTACGCATACATAAAGGTAACGTCGGAAAAATTTCCGCGGATAGTCGTGACCAGGCACAGGCAGGAGGACGATGCAGTCTACATCGGTCCATTTGTAAGGGTCTCCGAGGTAAGGGAACTGCTCCGCCTTGTTGAAAGGTATCTGCCTCTTCGCTACTGCAAGGGTGAGATCAGGGAGCCCAATAAAAAGCTTCGTCCCTGTATGAGACATTCGCTCGGACATTGCCTTGCGCCTTGTGCCGGCCTCTGTTCTGAAAAAGAGTACAGGGAAAGGGCGGCGGATGTGATAATGATGCTGCAGGGAAAGGGCATCGAGCTTGTTGAAAAGCTCCGCAAACGGATGGACAAAGCCGTACAGTCACTTGAGTTCGAAGAGGCTGCCGTGTTGAGAGATACCATACGAGCAATATGGCGGGTGAGCCGTCAGCGAAACAATATACCTGAGATAGAGAGTGGCAAAGACAATTTCTGGGATACGCTGAACCTTCTTCAGTCTACTTTGAAACTGCCCGTGCTTCCATGGAGAATAGACGGGTTCGACATTTCGCACACTGCCGGCAAGGAGACTGTCGGTGTCGTTGTTGTTTTCGAACAGGGATATCCCAACAGTTCCCTGTACAGACGTTTCAATATAAAGACAGTCGAAGGTATTGACGACTTCAGGTCAATGAAAGAGGCCCTGCTTAGGAGATACAGGAAGTGCATCGACGGACAGGAGCCGATGCCGCAGCTTATACTAATTGACGGCGGTCCCGTTCAGCTTGAATTTGCGGCAGAGGCACTGAAGGAGCTTGGACTCAGTGATATACCGGTGATATCGCTGGCAAAGGAAGAAGAGGAGATTTACATTCCCGGCAGGAAAGAGCCTGTACGGCTGGAAAGGACTGATCCGGCACTAAGACTCCTTCAGCATGTCAGGGACGAGTCCCACAGATACGCCATAACATCACACAGGGCTGCCAGGAGCAGAAATTTCAGGAGGAGCAAGCTGGAAGAAGTACCGGGTGTTGGGCGGGCGAAAGCGGCACAGCTGATAACAAAATTTGGAAGCACCAGGGCTATAATGGAGACAGCAGAGGAAGACCTGGCCTCCGCACCGGGCATCGGAAAGAGACTTGCCGGCAGGATACATAAATATCTCAGAGAGGCAGACGAAGGGAGCAGGGCTAATTGACATCTCAGAACAGGAAGACCCTGGATGAACACTATATGAGGACTGCGCTTTCCCTCGCGCTTAACGGAACTGCCGCCGTCAGTCCAAACCCGCGCGTAGGATGCGTGATAGTACGTGATTCCGCGATAATAGGCACAGGGTGGCACAGATGCTGCGGGGAGCCCCACGCAGAGGTAGAGGCTGTCAGAGATGCCGGCGGGGATGTTAGGGGATCGACGGTTTATGTGAACCTTGAACCCTGCTGCCATCAGGGAAGGACCCCCCCCTGCGCGCCCATGCTTGTTGAAAGAGGGGTATCAAGGGTCGTTATAGGCATGACGGATCCCAACCCTAAAGTAGACTGTATGGGTGAAAGGATGCTCAGGGATGCAGGAATTGAGGTAACGTGCGGTGTTCTTCAAAAAGAATCTAAATGGATAAACAGGGGATTCATCAGAAGGATGAAAAACGGACGTCCCTGGATAACTCTGAAGACCGCTTGCTCAATAGACGGAAACATCGCACTTTCCGACGGATCAAGCAAATGGATCACAAGTGAAAGTTCAAGGAGAAAGGTCCATATGATGAGGGCAGAGAGCGATGCGGTACTGACCGGTGCCGGAACAGTGCTTGCAGATGATCCCTCTTTTACTGTAAGGGATGCAGAAGGAAAGACACCGCTGAGAGCCGTCATCGACAGAGGGCTCAACACACCGCTGAACGCCGCAATTTTAAGGGAAGGCAATCTGGTATTCTTTACCGGCAGAGATGTGCCTGCACATAAAATAAAAAACATCAGGGACCTTGGAGCGGAAGTATACATCATCGAAGCTCCTGAAGATCGTGAATTGGATTTTGTTGTGGCTAAATTGTCGCAAATTGGTGTAAACTATCTGATGGTCGAATGCGGAGCAAAATTGACAGGTTCGATGCTTAATTCCGGGCTTGTAGATGAGATATCTTTATTTATGGCGCCAAAGCTCCTGGGCCGGGGTATACGTTTTACTGAATATATGGAAATTGCTTCGCTGGAGGATGCGATACGCATCAGAGACCTTGAGGCTTCTGCTTGCGGAGAAGATATTTGGATCAGGGGGGTGCTTGAATGTTCACCGGACTTATAGAAGCTGTCGGAACAGTATCCGCTGTAAATCCCAGGGGCGATGTGTGGCAGCTTGACATTGACGCTCCCTCAATATCTGGCCGGCTTAAAATTGGTGATTCTGTCTCTGTCTCCGGAGCCTGCAGCACTGTGACACGTTTCGATCCGAGGTCCTTCAGCATAGAAATAATGGAAGAAACGAGAAACAGGACAAAATTAGGCTCCCTTATAAGGGGGTCACGCGTTAATCTTGAACGTGCAATGCGTCTTGATTCAAGGCTTGACGGACATATCGTGTCAGGTCACATTGACGGGCTCGCACAGGTTTTCAGGATCGAGATATTTGCCGAGACGAGGAAATATTTTTTCAAGGCTCCGCCTGAACTGCTTTCGGGGATAGTCCCAAAGGGTTCGGTCGCAATAGACGGGATAAGCCTGACTGTTATTGACGTTGACAAAGAGATGTTTTCTGTGGGAATAATCCCCACAACGATTTCTGATACGACACTTTCAGAGCTCAGGGAGGGCAGCCCGGTAAACATAGAAACGGATATTCTGGGGAAATATATCACAAAGTTCCTTGAAACACGTTTTCCGGCATCAAACGAAGGCGCAGATATTAAAAAATCCCTTACATGGGACAGACTGGCAGAATACGGTTGGGTCTAGGAGGATCAGCAGATAATGTTCAATAATATCGAAGAGGCAGTCAATGAGATCAAGCAGGGCAAAATGATAATCGTCGTTGACGACGAGAGCAGGGAAAACGAAGGCGACCTTGTGATGGCAGCAGATTGCTGCCGCACGGAGGATATCAATTTCATGATTAAAAATGCCCGCGGACTGGTATGTGTACCGATAGGGGCCGAGCAGGCAAAAAAACTTGAGCTCAATCCCATGGTCGAGCACAATACAGATGCCCATGGGACAGCATTCACTGTCTCCGTAGACCATCTTAAGGACACAACGACAGGAATTTCCGCTGCAGAGAGGGCCATAACCGCCAAAGCACTTGCGAATCCTCTTTCAAGGGCCGAAGACTTCAGGAGACCCGGCCATATTTTCCCCTTGGTGGCACGGCACGGAGGAGTGCTTAAGAGGGCGGGGCATACGGAAGCTGCGGTCGACCTCTCACGCATGGCCGGATTCAACGAAGGCGGCGTCATATGCGAGATAATGAATGAAGACGGAAGCATGGCAAGGCTCCCTCAGCTCATTGACTTCGCCGACAGGCACGGAATGAAGATAATATCGGTGGAAAATCTTATCAGGTATCGCGTCATGAGGGAAAAGCTGGTGCGCAGGGAGGCCACAGTCCATATGCCTACGGCATGGGGAGATTTTGTCTGCCACGCATATACAAGCCCCTACGGAGAAAATCCCGAAGCACTCCATCTTGCGCTTGTAAAGGGAGACATCGAAGGAGCAGAGGATGTCCTCGTACGTGTACATTCGGAATGTTTTACCGGTGATCTGCTCGGTTCCCTGAGATGTGACTGCGGTCCGCAGCTGCACAAGGCAATGATGATGATCGAAAGGGCCGGAAGGGGAGTCCTTCTTTACATGAGGCAGGAGGGGCGCGGTATAGGTCTTCTTGCCAAGCTTAAAGCCTATGAACTTCAGGAAAAAGGAATGGACACCGTTGAAGCAAACGTTGCTCTGGGATATGCGCCCGATGCAAGAGACTACGGAGTGGGAGCACAGATACTGGCAGACCTGGGGCTGAAAAAAATCAAGCTGATGACCAACAATCCTGTAAAGATAACGGGACTGAAGGGATACGGCCTTGAAATCACCGAAAGGATCCCTATCGAAATAGATCCCAACCCTTTCAACGAAAAATATCTAAATACAAAAGTCTGCAAGATGGGGCACGTATTAAGCAACTCGATGTGCATGGAACTCGAAAAAGAAGAAAATAAGCAATAACAACGCCAATCACAAATTTAGAAGGGGAGAATCAAAATGAAAACAGTCCAGGGAAATATGATCGGGAGCGGTCTTCGTTTCGCAATTATAGCGTCCAGGTTCAACGAGCTTATTACTTCAAAACTTATAGAAGGCGCAAAAGATGCGCTTTCGCGCCATGATGTCCGCCACCAGGACATTGATGTCTTCTGGACACCGGGAGCCTGGGAACAGCCTGTGGTTGCAAAAGAGATCGCAATGAGCGGCAAGTATGACGCCATCATTACTCTTGGAGCTGTTATCCGCGGCGACACTACTCACCACGAGTACGTGGCAGGTGAAGCAGCAAAGGGGCTTGCTCATGTCGGACTTGAACACCGCATCCCTGTAGCGTTTGGAATAATCACATGCGACAACCTTGAACAGGCTCTTGCCCGTTCCGGCAGCAAAGCCGGAAACAAAGGCGCAGACGCTGCACTTGCTGCGCTTGAAACTGCAAACCTTTTGAAAGAAGTGCGCAAGGACAGGGGAGCTGATGCATAATGCTTGATATCAAATGGGTGAGGGAGAACACTGAAGAATTTGCTGCAATGCTGGCAAACAGGAATTACTCCTTCCCACTTGACCGTTTTATTGAGCTGGATTCCATGCGGAGAGAGACTCTCCTCGAGGTTGAAGCACTCAAGGAAAAGCGCAACGCAGGCGCAAAGGAAGTCGGCATGAAAAAGAAAGCCGGGGAAAATGCCGACCTGCTCATGGAAGAGATGCGCCTGATAGGTGAAAAGGTCAAGGAACTCGATGAAAAGGTCGGCACGATAGAAGCCGAACTTGACGACCTTGCCATGCGGATCCCAAATAAGCCGCATGGATCTGTTCCCGTAGGAGCGGATGAAAACGACAATATTGAAATAAGGAAACACGGTAAACCCCGTGATTTTTCTTTTGAACCGAAAGCACACTGGGACTTGGGCGAACCTCTGGGGATAATGGATTTTGAAAAGGGAGTCCAGCTTGCTGAGAGCCGTTTCACTGTACTCAAGGGACCGGGTGCAAGGCTGGAAAGAGCTCTGATGAACTTCATGCTTGACCTTCATACGACTCAGCATGGATTTACAGAGATAGCTCCGCCTATACTTGTAAACACCGGCACGATGAGCGGAACGGGACAGCTTCCCAAGTTTGCCGAGGATCTTTACAAATGTGCAAATGACGACCTCTGGCTCATTCCTACAGCCGAAGTGCCACTGACCAACCTGCATGCCGGTGAAATAATGAATGAGTCTGACCTGCCAAAATATTACTGTGCCTTCACTCCGTGCTTCAGGCGTGAAGCAGGCAGTTACGGACGCGATATGAGAGGCATGCTGAGGCAGCATCAGTTCGACAAGGTCGAGATGGTCAAGCTCAGTACGCCGGACAAAAGTTATGATGAGCTTGAGCATATGACGAACTGCGCCGAAAAAGTTCTCAGCCTCCTTGGCATTCCTTACAGGGTCATCTGCCTGTGTACCGGCGACATGGGATTTGGTGCAGCAAAAACATACGACATCGAAGTCTGGCTTCCCAGCCAGAACTGCTATCGCGAGATCAGCTCGTGCAGCAACTGTGAGGACTTTCAGGCAAGAAGGATGGGTACCAAGTACCGTCCCTCTGCAGGAGGAAAGCCACGCTTTGTGCACACTCTCAACGGATCCGGCATTGCGATAGGAAGGTGTCTCATTGCCATCATGGAAAATTACCAGAACGAAGACGGAAGCATTACAGTACCGGAAGCACTTCGGCCTTACGCAGGCGGCATGGAGAAAGTAATATAAACCAAGCTTACTGGAGACTTAATTCAAGGTCAGGGGCAAGATCTTTGCCCCTGACTTTAAGTATGTTTCCCTTTTGTTATGGCGTCAAACATGGTAGGATAATTGGCGGCACGGCCACTTCTCTCTCTGATGCCAACGGAGGTAATGGACATCAATGTTTGAAAGCAATTACTCAATGACGGTATTGTTGGTCCTTTTTGTAGCCGTTATATGTATTTTGATTCAGAAATTCTTTAAAAAATACCTTGAGAGCGACCAGTACTATTATCTTAAGGACATTACACTGGTAGCCGCATGGGCTCTGTGCGGGATATGGGCTCCGGACAGGCCCCTGAAGATAACAATTGCTGCAGGAGTCGCTGCTGCATGTGTCGGTTTCTGTCAGAAAGTCACCAGGGGAAAGAACCTCCGGTTTTTGTACTTCATAGTAGGCCTGGGCTTTTCCCTTTTCGGACCCAGAATAGCATTTATTGAGTTTTCGCAGGGTGAATATTACTACCTCTCATACTTTGCATCCATAGCAATAAGCACCCTCTGGATAGGGATCTTTCCAATATTTTTCCAGGAGATAGACGAGATACCGGGGATGTGCGGACTGATGCTTACAGTCAGCTGGACTCTCGTATCGATCGTAATAATGCTTTCTTCTCAGAATCTGCGTGAAGCGGTCCAGCTCTGCATTACAGGAATGGTTCTGATACTTGTATTCTGGAGCAGGCACATACATGCCTACAGAAGGCTGACCGAACCTCTTACAGCACTATGGGGCACACTTTTTGCAGGCCTCTCCATTTTCGGGGTAAGCAAGGGTGTCGCCTTTTATACGCTTGCCGTCCTTCCGCTCGGTCTCTTTATGCTCCCTCTTATCGAAACATCAATAAGCGTCGTCAGCGCTGCTTTCTCCCCCAAGCCCACAGGCAACCTTATTCTTTACAGAAAGCTTCTCAGCAGGGGGATGGATCATGCAGGGTCAGTGCACACCGTGGTCATGGTCTGTGCGCTTATAGGATGTGCCGCTGCATTCATACAGATAGGGGCAGCAAGTTTCCTCGTGCTTCTTGCATCGGCGCTGTCCGTATTCACGGTTACCTGGATATTTTTCAGATACGCTTCGGCATCCGGCAAAAGCCAGTCGAGACGTCCCGGACTTTGGGGCATCAGGGTGGACAACATATCTCTCAATTATGCAATAACCCAGGTCCAGCACTGGATCAATAAAGGAACTGACCACTGTATGATAGTCACCCCGGATGCTCTTGCGGCACTCAGGAGCAGGACGGATGCCCGATACAGGAGGATAGTCAGGAATGCGGCACTCGTACTTCCTGACGGTGCAGGGCTCATTGCTGCTCTTAAACTTCTGCATACACCCATCCAGGAACGGATACCGGGGGTAGAATTTACCGAGCATATCTGTAAAAGGGCAGCCTATGAAGGCTGGGGGATCTGGTTTCTGGGCGGAGCCCCGGGGGTAGCTGACGAAGCTTCAAAAAAGCTTGCGGAAAGATACCCCGGATTAAATATTTCCGGCACAAGAAACGGATACTTTAATGAAAGCGAAACAGAGGGCATCTGCGCTGAGATCCGCAGCAGCGGGGCAAAGGTCCTCTTTGTCGGCCTTGGTGTCCCCAAGCAGGAGTACTGGCTTGATGAAAACCTTGCCCTTACAGGGGCCGCAGTCGGAATGGGGATAGGCGGGACCATGGATGTGATCTCGGGTAAGCTGGCAAGAGCTCCGAAAATATGGCAGAAATTATGTCTGGAATGGCTTTACCGAACATTGCAGGAGCCATGGAGATGGCGGAGGATACTTAAACTTCCGGTATTTGCGTTTTTTGTCATGCTCACAGCCCTTCATATCGACAATTTAAATCCTGATGAGCCGGATGAAGAGCCGGAAATTAATTGATAAGGCCTGACCGGTCCAACACATTTGCAATATTTTTTACGGTTTATGTGTATTTTAATCTGGCGCATAGACAGATATAGTTGTATACTCTCTGTTTAATCAAACTTATAACGTTTTTTTGAAGGGAAGATAATTATATGAAAATGGACAAACTCTTGAAACAGGCTCAGCGTATGCAGGCTGAAATGGCACTTGCACAGGAAGAGCTTGCAAATGTCGTAGTTGAGGGAGTTGCCGGCGGAGGCATGGTAAAAGCCAAAGTAAACGGACACGGAGATGTTATATCTCTCTCGATCTCTCCGGAGGTCGTAGATCCCAAGGATGTAGAATTATTGGAAGACATGGTCATCTCGGCAATAAAGGAAGCCCTGAGACAGAGCAGGGAGACGGCCAACAGCAGGATGAATTCAATTACCGGGGGAATGGGCGGGTTTCCCGGTCTGATGTAACAGGATAATGCCAGTCACTTCACTGCCCGGCTCAGTCCAGAGGTTAATTAAATTATGGAGCAAAATTCCCGGAGTAGGAGAAAAATCTGCCCGGAGAATGGTCTTTTTCATCCTTAAACAGGATCCAAAATGGGTGACCGAGTTTGTTTCGACTATAAAACAGGTAAGAGATGAGACGCACCACTGCGGTGAATGCGGCAACATCACCGACATTGAGCCATGCACCATATGCAGGGACAGGATGAGAGACAGGAAGATCATGTGCGTGGTCGAAAGCGACGAGGACTGCATTTCGATAGAGCAGGCAGGCATATTCAACGGCCTGTATCACGTTCTGGGCGGGCAGATCTCCCCTCTCGATGAGGAGGAGGTCCCCGAAGAGAGCATCACAAAGCTAAGGGAAAGGGTTTGCTCACTCAAGATCGAGGAGATAGTGCTTGCGACCGCACCTAGAATAGAGGGAGACCTTACGGCATTTGCCATACAGGAAGCACTGAGCGGACTCCCTGTGAAAGTTTCAAGGCTTTCATACGGTCTGCCGGTCGGAGGAAGCATTGGGTATGCAGACAGAGTAACACTGCACATGGCTATGGAATCCAGAAAGGAGATGAAATAGCAGTACTTTTGCGGCGCACAGCTTATGCGCCTTTACGCCATAAATAAAAATTACAGGAAAGGAGACTGAAAAATGTCAACGGGATCAGGACTTTCAACAGTTATGAGAAGATTGGTCAGAGCAGTGATGGTCTTCATCTGCGGTGCCGCCGGCTACCAGATAGCAAAAATGGCGATCGAACTTGGCTGGTGGCCTACGTTCACACTGCTGCATCCAATTGCGACATATGTTTTTATTATTATTCTTTCAGCATGTTTCGGCTTTATTCTCGCACCTTTATTCTGGTTAAGCGTAAGCAAGTTTGCACAGTTTACAGAATCGAGACTTCAAAACACGAGCGTGCCGGAACTTACTGTAAGCCTTCTGGGGCTGATATTGGGGCTTCTCCTTGCAAATCTTATCGCTATGCCCATGTCAAGGCTGCCGGGAGGTATAGGAGTATATATAGCTGTCCTTCTTAATGTTGCACTGGGTTATATGGGGCTTCGCTTTTTTGCGAAGAGGAAGGACGACATATGGAGCGTCATAACAAACATAGGCGACATCAAGCTGAGGCTCCCCAAACGCAAAAAGAAGAACGGAAACGGCGACGAGGATAAGGAAGCCGACCTTGAAGTCGCTCCGGAGTTTTATTATTCCATACCCAAGATCCTTGATACAAGCGCAATAATCGACGGCAGGATACTTGATGTCGCACAGAGCGGTTTTATTGAGGGTACGATCGTCCTTCCCAGATTTATCCTCGCGGAACTTCAGGGTGTTGCCGACTCAACAGATCCCCTGAGGAGGACTCGCGGAAGACGAGGGCTTGCGGTAGTTACCGAACTTCAGAAGATAGGGACTCTGAATATTGAGATACCCGAGACGACCCTTAAGGACCTTGAGAGGGAAAAAGTTGATGAAGCACTTGTGGTGCTGGCTCGTCAGCTTAACGGAAAGGTCATTACAACTGACTATAATCTCAACCAGATAGCCCAGATCGAAGGGGTCTCTGTCCTTAATGTAAACGACCTTGCAAACTCTCTTAAGCCAATGCTTCTGCCGGGCGAGAACGTCGAGATCGACATAATCAGGATCGGAAAGGAACCTCACCAGGGCGTCGGTTATCTTGACGACGGGACCATGCTGGTCGTAGAGGACGGATACAAGCGGATCGGCGAGCGAGTAAAGGTAACTGTCACCTCCATGCTCCAGACATCTGCCGGCCGAATGGTATTCGGAAGAATTCGTCCATAAATGAAAAAGGAGACCTGGTCTTTCATTATAGTCGCGGGGGGAACAGGCAGCCGCCTCGGCGGCACCCCCAAACAGTTCAGGCTCCTTGCTGGAATTCCTGTCTGGAAATGGTCTGCCAAAATTGCAGAAATGCTTTGGGAAGAGGGGGCTGCAGATGAACTTCTCCTTGTGGTCCCCGAAGATCTTGCAGCGGAAGCCGAAAGGCACTGTGATCTCAGGATCCCGATCCGGCTCACAGCAGGGGGACCTACAAGGTCTCAGTCAGTAATGAACGGTTTGAATATTTCATGCGGGTCTCACGTGCTTGTGCACGATGCGGCCCGCCCTTTTATAACAGCCGAACTTTGCCGCAGGCTTATGAAAAGTGCGTCAGAGGGAGGTGCTGCAATGCCTCTTATACCTATAAGGGATTCTATAAAAATGATAAATTCGGGGGAAATTACGTCTGTTGACAGGACGAAATACTTTAAGACACAGACCCCTCAGGCCTTCGAAAAGTATTCGCTGATCGAAGCTCTTAAATCCTATGGAACTGATGGTACCGACGAAGCGGAGGCCTGGATTGGATCAGGAAGGAAGATCACCTCCACCGAAGGGCTTGAGTCAAATTTCAAGATAACTACAAAATTTGACTGGGAAGCTGCGGTCTCTGCCGCGGGCGGAAAGATCATCAGAAGGACAGGGCATGGTTTTGACGTTCATAAACTTGTAAGGGGCAGGAGACTGGTCCTTGGCGGTATAGATATTGAGGGTGCAGAATATGGTCTCCTGGGGCATTCAGACGCAGACCTGATAATTCACACGGTTATGGATGCAGTTCTCGGAGCTGCGGGAATGCCTGATATTGGAACACTTTTCCCCTCTTCAGACCCGGAATGGAAGGACTATGACAGCATGGAGATGCTTAAAAGAGTTCTGTGTATGGTCCGTTCCGAGGGATGGAGCATTGACTGGATCGATGTTACACTCCGGGCACAGTCGCCAAAACTGGGACATATGATACCTATGTTTATCAGGAATGTAGCATCTGTTACAGAAGAAGAATGCGGAAAGATCAATTTCAACATGAAGGTCAAGTCAGGAGAAGGCTGCGGCTCCGTCGGCCGCAATGAATGCATGACCTGCGACGGGGTAGCAACTCTTTCAAAGTATGAATGGGATCAAGGCTGATGAACATCAGGCTGGACCTGATATCGGCCCTAAAAATACAAATCATCAGACGGAGGCATCGATATGACAAAAAAGAGATCCGAAGATAAGTTCGTTGAATACAGGGGCTTCACATTTGACGACGTACTGCTCGTTCCGGGATACAGCGAAGTTGTACCGGCACAGGTAGACGTATCAACAATGCTGACCCCCCAGATCTCCCTCAATATACCTATCTGCAGTGCAGCTATGGACACCGTTACAGAGGGCAGGCTTGCCATTGCGCTTGCACGTGAGGGAGGGATCGGTATACTTCACAGGAATCTGCCAATCGAAAACCAGGCAGTCGAAGTAGACAAGGTCAAGAGGTCTGAATCAGGAGTCATTGTTGACCCCTTCTACCGCCATCCGGAAGATCTTGTCAGGGAAGCAGTTGCTTTGATGGAGCACTATCACATCTCCGGAGTGCCTGTTGTTGACAATGACATAAGGCTTGTCGGGATAATTACAAACAGGGACCTAAGGTTCGTGACAAATCTTGATCAGCCCATATCCAACGTTATGACCAAGGAAAACCTTATTACCGCACCGGTGGGCACAACACTTGAAGACGCCAAGGCCATACTTATGGGGACAAAAGTAGAGAAGCTGCCTATAGTCGACAAGGAAGGCAAGCTCAAGGGACTCATTACTATCAAGGACATATTGAAGGCAAAGGCCTTTCCAAATGCTACGAAGGACCAGAGGGGACGACTTCGTGTAGGGGCTGCTATAGGTGTAGGAACAGATGCCTTTGACAGGGCAGAGGCTCTTGTAAAGGCAGGGGTAGACACGATAGTGGTCGATACTGCCCACGGGCACTCTAAGATGGTCATCGATACTGTCGCCAGGCTGAGGAAACTCTATCCGGACCTCCCGCTGATAGCCGGCAACATCGCAACTGCAGCAGCAGCAGATGCCTTGATCGACGCCGGAGCTGACGCGGTCAAGATAGGGATAGGCCCGGGTTCGATATGCACGACGCGCATTGTTGCCGGCATCGGCGTTCCTCAGGTGGCGGCTGTCATGAACGTGGCAGAGGCAGTTCACAAAAGAGGAAAGACTGCCATCGCAGACGGAGGCATAAGGTATTCCGGAGACATAGTCAAGGCACTTGCCGCAGGCGCCGACGTGGTAATGATAGGTTCTCTCTTTGCCGGCACAGAGGAAAGCCCGGGTGAGGCAGTAATATACAGGGGCAGGTCCTTCAAGAGCTACAGAGGCATGGGATCACTGGGAGCTATGAAGGGCGGCTGCAGCAAAGACAGGTATTTCCAGGAAGGGTCGTCGGAAGACAAGCTGGTGCCTGAAGGCATTGAGGGAATGGTCGCACATAAAGGCGCCCTTTCCGGAGTAGTCTATCAGATGGTAGGCGGCGTACGCTCAGGAATGGGTTATGTCGGAGCACCCAATATCGATGAACTTCACAAGGAATCAAGATTCGTGCAGGTCACCGCGGCTTCGATGAAAGAGAGCCATCCGCATGACATAGTGATCACTAAAGAGGCCCCGAATTACTGGGCGGATGAATGATCGGCCTGATCGACATCTGCAGATAATATATCGATTCAGAGGCAGGGAACCATACTTAACCTAGACCCTGCCTCATTTTTTTAAATAAAATTTATTATTGATATGACTTATCAGGTTGATTTGATATATAATATCTGGCGTGCTTGATTTTATCTTTTCTTCATCATACTCTTCTAACCTTGGAAGGAGGCAATGCGATGGCGTGATTTGGAATTTACGGGTCCACGGTATGGACCTTCCGCTTTTCGCTGCCTTTTTCTGACAGGGTGACAACAGGGGAGTATCCTTTCACACCTATTCACTGATCTCCTCTGCACTTTCCTTATTTGAGCCGACAGCGAAAAAATCAATAGTTACGGCGATATTCCTGAAGTTCAAAATTTAAGGAGGTCAATCATGAATCGTGTACTGATGTCAAAAAACGGCCCTGCTCTCGCAGGAACGATCATTGGAGTTATTGCGGCTTTGCTTGTAAAATTCGGAAACCCGGGAAACATGGGGGTATGTGTTGCCTGCTTCACACGTGATGTCGCAGGAGCCCTGGGGCTCCACAGGGCAGGAATAGTCCAGTACCTGCGTCCCGAGCTTGCGGGATTTATTCTGGGTTCACTCGCATCTGCGCTAATATACCGTGAATATAGGCCCAGAGGCGGATCATCACCGATGATACGTTTTGGGCTCGGCTTTTTTGCCATGGTGGGAGCACTGGTATTCCTTGGGTGTCCCTGGAGGGCATATCTGAGGCTTGCCGGAGGCGACTTTACCGCAATTGCGGGAATAGCGGGACTTACCGCGGGGATCGCTGTGGGGATAATGTTCCTTTACAGAGGATTCAGCCTAGGCGCAGCGCGCCAAAACCCCAAAGCTGCCGGATATTTCATGCCGTTGCTTGCGATAGCCCTTCTTACACTCCTTATTATTAAACCGCTCTTTGGCGCAGAAGGTACAGGACCAATATTCTTCTCTGCAAAGGGCCCCGGATCAATGCACGCACCGATACTCATCTCACTTGGCGCGGGACTCCTGGTAGGATGGCTTGCCCAGAGAAGCCGCTTCTGCACAGTAGGGGCTATACGTGACTTGATAATGCTCAAAGATACCCATCTTTTCAAGGGCATCGTATGCTTTATAGTCGCTGCTTTCCTGACAAACATGGCTTTAGGACTCTTCAAGCCCGGTATGGAAGGTCAGCCGGTAGCGCACACAATGCACCTGTGGAATTTCCTGGGCATGGCACTTTCCGGACTTGCCTTCACTTTGGCGGGAGGCTGCCCGGGACGCATGTTCATCATGTCAGGCGAAGGTGATTCAGATGCCGGCGTATTCATTATGGGCATGCTCATGGGCGCTGCTTTCGCTCACAATTTCAGCCTTGCAAGCTCAGGAGCCGGAGTTGGAGCATACGGCATCCCGGCAACAATAGCCGGACTTATATTCTGTATGGCAGTCGGCACATTGTTTATGAACAGGGTAGACTAGGAGGCCTGAGATCATGGAGACAAAAACAGTTGATGCACGCGGACTTTCATGCCCGCAGCCTATAGTGGAGACAAAAAAAGTTCTTGATAAATTAAGCGGAGGAAGGGTCGAGGTCCTGGTAGACACCGTCACCTCAAGGGAAAATGTCCTGAGGTTCGGAAGGAATGCCGGATGGCAGGGATCTTTTGAAGAGACGGATGGAACCTTCAAGGTAATTCTTCTGAAACAGAACAATTAAGACCTCTTTCCTGCAAGGAAGAGGTCGGAAGATACAGAACTGACAGAATGCTGAAAGAGAAGCACTCTAAAACCTGACAAACTATTGACAGGACATACATTAGCTAGTAAAATCTCATCTCGTTGGGCGATTA